>CAZAPJ010000001.1:0-186026 GCA_964487025.1 uncultured Hydrogenophaga sp.
GCGCAGCGGCGCGCCAGAGAGGGGGGAAGCCGCAAAGCGGCGCAGGGGGGTGTCCCTCATTCAGCGCTGGCCTGCTGCACGGTGGCGGCCGCGTCGAGCTGCAGGCGCTGCAGCCGGGCCACTTCGTTGAAGCGCGGGCGCAGTTCGGCTGGCATGGCGATGGATTCGCTCTGGCGTGCGATGGTCAGCGGGTCGATGTGCACGCCGTTGTCGCGGAACTCGAAGTGCAGGTGCGGCCCGGTGGACATGCCGGTGGAGCCCACGGCGCCGATGAATTCGCCCTGGTTGACGCGCTGGCCCTGGCGCACGCCGATGCGGCTGAGGTGGGCGTAGACCGTGGTCTGGTTGTTGCGGTGGCGGATGTAGATCACGTTGCCGTAGCCGCGCTGCACGCCGGCGAACTCGACCGTGCCGTCGCCGATGGTGCGCACCGGCGTACCGGTGGGGGCGGCGAAGTCCACGCCCAGGTGCGCCTTGCGCTGGCCCAGCACCGGGTGGAAGCGCATGCCGTAACCGCTGCTCACGCGCGAGAACTCGAGCGGGGAGGCAAGGTAGTAGCGGCGCGCGCTCTGGCCGTCGAAGCCGTAGTAGCCGCCCTTGTGGCCCGGCTCCTCGAACCAGACCGCCGCGTGCGTGCGGCCGTTGTTGACGAACTCGGCGCTCACGACGCGGCCGGTGCGCAGGCTCTCGCCGTCGGCTTCCAGGCTTTCGTAGACCACGCTGAAGCGGTCGCCCTGGCGCAGGTCGCGCCGGAAGTCGATCTCGTTCGCGAACATCTCGGCCAGCTGGTTGGCCACCGGGTCGGGAATGCCAGCCGCGTCGGTGGCCGCGAACAGCGAGCTGCGGATGACGCCGCTGGCCAGCCGTGCGGAGGCCGTGAGCGCCCCTTGTTCGAGCCGGGAGGTGAAGCCGCCGGCCGGGTTCGCCTCGACCACGAGCCGGGTGAAGGCGGTCTCGTCGGCGGCGTTCAGCCAGCGCGAGGTCAGGCGCAGCAGGGTCTGGCGGTCGGTGGTCTCGACGCTGACCGGTCGGCCGAACCGGCCGCTGGCCAGCAACTGGCGGGCGGTCGGGTCGCTGCGCAGGAAGGCCTGGGCCTGGGGGTCGACCACGCCGAGCCGCTGCAGCAGGCTCTGGGCGGTGTCGTCGCGGCGGGTGGTCTCGCTGCGGAACAGCACCAGGGGCGGCGGCGCGCCGGTCTCTCCGATCGCGGCGCGGTAGGTCTCGATCAGCGCGGGGGTGTCGAGGGTTTCGACGACCTGGCGCACGGGCAGGTCGGCGGCGTCGGGGGCGAGCGGTGCGATGCCGAAGGCGGTCACGCCCGTGCCCAGGAGCAGGATGCCCAGGCTGCCCATGACGCGGCGGGGATGCCGCAAAAGGGCCTGGCTCGTGGCGTCGGCAGCGTGCGCCAGCGTATGGAGTAGCGGTCGAATCAAGGCTGGAATTCCGGCAGGGGCCTGCCCGCCAAGGGCGGCGGGCAATGCGCGCAAACAAAAAAAGAGCGGTTGAGGCGGAACAAGTTCACTCAATCGCCCGGCGGCTGACGAGATGCGCTTGTTATCGGGCAAAAAGCGCGACAACTAAAATCGGTCACCCTGGCCGCGCAGTATAGCCATCGAGGCTTGTTTTGCATCCGAATTTATGCGTATGAACCCCCCTCAAGACGAAATCCAAAGTATTCCGCCGGCCACACCCGATGGCACCCTTCTGACGGACGGCGTGAGGGAGGCGCTGAGCGTCACGCTGCGGGGCTGCGAGGAGCTGCTTCCGCAGGCCGACTGGGTGCGCAAGCTGGCGCGCTCGGAGGCCACCGGCAAGCCGCTGCGCATCAAGCTGGGGCTGGACCCGACCGCGCCGGACATCCACGTCGGCCACACCGTGGTGCTGAACAAGCTGCGCCAGTTGCAGGATCTGGGGCACCAGGTGATCTTCCTGATCGGCGACTTCACCAGCCTGATCGGCGATCCCTCGGGCCGCAACAGCACCCGCCCGCCGCTCACGCCCGAGCAGATCAAGGCCAACGCCGAGACCTACTACCGGCAGGCCAGCCTGGTGCTGGACCCGGCGCGCACCGAGATTCGCTACAACAGCGAATGGAGCCTGCCGCTGGGCTCGATGGGCATGATCCAGCTCGCGGCCAAGTACACCGTGGCGCGCATGATGGAGCGCAACGATTTCCACGACCGCTTCAAGGCCGGCACGCCGATCAGCGTGCACGAGTTCCTGTACCCGCTGATGCAGGGCTACGACTCGGTGGCGCTGCACAGCGACCTGGAGCTCGGCGGCACGGACCAGAAGTTCAACCTGCTGATGGGCCGGCACCTGCAGGCGGAGTACGGCCAGGAACCGCAGTGCATCCTGACCATGCCGCTGCTGGAAGGGCTGGACGGCGTGGAGAAGATGTCCAAGTCCAAGGGCAACTACATCGGCATCGCCGAGGATCCGAACACCATGTTCGCCAAGGTGCTGAGCATCTCGGACGAACTGATGTGGCGCTGGTACACGCTGCTGTCGTTCCGGTCGCTGGCCGAGATCGAGGCGCTGCGCCAGGAGGTCGGGGGCGGCCGCAACCCCAAGGACGCGAAGGTGATGCTGGCCAAGGAGATCACCGCGCGGTTCCACAGCGCGGCGGCGGCCGACGCGGCCGAGCAGGACTTCATCCACCGTTCCCGGGGCGGTGTGCCCGACGAGATCCCCGAGGTGTCGCTGCCGGGCGCGCCGCTGGGCATCGCCTCCCTGCTCAAGTCGGCCGGCCTGGCCCCGTCGTCCAGCGAGGCCAACCGGCTGATCGACGGCGGCGGCGTGCGGGTGGACGGGTCGGTGGTCGGCGACAAGGGGCTCAAGCTCGCGGCCGGCACCTATGTGGTGCAGGTGGGCAAGCGCAAGTTCGCCCGGGTGGTGCTGGGCTGAGCGGCGTTGGCGGGACGGGTATCAGCGAGCGCCAGCCTTCTCCAGCAGGTCGACCATCGCCGCATACCCCCGCGAACGCGCGAGCTGCAGCGGCGTCCGTCCATTGCGGTCCGCCAGTTGCAGATTCGCCCCGGCGTCGATGAGTGCCTTGAGCGTGGCCTGGTGGCGCGCGCCGCCGTCGCCCAGCACGATGGCCTCGATCACCGCGGTCCAGTGCAGGTTGTTCACGTGGTCCAGCGGTGCGCCGGCTGCGATGAGCTGGCGCACCACGCCGTCGTGGCCCAGGTGCGCGGCGGCGATCAGCGCGGTGCCGTCGTAGCGGCTGGTGGTCTGCCTGGCGCTGGCGCCCAGCGAAAGCAGCACCCTCAGCGTGTCTTCGTCGTCGGCCACCGAGGCGATGGTCACGGCGTCGTAGCGGTCGTTTTCCAGCCGATCGATGTCGGCGCCGGCCTTGGCCAGCGCGCGGATCGCTTCGCGCTGCCTTGCAAACGCCGCCACGTGCAGCGGCGTGCGGCCGCGCGGGTCGGTGGCGTTCAGTGCCGCACCGCCGGCCACCAGGCGGGCGATCTTCGCCACATCCCCAGTGTGGGCGGCGGCGTGCAGGCCCTGGTAGGCGGCGGCTTCGCTGGCGCTGGGAGCCACCTGCGCCCAGGCGGGCCCAGCGGCCGACAGCGCCGCCACCAGCAGACGGGTGATCAGCGTGCGGCGTTTCATTTCAGCTGTTCCTTGACCTTGTCGAGCGCTGCGACGGCGCACTGCTCGTCCAGGTGACCGCCGGGCGCGCCGCCCACGCCCACCGCGCCGATGACCTCGTTGCCCACCTTCACCGGCACGCCGCCGCCGAGCAGCAGATAGCCCGGGATGTTGACCAGATTGGCCGCCGCCGGGTTTTTCTGCGCCGCTTCCATCATGGCCAGCGTGTGGTTCTTGGCCGAGGCCGAGGTGTAGGCCTTGAGGCGGCTCGCTTCGAGCGTGTGCGGGCCGGCGTTGTCGGCCCGCATGACGGCCCGCACGGTGCCGGCGCGATCGACTACCGTGGCCGCGACGTTGTAGCCCGCGGCGCTGCAGGCGGCCACGGTGGCGCTGGCGATCTGGCTGGCGAGGTCGAGCGATATGTTTTTTTCCGTGCGCACGCTCTGCGCGCCGGCCAGGCTGGCGGCGGCGAGCGAAAGGGCGATCAGGGAAGCTTTGGCGAAGGCTCGCATGGTGTGGTTCTCCGTGGAGGGTGTGCGGTTCGATCAACCGTGGGAGAACTGTAAAAACCGCGGCGCGCGTTCGCCATTCGGGCGGCTACGCGCGCCCCTCCGTAGAACTACGCAGCACCGCCGCCGTCTCGCGCGTCCACCAATGCCGCGTAGTGGCGGATCAACTGCGCGAGCGACGGCGCCTGCAGCTTGGCGAACAGGTTGGCGCGGTGGGTTTCCACCGTGCGCGGCGACAGGCCGAGGGCGCGGCCGATCTCCTTGTTGGTCAGGCCCTCGACGATCAGCCCCAGTACCTCGCGCTCGCGCTCCGAAAGCTGCGCGTAGCGCTCGCGCGCGGCGCGATCGGCCTGGTGGCGCTGGCGCGAGTGGACGTGCTGGCGCACCGCCTGCTGCAGGGCCTCGAGCAGCGCTTCGTCGTTGACCGGTTTTTCCAGGAACTCGGCCGCGCCGGCCTTGAAGGCGCGCCGGCACATGGCCACCGTGCCGTGGCCGGTGAGCATGATCACCGGCTGGTCGACGCCCTGCGCCACCAGGGTCTCGAGCACGGACAGGCCGCTGATGCCGGGCATGCGCACGTCGAGCACGATGGCGCCGATGCCTTCGCGGTCGAACCGCTCGAGGAATGCCTGCGGGTCGCTCCAGGCTTGCACGCGCAGGCCGACGGTGCCGATCAGCAGCGCCAGGCTCTCGCGCACCGCCTGGTCGTCGTCGATCAGGTGGATGGTGGGGGACAGGGTGTCGCTGCTCACGGGTGCCCCTTCTGCTGCCCTTCCTCCCGCGGCAGGCGCAGCCGGAAGATGGCGCCGTGGCCGCCTTGGGGGGCGTTGGCGGCGCTCAGCGTGCCACCC
This sequence comes from uncultured Hydrogenophaga sp., assembly GCA_964487025.1. Taxonomy (GTDB): domain Bacteria; phylum Pseudomonadota; class Gammaproteobacteria; order Burkholderiales; family Burkholderiaceae_C; genus Hydrogenophaga. The sequence goes on from CAZAPJ010000001.1 coordinate 4,961, forward strand.
ATGCCGTGCACGAGCGATTCGCACAGGCTCAGGCCCAGCCCCAGGCCGCCGTCCCGGGTGGAGAAGAAAGGTTCGAACAGGCGCGGCAGCACCTCCGGCGGGATGCCCGGACCGCTGTCGGCCACCGCGAGCTCGGCCTGGCCATCGTCTGCCGTGCCCAGGGTGAGCACGAGGCGGCGCTGCGCGGCGGGCACCTGTTCCAGGGCCTGCAGCGCGTTGAGGACCAGGTTGTGGACGACCTGATCGAGCGCCACTGGGTCGGCCAGGGCCACCAGCGACGGCGGGCCTTCGAGCCGCGGCACCACGCCGCGGCGCCGGCTTTCGGGCTCCAGCAGGTAGAGCGCGTGGCGCACGGCGTCGGCCACGTCCACCGGCTGGCGCGGCCGGTCGGCGCCGGGGCGTTCCACGGCGCGGCGCAGCCGGCCCAGCACCTCGGCCGCGCGCCGGGCCTGCTCGGCGGCGCGGGCCATGGCGCCGCGGGCGGTGGCGAGTTCGGGCGGGTCTTCCGCCAGCAGGCGCTGCGCGGCCTGGGTGCTGGCCAGCAGGGCGGTGAGCGGCTGGTTGAGCTCGTGCGCGAGCCCCGCGGCGAGTTCACCCAGCGTGTTCAGCCGCCCGACCTGCCCCAGGCGCAGCAGTTCCTCGGCGCGGCGGCGCTCGCTGCGCTGCTGCAGCAGGTGGCGCGCCGCGGCCAGCAGCGCCGCCACGCCGGCCAGCCAGGCCAGCATGGCGGCCCAGGGCAACTGGCGCCAGCCCACGTCCTGGGACGCGACCACGTCGAACGGCTGGCTTTCGGCCGCCACCACCTTGTGGAAGCCGAAGCGCCAGCCCGGCCCCGTTCTCCGGAGGCCCGGCGCGCCGGGCTGGAGCACGTGCTCGGCGCCGCCGTGCGCCAGGACCACGCGCACCGGGCTGGTGTCGCGCGCCATCGGCCATTCGGACCACGGCACCATGGCATGCAGGTCGATGGTCAGTGCGAAGCTGGCCGGCTCGGCCGCGAGCACGAGGCGGTAGCGGCCGGCGGGCAGCTCGGGCAGGGCCAGGGTGGCGCGCCGGGTCTGGCGCGAACGGGCCTCGGCCTCGGCCAGTGCCTCGTCGGGCCAGCGCTCGCCGGCCCCGCGCCGCTGCACGGCCAGGATCTGGGGATACAGCGCGGGCAGGCGCTGCTCGGGCCGCTCGCCGGCGTCCGCCGTTGCTGCTGCGGGCTGCAACAGCGCCAGCGTGGCCAGGATGGCGTCGTGCTGCACCACCTGCTGGCTCAGCAGCCGGTGCACGATGCGGGCGTCGGTCTCGAACAGCGCGCGCTGCCCGGCCAGCGAGCGCTGGGCCAGCCACGCCATGCCGGCCAGGGCGATCACCGCCCCGCCGCACATCCACCACCGCAAGCGTTGCCAGGACTGCTGCCGCATGCGGCCGATTCTGGCATGCATGCGGGTGCGCCGCGGGCCGGCACAATCGCGGCATGCCACCCCTTGCCGCCGCCCCGTCGCCCCTGCTCACGCCCCGGCGCCTGCTGATGGCCTCGGTCGGGGTGGCGGTGCTGACGATCGTGCTCAAGACCCTGGCCTGGGCCGTCACCGATTCGGTCGGCCTGCTGTCCGACGCGATGGAGTCGCTCGTCAACCTGGCCAGCGCGGTGTTCGGCCTGGTGATGGTGACGATCGCCGCACGCCCGGCCGACGAGGACCACCCCTACGGCCACCACAAGGCGGAGTATTTTTCCTCCGGGTTCGAGGGCATCCTGATCATCGCCGCGGCGCTGGGCATTCTGTGGGCCGCCGGCCACCGGCTGGCCGATCCGCGGCCGCTCCAGCAGGTGGGCTGGGGCCTGGCGCTGTCGGTGGCGAGCGCGGCGTTCAACGGCGGGCTGGCGGTGGTGATGCTGCGCGCGGCGCGGTCGCACCGCTCGATCGCGCTCGAAGCCGATGCGCGGCACCTGCTGACGGACGTCTGGACCTCGGCCGGCGTGGTGGCCGGCATCGCGGTGGTGCAGCTCGGCGGCTGGCTCTGGCTGGACCCGGTGATCGCCATCGCCGTGGCCCTGAACATCCTGAAGGAAGGCGCTCGCCTGCTGTGGCGTTCCTCCCAGGGGTTGATGGACCAGGCGCTGGAGCCCGAGGTGATGGCCACGCTCGAGCGCACGCTGGAGGGCCTCGCGCGGCGGCAGGCCGCCGTGCGCTTCGACCACGTCCACTCGCGCCGGGCCGGCCAGCGCCGCTTCGTGGACCTGCACATGCACCTGCCGGCGTCGTGGCCGCTCGGGCGCGCGGCCGCGGTGCGGGCCGAGGTGGAGCGGGCGCTGATGGACGCGGTGCCCGGCCTGCGGGCGACGATCCAACTGCTGCCCAGCGGCGTGGAAACGCATGCCCAGGATGAAAGGAGTCCCCTGCCGTGATGGCCCTGCTGCAGCGCGTGGCCCAGGCCCGCGTGGAGATCGATGAACGGACCGTGGGCGCGATCGGCCCCGGCCTGCTGGTGCTGCTGTGCGCCGAGCCGGACGATACGCAGGCGGTGGGCGAGAGGATGCTGGCCAAGATCCTCCGGCTGCGCATCTTCAACGACGAGGCCGGCAAGATGAACCGCAGCGTGCAGGACGTCGGCGGCGGCCTGCTGATCGTGAGCCAGTTCACCCTGGCGGCCGACACCAAGAGCGGCAACCGGCCGGGCTTCACCGGCGCGGCGCCGCCCGCGCGGGGCGAAGCGCTCTACGACGCCTTTGTGGCTGCCGCGCGCGCCGGCCACCCCGAGGTCGCCACCGGCCGCTTCGGCGCCGACATGCGGGTGCACCTGGTCAACGACGGCCCCGTGACCATCCCCTTGCGGATGGGGTGAGGTCTCAGCGGTACGGGTTCTGCTCGCCCAGCCGGGCCAGGATCTCGATCTCGCGCGCCTCCATCGCCTCGGCGTCGGCATCACCGGCCTCGTGGTCCCAGCCTTGCGCGTGCAGGGTGCCGTGCACCAGCAGGTGCGCATAGTGCGCGGCCAGCGGCTTGCCCAGCTCGGCGGCCTCGCGTGCGACCACCGGCGCGCACAGCACGAGGTCGGCCATCACGACCGGCTCGGCCGCGTAGTCGAAGGTCAGCACGTTGGTGGCGTAGTCCCGGCCGCGGTAGTCGCGGTTGAGCGCACGGCCTTCCTCGGCGTCGACGATGCGCACGGTGATCTCGGCATCGGCCTCGAGCGCCTGCCGGATGCAGCGTGCCACGCGCCGGCGCGGCAGCGCGCCGCGGTGGGCGGCGGCGTCCCGCAGGCCGCGGCTGAACTGCAGGGAAAGCTGGAGCGCGGGCAGGGCCATGTCAGTGGTCACCGTGCCGGAGCGAAGAGGCGGCCCCGAGGCGAGCGAAGCGAGCCGACGCAAAACCCAGAGACAGCGAGGGTCCGGCTCCGCCGGCCCGAGATGTCGTCCCCCCTCCAAGCGCCGCGCAGCGGCGCGCCAGAGAGGGGGGAAGCCACGTCAGCGGCGCAGGGGGGAGTCTCATCTCACCGCACGGCAGTCGGCCAGCAGCGTGCGCTCGCGCGCGGTGTGGTCGGCCGCCAGGAAGCTGAGCTGGCCTTCGCTGCCCCGGGTGCGCCAGCGCAGGCTGTGCTGTTCGTCCAATGCGATGTAGTGCGCGCCGGAGGCGGTGGGCCGGTTCTGCAGCAGGGCGGTGCGGCCGTCGAAATGCAGCGCGGCGAGGGCCGTGTCGTTGTTCAGGTTGAGGTAGACCACCTCGAGCTCGGTGCCGCCCTGGCAGCGGTAGCGCACGGTCTGGCTGCTGAAGCTGTCGGCGATGATCGTCCGGTCCGGCGGCGCGCCGGCCGGGGACGGGTCCGCGCGCGGAAACGGGAAGGCGGCGCAGCCGGCCAGGGCGGCGGCGGTGGCGAATGCGGCGGCGGCCATGGCGGCGCGATGGGGCATGGGCTCTCCTGGCGGGTTCAGGGCGCGGCGCGGCGTGCGCGCCTGGTGGGCGGCGGGGCGCTGCCGTCCTCGGCGGCGGGGGTGCGCGCCTCGTAGGCGTCGACGATGCGCGCCACCAGCGGATGGCGCACCACGTCGGCGCTGGTCAGGCGCGTGAACGCGATGCCCTGCACGCGCTTAAGCACGCGCTCGGCGTCGATCAGGCCGCTGAGCTGGGTGCGCGGCAGGTCGATCTGGCTCACGTCGCCGGTGACCACGGCCTTGGCGCCGAAGCCCAGGCGGGTGAGGAACATCTTCATCTGCTCGGTGGTGGTGTTCTGCGCCTCGTCGAGGATCACGAAGGCGTGGTTGAGCGTGCGCCCGCGCATGAAGGCCAGCGGCGCGATCTCGATCTGCTGGCGTTCGAAGGCCTTCTGCACCTTGTCGAAGCCCATCAGGTCGTACAGCGCGTCGTACAGCGGGCGCAGGTACGGGTCCACCTTCTGGCCCAGGTCGCCGGGCAGGAAGCCCAGCTTCTCGCCCGCCTCCACCGCCGGGCGGGTGAGCACGATGCGCTGCACCGCGCTGCGCTCCAGCGCGTCCACCGCGCAGGCCACGGCCAGGTAGGTCTTGCCGGTGCCGGCCGGGCCGATGCCGAAGGTGATGTCGTGCGCGGCCATGTTCTCCAGGTAGCGCGCCTGGTTGGGCGTGCGCCCGCGCACCTCGCCGCGCCGGGTCTGCAGGGCCAGCGCGCCGTCGTCGGCCGCGGCCAGCGCGGTGTCGCCGCTGAGCATGAGCTGCACCTGTTCGGCGGGAATCGGGCGCCGGGCCATCTCGTAGAGCGCCTGCAGCACTTCCAGCGCCTGGTTGGCCTGGGCCTTGGGGCCTTCGATGCGGAACTGCTCGAACCGGTGCGCCACCTTGACCTGCAGCGCGGCCTCGATGATGCGCAGGTGGCTGTCCATGGGACCGCACAGGTTGGCCATGCGCTCGTTGTCGGGCGGGGTGAAGGTGTGTCTGAGAATCAAACCGATAATTCCGCGAAAGGAAATCCCGATGATAGGCAAGTTGACCGGCACCCTGCTGGAGAAAAACCCGCCCCAGATCCTGCTGGACTGCCATGGCGTGGGCTACGAAGTGGACGTGCCGATGAGCACGTTCTACCACCTGCCTGCCACCGGCGAGCGGGTGGCGCTGCTCACGCATTTCGTGGTCCGCGAGGATGCGCAGATCCTCTACGGCTTCGGCACCGCGGGCGAGCGCGAGGCCTTCCGCCAATTGATCCGGATCAGCGGCGTGGGGCCGCGCACCGCGCTGTCGGTGCTCTCGGGCATGAGCGTGGCCGACCTGGCCCAGGCCGTGAGCGCGCAGGAAAGCGGGCGCATCGTCAAGGTGCCGGGCATCGGCAAGAAGACCGCCGAGCGCCTGTTGCTCGAACTCAAGGGCAAACTCGGCGCCGACCTGCCGCTGCCCGCCAATGCCGCCGCCGTGGGCGAGGCCGCCAGCGACATCCAGCAGGCCCTGATGGCCCTGGGCTACAGCGAGAAGGACGCCGCCGCCGCGCTCAAGGCGCTGCCGGCGGGGGTGGGCGTGAGCGAGGGCATCAAGCTGGCACTCAAGGCCTTGGCGAAGTGAGTGGCCACGACAATCGAAGTGCGTTGCGAGACACACGGAAAGATCTTATGTTAATCACACATTTGCAACTGAGAAACTGGCGAAACTTCAGAAAGGTGGACGTCACCCTTGGTCCGCGAGCCTACGTTATCGGTGCCAATGCGTCGGGGAAATCCAACTTGCTGGACGTGTTCAGGTTCCTGAGGTCGATCGCTCAAAGCGAGGGGGGAGGGCTGCAGAAAGCGCTCAAGGAGCGCGGTGGCCTCAGCAAACTGAGGAGCTTGCACGCGCGGCGTGACCCAGAGGTCCGGATCGAGGTGGATGTCAGCGACGCTCCGGAAGACAAAGTACCTCGCTGGCGTTACATCCTTGCTTTCAAATCGGAGGGCAAAGGGCTTCAGCGAGTGCTCATTCAGGAGGAGTCAGTGCTAAAGGACGGGCAAGTGATTTTTAGCCGTCCCGATGCCGATGATTTGCGTGATAGTGCCCGTTTGACACAGACGTTTCTCGAACAGATCAACAGCAATTCCTCGTTTCGAGAGTTGGCCGAGCATTTTTCTGCAACGACCTACTTGCATCTTGTTCCTCAACTGCTGAAACACAGCGACGAAATCAGTGGGCGGATCATCGAAAACGACCCTTTTGGCCAAGGGCTGCTGCAACGAATTGCACGCACGACGGCCAAAACCAGGGACGCGCGCTTGAGGCGCATACAGCAAGCACTGGAAGTGGCAGTGCCTCAATTTTCAGAACTGCATTTCGAGCAAGATTCTGCGACCGGATTTCCGCATCTAAAGGCCAACTTCAAACACTGGCGCGTTCACGGCTCATGGCAAAGAGAAGACCAATTCTCCGACGGCACCTTGAGATTGATCGGATTTTTGTGGGCCTTACAGGAGGGGGACGGCCTCCTCCTCCTCGAAGAACCGGAGCTGTCCTTGAACGACGCCATCACGGAGCACATTCCATTAATGATCGATCGAGTCCTGAGGCAGCGGAAGAAGGGGGGGTTTCTTCGGCAGGTATTGAGCACCACGCATAGCGACAACTTGATCTCCGCAGTGACGGATCCCGATTCCATACTTCTGCTCGAACCCGGCGACGATGGAACCACTGTTCGGGCTGCTACGGAAGGGGAGCGAAAGGAAATGGAGCATGGCCTCAATGCTGCGGAAGTCTTGCTTCCGAAGACGCGCCCTCGCCAGATTGAGCAGATGGGCCTTTTTTCGTGAAGCAAGTTCAAGTGGTGGGGGAGGATGCCTTGTGCTGTGCCTTGGGCCTCAAGTTGATCGCGGCAGCCTTGCCGGGTTGGACCGCATCGGGAGAACCCATCAATACCAAAGGGGTCACCAAGCTGTTGCCGGCGCTGTCTCGGTATGCGGAACAAGCGAGGCATGTTCGGCCGGTGCTTTGCGTGGCTGACACCGATCGGAGATGCCCAGTGGAGATCCGGGCTGCCTGGTTGCCGTCGCACGCTCCCAGCGATTTGTTGTTTCGGCTGGCGGTGCCGGAGGCCGAAAGCTGGGTTCTTGGCGATCGGGTTGCTTTTTCGGATTTTTTCCAGATTCCGGTGAAGAAGATTCCTGATCGCCCGGAGGAGTTAGCGGATGCCAAGGCCGAAGTTCTTCGTTTGGCGCGTTTGTCTAAAGCGCGGCGTCTGCGGGAAGAGGTTGTTTCTTCGCATCATCCCCAAAAACCTGGCGTCGGCTACAACACACATTTGTGCTCGCTGGTCAATGGTCCTTGGAATGCACGCCAAGCGCAAGAGACTGTTCCCAGTCTGCGGCGCGCCGTTGAGCGGTTGAGCCAGCTTACTTCCGTTTAATCGAACCCAGTCGAAGGCGTTCCAACCACAAATGAGCATCCAGACCGACGATTTCGCCCCCGCGCCGCGCGTGGTGTCCGCGGCGGCCGCCTCGCCCAAGGAGGAGGCGATCGAGCGGGCGCTGCGCCCCAAGCTGCTCGACGAGTACGTGGGCCAGGCCAAGGTGCGCGAGCAGCTCGAGATCTTCATCGGCGCGGCGAAGAAGCGCGCCGAGGCGCTGGACCACGTGCTGCTGTTCGGCCCGCCCGGGCTGGGCAAGACCACGCTGTCGCACATCATCGCGCAGGAGCTCGGCGTGAACCTGCGCCAGACCAGCGGGCCGGTGCTGGAGAAACCCAAGGACCTGGCCGCGCTGCTGACCAACCTGGAGCCCAACGACGTGCTCTTCATCGACGAGATCCACCGGCTCAGCCCGGTCGTCGAGGAGATCCTGTACCCCGCGCTGGAGGACTACCAGATCGACATCATGATCGGCGAGGGGCCGGCCGCGCGCAGCATCAAGCTCGACCTGCAGCCCTTCACGCTGGTCGGCGCGACCACCCGCGCGGGCATGCTCACCAACCCGCTGCGCGACCGCTTCGGCATCGTGGCGCGGCTGGAGTTCTACACCGCCGAGGAGCTGGCGCGCATCGTCCAGCGCAGCGCGGGGCTGCTCCAGGCGCCGATGGACGACGACGGCGGCTTCGAGATCGCGCGCCGCTCGCGCGGCACGCCGCGCATCGCCAACCGGCTGCTGCGCCGCGTGCGCGACTTCGCCGACGTGAAAGGCAGCGGCACCATCACCCGGGACATCGCCCAGCGCGCGCTCGCGATGCTCGACGTCGACCCGCAGGGCTTCGACCTGATGGACCGCAAGCTGCTCGAAGCCGTGATCCATCGCTTCGACGGCGGGCCGGTCGGGCTGGACAACATCGCCGCCAGCATCGGCGAGGAGCGCGACACGATCGAGGACGTGATCGAGCCCTACCTGATCCAGCAGGGCTTCCTGCAGCGCACGCCGCGCGGGCGCACGGCGACGCTCGCGGCCTACCGGCACCTGGGGGTGGCTGCGCCGCAAGGGGCCGCGAACGGGCTGTTCGGCGATTGACCGCTCGCGTACGGCACTTATCAGGCAACAACCAAACAAACGCACGCGCATGAACGAGACATGGGGATTCGAGGGGCGGCAGGGGGGCGAGCGGCAGGTATTCCACGCGACCCGGCGCAACAGCGCGGTCTGGGTCGCGGCGCTCGTGGGGTTCATGGCGGTGCTCTTCGCCGCCGGCGCGCTCGCCATGCAGCAAGGGGCGTGGGTGATGGGCCTGGCGGCGCTGGTCTTCGGCTGGCTGGCCTGGCTGCTGCTGCGGCCGTTCCTGGGTTCGCGTCCGATCCTCGAGGTCGGGCCCGAGGGCATCGGCGGCTGGCAGTTCAAGGGGCAGGTCATTCCCTGGCGCGACATCGCCGATCTCGAGTCCACGGCGGTGCAGGGGCAGCAGCACCTTCAGATCCACCTGCACGACGACGCGCCGTCGCGCGAGGCCACCCGCAGTTGGCTTCAGCACGGGACCCGGCGCGCCGTCATGCTGAACCCGCTGCGCGCCGCCGACCGCCCGAAGGCCGTGGCGGCGGCGATGCAGGCCTTCGAGCGGCACGCCGGCGTGCGGGCGCGCGCCGCGATGCAGGAGCGGATCGAGACGATCCGGCGTGGCGAGGCGCTCGATGCGCGGCTGCGCGAGCTGACGCCCCGGCCGTGGGCGCTCTACCTGGTGACCGCGCTCAACGTCGGGGTGTGGCTGCTCAACGTGCTCGGCGGCATGAGCCCGGTTCAGCCGGCGCCGGCCGACCTGTTCGACTGGGGCGCGAACTCGGCCTCCGCCGTGGTGCGCGACGGCGAGTGCTGGCGGCTGCTGACCGCCACCGTGCTGCACGGCGGCATCATGCACCTGCTGCTCAACCTGTATGCGCTGTGGATCGCGGGCGCGCAGGTCTGCCGCTGGTTCGGCAACCTGCAGTTCCTCATGATCTACTGGGGCTCGGCGCTCGCGGGCAGCGCGCTGAGCCTGCATTTCTCGTCGCAGCAGGCGGTCTCGGTCGGCGCCTCGGGCGCGGTGTTCGGCGTGCTGGGCGCCTTGCTGGTGGGCATGTACCAGCACAAGGAGCGCCTGCCCAAGGGCAAGGTGGCGCAGCTCTTCGCCAGCCAGGGCGCGTTCGTGGCGTTCGCGCTGGTGCAGGGCTTCACCCGCCAGGGCATCGACAACGCCGCGCACGTCGGTGGGCTGCTGGCCGGCGCCGTGATGGCCTGGCTGCTGATCGAAATGGTGGACGACGAAGCCAGCGACGAGCTGCGCCGCAGCCGCCGCTGGCTGGCGTGCGGCGGCGTCGCGCTGGTCGCCTGGGGCCTGGTCTGGTCGGCCCAGCCGGGCGTGGACCACCGCCAGGGTTTCGGCACCCAGCGGGCGCTGCAGCAGTTGTCGCCCCGCATGAACGAGGTCGAGGCGGCCCTGCGGCGCGACGCCGACGCCGTGCGCGACGGCAAGATGAGCGAGGCCGATTTCATGCAGGCCATTGCGCGGCGCTACCTGCCCGCCTACCGGGACATCCACCGGCAATTGGCCGAGCTGGGGTCGTCGGCCTCGCTGCCGGTGGTGGACGACCTGCGCACGTTCTACGGGCTGTCGGCCGAGCTCATGGCGCTCGAGGTGGAGCGGCAGCGCAACCCGGCGGACGCGGCGCGCGCGCAGGCCAAGGTGAACGAACTCACCGCGCGGCTCAAGGTGGTCAGCGCGCGCCTGCAGGCGGCGAACCCGTCGGGCAGGAAGGCGCTCAAACCCTGAACGCCTGCGCGTCTTGCTGCGCGCGAGGCCCATGGTGCCCGGCTTGCAGCCGCTGTGGGGCGCCGCGGCCGCGCAGCAGGCCTGCCACGATCAGGCTCTGGGCCAGGTAGTAGGTGCCCAGCACCCAGACCGGCGACATCGGCAGCGGCGCGACAAACCGGTTGGTGGCCAGCAGGCTGTCGCTGGCCAGGAAGAAGACGGTGCCGACCGCCACGGCGACCGCTGCCGGATCGCGCTGCGCCGCGGCGCGGCCGATCGCCTGCGCGGCCATCAGCGCGATCACCGCCACGTAGGCGGCGACCGGGCCGCGCAGGCCGGCCGGCAGGCCGCCCTGCCAGAGAAAGGCGTACATCGCCGCGCCCACGCCCAGCGTGGCCCACAGGGCTGGCCGGCTGGCGAACCAGGGCGCGTCCTGCCGCAGCCGCGCGATGTAGGCCAGGTGGGCCAGCAGGAAGGCCGCCAGCCCCGGGACGAAGAAGCCGGGGACCATCAGGAAGGCGTCGCCCGCGAGCGAGCACGCCAGCGCGGCCAGCAGCAGGCGGTCGCTGCCGATGCGGCCCGATGGGCCGCGCACACCGTGCGCGACCACCGCCGCCATCGCGATCAGCATGGCCAGCGGCTTGAAGACCCGGTGCAGCTCGACGGCGCCCAGCGCGGCGGCGGCCATGGACAGCGCGCCGCATTCGATCATCAGCGCCTCCAGCATCGAAAGGCGGCCTTGCATCACCGCGCCGGTCGCCCACAGCACCGCCAGCAGGGCCGTGAACACCACCGCGCTGCGCGGCAGCGGCCAGCCGTCGACCAGCCACAGGAAGCCCGCCACGCCGGCCAGCAGCAGCGCGAACTGCACGGCGGCGAACACCTGGACCACCCGGGTCATCGGCGGGGCGAAGCGCCGCACCGCCGCGATGTCGAAGGCCGATGGCGCGGCACCGGCCGGGCGCCAGCCCGGCGGCTTGAACCACACGCGCAGCTTGTCGGACCAGCGCCGCGCACGCCAGGCGTCGCGGCACAGTTGCCAGTAGACCTCGCCGTTGGCCCACAGCGGGTCCCAGCTGTTCAGCGGCTTGCGGGTGCCGTACACGCAGGGCTCGTCCTCCTCCTGGAAGCTGCCGAAGAGGCGGTCCCAGACGATCAGGATGCCGCCGTAGTTGCGGTCCACGTAGCGGTCGTTCACCGCGTGGTGCACGCGGTGGTTGGACGGGCTGCAGAACCAGCGGTCGAACCCGCCGAGCTTGCCGACCTGCTCGGTGTGCACCCAGAACTGGTAGAGCAGGTCGACCAGCGCGACCACGCCGAACACCAGCGGCGGCACCCCGGCCACGGCCATGGGCAGGTAGAAGAGCCAGCCCAGCAGCGCGCCCGAACTGGTCTGCCGCAGCGCGGTGGAGAGGTTGTAGTCCTGGCTCTGGTGGTGCACCACGTGCGCGGCCCAGAGCAACGCGACCTCGTGCCCGGCGCGGTGGTGCCAGTAGTAGCAGAAGTCGTAGAACACCAGCGCGAGCAGCCATCCGTACCAAGTGGTCCAGAACGCCTGGTCGGGCCAGAGCGCAACCGCCGAATAGACCGCGGTGTACAGGCCCACGCGCAGCAGGCGCGTGAACACCGCGCCGATCTGGCTGAGCATGCCCAGGCCGATGCTGGAGATGGCGTCGTCCAGGCGGTAGGTGTTGCGCCTGCGCCGCACGCCGATGGCGTACTCCAGCGCGATCAGCGCCAGGAACACCGGCGTGGCCAGCACGATGATCTGGCCGGGGCTCATGCGTCGCCTCGCGCGGATGCGGATGTCACCATGCGCGCATTGTGCGCAGAAGCGGTGCGTGCGGGGGCTGGCGTCAACCCGCATACCCCATGCCAGAATCGGGCATGTTCGCCCACCCGCCGGCCGCCACGAACGCCCCGGAGAGCGCCACCACGGCGCTCTACCGCGCCGCGCTGGGGCCGGTGAACGTCGCGCGCTACCTCGATCTGTTCCAGCGCTTCGACGAAGCCGGGCGCGCCGGCCCGGCGTGGAACTGGGCCGCCGGCTTTCTCACGCTGAACTGGCTGGCATTCCGCCAGGTCTGGCTCGCGGCGCTGGTGTACGTGGCCTGCGCCGAGGGATTGGCGCTGCTGGTGCTGGGCGTGGGCCGGCACGTCCTGCACTGGCCGGCGGCGGTGGAGTGGGGCGTGCTGGGCGCGCTGCTGGCGCTGTGCATCGCGGTGCCGGGCGCCTACGGCAACGCCTGGCTGCACGCCGACACCCGCCGCCGCATCCTGCGCGCGGTGCGCGAGGCGCGGACCATGCGGGAGGCCTGCGCCGCGCTGGAGCAGCAGGCCAGCACGCCGCGCCGGCTGTGGGGCTTGCTCGCGCTCAACGGCTTGCTGCTGGCGTTGGCCTGGGGGCTGCTGGCGGGCGCGGGGACACCGCGTTTCGCGGCCGATTCGCCGGCCCCGGGCCTGGTGACGGTGCCGGCGCTTGAGCCCGTCCCGGTGGCATCGCCAGCGCCCGCCGATGTTCCCGAACCGGTATCGCCGCCAGCCCCGGCCGAGCCGGAGACACCGGTGGAGGCCGCCGTGCCGGCGGACGAAGGAGCCGGCGCCGAAGCCGATGCATCCGAGGCTCCTGCGGCATCGCCACCATCGCCGCTATCGCCGCCTCCGCCGCCCATCCTCGCTCCCGCCCCGCAGGCCTTTGCCATCAACGTCGGCCTGTTCGCCGACCCCGACAACGCGCGCAAGGCCCATGCCCGCCTGGACGAAGCGGGCCTGCCCGCCGCGGCGCAGGCGGTGGAGACGCCCCAGGGGTCGCGCACGCGCGTCCGCGCAGGCCCGTTCGCCAGCCGCGCCCAGGCCGAAGCCGCCGCCGCGCGCATCCGCGCCATGGGGCTGGAGGCGATGGTGGTGCTGCCTCAACCTTGATGAGAGAAGAGGCGAGCGAAGCGAGCCGAGACAAAACCCAGAGACAGCGAGGGTCCGGCTCCGCCGGCCCAAGCTGTCGTCCCCCCTCCAAGCGCCGCGCAGCGGCGCGCCAGAGAGGGGGGAAGCGGCGAAGCCGCGCAGGGGGGAGTCCTTCATCCACCACCTCCGCGCGCATCCACGGCGATGATCCGCTCCACGTGCCCATCGGCCAGCCCGCCGCGCACGCCGACCAGGAAGTCGTGCAGGTTGACGGTGGGGTCGCAGTGGCCCGGGACCAACCAGATGGTGTCGCCCAGCGCGGGCAGGGCGGCGGTGGCCGTGGGGCGCAAGAGGCCGTGTTCGTCGCCGCCGTTCGCATAGACCAGGCCCGCGGGCGCGTGGACGGTGGGCGGGCCGCTGTCGATCGCGTGGCTCTTGTGGCCGGCGTCGCATACCGCGTGCGAAGGGCTGCGGCTCATCACCTGGCTCTTGACGAACAGCGCGTGCTCGAACACCGGGGCCTGCGGCGCGTGTTCGTTGCGGGCGTAGTCCGCGTCCATGAACAGGTAGGAGCCGGCCTGGAGTTCGCCCCAGACGCGGCTGGAGCTCTCGAGCACGAAGGTGCCGGTGCCGGCGCCGGTGACCAGCGGCACCGAGAAGCCGGCGGCCTGCAACCGCTCCCGGGCCCGGGCCGCAGTCCAGGCCGCCTCGCCGATCGCCTGGGCCCGCTCGGCCGGGCTGCGGCGGTGCTGCGCGCCGCCGTGGTAGGCCTGCAGGCCGGCGAAGTGCAGGGTGGGGTGGGACAGGATGCGGTGCGCCAGCACCAGCGCGGCCTCGCCCGGGGGCACGCCGCAGCGGCCATGGCCGACGTCGATCTCGACGTAGACGTCCATCCGGTGCTCGCCCTGCACGCCGGCCTCGGCCAGCGCGTCGGCCAGCCGGTCGACCCCGAGCGTGCTGTCCACCACCAGCCCGAAGCGCGTCGGCAGGCGGCGCACCGCCTGCGCCAGGCGGCGCAGCTTCTGGGGCGCGATCACCTCGTTGGTGATCAGGATGTCGTGCGCGCCGCCGTGCGCCAGCGCCAGCGCCTCGTCGGTCTTCTGCACGCACACGCCGACCGCGCCATGGGCGACCTGCAGCCGCGCGAGCTCCACGCTCTTGTGCGTTTTGGCATGGGGCCGCAGGCGCAGGCCGCGCTCCGCTGCGAAGGCGGCCATGCGGGCGAGGTTGCGGTCCATCGCGTCGAGGTCGACCACCAGCGAAGGCGTGTCGATGGCGGCCACGCCCTGGCCGATCCATTCGCGCGCGCGCCGCTCGCGCGCCGCCGGGCGGGCGTCGTCGCCGCCACCGCCGTCATGCACTGTGTTCATCGAGGGAGCTTCCGTTGCCGCCGTCGCCATCGTCGACCTGCAGATGCTGGGTGTCGCCCCAGCCGACCAGGCTCAGGCCTTCTGGCGACCAGAGCAGGCGGTTGATGGCCGTGTTGGCCAGCTCCCAACTGCGCGGCGCCTGCAGCTCCAGCCGGGTGGCGGCGCGGTAGAGCACGTCGAGCACGCCGCCATGCGCCACCATGAGCACCTGCTCGCCCGGGTGGCGCGCCGCCAGCGCGAGCACCGTGGGCAGCACGCGCCGCTGGAACTGCTGGAGCGACTCGCCGCCGGCGGGCGCGAAGTCGGGCATGCGCTTGCGCCAGGCCAGCGCCTCGGCGGGCCAGTGCTGTTCCAGCTCGGCCCAGGTGTGGCCTTCGAAGCGGCCGAAGTGGCGCTCGCGCAGGCCCTGGTGCGCGACCACCGGCAGCCCTTTGGTGCGCGCCACCGCGTCGGCGGTCTCGAACGCGCGGCCCAGGTCGCTGGCGTAGACCGCGGCGATGGGCTCGTCGCGCAGGGCCTGAGCCAGCCGGGCGGCCTGCCAGCGGCCGCGTTCATTGAGCGCGATGTCGGTGTGGCCCTGGATGCGCGTGTCGCGGTTCCAGGCGGTTTCGCCATGGCGCACGGCGAGGATGCGGGTGATCTGCAATTGCGGTTCCTGCTGTTCCGGGAGTGAAAACATGCGGCGCGCGAGGGTGTGCGACACAATGCGCGCATGACGACGCCGGCTTCGCCAGACGGGGATTTTTCCACCCTTTTCAACTTCCTGCCGATCGGGGCTTACCGCAGCCTGCCGGATGGCCGCGCGCTGCGCGCCAACCGGGCGCTGGTGGCGTTCAACGGCTATTCGACCGAGGCCCAGCTGCTCGAGGCGGCCCAGAACATCGGCGTGGACTGGTACGTGCAGCCCGACCGGCGCGCCGAGTTCCAGCGCCTGCTCGAACGCGACGGTTTCGTGCGCGGCTTCGTCTCGGAGGTGTACCGCTACCGCACGCGCGAGCGCGTGTGGGTGAGCGAGAACGCCCACAAGGTGCGCGATGCCTCGGGCCGCGTGCTGTTCTACGAGGGCACAGTCGAGGACATCACCGACCAGATCCACAATCAGATGGCGCTGCGCGACAGCGAGGAGCGCCTGCGCCTGATCACCTCGCAGGTGCCGGGCGCCGTCTTCGCGGTGTACACGCGCCGCAGCGGCGAGCGCGAGTACCGCTACGTGAGTTCGGGCATCCGCGACATCTACGGATTCGAGCCCGAGGACCTGATGCGCAATCCCTCGCTGTTCGAGCGCTACCTCCATCCCGATGACCGGGCCCTGTTCGAGCGCGACGGCCGGGCGATCCAGGCCGGCCCGGTCGTGCTGGAAACCGAGTTCCGCGTCGTGCTGCCCGGCGGGCGCGTGCGCTGGGTCTGCAACCGCTCGTGTCCCGCGTCCGTCGATGCCGAGGGTGTGCTGCGCGTGGGCGTGCAGTTCGACATCACCGACCGCAAGGAGGCCGAGGCGGCGCTGCACGCCAGCGAGGTGCTGTGGAAGCTCGCGCTGGAGAGCGCGGGCGACGGCGTGTGGGACTGGAACCCGAGCACCGGCGAGGGCTTCGTCTCGCCCGGCATCAAGGCGATCCTGGGGTACCCGGAGGGCGCCGACGTCGACTTGGAAGCGCTGGTCCACCCCGACGACGTGGCGCAGACGTTCGCCGACCGCCAGGCCCACTTCGAGGGCCGCGCGCCGGCCTACCGCAACGAACACCGGCTGCGCCACCGCGACGGAAGCTGGAAGTGGGTGCTCTCGCGCGGCATGGTCATCGCCCGCGACGAACAAGGGCGGCCGCTGCGCATGGTGGGCACGCACACCGACATCACCGAGCACAAGCAGGCCGAGGCGCTGCACCGCGCGCTCGAGGCCCAGTTGCGCGAGTCCCAGAAGATGGAGGCGATCGGCACCCTGGCCGGCGGCGTGGCGCACGACTTCAACAACCTGCTCGCCGCGATCCTGGGCAACCTCGTGCTGGCGCGCGAGGACATCGGGCCGAACCACCCGGCGCAGGAAAGCCTGTCCGAGATCAACCGCGCCGCCATCCGCGCGCGCCAGCTGGTGCAGCAGATCCTGACCTTCAGCCGGCGCCAGACGCAGGAGATGGTGCGCCAGCCGCTCACGCCGCTGGTGAGCGACGCCCTGCGCCTGCTGCGCTCGCTGCTGCCGGCCGGCGTCCGGCTGGTGGCCCACCTGCCGGAGCACGCGCTGCCGGTGCAGGCCGATGCCACGCAGATCCAGCAGGTGCTGATGAACCTGTGCACCAATGCCTGGCAGTCCCTGGCCGGCCGGGCGGACGGCAGCATCACCGTCGCGCTGGACGACGTGCGGCTCGACGCCTCGCGGGCGCTGCGGATGGGGGCGCTGGCCGGCGGCCGGTACGCCCGGCTGAGCGTGGCCGACAATGGGCCGGGGATGGACGAGGAAACCCAGCGCCGCGTCTTCGAACCCTTCTTCACGACCAAGGGACCGGGCGAGGGCACGGGCCTGGGCCTGGCGGTGGTGCACGGCATCGTCAAGGCGCACCAGGGCGCGATCGAACTGCACAGCCGGCCCGGCCAAGGCGCGCGCTTCGACATCTACCTGCCGCTGGCCCCGGACGCCGGGCCGGACGGCGACGACGACGGCGCATCCCCCGAGCCGGCATCGCCCGCGCAGCCGCTGGCCGAAGCCCCGGCCGCCCCGCCGCCGGGCAAGCACGTGATCTACATCGACGACTACGAGGCACTGGTGTTCCTGGTGGGGCGGCTGCTGCGCAAGCGGGGCTACCGCGTCAGCACCTTCGGCACCGGCGCCGCGGCGCTGGAGTGGGTGCGCGCCCATCCGCAGGAGCCGGTGGACCTGGTGGTGACCGACCAGAACATGCCGGGCTTCTCGGGGGTCGAGGTGGCGCGCCGGCTGCGGCAGATCCGGCCGCGGCTACGCGTGGCCGTCGTCTCGGGCCACGTGAGCGACGAACTGCTCGCCGAGGCCGCCGCCGCGGGCGTGTACGAGGTGATGGGCAAGCAGGACCGCATGGATGTTCTGGGCGAGTCGATCCGGGTCCTGCTCGAGACGCCAGCCGGCGAAAACAGCGGCGCCGCCGCCGCGTGAGCCGGGCCAGCCGCCGCGGTCAGCGCGGCACTTCGATGTTCACCTGGCGCACGCCCTCGGGCGGCGTGGGGAAGTCGGCCAGCGCGGCGTCCAGCATCGCCGCCCAGAGTTGGCTGGTGCTGTTCCAGCGGCCGTCGTGTCCGGCGCTGGTCTCGTAGACCACCTGTCCGGTGGCCGCGCGGCGCACCACGATCGAGACCTCGCGCTTGAAGTACGGCGATTCGAAGCGCGGCGGCATCGGCAGCCAGACGATGTTGCCCTTGCCGGTCACGATGTAGTCGCGCCCCGGCATGGCGAAGCCCGGGCCGTACCAGCCGGGCCAGAAGTCGTACGGGCTCTCCCAGGGCGCGCGCGGCAGGCGCTGCGTGCCGGCGCTGACCTGCACCGTCCACGGGGCGGGCGTGCCGGCCCCGGCGCGCGTCCAGCCCACCTTGGCCAGCGCGAGGGCGGTAAGGTTCTCCAGCTCGTCCTGCCCGGCGGACGTCGGCTGCTGGCGCTGGGACGGCAGCCGCTCGAAGTGGTAGACCTGCGGCGGCTGCGGCACGGTGGCCACTGCGGGTGCGGTGCCGCCCGCGCGCTCGGTCCAGCGCGCGAAGCTCTGCACCTGGTTGTCCACCAGGAAGGCGCTGGCACAGCCGCTCAAGACCAGCAGCGCGAGGACAGCGGCAAACAAGGTGCGAAGACGGGTCATGGTGCCTCCTTGGGCGGGCGGTTCGGCGTCGACATCCCGGATGATTCTTCGGAAAAACAGTGCGAGGGTCAATGCACGGATCCCTGCGCCGCCGAAATCGGTATGACCGCGCGCTCCGGCCCGGCGTTCCCGGCGTTTACAAAGTCCGGCGGCGCTGCCGTGGGCAGCAGCGGCGGTGGTGGCGGCAGGGGGTCGTCGGGATCGAACGCCTTGTCGCCCTCCGCGCTCGGCTCGCCGGTGGCCCGCAGCGTGGCGAAGGGATGCAGCTCGCGGTCCATCAGGTGGCTGGGCACCACGTTCTGGAGCGCCGAGAACATGCTCTCCACCCGGCCCGGGAAGCGCTTCTCCCAGTCCTGCAGCATGAGGCCGACCTGCTTGCGCTGCAGGTTGTCCTGGCTGCCGCACAGCGAGCACGGGATGATGGGGAACTGGCGCACCTCGGCCCAGCGGGCCAGGTCTTTCTCGGGCACGTAGGCCATCGGCCGGATCACCACGTGCCGCCCGTCGTCGCTGACCAGCTTGGGCGGCATGCCCTTGAGCCTGGCGCCGAAGAACATGTTGAGCAGCACGGTCTGCAGGATGTCGTCGCGGTGGTGGCCGAGCGCGATCTTGGTCGCGCCCAGCTCGCTGGCCACGCGGTACAGGATGCCGCGGCGCAGCCGGCTGCACAGGCTGCACAGGGTCTTGCCCTCCGGGATCACGCGCTTGACGATGGAATACGTGTCCTGGTCCTCGATGTGGAACGGCACGCCGACCCTGGTGAGGTAGGCCGGCAGCACGTCGGCCGGGAAGCCCGGCTGCTTCTGGTCGAGGTTGACCGCGATCAGCTCGAAGCGCACCGGCGCGCGCGCCTGCAGCTTGAGCAGGATGTCGAGCATGCCGTAGCTGTCCTTGCCGCCCGAGAGGCAGACCATCACGCGGTCGCCTTCCTCGATCATGCGGTAGTCGGTGATCGCGCGGCCGACCTCGCGGCACAGGCGCTTTTCGAGCTTGCGGTTTTCCAGTTCGACGTTCATCGGGTGTCCTTGATGCGCTGTATGCAGGGCACGGCGCGGCAGCGTCAATTCTGCCGCCACGCGTCGCCCGGCATGATCCTGTTCATGAATTCGTCGAACATCGGCACGGTGAACGCGGTGTCGCCGTGCGTGGGGCTCCAGACCATGCCCTTGGTGACGAGCGCGGCGCGCGTGGGCGCGAGCGACGAGACTTTTTCGCCCAGCACCTCGGCGATGTCGCCCGAGCGGTGCGGCCCCGCACCCCGTTCGGCCATGGCGCGCAGGTATTTCTTCTCCTTGGGCGTGCAGCGGTCGAAGCGCACGCGGAAGAAGCCTTCGTCGAGCGCGGCGACGGCGGTCACGCCGGCTTTGCGCACCGCGGCCTCCCCGATCGGGCTGGCCTCGGCCGCGAGCCAGGTGTGGCTGCCCCAGACCTGCAGGAAATAGGCGTAGCCCTTGCTGACCTGCAGGATGGCCTGCAGCGCGGCCGGCTCGATGGCCACGCCCTCGTCGTGCAGCGGCTTCTCGATCGCCTGCGCCGCCGCCTCGGGCGGCAGCGGGCCGATCTCGATGAAATCGAACAGCCGCTCGGCGTACGACTTGGCGTTGCCCAACTGGCCGCGCAACTGCGGCAGGCCGGCGCCCACGAGCACCACCGGCAGCTGGCGCTGCGCCATGCGGTGCAGCGCGGTGATGAGCGCGGCCAACTGGGCTTCCTCCACGTACTGCAGCTCGTCGACGAACAGCGCCAACGCCGTGCCGCCGGCCTTGGCCGCCAGGCCGGCCTGCTCCATCAGGGCCTGCAGGTCGTGCTCCAGGTCGCCGTTGTCGGCCAGGCCGGGCTCGGCCTCGTAGTCGATGCCGACCTCGATGTCCTTGTAGCTCAGCTTGAGCTTGCTGGCGAAGCCCGCGAGCGCGCGCAGGCCGCGCACCGCGTAGTCCTTGGCCGCCTCGAGCTGGCTCAGCCGCAGCAGGGCCTGGCGCAACTGCGGCGCGAGCAGCGCGGGCAGCGAACGCCCTTCGGGCGCTTCCAGCCGGATGGTGTGGATGCCAAGCCCCTCGGCCTCGTCGCGCGAGCGGTCCAGCAGCACCGTCTTGCCCACGCCGCGCAGCCCGACCAGCATGGCGCTCTTGGCCGGCCGCCCGATGCGCGTGCGCTCCAGCGCCACACGCAGCGACGCCAGCAACTCGTCACGCCCCGCCAACTCCGGCGGCGGCGTGCCCGCGCCAGGCGCGAAAGGGTTGCGGACTGGGTTCATGAGGGGCGATTCTAGCGAAGTTTTAAGGGTTATTGAAATTTGATAACTATTCAAACTTCGCTTGATTCAAGTGACGCAGGCCCTCACCCCAACCCTTCCGCCAGCCGGAGAGGGAGCAAAGACACGCCCTCCGGAGCGAAGAAGCCTAAAAACCCAGAGACAGCGAGGGTCCGGCTCCGCCGGCCCAAGCTGTCGTCCCCCCTCCAAGCGCCGCGCAGCGGCGCGCAAGAGAGGGGGGAAGCCGCGTCAGCGGCGCAGGGGGGTGTTCACCATTCCCCGGTTTCCATCCGGATGGCCACCTCGCAGTCCTCGAAGATCGCCAGCTTGGCGATCTTCACCCGCACGCCGATCACGCCCGGCAACTGCATCAGCCGGCGGGTGAGCTTGCCGATCAGGCTCTCCAGCAGGTTCACGTGCTCGGCGGTGCATTCGTCGATGATGATCTGCCGCACCTTGCGGTAGTCCAGCACGTGGGTGATGTCGTCGTCGTGCGGCAGCAGCGGCTGCAATCCCTGGTTGAGCTCGGCGTCGACCTGGATCGGCTGCGGCGAGGACTTCTCGTGTTCGAGGATGCCCAGGTTGGCGTCGAAGCGCAGGCCGGTGAGCGTGAGGATCTGCATACCGGTGGCCTGCGGCGGCTGGCCGGGCGTCGCGGCGGTCATGCGGCAGCCTCCGGCGGTTCGGGCTTGACCCGGAACACCTCGACGCCCACCGCCTCGCAGTCGGGGTACACGTCGGGCTTGCAGGTGGACAGGCGCACCGCGCGCACGCCGGGGTGCTGCAGCAGGCGCTGCGCGAGGTCGTCGCACAGGGTTTCCTGCAGTTCGATGTGGCCCTGCTGGATGCGCTCGGCGATAACGGCGCGCACGAAGTCGTAGTCCACCACCTCGTCGATGCGGTCCTGCCGTGGCGTGGACGCTGCATAGGGCACGTACAGGTCCACGTCGATCCACATGCGCTGTGCGGCCGACTTCTCGAACGCGTGCACGCCGATGCGCACCCGCACCTCGTGCCGGCGCAGGAACAGCCTGCGGTAGTCGCGCAGCAAGGCGCCGATCTCAAGACTGGTTTCCAAGGGCACGTTCGGCCTCCTTGAACAGCTCGTCCACCACGAACATCACGTCCCGATCGAGCGGCACGAGGTGCTGCCCGTTGTCCACGCACAGCGTCGTGCCCGTGATCGACGGCGTGCTCGCCAGAAAGAGGCAGGCCTGCGCGACGTCGGCCGGGTCGATCGGCCGGCGCAGCAGGTTGATGCGGCTCGCGCGCTCGAAGTTGGCCGTCCCCTGCGGGCCGCTCAGGTACATCAGGCCCGGCGCCACGCCGCACACGCGCACCGTGGGCGCCAGGGCCTGGGCCTGCAGCGCGATCGCGCGCTCCAGCGCAAGCTTGGAGGTGGTGTACGAAAAATAGTCCGGGTTGAGGTTGTAGACCTTCTGGTCGAGCACGTGGACCACGCAGGCGTCCGCGCCGCCGGGCCGCCCGCCGGCCTGCCGGGCCAGTTCCCGGCCCAGCAGCAGGGGCGCGATCAGGTTGACCTCCAGCAGGGCGCGGGCGCGCGCCGGGTCGAACGCCGCGCCGGTGTCGGGCTCGAACTGCGAGGCGTTGTTGAGCACCGCGCGCAGCGGGCCGCCGCGCTGCTCGATCTCGCGCACCATGCCCACCACCTCCTCCTGCCGAGACAGGTCGGCCCGCACCGTCTGCACCGACAGGCCCGCCTGCCGCAGCTCGGCCTGCAGGCCGGCGGCCTGGCTGGCCGAGTGGTGGTAGTGGCACCACACCTCCCAGCCCGCGCGCGCGAAGGCGCGCACCAGTTCGGCCCCCAGGCGCTGCGCGCCGCCCGTCACGAGCACCCGGTCAGCCATGGCGTGTGCCCGGGGCGTCGACAACAAGGGTGGGCCGCATAATCGCAGCCAGGCCCGGCAGGGCCAGCCTCTTCATGAACCAGCGCATCGGGTCGCTGGACGTTCGCATACCTTCTTCACTCTTCATGATGGCGTCCGCCCCCCTTGTTGACCGCCCCGTCGATGATCTGCCGCGGATTATCCGGCACCGCATCGCCGAAGCCGGCGGCTGGCTGGGTTTCGACCGCTTCATGGCGATCGCGCTCTACGAGCCCGGCCTGGGCTACTACGCCGGCGCCGCGCCCAAGTTCGGCCACCTGCCGCGCGACGGCAGCGATTTCGTGACCGCGCCCGAGCTCACGCCCCTGTTCGGCCGCACGCTGGCGCGCCAGGTGGCGCAGGCGCTGGAGGCCACCGGCACCGACGAGGTGTGGGAGTTCGGCGCCGGCAGCGGCGCGCTCGCGTGCCAGGTGCTGGACGAACTGGCCGCGCTCGGCCGCGCGCCGGCCTGCTACAGCATCGTGGACCTCTCCGGCAGCCTGCGCGAGCGCCAGCGCGCCGCGCTGGCCGCGCACGCCGGCCGCGTGCGCTGGGTCGACGCGCTGCCCGCGCAGATGGCCGGCGTCGTGCTCGGCAACGAGGTGCTTGACGCCATGCCGGTGCGCCTGCTCGCGCGCGTGGGCGGCGCCTGGCACGAGCGCGGCGTGGCGGTGCTCGGCGACAACGGCGCCGAACCCGGCCGCTTCGCCTGGGCCGACCGCCCCACCGATGCGCGCCCGCCCCTGGAGGTGCCCGGCGAACACGATTACCTGACCGAGATCCACCCCCAGGCCGAAGCCTTCGTGCGCACCCTGGCCGACCGCCTGCGGCGCGGCGCGGCCTTCCTCATCGACTACGGCTTTCCCGAAGCCGAGTACTACCACCCGCAGCGCGCCATGGGCACGCTGGTCTGTCACCGCGGCCACCGTACCGACGGCGACCCGCTGGCCGACGCCGGCCGCAAGGACATCACCGCGCACGTGAACTTCACCGGCATCGCCGTGGCCGCGCAGGACGCCGGGCTGGACGTGATCGGCTACACCAGCCAGGGCCGCTTCCTGCTCAACTGCGGCCTGCTCGACCTGGCCCGGCAGGCCGACGCGCGGCAAAACGCGCTGATGCAGAAGCTGGTGAACGAGCACGAGATGGGCGAACTGTTCAAGGTGCTCGCGCTCGCGCCCGCACCCACGGCCGGCAGCGAAGGCTGGTCGCCCATGGGCTTCACCACGGGCGACCGCACGCACAGACTGTGAAGTGAAGCTGGAGCACCCATCATGATCCGCTGGATGATCGTCATCTTCCTGGCCCTGCTGCTCATCAGCTGGTTCACGCCGCTGCTGCACAAGCTGGGCTTCGGCAAGCTGCCAGGCGATTTCCGCTTCCGGGCCTTCGGGCGCGAGTGGTTCCTTCCCATCACCACCACCATCCTGCTCAGCTTCGTGGCCAGCTTGATCGGTAGATTGATCTAACACCCCCCTGCGCCGCTGCGCGGCCTCCCCCCTCCCTGGCGCGCCTGGCAGCGCTTGGAGGGGGGACGATATCTCGGGCCGGCGAAGCCGGACCTCGCTGTCTCTGGCATTTTTGGCTACTTCGCTCCGGCTCAGTGGACCGTATCGCTCTTATGCACATACTGGTCGGCGTGTCTTGAAAGCCGTCCAGCGGACCGCCATCTAAACGGCACAACCTTGCCGGAGCCTCGCATGACCATCCCCGATTCCCTGCACATCGTCTGCCCCCATTGCCATACCACCAACCGCCTTGCCCGCGAGGCGCTGGGCCAAGCGCCCGACTGCGGCAAATGCCATGCGCCGCTGTTCGATGGCCATCCGGTGGCACTGGATGCGCAGGGCTTCGAGAGGCACGTCGGCCGTTCGCAGGTGCCGGTGCTGGTGGACTTCTGGGCCTCCTGGTGCGGGCCGTGCCGCATGATGGCGCCGCAGTTCGAGGCCGCCGCGCGCCAGCTCGAACCCGGCATGCGCCTGGCCAAGGTCAATACGGAGGAAACGCAGGCCCTGGCCGCCCGGCTGCAGATCCGCAGCATTCCCACGCTGGCCCTGTTCGTTGGCGGGTGCGAGGTGGCGCGCCAGAGCGGCGCCATGGGCGCGGCCGACATCGTGCGTTGGGCAACAGCGGCGGCCCAGGCCGCTGCCCGGCCCCCGGCGAACGCCTGAGCGCACCGCCGGGTTGAATGCGCCGTCCCTGGCCGCGACGCGGTAAGGTCGGGCCATCATGATGATGATGATGACGACGACGACCGACGCCGCCTTGTTCCAGAGCGCCTCCAGCGGCCCCCGTCTGCTGGCCGACATCGGCGGCACCAATGCTCGCTTCGGCTGGCAGGCCGGCCCCGGCGCCCCCATCGAACAGGTGCAGGTGCTGCGCGTGGCCGACCACCCCAGCCTGCAGCACGCGCTGCGCGCCTACCTCGATGCCCTGGGGGCCGCGCACCCGGTCACCGCCGCCGCGCTTGCGCTGGCCAACCCGGTCACGGGCGACGAGGTGCGCATGACCAACCACCACTGGGCGTTTTCCCAGGCCGCGCTGCAGGCCGAGTTCGGCTGGCGCACCCTGCGCGTGCTCAACGACTTCGCCGCGCTCGCGCTGGCCGTGCCGCATCTTTCGCCCGACGACCTGCGCCAGGTGGGCGGCAGCGGCAGCGCCGAGCCCGGCGCCGCCATCGGCCTGATCGGCCCGGGCACCGGGCTCGGCGTGGCGGGCCTGCTGCCCGACCCGCGCGGCGGCTGGCTGCCGATCGCCAGCGAAGGCGGCCACGTCACCCTGCCGGCGGCCACGCCGCGCGAGCGGCTGGTGGCGGACGGCCTCGCGCGCCGCCACGACGGCCATGCGTCCGCCGAGCGCGCGCTCAGCGGGCCGGGCCTGCTCGACACCTTCGAACTCCTGTGCGAGGCCGACGGCGCCGGCACCGCCGGCCTCGACCGCGCGGCCGCGGTGGCCGAAGCCGCGCTGCAGCGCCGCCACCCGCAGGCCGAAGAGGCGCTGCACCTGTTCTGCGCCCTGCTCGGCAGCGTGGCCGGCAACCTCGCGCTCACGCTCGGCGCGCGCGGCGGCGTCTACATCGGCGGCGGCATCGTGCCCCGCCTGGGCACCTGGTTCGACGAACAGTCGTCCTTCCGCGAACGCTTCGAAGACAAGGGCCGCTTTCGCGGCTACCTCGCCAGCATCCCCGTGTGGGTGATCACCGCCCGGCAGTCGCCCGCGCTGATGGGCGCGGCCCGCGCGCTTGATGGGGCGGGGTGATCCTGCAGTCCCGCCTTAGCTGTTCCCGATCTGCCGCAGCGCGAACGCCGCCGCCTGGCCGTCGCGGCCCTCGCCGGGGTAGACCATGAGGTGCGGCACCGGGATCTGGATGCCGTGCGCGTCGAAGGCGGCCTTGAGGCGGCGCAGGTATTCGCGCTTGACGCCCCACTGCTCGATCGGCAGGGTGCGGAAGCGGCAGCGGATGATGACGCCGGAGTCGGCCCAGTCGTTCACGCCGGCGATCTCCATGTCGGCCAGGATGCGGGGCGCGAACGCCGGGTCGGCGCGCAGCTCGGCGCCGACCTCGCGCATCACGGCCATCGCGTCGTCCACGTTCTCCCGGAAGGCCACGCGGATGTCCATCACCGCGTGGCTGAAGTCGCGCGTCATGTTGATCACGGTGTCGATGATGCCGTTCGGGATGTAGTGCACGTTGCCGTCGTAGTCGCGCAACTGCACGTAGCGCAGCGTGACCTCTTCCACCACGCCCGCGTGGCTGCCGAGCTGGACCACGTCGCCCTGGCGGATCTGGTTTTCCAGCAGCAGGAAGAAGCCGGTGAAATAGTCCTTCACGAGGCTCTGGGCGCCGAAGCCGACCGCCAGGCCGACCACGCCGGCCGCGCCCAGGATCGGCGCGACCGAGACGCCCAGTTCGCCGAGGATCAGCATGCCGGCCACCAGGCTCACCACCACCGTCATCAGGTAGCGGAACACCTGGTCCAGCGTCTGCGCGCGCTTGGCGGCTTCGCGGTCGTCGATCCGGGTGGCGATGCGCTCGCGCAGCCGGCGTGCGATGCGTCGCAGCACGGTGAGCACCAGCCAGGCGATCCCGACGATGAGCGCGATGCGCATCAGGCCGACGGCGACGCTGCCCAGGCTGGTCCACCAGCGCTGCGCGATGTCGATGAGGGTGGCGTTGTCGTGGTTCATGGGAAGGGCCTCCTGGAAGAAAAGAAAAAGCCAAGCGGGCGCAGGCCCGGCGATCGGCCTGCGCCCGCGGGGAATCGGGTTACGGGGCTGGGGTGGCCGCCAGGGCGGCCAGGAAGCGTTCGCGCCACCAGTGCACGTCGTGCTCGCGGATGCGCGCGAGCAAGGCCTGGTGGCGGCGCTGGCGTTCTTCCAGCGGCATCTGCAGGGCGCGCTGGATCGTCTCGGCCGTGCGCGCGGTGTCGTAAGGGTTGACCAGCAGCGCCTCGCGAAGCTGCTCGGCCGCGCCGGCGAAGCGCGAGAGCACCAGCACGCCGGGGTCTTGCGGGTCCTGCGCGGCCACGAATTCCTTGGCCACGAGGTTCATGCCGTCGCGCAGCGGCGTGACCAGCGCCACGCTGGCCGCGCGGTACAGGCCGGGCAGGCGCCGGCGCGCCACGTTGCGGTGGATGTAGCGCACCGGCATCCAGTCGAGCTCGCCGAAGTCGCCGTTGATCGAGCCGCTCAGCGACTCCAGTTCCTGCCGCAGCGCCGCGTAGGCATCCACCGATTCGCGGCTGGGCGCGGCGATCTGGATCAGCGTGGCGCTGCCCAGGTTCTCGGGGTAGCTCTGCAGGAGCTGGCGGAATACCTTGAACCGCTGCGGCAGGCCCTTGGAGTAGTCCATGCGTTCCACGCCCACGAGCAGGCGGCGGCGCGAGTACTCGCTGCGCATCTGCTCGAACATCTCGCGCGCCTCGCGGCTCCTGCCCAGGCCGATGAATTCGTCCACGTCGATCCCGATCGGCAAGGCCTGCGCGTGCAGGGTCTTGCCGTACGCCTGGAGCCCGTGTTGGCCCACGCGCTGCGCGGAGAGCTCGCCGACCGCGTAGCGGACGAAGTGCTCCAGGTCGGTCTCGCTCTGGAAGCCGACCACATCGTAGGCGAACAGCGAGCGCATGAGCCAATCGTGCTCGGGCAGCGCGGCCAGGATCAGCGGCGGCGGCAGCGGGATGTGCAGGAAGAAGCCGATGCGCTGCTCGCAGCCCATGGCGCGCAGTTCGGCGGCCAGGGGGATGAAGTGGTAGTCGTGCACCCAGATGATGTCGTCGGGCCGCAGCAGGCTGGCGAGCTTGCGCGCGAACATCTGGTTCACGCGCCGGTAGCCGCCGATGTAGCCGGCGTCGAAGTCGGCCAGGTCGAGGCGGTAGTGGAACACCGGCCAGAGCACGCCGTTGCTGTAGCCCAGGTAGTAGCTGTCGTGGTCCTCGCGGCTCAGGTCCACGGTGGCCAGCCGCACCTTGCCCGCGGCCTGCTGGTGCAGATCGCCTTCGCCGGGCGTGCCGTTTTCCACCACCTTGCCGCTCCAGCCGAACCACAGCCCGCCCGAAGCCTCCAGCGCCTGCCCGACGGCCACCGCCAGGCCGCCCGAGGCGCTGCGGCGCGGATCGGCGATGCGGTTGGAGACGACGACCAAGCGGCTCATTTCGGTTTTCTTCAGTTACGCAGCACGCCGAGGGCCCTCACCCCAACCCTCTCCCAGAGGGAGAGGGGGCAAGGCACGGTCTCCGGAACGAAGTAGCCCAAAACCCAGGGACAGCGAGGGTCCGGCTCCGCCGGCCCAAGCTGTCGTCCCCCCTCCAAGCGCCGCGCAGCGGCGCGCAAGAGAGGGGGGAAGCCGCAAAGCGGCGCAGGGGGGTGTTCATATCACCGAGTCCCAAGGCGCGGACAGGCGCACGGCCGCGTTGATGATGCCCACCATCGAATAGGTCTGCGGGAAGTTGCCCCACATTTCCCGGGTGGTGGCGTGGGTGTCCTCGGAGAGCATGCCCAGCGGGTTGCGCGCCGCGAGCATGGTCTCGAAGATTTCGCGTGCCTCGGTGACGCGGCCCAGGCGCGCGAGCGCGTCGATGCGCCAGAAGGTGCAGATGTTGAACGCGGTCTCGGGCTTGCCGAAATCGTCCGCGGCCTCGTAGCGGCGCATGTAGGGGCCGTCGCACAGGTGCTTCTCCAGCGCGGCCAGCGTGGAGACGAAGCGCGGGTCCTTGGGGTCGATCAGGCCGACCTCGGCCATCAGCAGCACGCTGGCGTCCAGGTCGCGCCCGCCGAAGCTCTCGGCGAACGCCTGCCGCTGCTCGTTCCAGGACTCGCGCAGGATGCGCTCGCGCATGGCGTCGGCGTGCCGGCGCCAGTGCGCGGCGCGCGTGGGCAGGCCCAGGGTATGGGCGATCTTCGCGAGGCGGTCGCACGCGGCCCAGCACATCAGCACCGAGCTGGTGTGCACCCGGGCGCGGGTGCGCAGCTCCCACATGCCGGCGTCGGGCTGGTCGTGGATGCGCACGGCCTGTTCGCCCACGGTTTCCAGCCGCTCGAACTCGGCCAGCCCGGCCGGCCGCAGCAGCCGGCGGTCGTGGAACGACTGCGCGGCGGCCAGCACGATGTTGCCGTACACGTCGTGCTGGAAGTGCTCGTGCGCCTGGTTGCCGATGCGCACCGGCCCCATGCCGCGGTAGCCGGGCAGCGTCTCGCAGATGCGCTCGGGCAGCTCGCGCTCCAGGCCGATGCCGTGCAGCGGCTGCACGTGGCCGCCGTTCGCGCCCACCACCACGTTGGACAGCCAGCGCAGGTAGTCCTCCATGGTGCCGACCTCGGCCAGGCTGTTGAGCGCGCGCACCACGAAGAAGGCGTCGCGCAGCCAGCAGTAGCGGTAGTCCCAGTTGCGCTGGGTGCCGGGCGCCTCGGGGATGCTGGTGGTCATGGCGGCCACGATGGCGCCGGTGTCCTCGTACAGCGAGAGCTTGAGCGTGATGGCGGCGCGGATCACCGCGTCCTGCCACTCCAGCGGCAGCGCCAGGCGCTGGCTCCAGTCGCGCCAGTAGGCCCGCGTCTCCTGCTCGAAATGGCGCGCGGTCTCGCCGATGCCGCCTTCGAGCGTTTCGTCCGGGCCGAGCAGGAAATTGAGCTCGTGCGTCAGCAGGAACGGCGTGTGCGCGAGCACGTGGCTGATCGAGGCATCGGTCTGCAGCCGGAGCGTCTGCTGCTCGCCGACGTAGCGGATGTGGTTGCTGCCCGAGGTGATGGCCGGGATCTGCCGCCCCCAGTCGAAGCGCGGCGCCAGGCTCACGCGCACGCGCGGCGTGCCGCGCAGCGGGCGCACGCGGCGCACCAGCATGGTGGGGCGGTAGAAGCGGCCGCGCGAGGCAAAGCGCGGCGCGAAGTCGGTGATGGCCAGGCCCTGGCCGTGCCGGTCCCACAGCTCGGTGACCAGCACGGCGGTGTTGGGCTCGTAGCGCTGCCGGGCCTCGGCCAGGTCCTCGACCTCGATCGCGAACGCGCCGGCCGCGGGCTCGGCGCCGCCCAGCAGGGCGTGGAACACCGGGTCGCCGTCGAAGCGCGGCAGGCAGCTCCAGACCACGCGGCCGTGCGGGTCGATCAGCGCGCTGATGGCGCAGTTGCCGATCATGCCCAGGGACAGCGAGGCCGGCAGCGGTGCCGGAAAGCCGCTTTGCGGACCGGTGGCGGTGGCGCCGGGGTGCGACGTCGTCATGGCGGGGAAGTTCCTTCCGTCTTCAGGGCCTGCGAGAGCCAGGCGCGCAAGGCCTCGGGGTCCGGGCAGCGGTGCTGCGCGCGCGTGGCGCCGCCGCCGACCTTGATGCCCGAGCCGCCCAGGCGCTGCACCACGTCGAAGCCGGCTTCGTCGGTGACGTCGTCGCCCGCGAACAACGGGACCCGGCCGGCGAACGGCGCTTCCCGCATGAAGGCCTCGATGGCCAGGCCCTTGTTCGTGTCGGCCGGCTTCACTTCCACCACCGCCTTGCCGTGCAGCAACTGCAGGCCCGGTTCGTGCGCGATGGCGGTGGCCAGGGTGCCCACGCATTCGGCCTCGAGCGCGGGCGCCAGCCGGTAGTGCAGCGCCACCGTGGTGCGCTTGTGCTCGACCAGCAGGCCGGCATGGCGCGCGGCGAGCGCCTGCGCGGCGCGCAGCACGCCCGCCAGCCCCGGGGGTTCGGGCCGCGCGATCATCAGGCCGTGTGCGGACCGCCGCAGCGCGCCATGCTCGAACGCCGCCGGCCAGCGCCACGGCGGCGAGAACATGCCTTCGATGTCCGCCCGGGCGCGGCCCGTCACGAGCGCGAGCGCGCCGTCGAGCCGATCGTGCAACCGGTCCAGCAGCGGCGCCAGTTCCCGGGGAACCACCACCGCGTCGGGCTGTCGGGCCAGATCGGCGAGCGTTCCATCGAAATCCAGAAACAGCGCCGATCGGTCAGTCAGCAGTCTGGGGAATGTGCTCATCATGCAGGCCTATACCGTACCAGACTGCGCAACCCGACGGGACCGCGGCGCCGTTTGACCGACCTCGACGGTGAGGGACTTCAGGGGTCCAGGGCTGCTACAGCCCGCACGCGCGCCGCGTGGATGCGCTCGCCCACGCGTGGCCCCTTCAGGCCTTGGGCCATGGCCTCGGCGGCGATGGCGGCCGTGTCCACCGACTGCGCCAGGGCCAGCGCCCGGGCCAGCCGCTGGCGCGGGGGATACGGGTGGTCCTCGTGCCCGAGCCGGCCGCGCGCGTCGCACTCGCAGGCCAGCAGTACCTCGTGGAAGCGCGCCGGCTTGCGCAGCGCGTCGCAGCGCTCGAGCAGGCGCACCAATGCTGCGGGGCCGAGTTCGCCGCTGCGGTGGATGTGGCCGTGTTCGCGCGCCACCACCTCGGCCAGTTCTCGGCAGTCGGTCGGCACGCGCAGGCGTTCGCAGACCGCCTTGAGCATCTGTGCGCTGCGCGCCTCGTGGCCGATGTGGCGCGGCAGCACCTCGGCCGGCGTGGCGCCCTTGCCCAGGTCGTGGCCGAGGCAGGCGAAGCGCACCGGCAGGCGCGCGCCCAGGCGCGCGCCCATGTCGAGCACCATCATCAGGTGCACGCCGGTGTCGACCTCGGGGTGGTGCTCCGCGCGCTGCGGCACGCCCCAGAGCCGGTCGACCTCGGGCAGCAGGCGCCGCAGCGCGCCGCAGCCGCGCAGCACCTCGAACAGGCGGCTCGGGCGCTGCTCCATCAGCCCGCGCGACAGCTCCTGCCACACCCGCTCGGGCACCAGGTGGTCGACCTCGCCGTCGTCCACCATGGCGCGCATCAGCGCTGCGGTCTCGGGCGCGACGGAGAAGTCCGGAAAGCGCGCCGCGAAGCGCGCCACGCGCAGGATGCGCACCGGGTCTTCGGCGAACGCGCCGGTGACGTGGCGCAGCACCCGCCCGCGCAGGTCGCGCAGGCCGCCGTACGGGTCGATCAGCGGCGCGTTGGCCGGGTCGTGTGCGTGCTCGGCCGCCACCGCCATCGCGTTGAGGGTCAGGTCGCGGCGCGCCAGGTCGTCTTCCAGCGTGACGCCGGGGTCGGTGTGGAAGTGAAAGCCGTGGTAGCCCGGCGCGGTCTTGCGCTCGGTGCGCGCGAGCGCATATTCCTCGTGCGTGTCGGGGTGCAGGAACACGGGAAAGTCGCGCCCCACGGGCAGGAAGCCCTGCGCCGCCATCGCCTCGGGCGTGGCGCCGACCACCACCCAGTCGCGGTCGGCGTGCGGAGAGGGCGCCGCGGCTTCAGGCGTGCCGGCGCCGTGCGCCATCAAGGCATCGCGCACCGCGCCGCCCACGAGGTAGGTTTTCATGGGCGGAAGTGTAGGGCGCCCGACCCCTACCCCACGAAGATCGCCGTCGCCAGCCTGAGCAGCGCGGCCACCGGCGCGTCCAGCATCGGCAGCGTGAATGCGATGCCGATCAGGCCGGCGGTGAGGGTCAAGGGGAAGCCGATGGCGAAGGCGTTCATCTGGGGCGCGATGCGCGAGACGAAGCCGAGCACGATGTTGATGAACAGCAGCATGCCGATCATGGGCAGCGCGATCCACAGGCCGTAGCGGAACACGACCGCGCCCAGTTCGTGCAGCTGCATGCGCCGGATCGCGTCGAAGGCGCTGGTGCCGATGGGAAAGGTGTCGAAGCTGGCGATGACCGCCTGCAGCAGCATCAGGTGCCCGCCCATGACGACGAACAGCAGCATGGTGGCGTTGCCGAAGAAGCGGCCGACGGTGCTGGACTGCGAGTTGGTGCTGGGGTCGAAGAAGCCGGCGAAGTTCAGGCCCATCTGCAGGCCGATCATCTCGCCCGCGAGCTCGACCGAGGCGAACACGATGCGCACCGCCAGGCCGATGGCGACGCCGATGACGACCTGCTGCACCACGGTGGCGAATGCGCCCGGGTCGTTGAGGGCCACCACGGGCTGCTCGGGCAGGCCGGCCTGCGCGCACACGGCGATCAGGAAGGCCAGGGCGACCCGGGTGCGCATCGGCACCGAGCGCGACGAGAAGATCGGCGCGCTGGAGAACACGGCCAGCACGCGCAGGAACGGCCAGAACACCGGCGAGACCAGCGCCATGACCTGCGCTTCGGTGAAAGTCGGCATGGCAGCAGCCTCTCAGCGAACCGCGCCAGGCCCATGGGCATCAAGGGTCCGGCTCCGCCGGCCCGAGATGCCGTCCCCCCTCCAAGCGCCGAAGGCGCGCCAGAGAGGGGGCTGAGGGCCGCGGCTCCAAGCCTGCCTGCGCAGGCTTGGACGTGCCCGAAGAGCCGCCGGCTCTGACGGCGGCACCGAGCCGCGCAGCGGCGCAGGGGGGTGTTCCCTCATACCGCGAAGTTCGGCACTGAAAGGATAGTGCTTCGGATGAACTCGACCATCGTGGTCATCATCCAGGGCCCGGCGATGGCGAACACCGCGATGGCCGCGATCAGCTTGGGCACGAAGGACAAGGTGGCTTCGTGGATCTGCGTGATGGCCTGGAACAGGCTGACCGCCAGGCCGATCGCCAGCACCGTGGCCAGCACCGGCGCGGCGACCATCAGCAGCAGGAAGAGGGCGTTCTGCCCCATAGTGAGCGCGGCTTGGGGATCCATTTTGATCGGCTGTCTGTTGATATCTAAGTGGCGAACGAAGCGGCGAGCGAGCCGATCAGCAGGTTCCAGCCGTCCGCCAGCACGAACAGCATGAGCTTGAACGGCAGCGCCACTAGGACGGGCGATAGCATCATCATCCCGAGCGACATGAGCACGCTGGCGACCACCATGTCGATCACCAGGAACGGGATGAAGATCATGAAGCCGATCTGGAACGCGGTCTTGAGCTCGCTGGTGACGAAGGCCGGCACCAGCACCCGGAACGGCGCGTTCTCGGCGGTGGTCTCGGCGGGCAACTGGGCGAGCCGGGCGAACAGCTCGAAGTCGGACTGGCGGGTCTGCCGGAGCATGAAGGCGCGCATCGGGGCCTGGCCGCGCTCGAGCGCCTGCTCGAAGCTGATGGCGTTCTTCGAATAGGGGTCGTAGGCCTCCTGGTAGACCTTGTCCAGCGTGGGGCCCATCACGAACAGCGTGAGGAACAGCGACAGGCCCACGATCACCTGGTTGGGCGGCGCCGACTGCGTGCCCAGCGCCTGGCGCAGCAGCGAGAGCACGATGACGATGCGGGTGAAGCCGGTCATGAGCAGCAGCACCGCCGGCAGGAAGGACAGCGCGGTGAAGAACAGCAGCGTCTGGATCGGCACCGAATACGTAGTGCCGCCCGCGCCTTCTCCCACCATCAGCGGCAGCGAGGGACCGGCCGCCGGCGCCGCGGCGCCGGCGCCCTGGGCCCAGGCGCTGGTGCCCCAGAGCAGCAGGGCGAGGGCGCCCAGCAGGCGCAGAACGGCTTCAACGCGGCGCATCGGAGGCCTTGCTGGTGGCGGACGGATGGAGCTGGGCCGCCAGCCGCACGGCGAAGCCGCTGGCGGTGGGATTCGCGCTGCTGCCGCCGCCGGCAGGCGCCGCCGGCTCGGCCGGCAGGGGCATCTGGTGCAGCGCGCTCACGCCGCCGGGCGCCACGCCCAGCACCAGGCACACGCTGTCCGCCCCCTGGCCGACCTGCACCGTGACCACGCGCTGCTGCGGTCCCAGCGAGAGGCTGGAGAGCACGCGCAGCGCCGGGCCGCTGCCGCCGAGGCCGGCCACGCCGGGCAGGCGGCCGCGCGCCCATTTGAGCGCGAAGGCGATGCCCACCATGAGCACGAGCAGCACCAGCGCAGGAATCGCGTTTTGAAGCATGAGAACTGTCGAGAAAAGGGATGTTCAACCCAGAGATGCCGAGGAACAGGCTCTCGGGCATCGCCCCCCTTCCAGGGGGATGGCGCCGAAGGCGACGCGGGGGGTGTTCACGTCTTGCTCACCCGGCGCATGCGCTCCGACGGCGTCACGATGTCCGTCAGGCGGATGCCGAACTTGTCGTTGACCACCACCACCTCGCCCTGGGCGATCAGGTAGCCGTTGATCAGCACGTCCATGGGTTCGCCGGCCAGCGCGTCGAGCTCGACGATCGAGCCCTGCGCGAGCTGCAGGATGTACTTGATCGGCACCCGCGTGCGGCCCAGCTCCACCGAGAGCTGGACCGGAATGTCCAGCACCATCTGGATGTCCTGCATCGGGCCGCTGCCGGCCGCTGCGTTGACCGGCACGGTGCTGGCGTCGAAGGCGGGTGCCCCGGAGGCGGCGTGGGACGCGCCGGCGCTCGCCTGTTGTTCTTCGAGGGCCTTGGCCCAGTCGTCATCGGTGACCGTGGTGTCGTTCATGGTGTCGGTGGTGGTGCTGCTATCGGTTGACATACGAATCTCCCAGCCAGTGGTCGTCGCTGCCGCGCAGGCGGCGTTCCACGCGCAGCGCGTACTTGCCCTTGTGCGTGCCGTACTGGCACTCGAAGACGGGCACGCCGTCCACGTGCGCCTTGATGGTGGGGCTGCGGTCGAGTTCGATGAAGTCGCCGGCCTGCATCGCCAGCAGTTGCTCCACCGTGGCCTCGGCCTGCGCGAGCTCGGCCACCAGGGTCACCTCGGCGGCCTGGATCTCATGGCTGAGCAGGGTGACCCAGCGGCGATCGATCTCGACCGCGTCGCCCTGCACCGCGGAATACAGCACGTCGCGGATCGGCTCCAGGGTGGCGTAGGGCATGCAGATGTGCAGCGCGCCGGCCAGGTCGCCGATCTCCAGCGTGAAGCTGGTCGAGACCACGATCTCGCTCGGGGTGGCGATGGTGGCGAACTGCGGCTGCATCTCCGAGCGCTGGTACACCAGTTCGATCGGGTAGATGCCGCGCCAGGCCTTGTTGTATTCCTCGGAGACCAGGTCCACCAGCCGGTTGATCACGCGCTGCTCGGTGGGCGAGAAGTCGCGCCCTTCGATGCGGGTCGGGAACTTCCCGCTGCCGCCGTAGAGGCTGTCGATCACGCCGAACAGCAGCGTGGGCTCGCAGACCACCAGGCCGTTGCCGCGCAGCGGGCGGATGGCCATGATGTTGAAGCTCGTGGGCACCGCCAGCTCGCGCAGGAAGGCGCTGTACTTGCGCACCTGCACCGTGCCGACGGAGATCTCGGGGCTGCGCCGGATGAAGTTGAACAGGGCCACGCGCAGGTTGCGGGAGAAGCGCTCGTTCACGATCTCCATGGTCGGCATGCGCCCGCGCACGATCCGCTCCTGGCTGGAGAGGTCGTAGCCGCGCACGCGGCCGGTGGCGACGGCCTCATCCTGGGCCAGCTTCTGGCTTTCGCCCGTGACGCCTTCGATCAGGGCGTCGATCTCTTCCTGGGTAAGAAACGCGTCGGACATGGTGGCGCTCTGTGGGTCTGCCGGCGTGGCCTTACTGCACGATGAAACTGGAGAAACGCACCGCCTGCACCGGGTTGGGCTCGCCGTCGCGCGTGCCCGGCTTGGGCGTGGCGTAGCCCATCTCGCGCGAGATCATCTCGACGATGTCGCGCGCGAGCCGTTCCTTGCCTTCGATGCCCAGCATCTCTTCCGAGCTGCGCTGCGAGATCAGCACCAGGATCTGGCTGCGGATGCTGGGCAGGTAGGCTTTCATCGCATCGGCGGTCTTGCCGTCCTGCAACTGCAGCGTCAGCCCGAGCTGGATGAAGCGGTTGCCGCCGGGATCGGCCAGGTTGATCACCATGTTCTCCAGCGGCAGGAAGGTGGGCGGGGTGCGCGGCCTGGCGCTTTGTTCGGCGATGGCGGTGCCGTCGCCATCGTCGTGCGCATCGGCGGTGTTCTTCTTGAGGATGTAGAGCGCGCCAGCCGCGCCCAGCAGGGCCAGCAGCAGCACGCCGCCGGCGAAGATCAGCAGCTTGCGGCGCTTGCTGGACTTCTTCGGCGGTGGCGCGTCGGGCGTGGCGGCGTTGGCATTGGCGGCGGCAGCAGCGGTGGCGGCGGCGGACATGGTCTTCCTTCAGGTGCGTGCCACCCGGCGGGGGGCGGCATGGACACGCGGAATGCGTGTCGGGTCGAAGGCATTATTGGGGTCGGCCCGCGCGGCTGTTCGGTGGAAAAGCGGGGGGAAAGGTGGGCTTTCCTGGCGCAGCGAGGCGCTCACGCATACACGTCGAGCGGCCGGCTGCCGTCGGCCCGGGGGCCGGGCGGGGTAGCTTTGCCGACGGCGGGCGATGGCGGTGCTTCGCCGCGGCGGCCCGCCGTGGGCCGGTGCAGGGTGTCGGTGTTGCCGCCCTGCGGCGATGGCTGGCCTTGCGCACCCACCGAGACGCCGGCGAGCTGGATGCCGCTGCGGTGCAGCAGGTCGGCCAGCGCCTCGCCGGCGTGCTCGCGCAGGCTGGCGCGGGCGTCGGGGTTGTCGCTCTGGAACGCCACCTGCACCTCTTGGCCCTTCATGGCGAGCTGGATGTCGATCGCGTCGCCGGCGCCGGCCGAGCCCACGCGCACGCTGGCGTGGCGCAGGTGCTGGGTGCCCCAGTGGGCCACGGTGGCGGCGCGCTCGGGGTCGGCGTCGGCTGCATCGGCGCCGTGGGCGTCGTGGGCTTGGGGGTCCGGCGCGGCCGGGTCCTCCGAGCCCGCGCCGTCGGTGGGGGCTTCCCCGGTGCCGCCGCCGGTGGCCGATGCCAGGCCCGGCGCCGCGTCCCCGCCGCCGGCGCGCGGCAGGGCGGCGGACAGGTCCAGCGCGCCGCCGGCCCGGGCCAGCGCGGTTTCTCCCGCGGCTTCGGGTGCGGTGGCCGCTGACGCCGGCGCGAGGCCGCCGGCGCGCTGGAGGGCGCCGAAGCGCTCGTCCAGCGCCACCGTGCTGCGCACCTGGGCCAGCGCGGCGGCCGAGGGCGGCGCCGCGGCGGCGGTGGCGGACCCGGCGGCTTGCGGCGGCCGGGCATCGATCGGCTGGCCCGCGCCCGGTGCCGCGCCGCGCTGCCAGACCACCATGGCCGGCCGGGCGGCCGCGCTGGCGGGCCGAGCTGGGCCGGGGGGCAGGCCGGTGGCCGGCTCGTCCACCCGGGTCATGCCTTCGATGGACACGGCACCCTCGCCGGGCTGGGCCGGCTCGGCGCTGGCTGCTGCGCCGTCGGGGTGGCCGGCGCGCGGCGCATCGCTGGCCGCCGGTGGCGGCGCCGCGGCGCTGGGCGTGGCCCAGGCCAGCAGCGCGGCCAGCGGGCCGGCGTCCTGCGCTTCGGTCTGGAGCGGGGCGTCGGCGGGGTCGAGGGAGTCGTCCGTGCGGGCCTCGGCCTGCAGCGGTGGGGTGGCGGCGGCGTCGCTCGCCAGGTCCAGCAGGCTGGCGAAGCGGTCCGCGTCGGCGGATTTTTTTTCGGACGGGTGCGGCTGGGCCTGGGCGGGGCGCGGGGATTCGGGCGCCTTGGCGGGCACGGCGCTGCTGGTGGTGGTCATGGGCGGGGTCCTTGTGCCTGGGCCTGAGCCAGGCGCTGGCGCAGGTGGATCGTGAGCGCGATCTCGTCGGTGTGCTTCTGTTCCTGGCGCTGCGCGCGCTGCTGCTGCGCCTGGCGCTTGAGGTCGGTGAACTTGCGCAGGCTGGCCAGGTCGCGCTCGGCGGCGTGCACCTGGGCCTGGCAGCGGTCGAGCATGGCCTGGCGTTCGTGGATCACGCCGCGCTGGAACGCCATGGCGTGGTCGATCTTGTCCATGAACTGGCGCTGGTGCATGAGCTGGGCCACGTCCACGCCGGCGCCGCTGCGCACGGCCCAGCGCGCCTCGGATTCCTGCGCGTAGCCCTGCAACTGCGCCATCTGGTCCTGCGCGTGCTGGAGCTCGCGCTGCATCTGCCCCAGCGTGCCCAGGGCTTCGTCGCGGCGCTTCTCGGCCAGTTCGATGACCTTGTCCAGGGTCTGCAGGCGGGCCGTCATGCCGGCCCGCCTTCATAGGGGTTGGGCCTGGCCTGGCGCGGCGGCGGCTGCTGCGCGGCGGATGGTTCGCGCGCCGGTTTTTCCTCGTGCAGCGCGGCCTGCAACTGCTGCAGGCTGTCGGGCAGGCTGGCCGCTTCGTGCATGTCCTGCATCAGGAAGCGCTGCAGCGCCGGGTAGAGCACAATGGCGCGGTCGGTCTCGGGGTCGCTGCCGGCCACGTAGGCGCCGAGCTGGATCAGGTCGCGGCTCTTCTGGTAGCGCGAATACAGGCTGCGGAAGCGCCGCGCGAGCTCCAAGTGCACCTTGCCGGCGACGTTGTGCATCACACGCGAGGCCGAGGCCTCGACGTCGATGGCGGGGAAGTGGCCGGACTCGGCCAGCGCACGCGAGAGCACGATGTGCCCGTCCAGGATGGCGCGCGCCGCGTCGGCGATCGGGTCCTGCTGGTCGTCGCCTTCGGAGAGCACGGTGTAGAACGCGGTGATCGAACCCTTGCCGTGCAGGCCGTTGCCGCTGCGCTCGACCAGCTGCGGCAGCTTGGCGAAGCACGAGGGCGGGTAGCCCTTGGTGGCGGGCGGCTCGCCGATCGCCAGCGCGATCTCGCGCTGCGCCATGGCGTAGCGGGTGAGCGAGTCCATCAGCAGCAGCACGTCCAGGCCATCGTCGCGGAAGCGCTCGGCGATCGCGGTGGCGTAGGCCGCGCCCTGCATGCGCACCAGCGGCGGCGCGTCGGCCGGCGCGGCCACCACCACCGAGCGCTGGCGGCCCTCGGCGCCCAGGATGTCCTCGATGAACTCCTTGACTTCGCGGCCGCGCTCGCCGATCAGGCCGACCACGATCACGTCGGCCTTGGTGTAGCGGGCCATCATGCCCAGCAGCACGCTCTTGCCCACGCCGGAGCCGGCGAACAGGCCGATGCGCTGGCCGCGCCCCACGGTGAGCAGCGCGTTGATGGCGCGCACGCCGGTGTCCAGCGTCTCGCGCACCGGGGCGCGGTCCATGGCGTTGAGCGGCGCGCGGTCGAGCGGCTCCACGTCCACGTCGACGATCGGCCCCTGGTGGTCCAGCGGGTTGCCGTGCGAGTCGACCACGCGGCCCAGCAGGCCCTTGCCCAGCGGCAGGCGCAGCGTGCCGCGGTCGTCGGGCGAGGGCGGCCGGTTGGCCTGGCCCAGGCGCGGCACGGTGCGGTAGGGCGCCAGCGGCGTCACGCTGGCGCCGCTGGCCAGGCCGTGCGTGTCGCCGGCCGGCATGAGGAAGGCGCGGTCGTTGGCGAAGCCCACCACCTCGGCCAGCACGGGTTCCTTGCGGCCGTTCTCGATCAGGCACTGCGAGCCCACCGGGGCCTTCAGGCCGACCGCCTCCAACACCAGGCCGGCCAGGCGGGTCAGGGTGCCGCGCACCTCGAGCGGGGTCTTGACCTGGGCGCTGGTGCGCAGGTCGTCCATGAAGTGGCCCCAGCGGCTGGCGCCGCCGAAGGCGCTGTCGAACGTACTGTCGAAGGTGCTGTCAGTCATCGGCGCGCTCCGGCTTCGCAGGGGCCGCCGCCTCCGCGGGATCCCAGGCCGCGTCCAGCCCGAGGTTGCCCACGGCGCGGGCCCAGCGCTTCTCGATCGTGGCGTCCACCGCCGCGGTGGCCGATTCGATCACGCAGCCGCCGGGCGTCACGTCCGGGTCGGCCACGAACTCGGGCTGCGGGCTGGCCAGGGTCTCCCGCAGCGCGCCCTGCATGAGGGCGAGGTCGCCGGGGTGCATGCGCACCGTGGCCGGCAGGCCGTCCTCGGCCAGCTGCGACAGGGCCTCGGCGATCACCGGTTCGAGGTGCGCGGGGTCGATGCGCAGCTCCCGCCGCACCACCTGGCGCGCCAGGTCGCAGGCCAGCTCCAGGATGTGGCGCGAGATCTGTTCTTCGTTGCGCTTGAGGTGGGCGCGCGTGTTGCGCAGCAGTTGCGCCATGCGCACGGCGGTCTCCTCGGCCGTCTTGCGCACCGTCGCCTCCAGCGCATCGCGCGTTTCCTGCGCGCCGGCCTCGCGCCCGCGCGCGAAGCCCTCGGCCTGCGCCTGCTGGCGGGCCTGCAGCAGCGCCGCGGTGGTCACACCGCCCGGCGATTCGTCGCCCGCCCCGCCATCGGGCAGCGACGCCTCGCTGCCATCCACCGCGCCGAAATGCCAGGCCGCCACGCCCTGGATTTCTTCGCGCGGGATGAAACGGGCGTGGGGGGTGTTTTTAGCGGCCATGGGGGGGGCGTGCGAAACGGAAATGGCATGAACGCCCACCGGGAAGGCCCTCACCCCAACCCTCTCCCAGAGGGAGAGGGAGCGAAGGCACGGCCTCCGGAGCGGGTGAGCCCAAAACCCAGGGACAGCGAGGGTCCGGCTCCGCCGGCCCGAGATGTCGTCCCCCCTCCAAGCGCCGCGCAGCGGCGCGCCAGGGAGAGGGGAAGCGCCGAAGGCGCGCAGGGGGGCGTCCTCTAAACATACGCTTCCTCATCGGCCCCGCCGCTGAGCACCACCTGGCCTTCTTCCGACAGCCGGCGCACCACCTTGAGGATCTCCTTCTGCTGCGCCTCCACGTCGGACAGGCGCACCGGGCCGAGCGACTCCAGGTCCTCGCGCAGCGCTTCGGCGGCGCGGCTGGACATGTTGGAGAGCACCAGCGCGCGCAGCTCGGGCGTGGCGCCCTTGAGCGCGATCACCAGCGAATCCGAGGCGATCTCCTTGAGCACCATCTGAACCGACTTGCCGTCGAGCTTGAGCAGGTCCTCGAAAGTGAACATCTTGTCCATGATCTTCTGGGCCAGGTCGGCGTCGAACGTGCGGATCGACTCGATGACCGAGGTCTCGATCTGCGCGCCCATCATGTTGATGATCTCGGCCGCCGTCTTCACGCCGCCCAGCGAGGTCTTGCGAATCTTGTCGCCGCCGGCGAGGATCTTGTAGAGCACCTCGTTGAGGTCCTTCAGCGCCGCGGGCTGGATGCCTTCGAGCGTGGCGATGCGCAGCATCACCTCGTTGCGCGTGCGTTCGGGGAAATGCCGCAGCACGCCCGCGGTCTGCTCGGATTCCAGGTGCACCAGGATGGCGGCCACGATCTGGGGGTGCTCGTTGCGCAGCAGCTCGGCGACCGACACCGGGTCCATCCATTTCAGGCTCTCGATGCCCGAGACGTCGCCGCCCTGCAGGATGCGGTCGATCAGCATCGAGGCCTTGTCGTCGCCGAGCGCGCGCTTGAGCACCGAGCGCACGTAGTGGTCGGTGTCGGAGACCAGCAGGCTCTGCGAAGACGCTTCCTCGGTGAAGCGCTGCATCACCTGGTCGACCCGCTCGTGCGAGACCGAACGGGTCTTGGCGAT
This sequence comes from uncultured Hydrogenophaga sp., assembly GCA_964487025.1. Taxonomy (GTDB): domain Bacteria; phylum Pseudomonadota; class Gammaproteobacteria; order Burkholderiales; family Burkholderiaceae_C; genus Hydrogenophaga. The sequence continues at coordinate 46,979 of CAZAPJ010000001.1, forward strand.
CGCCTCGCCCAGCTTCTGGACCTCCTTGGGCGAAAGGTGCTTGAACACCTCCGCCGCCTGCTCCTCGCCCAGCGACATGAGGAAGATGGCCGCGTCCTGGATGCCCTGTTCTGCCATGTTTTTTCCTTGCTTCGGCGTTATTCACACAGCCGTTCGAGCGCCACAACCGAACCGGGAGATGCCATGGATCCGGCTTTGCCAGTCCATAGGCATCTCCTCTTGAGGGGGCTGAAGGCCGCGGCTCCAAGCCTGCCTGCGCAGGCTTGGACGTGCCTGAAGAGCCGCCGCCTCTGGCGGCCGCCCGTGCGCGAAGCGCGGCGGGGGTGGGCCAATCTCATCATGCAGGGGCCTCGCCGTTGACCCAGCCCTTGACGATGTTGGCCACGGCGGCCGGGTTCTCCAGTGCCAGGCGTTGGGCGCCCGCCAGGCGCTGCTGCGCCAGCGTGTTGCCGCCGAGCGCTGCCGCGCCGCCGCCGCCGGGCTGGGGCAGGCCGGGGCGCTCGGGCGTGTCGTCGAGGACGGCGTTCAGGGGCGATGCCGACGGCTGGGCGGCGGCGCCCTGGCCGCGCAGCAGCGGCTGGCCGGCCGGCGTGCGCATCAGCCGCAGGCCGGGGCGCACCAGGCCCAGCAGCACCAGCAGGCCCAGGCCCACCATGCCCAGCGGCCAGGACAGGCTGCGCAGCAGGTCCTGGTTCTCCGCCTGCCGCCACCACGCGGGGGCCTCGGTGGCCGGCGCGGGCGCCTTCTCCAGCCGGAAAGCGGCATTGACCACGTTGACCGAGTCGCCGCGGTCGCGGTTGAAGCCGATCGTCTCGCGCACCAGCGCGGTCATCTGTTCCAGTTCCTCGGCCGAGATCGGCGTCTGGACTTCCTTGCCGGCGCGGTCCACCGTGGTGCGGTGGTTCAGGACCACCGCCGCGCTCAGGCGGCGGATCTGGCCGCTGGCCTCGCGCACCACCTTCACCGTCTTGTCCACTTCGTAGTTCACGACCGACTCGCGGCGCATCGCACCGCCGCCGCTTCCTTGCATCGCAGCCGCTCCCGAAGCGGCGCCGGTGGGGGCGGCCGGGCCGTTGATCGGCGCGCTGCTGGCGGCCGGCGGCTGGTTGCTCACCGCGCCCGGTATGCCCGCGGCGGCGGCGCCGGCACCGCTGGCGCTGCCGTCTTCCACCAGTTGCTGGCTGCGCACCGCGCTGGGTTCGCCGCCCTGGTTGGGCTTGTGCAGCTCGCTGGTGGACTCGACCAGCGAGAAGTCGACCTCGGCCGAGACCTGCGCCTTCACGTTCTGGCGGCCCACCAGCGGTTCGAGCATGTCGAGGATGCGGCGGGTGTAGATCTGCTCGATCTGCTGCACGTACTGCAGCTTCTGGGTGTCGGCGCCCTGGGCCTGCGCGTCGGACGGGGCCGACAGCAGGTTGCCCGCGTCGTCCACCACGTTGACGGCGCGGGGGTTCATCTCGGGCACGCTGGCGGCCACCAGGTGCACGATGCCGGCGACCTGGGCGCGGTCGAGCGCTCGGCCCGGGTGCAGCGTGAGCAGCACGGAGGCACTGGGCTTCTGCTGCTCGCGGAAGAAGCCGTTCTGGTTCGGCAGCGCCAGGTGCACGCGCGCGCTCTGCACCGAGGACAGCGACTGGATCGAGCGGGTGAGCTCGCCCTCGAGGCCGCGCTGGAAGGTCAGGCGCTCCTGGAACTGCGTCATGCCGAAGCGGTTGGACTCCATCAGCTCGAAGCCGGCCACCGAGCCCTTGGGCAGGCCCTGCGAGGCCAGCCGCAGGCGGGTGTCGTGCACCTTGTCGGCCGGCACCAGGATGGCCTGGCCGCCTTCGCTGTACCGGTAGGGCACGTTCATCTGCGAGAGCTGGGCCACGATGGCGCCGCCGTCCTTGTCGCCCAGGTTGGCGTAGAGCACGCGCCAGTCGGCCTGGCGGCCCATGAAGAAGACCGCCAGCGCCAGCGCGAGCAGCACGAAGGCCCCCAGGCCCAGCTTGAGCTTGTGCCCGGCGTCCATGCGCGAAAAACCCTCGCCAAGGGCGCTGCGGGGCGCTGTCGGCGCAGGGGTGGCGGCGGCGCCCAGTTCGGCAACGGCGGTGGTGCTGCTCATGGATGGATGGTGTCGGTGGTCGGTGTCGGCGGGAACGGGGTCGTCGGCAGGGCAGGGAAATGGCTCTGTTTGGCCCTGTTGCCGCCGATTATTCGGGCCCGCCACCGTGGGCATTGCCGGGAAAAGGCGGGGGTTTGGACCCCTATTCCCGTCCCTGGCGGGCGGCGCTCGCCCTAGCATCAGGGTGTGATGACCCGTTTCCGAAGACGACGACGAAGGAGTCCGCCATGGACGTGACGCGCATTTCCTCCTCCTTTTCCCCCGCCTCCCTGGGCGCCGCCGGGCTTTCGACGCCCCTCCGGCGCCCGGGCGCTGCCGCGGCGCCCGAAGCCGGCTTCGCCGCCAACTTCAAGCATGCGCTCAAGAGCGTGAGCGCGGCACAGGAAGGGGCGGCGCGTCTCCAGACCCAGGTGCAGCTGGGCAACCCGGCCGTCAGCCTGGAGGAAACCGTGCTGGCCATGCAGAAAGCCCAGGTCGGCTTCCAGGCCACGCTGCACGTGCGCAACCGGATGGTTCAGGCGTATACGGATGTGATGAACATGTCGGTCTGAGAGATCAGGCGCGGTCCGGTTCGGCCACGCTGCTGGCAATCAGATCCCGTAGCCATGTGTGCGGTGGCGCATGGCCCGTTCTCGGGTGCCACACCATTCGAACATCGAAGGAGGGTACGTCGAACGGCAGGTCGAAGGCGCGGAGCGGTGCGATCCGGCTCAGCTCGCGTGCCAGACGTTCCGGCACGCAGGAGACGAAGTCCGTGGCTTCCAGCGTGAAGGCGAGGGCCAGGAAGGTCTGGCGGATCATCTGCACGTTGCGCTGCAGCCCGAGGGCGGCCAGCGCCTGGTCGATGCTGGTGTTGTAGAACTGGGCGCCATTGGGCTCGATGGTGATGTGTGCCAGATCGCAGAACTCGGCCGCGTCCATTTTCTTGCGATGGACGGGATGGCGCTTCGCGGCCAGGCCGACGAATCGGTCCGAGAACAATCGGCGGGCCTTCAGATGGCCCGGCGCGCTCGGGTAATAGGTCAGCGCAAGGTCCAGCGCCCCGTTGGCCATCATTTCCGCGGCTGCGGCCGGCGAGGGTTCCAACAGGTGGATGCGCACCTTCGGCGCGTCGCGGCGCAGGCAGCGCAGCAGGCCCGGCATGAGCAGCATGTCGACATAGTCGATCACGATCATCTTGAAGACCTGCGTGGAACTGCCGGGCTCGAACCGATCGGGCTCGAACAGCCGGTCAACCGCCGCCAGGACGTCCTGCACCTTGGGCCATAGGCCGCAGGCGTGTTCGGTGGGCGCCCAGCCGCCGGGCGAGCGCACCAGCAGAGGGTCTCCGAGCAATTCCCTCAGGCGTGCAAGCGCAAGGCTCATGCTCGACTGGCCGATGCCGATCCGTTCGGCCGCGCGGGTGACGTGCCGCTCGTGCAGCAAGGCATCGAAGGCGCGCAGCAATTGCAGGTCGAGATGACCCACGCCTGACTCCCACCGCTGTTTCAAGTGTGTCTCCTCTTGCGTGGCTACGGGGCTGCGGCGTCATCGACAACGCCAATGGTCTTCATCCGGGACTCGAATTGCCACCCAGTTTCAATGTCCAGAGAATATCGGATCACCCACAGGAGACAAAGCCATGAACATACCGGTAGCGCCCTACACGAGCGAAGAGATACGCAAGCGGATCGCCCATTTCAGCGATCTGAAAGGGTTCGACGGCGGACTGCCCGACAGCCACTACCCCAATGCCGAGCGGGTGCTCTACAACGTCATCGGTTTCCAGGGGCAGCCCGATTCGGATGGCGGCAACGTCGTTTCCCCGGTGGGGGAGGAGGCGTCGCGCAACGCCGCGATTCCCATCAGCGAAGGCTTCAATCTTGGCTATTGCCGAGCCAAGCCGGGAAACGGGCCCTTGATGCACAACCACGACACCAACGAAACCTTCGTAATCCTGACCGGCCGCTGGCGCATGATCTGGGAGATCGACGGTGTCGAGGAGCATGCCGACATCGGGCCCTGGGATGTGTGCTCATTCCCGCCCGGTGTGAACCGCCGGTTCATGAACGTGACGTATGACGAACCCGACAAGACCCATGTCCTGCTGGTCGTGATCAGCGGCGATGCGCCCGGCGCCGAATTCACGGCCGGCGCCCAGCAGCAGCTGAAAGAAGTGGGGCTGCTGCCTGCATAGGCGGGCCGTGCATCCGATCATCACGAACCGAGGAGATATGGATGGGTACACGCAGGGGATTTTTGTTGACCATGGGAGCTGCCATGGCCGCTCGGACCGAGCTTGTCCAGGCGCAGCAAGCGGCAGAGCCTTTTCCCAACCGCGCGGTGCGCGTCATCGTGCCGTATCCGGCCGGTGTTCTGCTGGACGTGATTCCACGCTGGGTCACGCAGAGGGTTTCGGAGCAGTGGGGCCAGCCGATCGTTGTCGAGAACAGACCTGGGGCGAACGGCATCATCGGGGCCACGCAGGTGCAGAAATCCCCTCCCGACGGATACACACTGCTCGTGGGGGTGCATGCCACGATGGCCGTCAATCCGCATGCATACCGGAACCTTCCCTACGACCCGTTTCGGGATTTCATGCCCGTGGCCTGCCTGAGCGCGGGCACTTACCTGATCGTTGCCAACAACAACGTCCCAGTGAACTCCCTGGCGGAGTTGGTCGCTTATGCCAAGCAGCAGCAAGCCGGCCGGCTGGACTACGCCACCTATGGCGTGGCCAGCGGATCGCACCTGACCGGCGAAATGTTGAACATGGCCGCCGGGATCCGGCTGAATGCCATCCACTACAAGGCGAGCCCGATCAGCGACGTCGTCAGCGGGGCCATCCCGTTGTCGATCGAGCCTGCCAACGTGGCGGGTCCGTTCGTCAATACCGGAAGATTGAAGGCCATTGCCGCGACTTCCTTGAAGCGGCTGCCGGCGTTTCCCAGCGTGCCGACGGTCGCCGAGACGTTTCCGAATTTCGAGAGCATGCCGTGGTTCGGTTTCTTCGCGCCAGCCGGAACACCCGCGCCCATCGTCGACAAGCTCGCCACGGACATCCTGGCCGTTACGCGCTCCCCTGAAATGGCCAGTTTCCAGCTCGGGCTGGGCTCCATGCCGCTGCCGCTGGGCCCGCAGGCGTTTGCCGAATTGATCCGGAAAGACTACGAGGCCGCGCGCAAGGTGATCGAAGCCAACAACATCCGGCTTGAATAGGTGCTCGTGGATGCCGATGGACAGCAACGCTTCCGTGGTTCTTGAGCAGTTCAAGCTGGGCAACCACGTGCCTGTGGCGCTCTGGCGCTCCGCGCAGAGGTGGGACAGGCGCCCGCTGCTGCTCATGGGGCATGGCGGGTCGCAGCACAAGACGGCGCCTGCCATGCAGCAACTGGCGGAACAGTTCGTGAAGGAGCATGGCTTTGTGGTCGCGGCCATCGATGGCCCGATCCATGGCGAGCGCCGCGAGACGGTATCGATGGGGCTTGAGCGCCAAAGGGAATTCCTGCAGATGTGGGAGCAGGACAACCGCATCCCTTCGATGCGCCGCGACTGGCAGAGCGTGCTGGACGCGCTGGCCGATCGCCGCGACGTGGACCGCGAGGCGATCGGCTGGTATGGCATCTCCATGGGAACCGCGTATGGCATCCCCTTGCTGGCGGCTGACGAGCGCATCAAGGCCGCAGTGCTGGGCATGTGGGGCCTGGGCTTCATGAACAGCGTGGAATTGGGTGAGCTGGCGCCGAAGGTGCGTTGCCCTGTGCTGTTCCTGCAGAAATGGGATGACCAGTTCTTCAGCCGATCCGGGCAGTTGGAACTGTTCGACCGGTTGGGCGCCGAGCGCAAGTGGTTGAAGATCTACATGGGAGACCACGGGCCACTTGTGCCCGAGCAGGTGGAGGATATCCTGCACTTCATGGGGCGCCACCTGAACAGGCCCTAAGCGCCGGCAGGACCGTACACCAGATCGTTCAGTGCACCGACGCGGGGTTGCCGCGGTCCACCAGTTGGGCCAGGTCGTTCAGCCAGGGTTCGGCGAGGCAGCGGATCTCGGCGTCGGTGCGCAGGATGCGCTGCATGATCTGCACTTTCTCGCGCCGTTCCTCGGGTGCGAGTTCACGGGTCTTCGAGCGGTGGCGCAGTTGGGCGATCAGCACGGCGCAGGCGCCTTCGAGGCGCACCACCTGGTCCCAGTCTTCGTTGTGCGCGGCTTCCAGCATCTGGCGGCTGGTGTTCTCGATCGCCTTGTAGTAGTCCAGCAGGCCGTGTTGTCGCTGCTGCTGTTGTTGCGGTTGCCGTTGCAGTTGGGGTTCCACGATCATGCTCCCACCCGTGCGTTGTGGGTCGCGGCGCTTCGGATCTGTTTCCAGGCGTCGGCGATCGGCTCGATCAGCCCGATCACTTCGGCCACGGCGGCACTGTCGTTGCGCAGGTTGGCCTGGGTCAGGCGTTGCACACCGTAGTCGTAGAGCTGGTGCAGGCGGTCCGCCAGCTCGCCGCCTTCGCGCAGGTTCAGGCCCGACTTGAGGCCTTCGTCGAGGATGCGGACCGCCCGGCCCAGGGCTTCGCCCTTGGCCTGGACCTCGCCGCGCTCCATGGCGCCGCGGGCCTGGTTGAGCGACTGGGCCAGGGTGTCGAACAGCAGGTCCACGAGCTGGTGCGCGTCGGCACCCTGGACGCCGGTCTCGACGGCAACCCGTTTGTAGGCGGATGAGGCGCGTGTGCTGACGGAAGTGAACATGATGGCGTCGGTCCCTTGTGCTTGATACCTGTCTGTATCGGCAAGCGCCGGCGCGACTGAAGGTCCGCAGCGATGAATGGAAGGCAAAGAATGTGGCCCCCACGCTCCGCCGCTGCGCGAGTCGCTGCCCCCCGAGGGGGCGCTTTTTCCCTTGGGGCGGCCCGGCGGCAAAAATGAATGGGAAGACGGTGTCATCGGTCGCTGCTCTTGTTCCAGAGCGTGATCTGCTGGGCCACGAAGGCGTTGAGGCTGGCGAGCTGGCCGACCTGCGCGTCCATCGCGTTGTACTGGGCGAGCAGGCGCACCTCGGCGCGCGCGGCGCGGTCGTTGACCTTCTCCTGTTCCTTGCCGTTGCGCGTGATCGCGCCCTGCAGCGCATCGGTCTTGCTGCTGACCAGGCCGCCGACCGAGAGCAGGCCGGTGGTGAAGGCCTTGATCTTCAGGCCGAAGCCCTGCTGGGTGGTGTCGCTGCTGGCCTGCGTGAACAGGCCCTGCACGCCCTTCGGGTCGGCGGCCAGGGCGGCGTCGAGCTTGCTGGCGTTGATCTCCAGCGCGCCGCCGGTCTTGGCCTCGATGCCGAGGTCGCTCAGCCGGGTGAACGGGCTGCTGGCCGTGACCGAGCGCATCATGCTGCGCAGCGCGTTCTGCAGGCCCACGGTCGTGTTGTCGCCCTGCAGCGGGCCGGCCACCTTGGAGGCGGCGTCGTAGCGGGTGGCGTTGGCCAGCGTGTTGTTGAGCGTGTTGTAGGTGTCGACGAAGGCCTTGATGTTCTGCCGGATGCTGTCCAGGTCGGTGTCGACCTGGATTTCCACCGGTCCGGTGGTGACCTGCGACAGCGTGAGCTTCATGTTGGGCAGGCTGTCGTCGAGCTGGTTGCTGGCCGACTCGATCGCCACGTTGTTGATGGTGGCCAGCGCGTTGGCCCCGGCCTGCGACAGCGCCATGCCACCGCCCGCGGTGCCGGGGTCGTAGGCCAGGCGGGACAGGCCCGCCGCGTCGTGGGGCGTGCCGTCGTCGTCGGCGACCGTGATGCGGAACCCTTCGGCCTGGCCGGTCTTGTCGGAGCGCACCAGCAGCCGTTCGCCGGATGCGTCGCGCAGCACCGTGGCGCTCACGCCCGCGCCGGCGCCGTTGATCTTGGCGGCGATGTCGGCCAGCGTGTCGGCGGCGTCGATCGCCACGTCCACGGCAGCCGATGCGCCCGCGCTGAAAGCGCCGCCGCTCCAGTCGCCGAGCTGGATGCTCAGCGTGCCCGAACCCATGCCCGTGCCCGCCGGCACCGCCGCCGACGCGGTGGACTGCGCGCGCGCGAGCTGCTGCACCTCGACCGTGAGCGCGGTGCGCGCGGCGCCGGCCGAGGCGCTCACGCCCACCGCCTGGGGGTTGGACGAGCGCGCGGTCACGCCGTTCCAGCCGCCGGCGCCGGCCAGCTTGGCCGCCGCGTCGCCCAGCGCCGATACCTGCGACTGGATGATGCCGAACACCGAGAGCTTGCTTTGCAGCGAGGTGGCCTGGTTCTGCAGCGGCGCCAGCGGCGCCCGTTCCAGCGCGACCAGCTTGGAGACGATGCCCTGGATGTCGATGCCGCTGCCCAGACCGGGCGATGAGATGCTGGCCATGAGAATTCCCCTTCTTCCTTCCCTCTCGCGATGGACGGACCGCACGCGCAATGCATGTGGTCTGTTCATGGCGCCAAGGCCGAAGCGGCGGGGCAGCGACCCAGTCGCCAACCCGCCGCCCCCTTAACCCAGAGACAGCAAGGGTCCGGCTCCGCCGGCCCGAGCTGTCGTCCCCCCTCCAAGCGCCGAAGGCGCGCCAGAGAGGGGGAAGCCGCAAAGCGGCGCAGGGGGGAGTTACCTCAACAGAGCGAGAACGCCTTGCGGGATCTGGTTGGCCTGCGCCACCATCGCCGTGCCGGCCTGCTGCAGGATCTGGGCGCGCGAGAGGTTGGCCGTTTCCTTGGCGAAGTCGGCGTCCACGATGCGGCCGCGGGCGGCCGAGAGGTTCTCGGACTGGATCTGGATGTTGCTCACGGCGTTCTCGAAGCGGCTCTGCAGGGCGCCCAGGTTGCCGCGCGCGCTGTTGATGGTGTTGAGGGCCGTGTCGATGGTGTCCAGGGCGGTCGAGGCCGAGGCGGCGCTCAGCACGTTCACCGACGAGATGCCGGTGGTGGCGGCGGCGGTCGTGGTGGCGGCGGTGAACGGCGCCGGCGCGGTGCCGGCGATCACGATGTTGGCGCCGGAGTTGAGCGTGATGGTGTTCGACGTGGTGTCGATCATGGCGGTCACGCCGGTGGTTTCGGAGACTTGGTTGATCGCGGTCACGAGCTGGTTGGCGCGGTCCTGTGCGTTGGCGGCCACGCCGATCGCGCCGATGTTGGTGCCGTTGATGGTGATGGCGCCGGACGCGATGGCGGTGGTGGCGAAGCCGGAGATCGCGGCCGAGTTCACCGAGGCGCGCGTGCTCACGCCCAGGGCGTTGGTCTGCACGTTGGCGATGCTGGCCACGCTGATGGTCTCGCCGCTGTTGGCGCCGACCTGGAAGGTCTGGTTGGTGAAGGTGCCGTCCAGGATCTTGCGGCCGTTGAAGCTGGTGGTGCTGGCCACGCGGCCGATTTCGGAGACGAGCTGCTGGACTTCGGCGTCCAGCGCGGCACGGTCGTCGCTGCTGTTGGTGGCGTTGGCCGACTGCACGGCGAGTTCACGCATGCGCTGCAGCATGTCGCCGACCTTGCCCAGCGCGCCTTCGGCGGTCTGCGCCAGCGAGATGCCGTCGTTCGCGTTGCGGGCCGCCACGTTGAGGCCGCGCACCTGGGCGTTCATGCGCTCGGAAATCGCCAGGCCCGCGGCGTCGTCCTTGGCGCTGTTGACGCGCAGGCCCGAGGACAGGCGCTGCATGGACGTCGCGAGCGAACCCTGGGAAGAAGACAGGTTGCGCTGCGCCGTCAGGGACATCACGTTCGTGTTGATAGTGGTCATAACTCACTCCTAAAAGATGGACAAAAGTGATCCGGCACGCATCCATCGCCAGCCGGACGACGAACCTTTCTAGAAGTTCGTTGCTTGGGATTTCGGAGGCGTGGGAGGATTCTTTAATGCCGGCGTCTCGGTGTTGCCCGGATAAGACGGGCGGCAGCCCCCCAGTTCCCCGCTTCCCCCGCCCGGTTCGTGCGGCACTGCACGAAAAGGGCCGAATGGAGAACCAAAGTTGTAGGCATTCGGCCGACACGGCGGTGAAGCGCTCCCGACACCCCGAACAGCGTTTCGCTGATTCAAGTTTGTTAACGCATCGACACAATTACCTACACACACCGAGTCGGCCCCAAGCATCCCGCTGGCCAGGCCGGCTCCCCAAAGGAGTCACAGATGATGGACAGCGAACAACTCTTGGCGGAAATCCGGGAAGCCAATCTGACCTACCTGATGCTGGCGCAGAACCTGATCCGTCAGGACCGTGCCGAAGCCCTGTTCCGCCTGGGCCTGACCGAGGAAGCCGCCGACCTGCTGGCCATGCTGTCGGCCGCGCAGTTGCTCAAGATCGCGTCGAGCAACATGCTGCTGTGCCGTTTCCGCGTCGACGACGACCTGGTGTGGAACCTGCTGACCAGCCACAACGTGAAGAAGGTGGACAACGCCACCACCACGCAGTTGCACGCGAGCATCCTGATGGCAGGGCGCTTCGCCGAAAGTGTTGCGAGTTAACCCCCCGCGCCGCTTCGCGTCACCCCCCTGAAAGGGGGGCGATACCTGCGGCCTGGCAAAGCCAGTTCCGCGGTATCTCTAGGGCGGGGTCGGTGCTTGCGGGTTTTCTTCTATCTGGTCCGGTTCTTTTTTCTCGTTCTTCTTCTGGAGTTCTCCATGGCCGCAGGCAAAAGCATCCTCAACGAGTCGCGCGACATCGAGCGCGCGGTGGCGCTGATCCGGCTGGGCGCGCGGCTGCAGGTGCTGGAGTACGAGACCAGCCTGTCCTACGAGCGGCTGCTGCGGCTGTACAAGGAGGTCGCGGGCAAGTCGCCGTCCAAGGGGCAGCTCCCGTTCTCGACCGACTGGTTCCTGACCTGGCAGCCCAACATCCACGCCTCGCTGTTCCTGAACATCCACGAATACCTCTCCAAGACCAGCGAGCTGGAGGAGATCGACACCGTGATCAAGGCGTTCCGGCTGTACAGCGAGCAGATGCAGGCCAGCGCGATCGAGCCGCTGCTGTCGGTGACGCGCGCCTGGCGCCTGGTGAAGTTCGTCGACAGCGGCATGCTCACGCTGACCAAGTGCAGTTGCTGCGGCGGCCACTTCGTGACCGAGCCGTACGAGAACCGCCACTTCGTCTGCGGCCTGTGCCGCCCGCCGGCGCGCGCGGGCAAAGGATCCTCGGCCGGCGGCCTTCGCCTGCATTGAGAGCAGGGAAGCTTCAAACCCCGAAATGGACCCCGATGCGGGTCCATTTCGCGTTTATGGCTTGTCCCGATCGCCCCTAGAGTCGATCCATAGAAAAGGCATTCCTCTTTCCGGCGCAAGAACATGTTCGTCCTCATCGGTTTCGTGGTCTCGATGCTGTGCATCTTCGGGGTGTTCATCCTGCATGGCGGCAACATCGGCGTGGTGCTCAAGGCGCTGCCGTTCGAGCTGACGACCATCCTGGGCGCGGCCATGGGCGCGTTCCTGATCAACAACCGCATGAAGGTGGTCAAGGCCTCGTTCAAGGGCCTGGCCTCGTGCTTCAAGGGCAGCCGCTACACCAAGGCCCGCTACATGGAGCTGCTCGCGCTGCTGTTCGACATCCTGCAGAAGGCCCGCAAGGAAGGCCTGATGGCGATCGAGCAGGAGGTGGAGGCGCCGCACGAGTCGCCCCTGTTCCAGAAGTACCCCACGATCGCGGCCGACCACCACCTGATCGAGTTCATCACCGACTACCTGCGCATGATGGTCTCGGGCAACCTGAACGCGCACGAGATCGAGTCGCTCATGGACAGCGAGATCGAGACCCACCACCAGGAAGCGCACGCGCCGGTGGCGGCGATCGCGCGCCTGGCCGGCGGCCTGCCGGCGTTCGGCATCGTGGCCGCGGTGCTGGGCGTGGTCAACACCATGGGATCGGTCGGCCAGCCGCCGGCCGTGCTCGGCGCCATGATCGGCTCGGCCCTGGTCGGCACCTTCCTCGGCATCCTGCTGGCGTACGGCGTGTTCGAGCCGCTGGGCGGCCTGCTCGACCAGAAGGTGGAGGAAAGCAGCAAGGAGCTGCAGTGCGTGAAGACCACGCTGCTGTCCAGCATGCAGGGCTACGCCCCGCTGACCGCGATCGAGTTCGGCCGCAAGGTGCTGTTCTCCGACGTGCGGCCGACCTTCGGCGAGCTCGAAGGCCACGTCAAGGGCAAAAAAGCATGACGCCGACACATCGCACCGCGCGCGGCGCGGCAGGGAGGGCTGGACATGGCCGGTGACGGGAAAAAGCTCCAGCCGATCATCGTCAAGCGCGTCAAGAAGGGCGGGCATGCGGCCCATGGCGGGGCATGGAAGATCGCGTACGCCGACTTCGTGACCGCCATGATGGCGTTCTTTCTGCTCATGTGGCTGCTCGGCTCGACCGCCAAGGGCGAGCTCGACGGCATCGCCAGCTATTTCGCCAACCCGGTCAAGGTCTCGCTCATGGGCGGCCCGGGCACCGGCAACAGCAGCAGCATCCTGCCCGGCGGCGGGCGCGACCTGAGCCAGGCGTTCGGCCAGATGGACCGCGGCGACTCCGAGCGTGCCGCCAAGCTGATCGGCGCGCAGATGGCCCAGGCCGAGCAGATGCGCCAGGACGCGGCGCGCATCGACGCGCTGGAGCGCAAGATCGGCTCGCTCATCCGCAACCACCCCAAGCTGTCGGAGTTCGGCTCGCAGATCCAGTTGGAGAAGACCCCGGACGGCCTGCACATCCAGATCGTCGACGAGCAGAGCCGGCCGATGTTCGACGCCGGTTCGGCCCTGGTCAAGCCCTACATGCGCGACATCCTGCGCGAGATCGGCGCCGCGCTGGGCGACGTGGAGAACCGCATCGCGCTGGCCGGCCACACCGATGCCACGCCGTACGGCAGCGGCCAGCGCGGCTACAGCAACTGGGAGCTCTCGGCCGACCGCGCCAACGCCTCGCGGCGCGAACTGGTGGCCGGCGGGCTGCCCGACGACAAGCTGCTGCGCGTGGAGGGCCTGGCCTCGAGCCGCCTGCTGCGCCCCGAGCAGCCGACCGACGCGATGAACCGCCGCATCAGCATCGTGGTGATGACGCGCGAGGCCGAGGCGCGCGCCCTGGCCGGCACCGCTGCCGCCGCGGTCCCGGCCGTGCCGGTCGCACCGGCTGTTGTGGTCCCGGCGCCGCAGAACGCCGCCGAAGCGGCGAAACCCTCCGCAGGGCAGGGGGGTGGCGCCTGACCGAGGCCGCCACCATCCCGCTCCGCTTGTCCTTGATGCCCTTGCCCCCGTCCGCCCCATGTCCACGACCGCCGCCACCAACCCGCTGAAGTTCCTGATCGTCGACGACTTCTCGACCATGCGCCGCATCGTGCGCAACCTGCTCAAGGAAATCGGCCACGCCGATGCCGACGAAGCCGAGGACGGCGCGATCGCGCTGACCAAGCTGCGCGGCGGCGCGTTCGACTTCGTGGTCACCGACATCAACATGCCCAACGTGAACGGTTTCGAGCTGCTCGCGCAGATCAAGCAGGACGAGCGGCTCAAGCACATTCCCGTGCTCATGATCACGGCCGAGGCGCGCAAGGAAGACATCGTGGCGGCCGCGCGGGGCGGCGCGGCCGGCTACATCGTCAAACCCTTCAGCAAGGCCACCCTGGAAGACAAGCTCGCGCACATCCGCAACAAGCTCGGCCTCTGACGGCACGGCGAACCCCACCATGATGCACTCCAATTCCCCGGCGCAAACCCACCACGCGCTGCCGGCGGCGCTGACGGAAACGGTGCCGATCAACCCGGCCATGTTCCGCCGGCTCGGCGCCATCACGCGCCAGTTGCACGACGCGCTCAAGGAACTGGGGTACGCCGACCAGCTCCGGGGCACGGCGGAGCAGTTGCCCGACGCGCAAAGCCGCCTGTCCTACATCGCCCGCCTCACCGGCGAAGCGGCCGACAAAGTGATCGACCACGTGGAGCAGGCCAAGGCCGAACAGCGCCACATCGCCGAATGCGGCCGCCAACTGGCCGAGGCCATCGCCCGCGTGCCCGGTCTCTCCCGCGCCATGCCCGAACTGGCCGAGTGGCCCCGGGAGCTGGTGGCCACCAGCGAAAAGACCAACGCGCGCCTGACCGAGATCCTGCTGGCGCAGGAATTCCACGACCTCACCGGCCAGGTGATCGGCCGGGTGGCGCGGCTGGCCGCCACGATCGAGGAACAACTGCTCGGCCTGCTGCTGCAGTCCGCGCCCTCGGGCCAACCGGGGCAGGACCATGCGCTCGCGGAGCTGCCGGGGCCGGTGGTGAATCCCGAGAGGCGGTCGGATGTGATGATCGACCAGAAGCAGGTGGACGACTTGCTGGCCGGCCTGGGGTTCTAGATCAGGACTCCCCCCTGCGCGCCTTCGGCGCTTCCCCCCTCTCTTGCGCGCCGCTGCGCGGCGCTTGGAGGGGGGACGACAGCTTGGGCCGGCGGAGCCGGACCCTCGCTGTCTCTGGGTTTTGGGTTCCCTCGCGCCGGAGGCCGTGTCTTTACCCCCTCTCCCTCTGGGAGAGGGTTGGGGTGAGGGCGTGGACAAGCCAACCAGCTCCACTCATGAAAAGCCCGGTTTCCCTCGGTCTTATCGCGCTTTAGTTTTCCCGGCCGGCTCCCAGAATCGGATTCCTCGCTTGATCGCCGACGAATCTGCGCCACCATGGAATCCTCCAGCCAGGACAAGACCCTGCCCGCCACCCCCCAGCGGCTCAAGAAAGCCCGCCGGGATGGCCAGGTCGCCCGCTCCAAGGATCTGTCCAACCTCGCGGTGCTGGGCGGCGGCGCCCTGGCGCTGGTGGCGCTCGCGCCGCTGGGTTTCGAGCGCCTGCGCCATGCGCTGCGCGACCAGCTCAGCTTCGACCACCGCGCCCTGCTTCAGCCCGAGTTCGTGCTCCAGCGCCTGGTGGACGGCGCGTTCCAGGGGCTGGCGTTCTACCTGCCGCTGGGCCTGCTGGTGCTGGCGATCGCCATCGCCGCCATCGTGGCCTCGGGAAGCTGGGCGCTGAGCACCAAGCCCATCACCCCGGACCTCAAGCGCCTGAGCCCGCTGGCCGGCATCGGCCGGCTGTTCTCGAAGCAGCAGCTGGTGGACACCGCCAAGCTGGCCGGCATCACCGCCGTGGTGGGTGTCGTGGCCTGGCGCTTCATCGCCACGCACATGGAGCGCTTCGGCACGCTGCTGATGCAGCCGCTGGAGCCCGCGCTCGGCCAGCTCGGCCACTGGCTGGCGCTGGGCGTGGGCCTGCTGCTGCTGGTGGTGCTGCTGTTCGCCGTGATCGACGTGCCGGCGCAGAAATTCCTGCACCGCCACCGCCTGCGCATGTCGCACGAGGAGGTCAAGCGCGAGCACAAGGAGAGCGAGGGCGACCCGCACCTGAAGTCGCGCCGGCGCGCGCGCCAGCGCGAGCTGGCCCAGCGCAACAGCGTGAGCGCGGTACCGCGCGCCGACCTGGTGGTGATGAACCCGACCCACTACGCGGTGGCGATCCGCTACGACGACGCCACCATGAACGCGCCGCGCGTGATCGCCAAGGGCGCCGACCTGGTCGCGATGAAGATCCGCGACGTGGCCAACGCCAGCCGCGTGCCGGTGCTGCAGTCGCCCATGCTGGCGCGCGCGCTGTACGCGCACACCGAGATCGACGGCGAGATCCCCTCGGCGCTCTACACCGCGGTGGCCCAGGTGCTGGCCTACGTCTACCAGCTCAAGGCCGCGCTCAAGGGCCAGGGCGCCATGCCCGGCGAAATGCCCACGCCGCAGGTGCCGCCCGAGCTCGATCCGCATTTCAAGAAACCACCGCAACCGCAATCCGCTTCTCCGGAGGCCTCTGAATGAGCACCGCCTGGTTACCCGTGCAGCGCTGGCTCCAGCGCAACGCCGCCTGGGCCGGCGGCCTGGCCGCGCCGATGCTGGTGATCACCGTCCTCTCGATGATGGTGCTGCCGCTGCCGCCCTGGCTGCTCGACACCTTCTTCACCCTCAACATCGCGCTCGCGCTGGTGGTGATGATGGTGGCGGCCTACATGAAGCGGCCGCTGGACTTCTCGGTGTTCCCCACCGTGCTGCTGCTCACCACGCTGCTGCGCCTGTCGCTCAACGTGGCCTCCACCCGGGTCGTGCTGCTCGAGGGCCACACCGGCCCGGGCGCGGCCGGCGCGGTGATCGAGGCGTTCGGCCACTTCCTCATCGGCGGCAACTTCGCGGTCGGCTTCATCGTGTTCGTGATCCTGGTGGTGATCAACTTCGTGGTGATCACCAAGGGCTCGGAGCGCATCGCCGAGGTCTCGGCGCGCTTCACGCTCGACGCCATGCCCGGCAAGCAGATGGCGATCGACGCCGACCTCAACGCCGGCCTGATCGACGAGAAGGAGGCCAAGCGGCGCCGCGCCGAGGTGGGCGAGGAAGCCGAGTTCTTCGGCTCTATGGACGGCGCGGCCAAGTTCGTGCGCGGCGACGCCATCGCCGGCATCCTGATCCTGATCATCAATATCATCGGCGGCTTCGCCATCGGCATGCTGCAGCACGGCCTGTCGCTCGGCCAGGCGGCCGACAGCTACATCCTGCTCGCGGTGGGCGATGCGCTGGTGGCGCAGATCCCCTCGCTGCTGATCTCGGTCGCCGCGGCCATGGTGGTCTCGCGCGTCGGCAAGGACGAGGACCTGGGCCTGCAGGTGGTGGAGCAGATGTTCGTCTCTCCGCGCGTGCTCGGCATCGTGGCCGCGGTGCTGTTCGTGCTGGGCATCGTGCCGGGCATGCCGCACCTGTTCTTCCTGCTGTTCGCCACCGTGTTCGGCGCGCTGGCCTGGTGGCGGCGCGAAGTGGCCCGGCGCCCCGCGGCCCCGCCCGAGGCGGCGCAGCCGCAGCCGGGCGACGGAGAGGCCACCTGGGACGACCTGCAGCCGGTCGACCTGCTCGGCCTGGAGCTGGGCTACCGCCTGATCGCGCTGGTCGACCCGGACCGCCAGGGCGACCTGCTCACCCGCATCAAGGGCGTGCGCAAGAAGTTCGCGCAGGACGTGGGCTTCCTGCCGCCGGCGGTGCACGTGCGCGACAACCTGGAGCTGCGCCCCAGCAGCTACCGCATCACGCTGCGCGGCGTGGTGGTGGGCGAGGGCGAGGTCTTCCCCGGCATGTTCCTGGCGATCGATCCGGGCGGCATCAACACCCCGCTGATCGGCAGCACGCCCACCACCGACCCGGCCTTCGGCCTGCCCGCGCACTGGATCGACGCCGCGCAGCGCGAGAACGCGCAAATGGCCGGTTTTACCGTCGTTGATTCCGAGACCGTGCTGGCCACGCATCTTTCACACTTGATGCAAGTCCAGGCCGCGCGCCTGCTGAGCCGGACGGAGACCCAGGACCTGGTCGAACACGTGACCCGCCTGGCCCCCAAGCTGATCGAAGAAGTCGTGCCCAAGATGGTCCCCGTCGCCACCTTCCAGAAGGTCCTGCAACTGCTGCTGGAAGAGTCGGTGCACGTGCGCGACATCCGCACCATCATCGAATCGCTGGCTGAACACGCCGGCGCCACCACCGACCCGGCCGAGCTGGCGCGCCGCGTGCGCCTGGCGCTGGCGCCGGCCATCGTCCAGCAGATCTACGGCCCGGTCAAGGAACTCGAGGTGATCGCCATCGAACCCGGGCTGGAGCGTCTGCTGATGCAGGCCCTCGCGGGCGGTCCGCATGGCGCGCTCGACCCCGGCGTGGCCGAGATGCTCAGCCAGTCGGCCACCGCCATCGCCAACCGGCAGGAAGAAAAGGGCGTGCCCGCCTGCCTGCTGGTGCCCGACGCCATCCGCAGCGCCATGTCGCGCCTGCTGCGCCGCGCCGCGCCGCGCCTGCAGGTGCTGGCGCACGGCGAAATCCCTGAAACCCACCTGATCCGCATCGGCCCGATCCTCGGAGAACTCGCCTCATGAACATCCAGCGCTTCATCGCTCCCACTTCGCGCGAGGCCATGGCCAAGGCGCGCCTGGCCCTGGGGGAGAGCGCCGTCATCCTCTCGACGCGCTCCACCGGCGACGGCTTCGAAGTGATGGCCGCCGCCGAGGAGAGCATCGCCTCGCTGGCTGGCCAGACGGCGGCGGCCGCGCCGTCGGCGCCGCTGCCGAGCGCCGCCGACGCGGTGGCCCGCGACACCGAGACGCTGGCCATGAGCACCCTCTCGTTCCAGGACTACGTGCGCGAACGCATGCTGCGCAAGCGCCGCGCCGCGCTCCAAGGCGGCGACGATGCCGCCGCGCCCGCCGCTTCACCTGTCGGCGAGCCGCCGCGCGCCTTCGCCGCTGCCGCAGCCCCGGTCGCGGCCCCTATCGCTGCCCCTATCGCGGCCCGGCCCGCGCCGGTGCCGGCCGCCGATCCGATCCAGCTCTCGCCACCACCCGCCGCTGCCGCCCGCCCCGAGGACCGCCGCGCGGACGTGGCGGCCGAGCTCTCGGCCCTCAAGGCCATGATCGAGGAGCGCTTCGACACCCTGGCCTGGCTGGGCTCCTCGCGCCAGCACCCGGTCCAGTCCCAGCTCATGCTGCAGTTGATCCGCGCCGGCTTCTCGCCCGCGATCGCGCGCGCCGTGCTCGAGCGCGTGCCGGCCGACGCGGCGGCGCCCGAGGCGGCGCGCTGGCTCGCGGACGTGATCACGCGCAACCTGCGCACGGCCGCGCCCGGCGCCGGCCTGTGCGAGGCCGGCGGCGTGGTCTCGCTGATCGGCGCCACCGGCGTGGGCAAGACCACCACCGCTGCCAAGCTCGCCGCCCAGTGCGTCAGCCAGTACGGCGCGAACAGCGTGGGCCTGGTCACGCTCGACGCGTACCGCGTCTCGGGCTTCGAGCAACTGCGCGCCTTCGGCCGCATGCTCGGCGTGACCGCCCACCTGGCGCACGACCGCGCCGCGCTCACCGACCTGCTCAACCTGTTGGCCGGCCGGCGCCTGGTCATCGTCGACACCGCCGGGCTGGGACAGCGCGACCAGCGCATCCAGGACATGCTCGACGTGCTGGACATGCCCTCGGTCAAGAAGACCCTGGTGCTCAATGCCGGCGCGCATGGCGATACGCTGGACGAGGTGCTCACCTCGTTCAAGGCCAGCACGCTGCACGGCGTGGTGCTGTCCAAGGTGGACGAGGCGGTCAAGCTCGGGCCGGCCCTGGACAGCCTGATCCGCCACCAGGTCACGCTGCGCGGCGTGGCCAACGGCCAGCGCGTGCCGGAAGACTGGCAGGCGCCCGACGCCGCCGCGCTGGTGCGCCAATGCCTGGTGCACGGCGGCGGGGCGTCCGCCAAGGCCGCCCACGACCCCCAGGCCGCCGATCTGGGCTTCTGCTTCGCCGCCGGCGCCGGCCGCGGTGCCGCCTCGCTCGGGGGGCCGCTGCATGTTTGAGCCCGGCTTCGACCAGGCTGCGGGCCTGCGCGCCGACCCGCGCGGGGAGCTGGGCCCCGCCCTCGTGCCGGTGGCCAGCCCGGCGCAGCCGGCGCGCGCCTACGAATGGCTGTGCACCCTGGCCGCCAGCGTGGCGGCCGCGCCCGGTCGGCCGGCCGTCGCGGTGGTGGACGCCACCGCCAGCGAATCCACGGGTGTCGCGAAGCCATCTGCCATGGGCCTGCTGCAAGCCTTGCAGGACCCCGCGCTGGCCCATCTGGGATGGTCCGCCGGCGGCACGGCGCAGGCCGACGCCGAGTGGCTGGTGATGCCCGGTGCGCTGGGTCTGCGCGCGCTGTGCGGGAGCCCGCCCGGCCCTGCCGAGGGGGCCGCGCTCTCGCGCCTGCTGGCGCCGTTCGCCCCCGGCGTGCTGGTGCTGCTGTTCGCGCCCGCCTTCGATCTCGCCGCGCTGCTGAAAGGGCAGCGCCGCGGCACGCGCGTGCTGGTGCCGGTGACCGTCGGGCAGCCGCCCGCCAGCATCGACGCCTATGGCTCGGTCAAGCTGCTGTACGGCGCGGGCCTGTCGCCCGTGCTGGCCCCGCTGCCTTCCACCGGTGCGCTGACCGCGGCGGCCGACACCGCGCTGGCGTCGATCGTGAACACCGTGGCCGGCACCGCGCAGCGCCACCTGGGCCTGCAGCCCGAGGTCTGGCCCGCCGCGAGCTGGGGCCGGCGCGCGCAGGCCAGCGCGATCGAGCCGCCTTCGCCGCCGCAGCGCCGGCCGGTCGCCGAATTCCCCCACATGAGCATGAACGCGGGCCGGGCGAGTGCGGCCCACCCCCCCATCTGGAGCTGAAGCCGATGTACACCGCCAAAGGCACCCTCGAACGCGACGACCAGCTGCGCAAGTACAGCCCGCTGGTGCGCCGCCTGGCCCACCACATGATCGCCAAGCTGCCGCCCAGCGTGGAGCTCGACGACCTGATCCAGGTCGGCATGATCGGCCTGACCGAAGCCATCGCCCGCTTCGAGCCCACGCAGGGCGTGCAGTTCGAGACCTTCGCCAGCCAGCGCATCCGCGGCGCCATGATCGACGAGCTGCGCGACGGCGACTGGATGTCGCGCGGCTCGCGCAAGAGCCAGAAGGACATCGAGCAGGCCGTCAACCGCCTGCAGCAGAAGCTCCACCGCACCCCGCGCGAGAGCGAGATCGCCGAGGAAATGGGCCTGAGCCTGGCCGACTACCAGCACCTGCTGGCCAAGGTGCGCGGCACCCAGCTGGTGTACCTGGAAGACATCAGTGGCGGCAGCGGCGACGACGAAGACAGCTTCCTGGACCGCCACATGGGCGACCACGACGCCGACCCTTCGTCGGTGCTGCAGGACCAGCGCATGCGCACCGCCCTGGTGGCCGCGATCAAGACGCTGCCCGAGCGCGAGCAGCAGATCATGAGCATGTACTACGAGCACGACATGAACCTGAAGGAAATCGCCGCCGTGCTCGGCGTCACCGAATCGCGCATCTGCCAACTGCACAGCCAGTCGATCGCGCGGCTGCGGGCGAAGATGCGCGAGCACTGATGCCGGACCTGCCACGGAAATTCATGGCGATAATCCGCGGCGCCCTCACCCCTCAACCTCCCGAAAAAACTCTTATGCGCCTTCGTTTCCTTGCTCTCGCCTTGGTTTCCCTCGTGCTCGCCGGCTGCGGTACCCAGATGAAGGTGGCCCCCGTGGACTCGCAGACCGGGCTCATCCAGTCGGAGAAGGGCAAGGTCACCGAGGCCACCGTGCTCACGGCCCAGAAATTCCCGCTGGCCAAGTACAAGGGCCTGGCTTTCGCGTCAGGCGGCGGCAGCTTCGGTGTGGAACAGTTGCGCGCGCTGGGCTACTTCGACCAGGTGGTCAGCTACGACGACCTGCAGAAGATTGTGATCGCCAACGGCCTGCAGGATCAGGTGCCCAGCCTGAACGAACCGATCGGCCTGAACAAGCTCTACCGCGCCTACAAGCCTTTCCTCTGGGTCCACTTCAAGCGCGTCCAGCGCGAGACCAAGACCTACCTCCAACTGGTGGCGATCAACCCGGAGACGCTGGAAGAGGTGTTCGTGAGCGAGGTGTACCTGGATTTCGTCTGGGCCGGCGTGACCGACCAGAACTCGCGTTATCCACTGTTCAACGCGCTGAACCGCTGGATCCGCGACAACCGGTAGCGTGGGCCGTTCGCGCGGCTGCGCGCGAAGATGCGCGGGCACTGGCCGTTCCACCGGCACTTTTCAGCTTGCGCCAGACGGCGCTGAAGGTATACAAAGTCGGCCATGCCGTAGAAATGGCGGCTTTCTGAAGGCCGCGTCTGGCCGCGAGGCAGCAGGGCTTTCTTCTGGCCAGGGAGCAAGGTCGTTCGCGAACTCAGGAAACCCCCTATGAGCGCTTCCGCACTGGCTGTCACGGTTTTCGCTGCCTGGGCACTGGCCCTGCTGGTCCTCATGGAAGTGATCCGTGCCGGCCTGGTCGTCACGGGCCGGGCCAAGGCCAATGGGTTCAAACCCGACAATTCGAACCTTTCACCATTCATGCAGCGCCTGGCGCGCGCCCATGCGAACTGCGTGGAGGGCCTGCCCATCTTCGGCGGGCTCCTGCTGGCCGCCATCGTCAGCGGCCATCAGGCCGTGACCGATCCGCTTGCACTTTGGCTGATCGCCGCGCGCATCGCCCAGTCGATCACCCATCTGGTGTCGCTGAGCGTGCTTGCCGTCAACGCACGCTTCACCTTCTTTGCCATGCAGATGGCCATTGCTGGCTACTGGGCCTGGGCTCTGCTCACGTTGTGATGGCTTTGATTCGCTGCAGAACGGTGCTGTTGCGTTGTCCAACGGGCCCCGTCTTGCGTGAAGCCGGACATGCCCACCACCATGGCCCATCCGCGACCACGTAGCAGGCGAACAGGAGGGATGATGCGGCTCGCCGTCACGGCAAAGGTATTCGCCATCTGGCTCGCCATTCTTTGCCTGGCGGTTGCCAACGGCTTTCTGCGAGAGGCCGTCCTGGTGCCAGGGCTCGGCCGGGCGCCCGGACTTGTGCTGAGCGGTGTGCTGCTGTCCGCGGGGATCTTGGTCGTCACGGTCCTCGCGCTGCCCTGGCTGGGCATCCGGCGCCGTTCGTCGCTCATCGGCGTCGGTGTGGCGTGGCTCGTCCTCACGCTGGTCTTCGAGTTCGCGTTCGGCCGGGCCCAAGGCCAGCCGTGGCCGGTCCTGCTGGAGGCCTACACCTTCAAGGACGGGAACCTCTGGCCCGTTGTCCTGCTCGTCACGGTGGCTGCGCCCTGCCTGGCGGCCTGGCTGCGTTCAGGCGTTCCCTGGAGAGCGGGAGAGAGAGGCCCCATGTCATGAGCCGGTTGATGCGGTTTCCCGATGCCGTCCCGCACGAGCCAGCCATTGACGACTGGATGCGGGCACGCCCGGGGGCCTTGGGGGGCCTCGCGCAGCACTGGTTCGGCGCCATGCGCGGCTGTGGCGGCGACGTCCGGGAACTGCTGCACGATGGCCACCCTACCGCGTGCGTGGGGGACGCGGCATTCGGCTACGTCAATGTCTTCACGGCGCATGTCAACGTCGGCTTCTTTCTGGGGGCCGGTCTGGCCGATCCGGGCGGCCTGCTGGAAGGCACCGGCAAGTTCATGCGCCACGTGAAACTGAGGCCGGCATGCGAAGTGGACGCCGCTGCGCTGGGACGCTTGATCGAATCGGCCTACAGGGACGTGAAGGCGCGGCTGGGTCCGGGCGCCGGGTCTGTTTGAGGGGTCGGTCATGCAAGCACGTGCCACGGCCATCACGCTTGGGGCGTGGCCGCATGTGATCGGCAACGCTGCACCAGCTCATCTTCCCAGGGCTTTGTCGGGACGTCGCAACGCGGTTCGATGCTTGGGCCGTGGTGGACAGAATCGCCGCGCTGTCCAAGGCGGTCATCCAGTCCGAGGAGTTCCGGCAGAAGGTTGGAGCGCTGGGGCTGCTTCCGGCTGCCTCGGACTCGCCGAAGGAATTCCAGAAGTACATGGCCGACGACGCGAAGGTGTGGGCCAAGGTCGTCGAAGACTACAACATCAAGGCCGACTAGGGCCCTGCATCCGAGAGCAGAACCAGGCGGGGCGGTGGCCCCGCGCGTTGCGGTGGTCAGTGACCGGAAGTTTTCGAGAACAGATTCATGACCGCCACGCCCGCGATGATCAGGGCCATGCCGGCCAGGGCGGGGCCGTCCAGCTTCTGGTCGAACAGCACCCAGCCGATGGCCGTGATCAGCACGATGCCCAGGCCGGACCAGATCGCGTACGCGATCCCCACTGGCATGGTCTTCAGGGCCTGCGACAACAGGTAGAACGACACCGCGTAGCCCACCGCGGTCACGACGCTGGGCCACAGCCGCGTGAAGCCGTCGGAGGCCTTCAGGGCGCTGGTGGCGATGACTTCGGAAACGATGGCGGCGCCGAGGAGGAGCGAACTGGGCGACATGGGAATGAACGGTTAGGCCCAGGCTTGTCTACTTCCCCAGCTTGGCTTCCTTCATGACCTCGTTCATCGCGGCCTGCAGCTTCGGCATGAAGGCCTGCATCTGCGCCTGGGTCATTTCCATCGAGCGCCGCATCACCACCGGCATCTTGGTCACGAAGGCCTGGCCGGTGGGGCTCTTGTAGAAGGCGATCAGGCCGTCCACCTCGGCCTGGTCGAAGTGCTCGCGGTAGAGCTGCACGATCATGGGCTGCATCTTGGCCCAGTTGACTTCCTCGCGCATCACGTTGGCCAGGCGCGCGGGCGCCAGTTCCAGCACACGGGTCTGCTCGGGGGTCAGCGTGCGGCCGGCGCTGGCTTGCTGCATGCCCTGGCGGATCATGCGCTCCATGTTGGCGTGCATGGCGTCCATCATCTTGTCCGATTGGGTCACGGCCAGCAGGGCGTGGATGGACTCGTCCGTGGGCGGCGCCGCGTGGGCAGCCGTCAAGGGGGCGAGGGCGCTGCAGGCGGCCAGGGCGAGGGCGGCGAGGGCCGTGCGCAGGGGGGGCGGAAAGTGTGTTATGGCGGTGTCCTTCGGTGGCGGATCGGTTGCCGCAGGGGGGGCGGCGCGTCAGCCAGGATTGGAGCACAAGCCCGACCCGGTGGTTCTCGCCACCGCCTGCGCGGGGCGTCTGTCTCGGTGCGAGGGGGCGCGTCTGGCGGCGGGGACGTCAGGCGCGCAGGAAGCCGCGGCCGGCGCCTTGCGGTGTGGCCGCGGGGCGTGTCGCCATGCGGCCGTAGGTTGGCTGCTGCTGCAGCGCCAACTGGGGCAGCAGGGTGTCCAGGCCGCGCTGGTTCTGGGCGCGGGCGCGCAGCACGGCCTGGCGCAACTGGGCGAAGCGCTGCGCGGCGTGGTGCATGTCGCTGCGCAGGGTGCTGCCCGGTTCGGCGAATGCGCCGGGTTCGGGTGCCTGCTGGAGGGCGGCCTGCATGGCGGCGCTGGCCTGTTCCACGCCGGGGGCATCGCCTTGCAGCAGGGCGTCCTGCAGCGCGTCCAGCCTGGCCTGCAGGGTGGCGATCCAGGGGTGGGCGGGCTGCTCGGTCATGGCGGTGGCCTTTCGGTGATGGGTCTGTCGGAGGGGGGCGCGCGTCAGGCGCGCGTGCCCCGGAGCATTTCGGCGGCGTTGGCCAGCAGCTTGTCGGCGATCGCCTCGGCGTTCACCTGGAAGCTGCCGCTGGCGATGGCCTGTTTCATGGCCTCGACCTTCTCGGCGTTGAAGACGTCGCTGCCGTTGCCCGGCTGCATGGCCGAGACGGTGGAGGACGAGAGGGTCACGGTCACGCCCGCCGCGCCCGGCGGCGAGGCGGCGCCCGAGGCCGGCGGCTGGGCGGCCGCCTTGTGGGGGCCGCCGGCCACGGAACCTATGTAGGAGGAATCGGCAGAGGACTCGACTTTCATTTCATGCTCCAGGCCCTGTTTTCAGGGCGATGTCATGAAACTATCGACCCGGGGAACGCGAACTTTAAGCATATTTGCGGCCCGCCGCCGTGCCGTTCGTCACGTCCGGCCGGTGTGGGGAGACGTCCGGCTCACAGCGCCAGCTCGACGGTCTGGTCGGGCTGGACCTGCCCGGTGACGACCTTGCCGCCCGGCAGGCGCACCCGGGCCGGCTGGCCGACCAGGCCGGCGGTCAGGGCCTGGCCGGTGGCGCCGACGCGCACGCCCCCGCTGCCGCCCATCACCCGCACCTGGGCCCCGGCGTCGAACGCCTTCAGGGGCCGGACCATGTGCTCGCGCAGCGCCTGGCCCGGGGTGAGCGGGAAGGCGGTCTCCAGGCCGACCCAGCGCTCGGGCACCGCCAGGATGCCGGCGCGGTGCGCCGCCCAGTCGACTTCGGCCAGTTCGGCGTCTTCTTGAGCCAGGGTGTCGCCGGCGGCCACGGCCCGCTTGAGCACCCAGGCCGGGCCGAAGGCCTTGACGGTCACCGGCAGGTAGACGTTCCAGCGGCGCGGGCCTTCGACGCAGCGCAGCCCGACGCGGCTGCGGCCCCACAGGCGCGAGCCGGGCGGCAGGTAGGGCTCGACGCGGTCGCACGGCGCCAGGCGCAGGCGGCTGTCGAGCGAGCCGATCTCCACCTCGGGGCGCAGCGGCGCCGCGGCGCCGTCGGCGGGCAGGGCGGCTTCCAGCGCCGGCTGGAGCCATTCGCGGGCGGTCTGTTCGAGGTTCTGGGCCAGGTTCTGGCTGTCACCGCCGCTGCCGCCGGCGCGCGCGGCGCCGGCCAGCAGCGCGAGCGCCAGGACCAGCCAGGCACCGCTCCAGGCGAGCCCGCGGGTGCGCGGGCGACCGAACAGGAAGAAGAAGACAAAGGGGAGCACGGCGTTCTCCTGGGGTGGGTTCGGCGGGCGCATCGCTCCGGCCCAGCCCTGTTTTTTCAGGAGCCACTGTAGGGGAGCCGGGGTGGAGGCAAAGCGGGGAAATGGCTTGCAAAGGGGTGTTTGTTCGGGCCATCGCGCCCCTTCAGGATTTCCATAATTTGCCCAACCCCCTGCTGGAGTTGACGACCATGTTCGAACAGATGACCGCCCGGCTGGACTTTCATGCCAACGCGCTGCTGCTGCGCTCGCAGCGCCAGCAGGTGATCGCCAGCAACATCGCCAACGCGGACACGCCGGGCTACGTGGCGCGCGACTTCGATTTCGCGCAGGCGCTGAAGAACGCCTCGGGCAGCGGCCTGGGCGGCGGCGCGGCGATGCAGGCCACCGATGCGCGGCACCTGCGCCTGGGCGGCGCCCCGGCCGGCTCGGCGCCGCGGCCCGCGCTGGCCTACACGGTGCAGACCCAGCCCAGCCTGGACGGCAACACGGTCGACCTCGACCGCGAGCGCGCCAGCTTCGTGGACAACAGCGTGCGCTACGAGTCCACGCTGCGCTTCATCAACGGGCACGTCAAGACCATGCTGAGCGCGATCACCGGGCAATGAATATGAACACCCCCCGCGTCGCCTTCGGCGCCACCCCCCTCAAGGGGGGCGACACCTGGGGCCGGCAGAGCCGGACCCGCGGTGTCCCTGGGCGGATATTGCCCCACTCGTGGCGGATCGTGCCTCCTGGTGTGTTGGCTGGCGTTTGAAAGGAATTTGGCATGTCGATGTTCTCCATCTTCGGCGTTTCGGGCAGCGCGGTCAGCGCGCAGTCGCAGCGGCTCAACGTGGTGGCCAGCAACCTGGCCAACGCGGACGCGGTGGCCGGGCCGGATGGCCAGAGCTACAAGGCGCGCCACATCGTGTTCCAGACCGTGGCCATGGGCGGCCCGGGGCAGGCCGGCGTGAAGGTGCAGAACATCGTGGAGAGCCAGGTGCCGGGCCGGCGCGAGCTCAACCCCAGCCACCCGAGCGCCGACGCCGAGGGCTACGTGACCCATTCCAACGTCAACCCGGTCGAGGAGATGGTCAACATGATCTCGGCCTCGCGCTCGTACCAGAACAACGTCGAGGTCATGAACACCGCCAAGTCGCTGCTGCTCAAGACGCTCCAGCTCGGCCAGTGAACCCGCGTCCTTTCTTCTTCCGGTATTCACCATGTTCATCTCCCCCATCGACACCAGCGGCCTCGGCACCGCCGTGGGCAGCAGCACCGGCAGCGGCGCGGGCAACACCATGGACCCCAAGGCCTCGCAAGACCGCTTCCTCAAGCTGCTGGTGGCCCAGCTCAACAACCAGGACCCGCTCAACCCGATGGACAACGCGCAGATGACGACCC
The DNA here is from genome assembly GCA_964487025.1 of uncultured Hydrogenophaga sp. Taxonomy (GTDB): domain Bacteria; phylum Pseudomonadota; class Gammaproteobacteria; order Burkholderiales; family Burkholderiaceae_C; genus Hydrogenophaga. Next base: position 74,600 of record CAZAPJ010000001.1, read on the forward strand.
AGATGGCGCAGATCAACACGGTCAGCGGCATCCAGGAACTCAACGCCACGCTCAAGGGCATGGCCACGCAGTTCGGCGCCATGCAGCAGTTGCAGGGCACCTCGCTGATCGGGCGCGAGGCGCTGATCGAAGGCAGCGCGCTGGGCTTCGCGGGCGACGTGGGCCGTGGCGCGATGCACCTGAACGCGGCCGCCAGCGAGGTCTACGTGGACATCATGGGCACCAACGGCGAGATCGTCGAGACGCTGGACTTCGGCGCCCTGGGCGCGGGCCAGCACGCCTTCAACTGGGCCGGCGAGGGCATCGACCCGGCGACCGTCGCGGGCTTTCGCGTGCGCGCCTCGGCCGGCGGCGTGCCGGTGACGGCCACCTCCTACACCCGGCTGACCGTGTCGTCGGTCGGCTTCGCCAACGGCGCCATGAACCTGCAGCTGCAGGACGGGCGCGCGGTGGGCTACGACCAGGTCAAGGCGTTCATGTAACGCCCCTCTTTTTCCGCAAGCAAAACCAAGGAACCCGCATGGCTTTCCAGCAAGGACTCTCCGGTCTCAACAGCGCCAGTCGCAACCTGGACGTGATCGGCCACAACATCGCCAACGCCAACACCGTGGGCATGAAGAGCTCGCGCGCCGAGTTCGCCGAGGTCTACGCCAGCTCGGTCAGCGGCGCGGGCGGCAACAACAAGGGCATCGGCGTGACCGTGGCCGCGGTGTCGCAGCTGTTCAACCAGGGCAACATCACCGTCACCGGCAGCGACCTGGACCTCGCCATCAACGGCAACGGCTTCTTCGAAGTTCAGCAGGCCAGCGGCGTCATGGCCTACACCCGCGCGGGCCAGTTCAAGCTCGACCGCGACGGCAACATCGTCAACACCCAGGGCTCGCAGCTCATGGGCTACCCGACCGACGCCGCCGGCAACCGCCTGAGCTTCCAGTCCCAGCCGCTGTCGCTGCCCACCGGCGGCCTGATCCCGGCGCGCCAGACCGGCGCCATCTCGGCCGAGTTCAACCTCGACGCGCGCGCGCCCGTCGCCGCCAGCGTCACGCCGCCCACGCCGATCACCAAGTACGGCACTTCGGTCATCGCCTACGACCCGCAGGGCATCGAGGTGCCGGTGGGCCTGGCCTTCACCAAGACCGCCAACAACACCTGGGAGGTCTACTCGAGCGTCAACGGCAGCGCCCCGACGCCGTTCACGCCGCCGCTGGAGCTGCAGTTCAACACCGACGGCACGCTCGACCTGGCCTCCGTCACGCCCGCGCCGACGCTCACGCTGGCCTCCCCCAACGACCCCTCGGTGACGTTCCCGGTGACGCTGGACTTCTCCACCGCCACGCAGTTCGGGATCGACTTCTCGATCACCAACCTCGACCAGGACGGCTACTTCCCCGGCGAGCTCACGCGCCTGTCGATCAGCGAGGACGGCGTGGTCACCGGCCGGTACTCGAACGGCGAGACGCGCGCGGCCGGCCAGATCGCACTGGTCAACTTCCGCAACGTCCAGGGCCTCGCGCCCAACAGCGGCGGCGTCTGGGAGGCCACCCATGCCTCCGGCGAGCCGGTGCGCGGCGCGCCCGGCGCGGGCAACTTCGGCCTGGTGCGCTCCGGCGCGCTGGAGGACTCCAACGTCGACCTCACCGCCGAACTCGTGAACATGATGACCGCGCAGCGCGCCTACCAGGCCAACGCGCAGACCATCAAGACCCAGGACCAGGTGCTGAGCACGCTGCTCAACATGCGCTGAACGAACGCTCGACGCTCAACCCTGAACGCCCGACGGAGCCCCCGCCATGGACCGCATGATCTACACCGCGATGACCGGCGCCAACGCGGCGCAGCACCGCCAGCAGGTGCTCGCGCACAACCTGGCCAACGTGTCCACGCAAGGCTTTCGCGCCGAGCTGTCCACGTTCCGCGCGGTGCCGGTGCGCGGCGAGGGCTCGACCACGCGCGTGCTGGCGCTGGAGGCCACGGCCGGCCATTCGGACGCGCCGGGCAGCATCACGGCCACCGGCCGCAACCTGGACGTCGCGGCGAACGGCAACGCCTACTTCGCGGTGCAGGGTTTCGACGGCACCGAGGCCTACACCCGTGCCGGCGCCTTGGAGGTGAACCCCGATGGCACGCTGGTCAACGCCCAGGGCCTGCCCATGCTGGGCGAGGGCGGGCCGATCGTGGTGCCCGAGGGCGCGCGCGTGGACATCGCCAACGACGGCACGGTGAGCACGCGCGTGGGCGAGGAGCCGCCGCAGCTCGCGGGCCGCCTCAAGATGGTGGTGCCCGACGCGGACAACCCGCTGCGCCGCGGCGACGACGGCCTGTTCCGCAGCCCGCAGGGCGACCCGCTGCCCGCGAGCGACGTGGCCCGCCTGCAGGACGGCGCGCTCGAAGGCTCGAACGTGAACCCGATGGACGCCATGATCGGCATGATCGCCGTGGCCCGCCAGTTCGAGCTGCAGATGCGCATGCTGCAGAACGGCGAGACGAACGACCGCAGCGCCAGCCAGCTGCTGAGCACGACCTGACCCCCGCGCCGCCTGAAGCACCCTGAAAGACGAGGAACACCCCATGATCAATTCACTCATGATCGCCAAGACCGGCATGCAGGCGCAGCAGACGCAGCTGGACGTGATCTCCAACAACCTGGCCAACGTCGCCACCAACGGCTTCAAGCGCTCCTCGGCGGTGTTCGAGGACCTCATGTACCAGAACCTGCGCCAGGTCGGCGCCAACAGCGCCGAGCAGGCCGAGCTGCCGACCGGGCTGCAGATCGGCCTGGGCGTGCGCACCGTGGCCACTTCGCGCCATTTCGGCCAGGGCAGCATGCAGCAGTCGGACAACCCGCTCGACCTGGCCATCAACGGCAACGGCTTCTTCCAGGTCGAGATGCCCGATGGCACCACCGCCTACACCCGCGACGGCGGCTTCAAGCCCGATGCGCAGGGCCGCATCGTCACCTCCAGCGGTTTCCCGCTGACCGCCGGCATCACCGTGCCGGCCGAGGCGCAGAGCGTCACGGTCTCGAGCGACGGCATCGTCACGGTCAAGCTGCCCGGCAACCCGACGCCGCAGCAGATCGGCGTGATCGAACTCGCCAGCTTCATCAACCCGGCCGGCCTGGAGCCGCTGGGGCAGAACCTGTATGCCGAGAGCGTCGCGTCGGGCAACCCGATGAACGGCGCGCCCGGTTCGGCCGGCATGGGCCTGCTGATGCAGGGCTACGTCGAGACCTCGAACGTCAACGTGGTGCAGGAGCTGGTGTCCATGATCCAGACCCAGCGTGCCTACGAGATGAATTCCAAGGCGATCCAGACCTCCGATCAGATGCTGCAGCGCCTCGCGCAGTTATAGGCTCCCCCCCGTCGCTTGCTCACTGGCTTGACATGATCCGATCCGCACTTTTCATCCCCGCAATGCTCGCCGCCTGTGTGCTCGCCACAGGCTGCGAAACCCTGCAGCGCACGCCGCAGGTGGAGCTGGCGCCGGCGCGGCCGGTCCAGTATGCGCAGCAGCAGCCGGCGCTCGCGGCGCCGGTGACCACGGTTTCGCCCACCGGCAGCCTGTTCCAGCCGGCGAGCTACCGGCCGGCGTTCGAGGACCCGCGCGCGCGGCTGCCGGGCGACATCCTGACGGTGCAGATCACCGAACGGGTGACGGCGAGCCAGAGTTCGTCGGCGTCGATCGACCGCAGCGGCAGCGTCTCGGCCGGCATCTCGGCGCTGCCCCTGTTCAAGGGCGGGCCGTTCGACCGCGCGAACCTGGGCGCGCAGAGCAACAACAGCTTTTCCGGCGACGGCAACACGCAAAGCGCCAACACCTTCTCGGGCTCGATCACGGCCACGGTGCAGGAGGTGCTGCCCAACGGCCACCTGCGCGTGGCGGGCGAGAAGCAGATCGGCGTGAACCAGAACGTGGACGTGATGCGCTTCTCCGGCACCGTCGATCCGCGCCAGATCCGGCCCGGCAACGTGGTGCCCTCGACCCAGGTGGCCGACGTGCGCCTGGAGTCCCGCGGGCGCGGCGCGCAGGGTGAAGCGCTCTCAATTGGCTGGTTGGCGCGCTTCTTTTTGAGCGTTCTGCCGTTCTGAGGCGGCTCCACACTAGGCACCTGCTTTCTCGATGATCGGAGCCCCGTGGTGAAGCCTTCCTTCCTTCCCGTCGCGTCGCGCCTGCGCTCGCTGGCCCTGCTGCTGCTCCTGCTGGGGCTGGCGCTGCCCGCGCTCGCCCAGGCCATCCGCGTCAAGGAGATCGCGTCGGTGCAGGGCGTGCGCAGCAACCAGCTCACCGGCTACGGCCTGGTGGTGGGCCTGGACGGTACGGGCGACCAGACCACCCAGATGCCCTACACCGCGCAGAGCCTGAACAACTACCTGCAGCAGCTCGGCCTGTCGCTGCCGCCGGGCGCGAACCTGCAGCTCAAGAACGTCGCGGCCGTCATGGTGACCGCGCAACTGCCGGCGTTCGCCCAGCCGGGCCAGGCGATCGACGTGACCGTGTCCTCGATCGGCAATGCCAAGTCGCTGCGCGGCGGCACGCTGATCGCCACGCCGCTCAAGGGCGCCGACGGCGAAATCTACGCGCTGGCCCAGGGCAGCCTGCTGGTGGGCGGCGCGGGCGCGTCGGCCGGCGGCAGCAAGGTGCAGATCAACCACCTGAGCGCGGGGCGCGTGCCCGGCGGCGCGCAGGTCGAGCGCGCGGTGGCCACGCCGTTCGCGCTCGGCGAGACCATCGACCTCGGGCTCAACGCGAGCGACTTCCAGACCGCCAGCCGCGTGACCGAGGCCATCAACCGCGCCCTCGGACCGGGCGTGGCCAGCGCGGTCGACGGCCGCGTGGTGCGCCTGCGCGCGCCGGCCGACCCGAGCCAGCGCGTGGCCTTCCTGGCGCGCGTGGAAGAGGTCCGGCTCGACGCCGCTGTGCCCATGGCGCGCGTGATCATCAATTCGCGCACCGGCTCCATCGTCATGAACCAGGCCGTCACGCTGGGCGCCTGCGCGGTGTCGCACGGCAACCTCTCGGTCAGCATCAGCTCCACGCCGGTGATCAGCCAGCCCAATCCGCTGTCGGTCGGCGGCCAGACGGTGGTGCGCGAACAGGCCAGCATCCAGATCAGCCAGGACCAGGGTTCATTGATCCAGCTCGACGCCGCGCCGCAGCTCTCGGACGTGGTGCGCGCGCTCAACGCGCTGGGCGCCACGCCGCAGGACCTGCTGGCGATCCTGCAGGCGATCAAGGCGTCCGGCGCGCTCAATGCGGAACTGGAGGTGATCTGATGCTGTACGGCGCTCTCGTTCATACCAGCCAGCGCGTGCGCGACGCGGGCGTCGGCCGGCTTCTCGGCCAGCGTGTACGCGCCACCGTCCGGTGGCTGCGGTCGCGGCTGTCGCCGCCACCGTCTGGCCCGAGCCGGCCGAAGGCCCCGCGAGGTCCCGAGCGGCCATGAACCCGACCACCGCCTGGAACCCGCAAGGCCTCGCGGCCGACCCGACGGCGCTCAACGCGCTGCGGTTCGGCGCGGGCAAGGGGGGCGGCGACGACAAGGCCGCGCTGAAGGAAGCCGCCAAGCAGTTCGAGGCCCTGTTCATGCGCGAGCTCATCAAGAGCATGCGCGAGGCCACGCAGAAGTCCGGCCTGCTCGACAACGAGGGCTCGGACCTGGGCAACGACCTGCTCGACCAGCAGTTCGCGCTGCAGCTCTCGGGCCTGCCCGGCGGGCTGTCCGAGGCGATCGAGCGCCAGCTCGCGCGGCAGGTGAAGGGCGGCGACGGCGCCGCGCCGCTGCCCGCGCTGTCGAGCCTGCCGCCGAGCACCGTCGGCCTGGCCGCCGACGCGGCGTCCGGCCCGCGCCAGGCCGACTTCGTGGCCCGGCACGGCCAGGCCGCCGCCGCGGTGGCGCGCGAGTCCGGCATTCCCGCCAGCTTCATGCTCGGCCAGGCCGGCCACGAGACCGGCTGGGGCCGCGGCGAGATCCGGCACGCCGATGGCTCGCCTTCCTTCAACCTGTTCGGGATCAAGGCCACCGACAACTGGAAGGGCAAGGTGGCCGAGGTCACCACCACCGAATACATTGACGGCCAGCCCCGCAAGGTGGTCGCGAAGTTCCGCGCCTACGACTCGTACGCCGAGTCGTTCCGCGACTACGCCCGCCTCATCAGCCAGAGCCCGCGCTACGGCCAGGTGATGGAGCGGCTCGGCTCGGTGCAGGGCTTCGCCCAGGGCCTGCAGCAGGCCGGCTATGCCACCGACCCGCGCTACGCCGAGAAGCTCGGCCGCGCGATCAACACCGCGCTCAGCCTGCAGCGCGCCCAGACATGACCTCCGCCCTGAACATCGCCACCCGTGCCCTGACCACCAACATGGCGGCCCTGCAGGTCGTGGGGCACAACATCGCCAACGCCAGCACGCCCGGCTACTCGCGCCAGAGCGTGGAGCTGCAGACCGCGGGCTACCAGCGCATGGGCAACGGCTACTTCGGCAAGGGCGTGGAGATCGCCACCGTCGAGCGCGAGCACAACGCCTACCTCACGCGCGAGGCGCGGGTCGCCAGCGCCGTGGCCGCCGCCGATGCGCTGCGGCTGGAGCGGCTGCAGCAGCTCGAAAGCGCCTTCCCCACCGGCGCCGGTGGCCTGGGCGCGGCCATGAACGACATGCTCAACGCCTGGAGCGACGTGGCCTCCTCGCCGGGCAACCTGACCGCGCGGGTGGTGGCGATCGCGCGCGCGGACGACTTCGCCGCGCGCCTGCGCAACACCGCCGGCCAGCTCGATGCGCTGGCCCAGGGCGCGCAGCAGCAGGTGCAGGGATCGGTGCGCACGATCAACGGCCTGGCCAAGGACCTGGCCCAGGTCAACCAGCGCCTGATCGAGGCCGGCGGCCAGGCCCACGCGCCCAACGACGTGCTCGACCAGCGCGACCAGATCCTGCGCGAACTCGGCCAGCAGGTGCAGATCAGCACCGTCGCGGCCGCCGACGGCAGCGTGAGCGTGTTCGTGGCCGGCAGCCAGCCGCTGGTGCTGGGCCGGCAGGCCAACCAGCTCGCCGCCGCGCGCGACCCGGACGACAGCTCGCGCCTGGTGCTCAACTTCGTGCAGGGCGGCACGGCCACGCCGCTGGACCCGGGCCAGCTCGGCGGCGGCGAACTCGCGGGCCTGATGACCTTTCTGCACGACGACCTGGCCGCGGTGCAGAACCAGCTCGGCCGCCTGGCGCTGGCCACCGCGGCCACCGTCAACGCGCAGCAGGCCCTGGGCTTGGACCTGCAGGGCCAGCCGGGGCAGGACTTCTTTATGCCGCCCGCGCCCGCCGTGGCCGGCAACGGCAACGCCACCCTCAGCGCGCGCGTGAGCGACCCGGCCGCGCTGATCGCCTCGGACTACGAAGTGCGCTTCGAGACCAGCGGCGCCAGCGTGGTGCGCCTGTCCGACGGCCACAGCACGCCGGTGGCGTCGTTCCCGGTGGAAATCGACGGCCTGCGCTTCGCGATCGACGCCGGCGCGGCGCTGCCGGGCGACCGCATCAAGCTGCGGCCGTTCGAGGCCGCCGCGCGCAACCTGCAGGTCGCCATCGGCTCGCCCGACCGGCTGGCCGCGGCCAGCCCGGTGCTGGTCACGCCCGGCACGGCCAACGGCAGCGGCCTGAGCATCGAGAGCCTGTACGCGGTGTCGGCCTCGCCGAACCTGACCGACCCGGTCACGATCACCTTTCTGGCCAACGGCAGCTTCACCGTCACCGGCCTGGGCCCGGGCAACCCCCCGCCCGACCACGCCGGCCCGCCGCCGAGCTACGACTTCAAGCCCGGCGAACCCATGTGGTTCAACGGCTGGAGCCTCACGCTGCGCGGCAGCCCGAGCGCGGGCGACAGCTTCGCCATCGGCGCGGCGCCCGCGGGCAGCACGCAGCAGAACGCCGGCAACGCCGCGGCCATGCTGGCCCTGCGCGACCGCGCCACCTTCGAAGGCGTGCCGCTGGCCGACGGCTACATCAGCCTGTTCTCCGACGTCGGCACCCGGGTGCAGGGCGCGAAGTTCGCCGCCAGTTTCTCCGGCCAGGTCGCCACCACGGCCGAGAACGCGCGCGCCAACGCGGCCGGCGTGAACCTCGACGAGGAAGCCGCGCGGCTGCTGCAGTTCCAGCAGGCCTACCAGGCATCGGCCAAGTTCCTGCAGGTGGTGCAGAGCACGTTCGACAGTTTGCTACAGACAGTGGGTAGATGACCATGAGACACCCCCCTGCGCCGCTGCGCGGCTTCCCCCCTCTCTTGCGCGCCTTCGGCGCTTGGAGGGGGGACGACATCTCGGGCCGGCGGAGCCGGACCCTCGCTGTCCCTGGGTTGGGTGCTGCTTCGTTCCGGAGGCCGTGTCTTCACTCCCTCCCCCTCTGGGAGAGGGTTGGGGTGAGGGCCGCGGCGGCCGCCAGCCTGCTGCGCCCCGCCAGCACCTCGGCGTCGCTGGCCTGGCGGCTGCGCCAGCGCCCGCGCATCGACGCCAGACGGTAACGGGAGGAGAACCGCACCATGACCCGCATCGCCACCGCCAACAGCTACGACAACACGATCGCGCTGCTCACGCGCCGCCAGGCCGAGCTGGCCCGGCTGCAGGAAAACCTGGCCTCGGGCAAGCGCGTGCTCAAGCCGAGCGACGACCCGGTCGCCGCCACGCTGGCCGAGACCGCGTCCAACCGGCTCTCGCGCGTGCAGGCCGACCTGCGCGCGCTCGAGGCCTCGCGCACCAGCCTGCAGCAGGCCGATGCCGGCCTGGCCGAATCGGGCGAGCTGATCCAGCAGGTGCGCAGCCTGATGGTCACCGCCGGCAACCCGGCCTTCACCGCCAGCGAGCGCGAGGACGTGGCGCGCCAGCTCGAAGGCCTGCGCGAACAGTTGGTCGGCGTGGCCAACCGGCAGGACAGCGCGGGCCGCACGCTCTACGGCGGCCTGGGCGGCGCCACCACGCCGTTCGTGGACCTCTACGGCCCCGGCGGCGCCGGCGTGCGGTTCGAGGGCCAGCGCGGCCAGGCCGCCGCGGGCGCCGCCTCGCTGCCGCAGGCGCTCGACGGCCAGGCCATCTGGATGCGCGTGCCGCAAGGCAATGGCGCCTTCACCGTCGCGCTGGGCGCCGGCAACACCGGCGGCGTGAGCTCGGACATGGGCCAGGTGACCGACGCCGCGCTGCTCACCGGCGACGACTACCGGATCGAGTTCGCCGACGTCGGCGGCGTGATGCAGTACACCGTCACCAACCTGAGCACCGGCACGCCGGTGCCGGGCCAGGCCGGCGTGCCCTACCAGGCGGACAAGGCGATCGCCTTCGACGGCCTTTCGCTGCAGGTGCAGGGCAGCCCGCAGGCCGGCGACCGGCTCGAGATCCGCCCGGCCGCGGCGCCGACCGACATCTTCCAGGTGGTGCAGAACGCGATCGACGCGCTGCGCCAGGACGGCCCCAACCGCGGCGCGGTGCAGGCGCAGGCGATGGCGCGCGCCATGACCGAGCTCGACGCCGCGCACGACCGCGTGCTGCTCGCGCGCGGCCGCGCCGGCGAATGGCTCAACCGCGCCGACACGCTGGGCAACCTGATGGAAAGCCGCGGCGTGGACCTCCAGACCGAGCGCTCGCGCCTGGAGGACATGGACATGGTCAAGGGCCTGTCCGAATTCCAGACCCGCGAGCTCGGCCTGGAAGCGGCGATCCGCTCGTATGCGCAGGTGCAGCGCCTGTCGCTGTTCCAGGTGATCGGCTGAGGCCGCGGACCCACGACCCACCGGAGCCGCCGCCGTGATGAGCCATACCGTGCTGGACAGCATCGCGCTCGGCTACGAGCCGGTGTGGAACCGCGCGCGCCAGCTCGCCGCGGTGCGCCTGGGCGTGCGGGTGGTGCACCCCGACGCGGTCGATGCCGCGCACCTCATGCGGGTCCTGGGCGACGACTGGCCCGAGAGCGCGCCGGTGCTGATCCTCTCGGTCGACAGCCCGCGCCTGCTGCAGCAGGCCATGGCCTGCCCGCCGGTGCGCAACACCTGGCTGGAGGTGCCGGGCGACTGGTACGACGAGCCGGCCGCCTTGGCCCGTGTGGAGGCGGCGGCCCGGCGCGGCCACCGCCTGCTGTGCCGCACCGACCTCGCCGGCGTGCAGGCCAACGCGCGCCACTTGCTCAAGCTGGGCCCGCAGACGGTGCTGCCGTCGGGCCTGCAGGACCAACTGGTCGAAGGCGTGGCGACCCGGGCCGCCGCGCGGCGCTGCCTGGACCAGGCCGGCGCCTGGGGGGTCGTCGGCTGGCCCGACGGCGACGTGCTGCAGGCGCATGGGAGCGAGCCCTTGAGCCACGACGGCGAGGTGGTGCGGCAGGTCCTGCTCGCGATCGAGGACGAAGACTGCTCGCTCGAACACCTGGAGCGCCTGGTGCGGCAGGACCCCGTGCTGGTCTACCGCATCCTGGTGCTGGTCAACTCCGCCGCCTACGGGCTGCGCCACGAGATCGCCTCGCTGCGCCACGCGCTCATGATGCTGGGCTTTCGCGAGCTCGGGCGCTGGCTGGTCGAGCAGTTGCCCGCCAGCGAGCCCGACCGCGACCTGCACCCGCTGCGCTTCTCGATGGTGATGCGCGCGCGCCTGGCCCAGCACCTGCTGGCCACCGGCTCCGACGACCACCTGCGCGGCGAGGTCTACACCACCGTGCTGCTGTCCCGGCTCGACGCGTTGCTGCGCGAGCCGCTGGGCGAACTGCTGCACCGCCTGCCGCTGCCCGGCCGGGTGTACGACGCGCTGCTGCGCCAGGACGGCCCGTACTTCCCGCTGCTGGACCTGGCGCGCGCCATGGGCGAGCCCGGCCAGCTGCACCGCGTGCCCGCGGTGTGCATGAAGCACGACTTCAGCCTGGAACACGCCAACCGCGCGCTCGTGCGCATGCTGGCCACCAGCCGCACGCACGCGGCGCGGCGGTCGGAAAGGATGACCTGACTCCCCCCTGCGTGCCTTCGGCGCTCCGTGCGGCCGCCGGAGGCGGCTGCTCTTCGGGCACGTCCAAGCCTGCGCAGGCAGGCTTGGAGCCGCGGCCCTCAGCCCCCTCTCTGGCGCGCCGCTGCGCGGCGCTTGGAGGGGGGACGACAGCTTGGGCCGGCGAAGCCGGACCCTCGCTGTCTCCGGGTTTGGGTCGGCTCGCTTTGCTCGCCTCGGAGAGGCCTGGATTCAACCACGCCAGGCCGCGGGAGCGGACCCCAGTGGCGCCGGCCCTTCGTGGAAGCGCGCGGGGGTGTGGCTGAAATCCGCTATGGGACGCGCGTGCCGCAGCGGTCCGAATACCGTGCCCGATTCCTGCAGGTCGGCGTCCCGTGCTTCAAGCTTCTCGCCATAGGCGGCCGCATGATCGGGCCAGCACGATGGCGGCGTGCGGCCGAGCTCCTGCAGCCACATCGAACAGCGCGTTAGCGACACCTCGACGTGGTAGCTGCCCCCCTCCACGCTGCGGCGCAGCAGCGCCGACGTCACGCCAGCCGCTGCCAGGTACGCGGCCAGGTAGTCGTTCAGCGTCATCGTGGGGGCCAGGACCGGCGCGTCGGCTGAGCCTTCGGCGATGCACAGGCCCGATACGGCCTGGCCCACCGGGTCCAGCCCGCCGCGCGTCGCCCAGGGCCCCGCGCCGCCGTAGGCGCTGACCGAGACGTAGATCATCCCTGGCCGCCGTGCCGCGAGATCCACGGGCGAGAAGCCCTTGCGGTCCAGGCTGCCGGGGCGAAACGACTGCACGAACACGTCGGCCGACGCCAGCAGGCTGCGCGCGGATGCCACGCCCGTGCGCTGGCCGAGGTCGATGAAGGTGTTGCGCTTGCCGAAGCCGGTGTCCATGACGACGCGCATGTCTTCCTGCGCGAGCGGCGCGGTGGCATGCAGCACGTCCGCGCCTTGCTCCGCCAGCATGCGCGCCGCCACGGGGCCGGCCAGTACATGGGCCATGTCGAGCACGCGCACGTTCTCCAGCGGCCGGTTCTTCATCTTGAGCGGCTGCGGCGCCGAATCGGCGATGCGCGTCACCGACACGGGCGGCAGCGCGTTCAGCAGGGAGCCTTGCGGGTGGTTCAGCCACTCTTCACGCGTGCGGGCAATGCCCCCCAGCAGCTTGCGATCCGCCAGGGCCTCTTCCAGGTCGTGGCTGTCCCACCTGGCGACGGCGCGGGCGAGCGCCGGCGTGTCGTTGCTGCATTCCAGCAGCTTGAGCACGCCGAACACCAGCGGCGCATATTGCGAGATGCGCAGCACGTACAACCGACGCCCGTCCTTGGCCTGGAAGAAGTTGGCGCTTTCGTGCGGCGGCCGCCCGTAGTGCAGCCTGTGCCCGCTCTGCCAGAGATGGGAGGACGTCCGCAGCCCGGGCACCGTGGCGCGCCGCAGGTCGATGCGGACGTGCTGCCGCACGCCCGTGCCCTGGTCCCAGAGGCAGGTGATGCCGTGTGCATAGGCCCCCACCGCCGCAGCGGCCGCCGCGCCATAGTGATGGCGACTCAGATGCAACTCGCCGCCGCTGAAGGTCACGGGGCTCGGCAAGTGGGTGTCTGATGGAAAGAGCCGGGATACCAGTCCCGCCAGCGCATGGGACGCAAGCTGTGTCATGCTGTCTTCAATACCACCATCTGCAGCAGTTCGCCCACCATGGCGGGCTTGCCGCTGCCTTCGACTTCAATCGTCACGGCGAAGCGCAGCAGGCGTTCGGCCTGGCTGCGTTCGAGCGCGCTTTGCAGTTTCATGTGGCCACGCACCCGGGCACCGCTCTTCACCGGCGAAGTGAAGCGGATCTTCTCCCAGCCATAGGCCACCAGGTACTGCCTGTCGCTGAGATCCGGGAGAATCTGCCTGGCCATGCCACCCACCAGGGCCACAAGCAGCAGGCCATGCGCGATGGTCCCGCCATACGGCGTGGCCGCCGCGCGCACCGGGTCGACATGCGGAAATCCGTCGTCGCCGGTCAGGTCGGCAAACCGGTCGATCATCGGCTGGTCCACGACCTGCCACGCCGACGCGCCGATCACGGTCCCCACGCGCTGCGCGAACGCCTCGTATGTCGTGCTCGTGCGGGCGGCGTTCATGATTCCGGCTTGAAGTCGGAGCTCCGGACGACCTCTTTCCAGCCCTCGCGCTCGCGCTGCAGGTGCGCGGCGAAATCCTGCGGGCCGAGGTAATGGGGCTCGTAGGCCATGCCCGCATAGGCCTGAAGGAAGGCCGGGTGGGTGGTGGTCGACTGCGCCAGTGCGCTGACCTCGTCCACCAACACCGCTGGCGTGCGGGCCGGGGCATACACGCCCATCACATCGGCGCCGCCGGTGATGTTGGTGTGGCCCAGCTCCGCCAGCGTGGGGGCGTCGGGCAGCAGCTTCGAGCGCGCCGGCAGCGTGATGGCCAGCACCCGGGCCTTGCCCGTGCGCACGTGCGGCAGGATTTCCGGAATGCCCGTGATGATGGTGGCGATCTGCCCGCCGATCACGTCCGTGACGGCTGGCGAGTTGCCGCGGTAAGGCACGTGCGTCATCGGCACGCCAAGCGCACGGAAGGTCTGGAAGGCAACGAAGTGCGAGCCGCCCCCCGCGCCAGGGGAGCCATAGCTGGCCTCGGCAGGATGGGCCTTGGCCCAGGCGGCAAACTGTTCGAGCGTGCGCACGCTGTCGGGCACCTTCGGGCCGACCACGATCGCGCCGCCGTAGATGGCCAGGCCCGCCACCGGCAGGAAGTCCGTTGCCGGGTCGTAGCGCAGTTTCGGATTGGTATGGGGCTGCAGCGTGAAGACCGTGCTCGGGCTGATCAGCAGCGTGGAGCCATCGGGCGCGGCGTTCTTGAGGTAGTCCGCGGCGATCGTGCCGCCGCCACCGGTGCGCGCCTCGACGGTCACCACGTCGCTCACCGGTCCACGCAGCACCTCGGAAAACAGCCGCGCCACCGTGTCGGAGCTGCCTCCGACGGGAAAGCCGATGACCAGCTTGGTGCTGGGCAGCTTGGCCAGCACGGGGCGCCACAGGCCTGCGCCAGCCGCCGCGGAAAAATAGCCCGAAACACGTAGAAAGCCGCGTCTGCGCATGGTGTGCTCCTTGGGTTCTGGAAACGCCGTGCCATCAGTCTGCGGTTGAATAGTGAATAAGTAAAACTCAATTTTTATATGATCGGAGAAATTTTATTAATACCTGAAATACGATGCCCACCCTGCGCCAACTCAATGCCCTGAGTCTGATCGCCCAGACGGGCAGCTTCACGCTGGCGGCGGGCCGGCTCTTCATCACGCAATCGGCCGTCAGCGCGCTGATCCGCGAGCTCGAGGAAGAGCTGGGGCAGAAGCTGATCGTGCGCGGCCGCAGCCTGCGGCTGACCGCGGCGGGTGAACACCTGCAGCGTGCCGGCAGCCGGGCCCAGCGCGAGCTGGACCATGCGCTGCAGGACCTCAAGGGCAGCGATGCGTCTCAATGGACGCAGGAAGTCATACGGATCGCCGCGGGCTCCTTGTCGGCTGCCACGTTTGTGCCGCGTGCGCTGGCGCAACTGGCGCGCACGCATGCCGGCGTGCGCGCCGTTCTGATCGACCGGCCGGTCGCGATGGTGGGCGACCTGGTGCTGTCCAATGAGGCCGACGTCGCCATCGGTGCCATCGACGCGGGCACGCGCCTTTCGTCCGAGCTGCAGGCCGAGCTGCTGTTGAGCGATGCCCTGTGCGTGGTGGCCGCACGCGCCAGCGAACTGGGTGGGCGGTTGAGCCGCCACCAGGGCAAGGTGCGCTGGGCGATGCTGGAAGGTTCGTGCGTCATTCTGGCGGGCCTTCCCGGCGGGTTGTGGAACATATCGCTTCAGGATCAGATCGCCATGCACAACATGCGGGTGGCGTACGAGGTCCAGCTCATTTCCACCGCCGTTGAAATGGTCCGGCAGAACCTGGGCCTGGCCATCTTTCCGCGCCTGGCCGCGCACAGCCTGGACCCGAAGACGTTTTCCGTGGGCGCCCTGCATTCGACCACCCGGTGGACGACCCACTGGATCACGCGCAAGGCCTCCGCGCCGGAGAGCCCTGGCATGGCCGCGCTGCGCCGTGCATTGAAGGCGGCCGTCTGACCTCCACGGGTGGCACCGAAGGTGCGGCCGCGGGCGCGCGACCGCACTACGATTGGCGCATGAACGCCACTGCCACCCCCCCATTCGCCTCCCGCCACACCAGCGCCCTGGTGCTGTTCTCCGGCGGCCAGGACTCCACCACCTGCCTGGCTTATGCGCTCTCGCGCTTCCCGCGCGTGGAGACCATCGGCTTCGATTACGGCCAGCGCCACCATGTGGAGCTCGAGGCGCGCCAGGCCGTGCTGGGCGAGCTGCGCCGGCGCTTCCCGGCCTGGTCGCAGCGGCTGGGCGAGGACCACGTGCTGGACCTGGCCGTGCTGGGCAAGGTGAGCGAGACCTCGCTCACGCGCGACACGGCGTTCCGCATGGAAGCCAGTGGCCTGCCCAATACCTTCGTGCCGGGCCGCAACCTGCTGTTCCTGACGCTGGCCGCGGCGCTGGCGTACCGGCGCGGCATTCCGGTCCTCGTCACCGGCGTGTGCGAGACCGACTTCTCGGGCTATCCGGACTGCCGCGACGACACCATGAAGGCGCTGCAGGTGGCGCTCTCGCTCGGCATGGACCAGCGCTTCCTGATCGACACCCCGCTGATGTGGATCGACAAGGCGGCCACCTGGCGCCTCGCGCACGAGCTGGGCGAATCGGCGCTGCTGGTGGGCGGCGGCAACGCGCTGGTGGACCTGATCGTGGAGCACACCCACACCTGCTACCTGGGCGACCGCGAGCACCGCCACCCCTGGGGCTACGGCTGCGGCGGCTGCCCGGCGTGCGAGCTGCGGGCCAAGGGATGGGCAGGCTATGCAGGCGGCGAGGCGGCGGCGCCTGGCGCGCGCTGAGCGCTGCCCGGCGCGTTCTTTCTACAGCAGCGCGCCTTGCTCCCGCAGCACGCGGCGGACCTGGCCCGGGTCGGGCGCCTGGCCGGCGCGGTGCAGCGCCGCCGAGACCCCGGCCGCCTGGCCGGTCGCGAAGGCGGTGCCCATGACGCGGATCGAGCCGTAGGCCTGCGCATCGGCGCCGATCACGCGGCCGGCCAGGCGCAGGTTGGGCACGGCCTCGACCAGCAGGGCGCCGTGGCCGATGTCGAAATGGCCGCTGCCGCCGACCGGCGTGAAGCGCATGCGGCCCGGGCCTTCGTGCACCTCCATCGGCCAGGCGCCGCGCGCGATGCCGTCGGCGGGCCGTTGCCGTCCCTGCTGCACGTCGTCGGCCGAGACGTCGGCCAGCGAGCGCGGGCGCCGGGTCTCGCGCACGCCCAGTTGCGGGCCGGTGGCGTTGAGGAACGCGTGCTCGCAGCCGGGCAACTGGCGCAGCAGTTGCACGAAGTCCCAGGCGAGCGCGCGGGCGCGCGTCTCGGCGCGGGTGAGGTCGGCGGCCGAGACACCGTCGGTCTGCACGTCCACCACCATGCTCCACAGATCGCCGGAGAGCGGCAGCCGCGTCAGCACGCCGCCGTCGGGCCGCGTCAGCCCGCCTGCGTGCTGGCGGTTGTAGCCGGCGATCAGCGCCGCCAGGCGCTCGCGGTCGATCGCCGTGCCGGCCGGCACGCCGCCGATGCGGATCGGCAGCGACGCCGGCTGGACGTGCGCGCCGGGCGTGGTGCTGTCGAGGCTGAGCGGCACGCCGGCCAGGTGCGCGAGGTCGGCTTCGCCGCTGGCGTCGACGAAGGCCTGCGCGCGCACCTCGTGCCGTCCGCGGTGGTCGGCCAGCGTGAGCGCGGTCAGGCGCCCGTGCTCGCACCTGGCATCGACCAGCAGGCTGTGCAGCCGGACCGTGACGCCCGCGGCGGCGGCGATGCGGTCGCTCGCGAGCTTGATCGCCTCGGGATCGAGCATGACGATCCAGTTGCCGCTGCGCGCGCGCACCGGCGTGGTGTCGGCGCCCAGCGCGCGCAGCGCGGCCAGCATCTCCTCGCCGACGCCCCGCACGGCCTGCTCCAGCCCGGCCGCGCCTTGCTTGAAGAAGCCGCAATAGGACAGCACCTGCGCGTTCGTGGCCGCGCCGCCGAGGAAACCGTAGCGCTCGACCAGCAGCGTGCGCGCGCCGCAGCGCGCCGCGCCCACCGCCGCCCCCAGGCCGCCGGCGCCGCCGCCGATCACCACCACGTCGAAGGTTTCGCTGTCCTGTGCAGGGTTCATTTCTCGATCCGGATGCCGCGCTCGGCGACGATGCGCCCATAGCGTACCGTGTCTTCGGCGATGCGCTTCTGCAGCGCCTCGGCCGGCCCGCCCTCGGCCACCCACCCTTGCGCGAACAGCTTCTGGCGCCCCTCGTCGCTGCGGATCACGCGGCGCACCGCCTCGCCGAAGCGCGCGACGATCTCCGGCGGCGTCTGCGCCGGTGCCATCACCGCGTTCCAGGTCTCGATGCTGAAGCCGTCCAGCCCCCCGGCCTGGGCCAGCGAGGGCACGCCCGGCGCCAACGGGCTGGGTTCGAGCGAGGTCAGCGCCACGGCCTTGATGCGCCCGGCCTGCACCTGCGCCAGCGCGTTGCCGATCGGCAGCAGCGCCAGGTGCAGGTCGCCGCCCATGATGGCGGTGAGCACCGCCGGCGCGCCGCCGAAAGGCACGTGCACGGCCTCGATGCCCGTGCGCTGCTTGAGCAGCTCGACCGACAGGTGTCCGTTGCTGCCGACGCCGGGCGAGCCGTAGCTCCAGCGGGAGCCGGCCTCGCGCGCGATGCGCAGGAAGTCCCGGGCGTCCGAGTAGGCGATCTTCGGCGAGGTCACGAGCATCAGCGGCGAGCTGCCGATCACGGTGATCGGCGCGAACTCCGACAGCTTGAAGCCGAGGTCCGGGTAGAGCGCCGGTGCGCTGGTCAGCGTGGCCGCGCTGACGATGCCGAAGGTGTGGTGGTCGTCGGCCCGCGCGAGCAGCCGGGCGCTGATGTTGCCGCTGGCGCCCGGGCGGTTCTCGACCACGAAGGGCTGGCCGAACGCGGCCGCCAGTGGTTCGGCCAGCAGGCGCCCCAGCAGGTCGGGCGAGGTGCCGGCCGGAAAACCGACGATCAGGCGCACCGGCTTGTCGGGCCAGCGCGCGCTTTGCGACCAGGCGCCGGGCCAGGCCAGCGACAGGCCGAGGGCGGTGCCGAGGCCGACGAAGCCGCGGCGCGAAGCGGGGGGCAGGTTGAAAGGGGTGGGTTTTTCCATGGTGGTGTCTCCTGGTTTCAGTAGGTCGCTCTTCCCCCCGACAGGTCGAAGGTGAAGCCGGTGGTAAAACTGCAGTCCGGCCCGGCGATGAAGGCGACCATGGCGGCGATCTCCGGGATCTGCAGGAAGCGGCCGAGCGGGATCTTGGCTTTCGCGCCGGCGATGTGTTCGGGCGTCATCTCCTCGAACAGGGCGGTCTCGGTGATCACCGGCGCGATCGCGTTGACCAGCACGCCCGAGCCCACCAGCTCCTTGGCCAGGGCCTTGGTGAAGCCGATCACGCCGGCCTTGGCGGCCGAGTAGGCGGCGATGCCGCCCATGCCTTCCTTGCCGGCGATCGAGGCCACGTTGACCACGCGGCCGTGGCCGCGCGCCTGCATGCCGGGCGTGACGGCGCGGCAGCAGTAGAAGACGGCCGTGAGGTCGATCTCGATCACGCGCGCCCATTCCTGGTCGCTGTAGTCGGCGATCGGCTTGACGGGACCGTTGATGCCCGCGTTGTTCACCAGGATGCCGATCGGCCCGAGCGCCTTCTCGGTCGCCTCGGCGGCGGCCTGCACCGAGGCGCTGCGGCTCACGTCCACCTGCAGCGCGAGGTCGGGCGCGGGCACGCCGTCCCCGGGCGTTCCGGGCGCCAGGTCCCAGACCGCGACCCGGCAGCCTTCGGCCGCAAGCCGTTGCGCGATGCCCCTGCCGATGCCGCGCGCGCCGCCGGTGACCACGGCCACCTGGCCGGCGAGGGAAGCGGGGGGGCGCGGGGCGGAAGCGGCGGTCATGGTGGGCCTTGGAAGAAGAAAGGAGGGGATGGTCAGGCGGCCTGCGCCATGCGCTGGGCGGCCGGCTCGGCGTGCAGCACGCCGTCGCGCACCATGGCGTCGACGTCGGCGTCCGAGTAGCCCAGGCGGGTCGCGATCGCGCGGTTGTGCTGGCCCAGCAGCGGCGCGGGCGTGGTGAGGGTGGTGCTGCAGCCCGAGAGGTGGAATGGCGTGTTGGACAGCGTCACGCGGCCGAGCACCGGGTGCTCCTGCTGGATCAGCATGCCGCGCGCCAGGATCTGCGGATCGGCCACCACCTCGTCGATGCCCTGCACCTTGGCGGCCGGCACCTCGGCGGCGTCGAGCGTGGCGAGGATCTCGGCCACCGTGCGGGCGGCGGCCCAGGCGCGCACCACGGGCAGGATGTCGAGCCGGTGCGCGTTGCGGCCGGCCGCGCTGTGGAAGCGCGTGTCGGCCGCGAAGGCCTCGCCGCCCACGACGTGCGCCAGGCGCTTCCAGCTCTCGTCGACCTGCGCCGCGATCACCACGTGGCCGTCGGCCGCGTCGAACACGCCGTACAGCGTGCTCTGCGGCAGGTCGTGCCCGGTCGGCGCCGGGACTTCGCGCCCGCCCGAGAAGGTGTAGCACTGCACCGCGTATTCGTGCATGGACATCAGGCAGTCGTACAGCGCCAGGTCGATGTGCTGGCCGCGGCCCGAGCCCACGCGCCCGAGCAGCGCCGCGCAGACCGCGGCCACGCCGTGGATGCCGGTGTACATGTCGCCCAGCGCGATGCGCAGCAGCGGCGGCGTCCTGCCGGGCTCGCCCACCATGGCCATGATGCCGCTCTTCGCCTCGGCGATCAGGCCGAAGCCGGCGCGGTGCGAATCCGGGCCGGTGTGGCCGTAGGCCGAGATCGAGCAGTACACCAGCCGCGGGTTGCGCTGCGAGAGTGCCCCGTAGCCGAGGCCGAGCCTGTCCAGGGCGCCGGGCCGGTAGTTCTCGACGAACACGTCGGCCGTGTCGGTGAGCCGGTGCAGCAGTTCGAGCCCGCGCGCGTCCTTGGTGTTCACGCACAGGCCCTGCTTGCCCATGTTCTGCTGCAGGAAGTAGCCGCTCTGGCCGTCGACGATGAACGGGTGTTCGCGCCCCGCGTCGCCCGCCGGGCGCTCGACCTTGATCACCTCGGCGCCCAGTGCCGCGAGGCAGCGCGAGAGGTAGGGGCCGGCCAGGAAGTGCGTGTAGTCGACCACGCGGATGCCTTTGAGCGGAGCGTTCTGCGGGGCGTCTTGCTTCGGTTGCATGTCGTTCGGCTTTCGTTTCGGCAGGAGAAAGAAGTCAAGGGGTGGCGGGGCGCCGCGGCACCATGAGCCGGTGCTCGCCTTGCTGCACCACCTCGCCGCGCTGGTTGATCAGCTCCGACGGCAGCACCACGATGCCCCAGCCCGGCCGGCTGCTGGATGCGCGCAGGCTGCCGATGCGGAAGCGCACGCGCAGCGTGTCGCCGATGTGGATCGGCTGGCGGAAGTCCCAGGTCCAGCCCAGCGACATGCCGGGCAGGAAGCGGTATTCGCTCTGGGTCTTCAGGCCGTCGGCGACCGACAGGCCCATCAGGCCGTGCGCGACGCGCTGGCCGAAGTGGCTGGCGCGCGCGTAGGCCTCGTCCACGTGGACCGGCGTGAAGTCGCCGGTGAGCTCGGCATAGGCGTCGATGCGCTCGGCCGTCACGAGGTACTCGGGGCTGAGGCATTCGTCGCCGACCTGGGCGTTTTCCCAGAAGCGCTCGGGCGTGTCGAACGTCCGGTGCGGGCGCGGCGCGGGGGCGCTGCGCGGATCCACGGCCAGCGCCCGCGCGACCGAGCCGGGGCTGGCCTGCAGCAGCTCGATCACCAGCCCTTCGGGCAGGCGCAGCCAGTGCGCGCCGGCGGGCGTGGCGCGCACTTCTGGCCATCGCGCGGCGGCGGCGAGCGCGGCGTCCACGTCGTCCACCATCAGGCCGATGTGGCCGAGCTGCTGTTCGCCGCTGGCGGCGGAGCGCGCGTCGGCGATGAACTGCAGGCCGCCGATGCTCCAGTACTGGCGCGGCGCGTCGGCCGGGCCGTCGACCTCGCGGGCCGGCATGCCCAGCACGTCGCGGAAGAAGCGGATGTGCCAGCCGATGTCGCGCACGCGGATGGCGACGTGCTCGACGTAGGCGCGGGTCGTGGGGGTGGTGGTCATGGATGGGGCTCCGGGCGTACCAGCAGTCGTTCGCGGCCTTTGAGGCACGCGACCAGCGTGCAGTTGACGGGGGTGGGCACGCCGGTGCGCCGGCCCCAGCGCACCACCGAGCCGTTGACGTAGTCGATCTCGGTCACCGAGCCTTTCTCGAGGCTCTGCAGCATCGAGGCCTTGAACGCCGGCGGCAGGCCGGTCGACGCCTTGCGCCAGGGCTCGCGCGGGTCGGTGGTGGCGATCGCGATGCCGGCGGCGCGCGCCACGGCCATCGCCTCGGCCACCGCGGCGACCGCGCAGGCCTCGATCTCGGGCACCTGGTAGAGCTCGCCATAGGGCAGGCCCGTGATGCCGCTGAGCGCGCCGGTGGCGACGTTGACGAACAGCTTGTCCCAGATGACGCCCTGGATGTTGTCGCTCACCGTGGTTGCCAGCCGCGCGGCGCTGAAGACGCGCGCGATGCGCTCGGCGCGCGCCGAGCGCGTGCCGTCGAGTTCGCCGATCACGGTCTCCTTGCCCGCGATGCCGGCCAGCACGTGGCCCGGCGCCAGTTGCGTGCCGCCCAGGTAGGTCTTGCCGGCGAGCACGCGCTCGCGCCCGACGGCGGCGGCCAGCACGTCCTCGTGGCCCAGGCCGTTCTGCAGCGAGAGCACGGCCGTCTGCGGGCCGACCAGCGCGCGCGCGCCGGCGATCGCGGCCTCGGTGTGGAAGGACTTGACCAGCACCACGAGCAGGTCGACCGGCCCGCCGGCGGCGGCCACGGCCGCGCAGCCGGCCGCGGCCTGCACCGCCACGGTGCGGTCCGCGCCGGCTTCGCGCAGCACCAGGCCGCGCGCGCGCAGCGCCTCGACCAGCGCCGCCGAGCGGTTGACCAGCCAGACCTCGTGGCCCGCCTCGGTGAGCGCGCCGCCGATCACGCAGCCCAGCGCGCCCGCGCCGAGGATGCAGACCCGCAAGGGTTCCATCGGTTTCACTTCCCGGTCCAGCGCGGCGCGCGCTTCTCGGCGAAGGCGCGCGGGCCTTCGATGGCGTCGCGGCTCGCCAGCATGCGTTCGGCCAGTTCGTAGCTGGCATGCATGGCGGCCTGCAGGTCGGGCTGGGCCAGGCTTTGCTGCATCACCTGCTTGCTGGCCTGCACCGACAGCGGGGCGCAGGCCAGCACTTCGTCGGCCAGCGCGCGGGCGCGCGCCATGAGCTCGGCGCGCGGCACCACCTCGTTGACGAGGCGCAGCCGCAGCGCCTCGGGCGCGTCGATGCGTCGGCCGGTCAGCACCAGCAGGTTGCAGTCCTTCATGGCCATCTGGCGCGGCAGGCGCTGCAGCACGCCGCCGCCCAGCGCGGCCAGGCCCACGCGCGGTTCGGGCAGGCCGAACATCGCATGGTCGGCGGCGACCGCGAGGTCGCAGGCGGCGAGGATCTCCACCCCGCCGCCCAGGCACAGGCCGTTGACCGCGGCGATCACCGGCTTGAACAGGTCGAAGCGCGCGGTGAGGCCGGCGAAGCCGGCCGGCGGCTTGTGGTGGTCGCCGGTCTCGGCCAGCGCCTTGAGGTCGGTGCCGACGCAGAACGCGCGCTCGCCCCGGCCGGTGACGATGGCCACGCGCAGGTCCGGGTCGGCCGCGTAGAGGTCGAACGCGCGCGACAGCTCGTCGTGCGCGGCCGGGTGCAGGGCGTTGAGCACCTCGGGCCGGTCGAGCGTGAGCACGAGCAGCGGACCCTCGGTCTCGTAGCGGCAGTGGCGGAACGCGGGACTGGGGCTCATGCGGGGTCCGCTGCGGCCCTATTTGGCGGCGGCAGGCTGCTGCGGCCTGAGGGTCTCGATCACCTGGGCGCGGCCGTCGACCACCTTGACGATGAAGCTTTCGCGGTCGAGGTCGCCCTTGTCGTCGTAGCGCACGTCGAACAGCACGCCGGGGTACTCCTTGGCCGAGATGCTCATGCCGTGCATCGCCTGCGCGAAGGCCTGGGGATCGATCTTGCCGACCTTGTCGAACACCGCCTTGGCGGCGTGCATGCCGGTGTAGCCCTTCATCGCGTTGTGGTCGGGCTTGGAGCGGTAGGTGGCTTCGTACTTCTTCGCGAAGGCCTGCACCGTGGGGTTGGGCGCGTCGGGCGTGAGGCCCACGTGCGCCACCACCCCGTTGGCCGCCGCGCCGGCCAGCTCGATCACCTTGTCGTTGGCCAGTGTCGACTCGCCGACGATCGGCTTGTTGTAGCCCTGCTTGCGCAGCTCCTTGAGCGCGCGGGCCGACTCTTCCTCGTTGGTATAGACGAACAGCGCGTCCGCGTTCGACTGCTTGGCGCGCAGCACCGCGCCCGAGAAGTCGATCTGGCCGACCTCGGTCGAGATGTCGGCCGCCACCTGGATGCCCGCGGCCTTGAGCCCCTGGACCACGGCGTCGCGGCCGCCCTTGCCGAAGTCGTTGTTGACGTAGATCACCGCCACGCTCTTGGCTTTGAGGCTGTCCTGCATGTAGCGCACCACCTTGGGCATGGAGGCGGCCTGCGTGAACGAGCAGCGGAACACGTAGGGGTTGCCCTGCTCGGTGATCTGCGCCGCCTCGCCGCCGATGATGTTGGGGATGCGGGCGCGGCGCGTCTCCTGCATGCTCACCAGGATCGAGCCCGAGTACACCGGGCCCATGACGAGCGGGGCGTTCATGTCGATTGCCTTGCTGGCCAGGCCCTTGGCCACGCCGGGCAGGGTCTGGGTGTCCCAGCTCGAATAGGCGATCCGCTGGCCGGCGATGCCGCCGGCCGCGTTGATCTCCTGCACCGCGAGCTTGACGCCGTTGTCGAAGTTGGTGCCCGCGGTCGCGCCGGGGCCGCTCAGTTCCACCAGCCCGACGACGGGGACGGTGCTGGCCTGCTGCGCCGCCGCGAGGAGCGGGGCGCCGCACAAGGCGAGGGTCGCGGCCGCGCGGCCGAGGCGGAGGGAAAGGGGTGGTGGGTGCATGCGGCTTGTCTCCAGGGTCTATGAATGCCTGCCTCTTCATGGAGGGCAGCCGGCATGGTGGTCCGGATGCGATATGCTGTCTATTCATCAATAGGCATTCGCATCATTGTGTTTCTTGATAATGGAGACGACCCGGCTCCTCGACCGCCTGGACGTCAAGCAGTTGCGGCTGCTCGACGAACTGCACCGCACCCGCAGCGTCACCCGCGCGGCCGAAGCGCTGCACCAGGGCCAGCCCACGGTGAGCGTGTGGCTGGCGCAGTTGCGCCGCCAGCTCGGCGACCCGCTGTTCGTCCGCACCGCCGAGGGCATGCTGCCCACGCCGCGCACCGAGTCCATGATCGCCACCGTGCGCGAGGTGCTCGACGGGTTGGAGCGGCTGGCGGCGATCGGCAGCCGCTTCGACCCGGCCACGGCGCAGCGGCGCTTCAGCCTGTCGATCACCGACGCCAGCCACATCACGCTGCTGCCGCGCATCCTGCGCCGGGTGCGCGCGGCCGCGCCGCACGTCACGCTGCAGGCCAGCCGCATCGACGCGCACCTGCCCGCCGCCCTGCAGTCGGGCGACACCGACCTCGCGATCGGCTACCTGCCGTGGCTGGACGCCGGCTTCCACCAACTGCCCCTGTTCGACCAGGACTGGATCTGCCTGACCAGCGCCGACCACCCGCGCCTGGGCCGCGCCGATGCCGTGCTGGACGTGGCGGCCTACGCGGCCGAGGCGCACATCGGCGTCGTGGTCGGCACCGGCTACCAGTTGATGGAGGAGGGCTTCGCCCGCCAGGGCGTGACGCGCCGCGTGGCGCTGGAGCTGCCGGGTTTCCTCGGCCTGCCGGCGATCCTGTCGGGCACCGACCTGGTGGCCACGCTGCCGCGCCAGATCGGCGAGACCATCGCCAAGGACGCGGGCCTCAAGCGCCTGCCGTGCCCGGTGCCGGTCCCGGGCTTCACGGTCAAGCAGTACTGGCATGCGCGCTACCACCACGACAGCGCCCACCGGTGGTTCCGGGGCCTGTGCGCCGACCTGCTGGCCGAGGCCCCCGGCGCGCCGCCGCCGGGGCGGCGGCCGCTGGAGGCCGGTTGACCTTTACTCGCGGGGCGGGCCTGCGTCGAGCCGGAAGCGCGCCCCGCCACCGCCGTTCGCCGCCGCGCCGGCCGGCCGCAGCGCCCACTGCTGCTGGTGGTAGGCCGCGAGCGTGGAGCGGTGCGCGATGGAGACCAGCGCGCCGCCGGCCTGCTTGACCCGCTCCACCAGCCGCTGGTAGATCGTGGCCTCGGCCTGCTCGTCGAGCGCGCTGGTCGCTTCGTCGGCCAGGACCCAGGCCGGCCGCTTGAGCAGCACGCGCGCGATCGCCAGCCGCTGGCGCTCGCCGCCCGAGAGCTTCTGGCTCCAGGCGTCCTCGCGGTCGAGCTGATCGGCCAGGTCGGGCAGCAGGGCGGTCTCGAGCGCGTCGCGCAGGGCCTCGTCGGTGTAGCGCTCGGCCGGCTCGGGGTAGGCCAGCGCGTCGCGCAGCCGGCCGTCCGGGAAGTAGGGCCGCTGCGGGATGAACATGGTGTCCCTGGGCAGTTCCACGCGGCCGCGCGCGTACGGCCAGATGCCCGAGAAGGCGCGGAACAGGCTGGACTTGCCGCTGCCCGAGGGGCCTTGCAGCAGCACCGTGTCGCCCGGCCGCACGCGCAGGTCCACGTCCTGCAGCAGCGTGCTGCCGCCGGGCAGCGCCAGCGTGAGGTCCTGCACGGCGATGCCCTGCTCGGAGGTGCCGGTGGCGAGCCGCGAGCGCTCGCGGTCCTGCTGCGCCAGGCTGTCCTCGAAGCCGACCAGCCGGTCGGTGGTGGCCTTCCAGACCGCCAGCGCCATGTAGTTGTCGACCAGCCAGGACAGCGAGTCCTGCACGCGCCCGAAGGCCGAGTTGATCTGCATGAGTTGGCCGAGCTGGATGGCGCCGCTGAAATAGCGCGGCGCGGCCACGATCAGCGGGAAGATGATGGCCGCCTGGGCGAAGAAGCTGCTGAACCAGGTGAGCTGCTTCTGGTTGCGGATGAGCGTGAAGTAGTTGTTCATGACGTCGCGGAAGCGCAGGTCGAGCTGGCGGCGCTCGACCCGTTCGCCGCCGTCGAGCGCGATCGATTCGCTGTACTCGCGCACCCGCACCATGTGGTGGCGGAAGTTGGCCTCCAGCATCTGCTGCTGGAAGTTCAGCCGTACCTGGGGCTTGCCGATCCAGTGCGCGATCGCGCTGCCCACCACGCAGTACAGCACTGCGGCCCAGACCATGTAGCCGGCGATCTCCCACTGTCCGCCGCCCAGGAACGCCGGCGCGGTGAAGTTCAGCGGCCCGCTGAGCGTCCACAGGATGCCGACGAAGCTGATCAGCGTGATCAGCGCGTTGAACATGCCCATCGAGAGCGAGACGGTGTAGGTGGTGAAGAGGTTGAGGTCTTCCTGGATGCGCTGGTCCGGGTTGTCCGGCATGCCGCGCTCGTCGGCCGTGTAGCGCGCCAGCTCCATGCGGTAGAACGCCTTGTTCGCCAGCCAGCGGCCCAGGTAGTGGTCGGTGAGCCAGACGCGCCAGCGCAGTTGCAGGATCTGCGTGAGGTAGAACTTGTAGACCGCGAACACGATGTAGATCATGGCCAGCCAGCAAAAGCGCACGATCTGCTCCCAGAACACGTCCTGCTGCCTGTTCTGCAGCGCGTCGTAGAACACGCGGTACCACTCGTTGATCTGCACCAGCATGTAGACCGTGGCCAGGTTGAGCAGCACCACCGCGGCCAGCAGGCCACGCGCCCGCCATTTCTCCTCGGACTGGAAATAGGGCAGGGCGAAGACGCCGATGCGCCTGGCCATGGCCCACAGCGAGGGACGGGGCTGGGACGTGGATTCGGAAGCGGCGGATGTCGTCGTCATGGAGCGATCCTGTTCGAAACGGGCGCGCACGCGCCCTGGCGAAGATGGCGCATGGTAGCGGGTTGGGCGGTACGGTGGGGCCCTCACCCCAGCCCTCTCCCAGAGGGAGAGGGAGTGAAGACACGCAACCGGAGCGAGGTAGCCTAAAACCTAGAGACAGCGAGGGACGGCTCCGCCGGCCCGAGATGTCGTCCCCCCTCCAAGCGCCGAAGGCGCGCAGGGGGGTGTTCCCCTGTCAGCGCAGGGGGGTGTTCCTTATTCCACTGGCTACATGCCCCGCCGGCACGTGCTGCGCGGCCGACTCGATGTGGCCGGTCTGGTCGTCGAAGAAGAAGTCGGGCTCGAACTCGCGCAGGAACTCGCCCTTGGGCAGGCCGCCGAGGAACATCGCTTCGTCGACCTCGATGTTCCAGTTCATCAGCGTGCGGATGGCGCGTTCGTGCGCCGGCGCGCTGCGCGCGGTGACCAGCGCGGTGCGGATGCGCATGCTGGGCGTGCCCTCGCGCTGGAGCCGGTGCAGGGCTTCGAGCAGCGGCTTGAACGGGCCGCCTTCGAGCGGGGTCGCGGCTTTGCTGAGTTCGTGTTCCTGGAACGCCGAGAGGCCCTGCGCCTGGTAGACGCGCTCGGCCTCGTCGGAGAACAGCACCGCGTCGCCGTCGAAGGCGATGCGCACCTCGTGCGGGTGGGCGTCGCTGGCGCGCACCGAGGTCGGGTAGACCTGCGCGGCGGGCACGCCGGCTTCGAGCGCGGCGCGCACGTCGGCCAGGTGGGCCGAGAGGAACAGGTTGGCGCGCAGCGGGCGCAGGTAGCGCCAAGGCGACTGGCCGCGCGTGAAGCTGCCGCGCTGGATCGGCAGGCCGTAGTGCTGGGCCGAGCGGAACACCCGCATGCCCGAGACCGGGTCGTTGCGCGAAAGGATCACCACCTCGACGCGCTGCGCGTCGGCGTCGTTGAAGGCGAGCAGCTTGTGCACCAGCGAAAAGGCCACGCCGGGCCCGGCGGGCTGGTCGAGCCGCTCGAGCTGCAGCTTCATGTAGGCCCGGTCGTCGCCGGTCTCGAACAGGCGGTTCTCTTCCTCGAAGTCGAACAGCGCGCGCGAGGAGATCGCGACGACGAGCTTGCCTTCGAGTGTGACACCCATGGTCAGCCGACGAGTTGGTTCAGTTGGATGATCGGCATCAGCACCGCCAGCACGATCAGCATCACCACCAGGCCCATGCCGACGATCAGCAGCGGCTCCAGCACGGTGGCCATGTGCATGGCGCGGCGCTGCACCTCGGCGCCGAGCTGGGCGGCGGCGCGGTCGAGCATGGCGGGCAGCTGGCCGGTCTGCTCGCCCAGCCGGGCGAACATGGACACCAGGGGCGGGAAGCGCTTCTTGCTGCCCAGCGCCGAGGCCAGCGGCGCGCCTTCGCGCACCAGCACCAGCGCGTCCAGCGCGTCCGCGCGCATGGCCTGGTTGCCCAGCGTCTCGGCGGCGGTCTGCAGGGCGCGCAGGATCGGCACGCCCGCGGCTGCCAGCATCGACAGCGTGGCCGCGAAGCGCGCCGCGTTGTAGCCGCGCGCCAGCCGGCCGACCAGCGGCAGGCGCAGCCAGGCCGCGTCCATGCGCAGGCGCAGCGCCTCGTTGCGCCGCGCCAGCACGGCGCCGGCGCCGGCCAGCAGCAGCGCGCCGAGCAGGAACCAGCCCCAGTCGCGCACGAAGCCGCTCACGCCGAGCATCGCCACGGTCAGGAACGGCAGGGCGCGCTGGCTGCCGGCGAACACGTTGGCCACCTGCGGCACCACGTAAGAGACCAGGAACACCACGATCACGACCGCGACCACGGTGACGATGGCCGGGTAGAGCGCGGCGGCCACGATCTTGTTGCGCAGCGCCTCGCGGGATTCGAGGTCGTCGGCCAGGCGCTCGAGCACGGCGCCGAGCTGGCCGCTCTGCTCGCCGGCCGCGATCACGCCGCTGTAGGTGGGCGAAAACTCGCGCGGGTGCTGCGAGAGCGCGCGCGCGAAAGTGGAGCCGCCGTTGACCTCGGAGCGCAGCGCGGCCATCAGGTTGCGCTGGCGCTCGTCCTCGGCCTCCTCGGTCAGCGCCGACAGCGCGCGCTCCAGCGGCAGGCCGGCGGCGACCAGGCCGGCGAGCTGGCGCGTCCACACCGCGAGCGTGGTGGCGCTGAAGGCCCGCCCGCCCCAGAGCGTGAGGTTCAGGCTGCCGGGCTGCTCGGCGCTCGGCGCGGCCGAGGCTGGCTCCACCAGCAGCGGCACCAGCGCGCGCGCGCGCAGCGTGCTGCGCGCCGCCCGCGCGGTGTCGGCGTCGATCAGGCCTTTCTGCAGCGCGCCCTGCGCGTCGAGGGCTTCGAAGGTGTAGGCGGGCATGTCAGTCGTTCATTTCGCAGGCTGCCGGAGCAATGGAGCGAGCGAAGCGAGGCGACCCAACCCAGAGGCAGCGAGGGTCCGGCTCCGCCGGCCCGAGATGTCGTCCCCCCTCCAAGCGCCGCGCAGCGGCGCGCCAGAGAGGGGGGAGGCCGCGCAGCGGCGCAGGGGGGCGTTTCATCCTATTCTCGGGTAACGCTCATGACTTCTTCAGGGGAGGTGATGCCCTCGTCGACCAGCCGCTGCCCATCGGCCCGCATGGAGCGCAGGCCGGCGGCCTCGGCGGCCACGTAGACCTTGCTTTCGGCGGCGCGGTTGTGGATCAGCGAGCGGATCTGGTCGTTGGCCACCATGAGCTCGTAGATGCCGGTGCGGCCCTTGTAGCCGGTGTGGTTGCAGTGCTCGCAGCCGACCGGATGCCAGTGGCCCTTCTCGTCCTGCCGGCGGCAGTGGGTGCACAGCTTGCGCACCAGCCGCTGCGCCAGCACGCCCAGCAGCGAGGAGCTCAGCAGGAACGGCTCCACGCCCATGTCGGTCAGGCGGGTGACGGCGCTGGGCGCGTCGTTGGTGTGCAGCGTGGCCAGCACCAGGTGGCCGGTGAGCGAGGCCTGGATGGCGATCTGCGCGGTTTCGAAGTCGCGGATCTCGCCGATCATGATCACGTCCGGGTCCTGGCGCAGGATGGCGCGCAGCGCCTTGGCGAAGGTGAGGTCGATGCGCGCGTTGACCTGGGTCTGGCCGACGCCGGGCAGCTCGTACTCGATCGGGTCCTCGACCGTCATGATGTTCTGCGTGCCGGCGTCCAGGCGCTGCAGCGCCGCGTACAGCGTGGTGGTCTTGCCCGAGCCGGTCGGGCCGGTGACCAGGATGATGCCGTGCGGCTGGCCGATCAGGCGGCGGAAGCTCTCGAGCACGTGGCCCTGCATGCCCACCGTCTCCAGGCTGAGCTTGCTCTCGCTCTTGTCGAGCAGGCGCAGCACGGCGCGCTCGCCGTGCGCGCTGGGCAGGGTGGAGACGCGCACGTCCACCGCGCGGGTGCCGATGCGCAGCGAGATGCGGCCGTCCTGCGGCAGGCGCTTTTCGGAGATGTCGAGCTCGGCCATGATCTTCAGGCGCGAGATCAGCGCGGCGTGCAGGGCCCGGTTGGGCTGGACCACCTCGCGCAGCGTGCCGTCGACCCGGAAGCGCACGCTGGAGTGGCGCTCGAACGGCTCGATGTGGATGTCGCTCGCGCCGTCGCGCGCGGCCTGCGTGAGCAGCGCGTTGAGCATGCGGATGATGGGCGCGTCGTCGGCCGTTTCCAGCAGGTCCTCGATCGCCGGCAGCTCCTGCATCATGCGGCTCAGGTCGGCGTCGCTCTGCACCTCGCTCACCACCGCCGCGGCGCTGGATTCGCCCTGGGCGTACGCGGCGCTGATGCGCTGGCGCAGCGTCTCGCCGTCTTCCCACAGGATCTCGCGCACGCCGCCGCCGTGGCTGCGCAGGATCTCCGAGAGCGCCGAGAGCCGGCGCGTGCGCGCGGCGGTGTCGGCCGCCGGCGTGCTGCTGCCCAGCAGCGTCATCTGGCCGGCGCCGTCGTCCTCCAGCAGCCACTGGTGCTCGCGGGCGAAGGCGTAGGGCAGCGGGTACTTCATGGTGGATGGCGCGTGCCGCCTGGTCAGGTCAGTTGTTGTCGGGCCAGGGGCCTTGCCGCGGCCCGTCCGCCGGCGCGGCGGGGACCGGCGTGGGGGCTGCGGGCGCGGACGGCTGTGGCGGCGGCAGCCCCGCCGGCGGCAGCAGCGCG
Source organism: uncultured Hydrogenophaga sp. (assembly GCA_964487025.1). Taxonomy (GTDB): domain Bacteria; phylum Pseudomonadota; class Gammaproteobacteria; order Burkholderiales; family Burkholderiaceae_C; genus Hydrogenophaga. The sequence continues at coordinate 105,802 of CAZAPJ010000001.1, forward strand.
CCGGGCGGCAGCTGCGGCGGCATCACCGGCGCTTCGTTGACCTGCAGCACGCCGCTGGGCGGGGGCTGCATGTCCTTCTGCGCGGCGCGCATCAGCTCGTAGCGGTCCAGCGACAGGTTGCTGGTCTCGCGCGCGTCGCGCAGCACCACCGGGCGCAGGAAGACCATCAGGTTGGTCTTGCGGCGCGAGCGGGCCTCGCTGCGGAACAGGTTGCCCAGCACCGGCACGTCGCCCAGGCCGGGCACCTTTTCCTGCGTGTTCGAGTACTCGTCCTGCAGCAGGCCGCCGAGCACCACGATCGCGCCGTCGTCGACCAGCACGGTCGATTCGATGGTGCGCTTGTTGGTGATGATGCCGGTGGGCGAGTTGACGGAGGAGGGCAGCACGCTGCTGACCTCCTGGTAGAGCGTCATCTTGATGGTGCCGTTCTCGCTGATCTGCGGCTTCACGCGCAGGGTCAGGCCGACGTCCTGGCGCTCGATGGTCTGGAACGGGTTGACCGAGCCGTTGTTCGCGCCGGTGTTGGTGAATTGCCCGGTGACGAAGGGCACGTTCTGGCCGATGACGATCTTGGCTTCCTCGTTGTCCAGCGTGAGCAGGTTGGGGGTGGAGAGCACGTTGGCGTCGCCGTTCTCCTGCAGGAAGCGGGCCAGGAAGCCCAGCACGTAGACGCCGTTGGTGCGCCGCACCGCGCCGAAGTTGAGGCCGGCGGCCGGCGTGGCGTTGCCCAGGGCCAGGTCGATGATGTTGCGCCCGCCGGTGCCGAAGTTGGTGCCGAGCAGGCCGATGGTGCGATCGCCCGCCGAGCCGATCGGGCCCTGCCACTGGATGCCGAATTCGGCCGCCTTCTCGGCGTTGACCTCGGCGATCAGGCTTTCCACGTAGACCTGCGCGCGGCGTGTGTCCAGTTGCTCGATCACCGCGCGCAGTTGCCGGTACTGCGGCTCGGGCGCGGTGATGATCAGCGAGTTGGTGGCCGGGTCGGCCTGGATCTGCCCGCCGGTGGACGGCTGGGCGCTGGCGGCCACGGGGGCGGTGCTGGGCGTGCTGCCGGCCGCCGCGGCGGTGGTCAGCCGGGCGGCCATGCCCGCGCCGCCCGCCGCGCCACCTCCCGCGCCAATGCCGCCCGAGGACTCGCCGGCCATGGCCGCGCGCAGCGTGGCGGCCAGCGCGGTCGCGTCGGCGTGCTTGAGATAGACCACGTGGATGTTGCCGTTGGCGTTCTCCGACGAGGGCCGGTCCAGCTTGGCGACCAGGGAGCGCACCAGCGCTAGGCGCGCCGGGTTGGCCGCGCGCAGCACCAGGCTGTTGCTGCGCGGCTCGGCGACCAGCGTGGTCTTGTAGGAGGTGTCGGCCTGCGCGCTGGCGCCGGCCGTGCCGGGTTCGATCAGCCGCGCGATCAGCGCGGCCATGTCGGTTGCCACCGCGTGCTGCAGCGGAATCACCTCGACGTCGGTGGCGCCGGCCACGTCCAGCGCCGTGATGATGCGGCCGATGCGCTGCAGGTTGTCCGCGTAGTCGGTGATGACCAGCGAGTTGTTGCCCGGGTTGACGTTGATGGTGTTGTTCGGTCCGATCAGCGGGCGCAGCACCGGCACCAGGTTGTTGGCCGACTCGTGGTTGAGGCGGAAGATCTGCGTCACCACGGTGTTCGACGCCGGCAGCGCCGAGACCGCGCCGGCGCTCACCACGTTGCCCTGCAGCTTGGCGTCGGCCTCGGGCACGATCTTGTACAGGCCGCCGGTGTCCACCAGCGAGAAGCCCTGCAGCCGCAGCACCGCGGCGAACTGGTTGAGCGCTGCGGTGGGCGAGACCGGGCGCTCGGTGGCGAGGTTGACGGTGCCCTTGACGCGCGGGTCCACCACCACGCTGCGCCCGGTGATCGCGGCCATGGTGCGCGCCACCGATTCGATCTCGGCGCCGACGAAGTTGAGCGTCACGGGTTCGCGGCCCTGCTGGGCGTTTGCGGGCGCGGGCCAGCCGCCCAGCAGGCCCGTGGCCAGGGTGATCGGCAAGGCCAGCGCGAGCGCCGCCAGGAGGCCGCCGTGCGCCAGCGCGGCGGGCCGTTTCGGCCGGGCGGAAGCGACACGGGAGGGGTTCGGTTTCATGGCGGGATCGTATCGTGAAGTGGTGGCGGTCGAAGCGTCGAAAAACCGGGCGATGGGGGGCGTGCTCTCGGTCAGCCGATGCTCAGCAGCGAGCGCGGGCCTTGCCGGCGCCCGATGATGTTGAGCAGGTTGGACAGCGCGGCTTCGTTGTCCGGCGCGGCCTGCGCCGTGCCCTGGAAGCGCAGCCGCCCGCCCACCCACTGCCCGGCGCCCTGCAGTTGCAGCGGCCCGCGCAGGGTCTGCAGCTCCAACCGGGTGGTGCCGCCTTCGGCGTCGGCGCGCATGTCCATGCGGTAGCTGCCCAGCGGGCGCAGGGTGGACAGCCGCGACACCAGGTCGATCGCCTCGATCGAGGCCTCGCCCTGCAGGCTGGCGCGGCCCCGGTCCCAGCGCATCGTGAGGCCGGGCGTCTGCAGGGCCAGCCGGCCCTCCATGCGCAGGGTGTTCCAGGGCGTGCCCAGCCCCGAGAGCAGCTCGGCCGGCCACTGGCTGCGCGAGCTCCCCACGCGCACCTCGGCGCCGCCCAGCCGGGGCACCCAGGTCAGGGCCACCGGCTCGGGCATGCAGCAGGGCGTGGCCAGCCGCAGCGACAGCGCCGGCGTCCACCGGGCCAGCGTGGGCCGCAGGCGCCAGCGCAGGCCTTCGGGCAGGGCGGTGCGGGTGCGGCTGCCCTCGCCGCCCGTGAGCACCAGGTCGGCCCGGCCGTTCCAGACCGTGCCGCGTGCGTTGACGAGTTGAAGCTGGTCCTGGGTGGCGGCGCTCACGGCCGCAGCCAGCCAGCGCGCCGGCGCGAACAACACCAGCGCCGCGAGCAGGCCGGCGCTGGCGCCGAGCCAGGCCAGGCGCGTGGTCCAGGCCGCGTTCACCGGGCCGCCCTCCGTGCGGTGCCGGCGGCGCTCATGACCCCGAACCCAGGCTGGGGCCGGACAGCACCAGGGTGCCGTTCCAGCCGGGTTGTCCGGGCTCGCGCGTGAGCTGGGATTGCAGCGGCAGCAGCCGGGCGTTGATGCGCACCTGGGCCAGCCATTGGGCCAGCGCCTCGGGCGGGGTGTCGCGCAGCGTCACGGTCGCGCGGTCGCCCAGCACCGAGAGCTGGGCCGTGCCGCCCAGGCCGTTGGTGGCGACCTCGAGCGTGCGCAGCACCTCGTCCCGGCTCGGCGGCAGGGCCGGGCTCTGGCCGCGCAGCGCCTCGGCAGCGGCCGCCATGCGCTGCATCTGGCCGAGCTGGGCGTCCAGCCGCGCGTGGCGCTCGTTGGCCTGGACCAGCGTATCGAGCGCCGGCGCCACGGCCAGCCACCACAGCAGGCCCAGGCCGACGACCCAGGCCGCCACGGTGACGGCGCGCCGCTCGCGCGGCGCCAGGCGCCCGAGCGCGGCCGACACCGCCGCGCCGGCCCGGCGCAGGGGCGAGGAAGGGGGGGCGGAGGAACGTGTGCTCGTGGCCATGGCTCAGGACTCGGGTGGGCGCAGGGCCACCTCGTTGCCATCGAAACGCACCCGCCAGCCGCCGCGTTCGAGCGACTGCTGCAGGGCCCGCAACTGGTCTTCGCTGGCGCGCCAGCCCTTGAAGCGGCCCTCGCCTTGCGTGTACTCGATCGCCGACGGCACCAGGCCCTCGCCGCCGGAGGCCTGGTCGATCGCGGCCAGCAGGCTCTCCAGGTCTCCCGGCGAGAGCGCGCCGCTGGCCTGCTGCAGCCGGGCCAGCTCGCGCTGCATCTGCACCGGGGCGTCCAGCACCAGCGTGACCTGCGGGAACGTGCTTTGCAAGGTTTGCTGGATCGCCTGCTGCTTGGCCGTGAGCGCGCTGCGCTCGTGCCAGGCGGCAGCGTTCAGGCCCAGCAGCTGCGCGCCGAGCAGCGCGGCCAGGCCCCAGCGCGCCGGGCGCCAGGCCGGCGCGCTGCGCCACTGCCGGATCGCGCGGCGCAGGCGCTGGCTGCGCCGCGCGCCGGCCGAGAGGCTCAGGTCGAACTGCGCCAGGTTCCATTCGGACTGCGCGCAGCGCAGCAGCCAGGCCGGCCGCGCCACCAGCTCGAAGCGGCGCTGCAGCACGCGCTCGGCCAGCTCGGCCACGCCCGGGTCGGCCAGCCAGACGTCGAACTCGCCGGGTTCGCCGGGCAGCTCCGAGCCGGGCGGCATGAGCGCATGGACGACCGCCTGCGCCACGCCGCCGCCCGCCGTGCCGGCGGCAGGGTCGCGCAGCGGCAGGCAGCTCACGCCGAGCAGGCTGGCGCTGCCGAGCCAGGCCTGCTCGCCTTCGTGGTGGGCCCAGTGGATGGTGGACGGCACGTCCAGCGAAAAGCTGCGCGAATTGCCCGGCGTGGCGCCGACCGCCTCGTATTCGACCAGCGGCCACAGCGCCGGCACGATGCGCGAAACCGGCCGTCCGGCGGCTTCCAGGGTCTGCAGCCAGCCGCGCAGCCAGGCGCGCTGGCAGGCCGCCACCCACACCGTCTGGCCGGGGCGGCCGCCGGGCTCCAGCGCCAGGTGCAGGTCGGCGGTGTCGTCGAGCAGGCGGTCTTCGAGCAGGCCTTCGAGCGCGGCGCGCAGGCGCGCGGCGGCCACCTTGGGCAGCGCCACCCGGTGCCAGGACACCGCGCGCGGCGGCAGCACCAGCACCACGTCGTCGTCGCGCGGCAGCAGCGAGGCCGCGCCCTGGCCGTGCTCGCCGATCTGCTGGCCGTTGGCCGAACGGGTCCAGTCGAACAGGGCCGTCGGGCCTGCGGGCGGCGCGGCCGAGAAATCCGATGGGGTGACGATCAGCACGAGCGGGTGGGCATGCGGGGAAGGACCGCCATTCTAGATACGCCGGATGACGATCCGAAATCAAAAGCCATGGGAGGTGTTTCGAGCAGTACCAAAGGCGGGTGGATGTGTCCGGACGGGGTCTTCAGCGCCGCGAAAAGCGTTCGCGCCAGCCGATCCGCACGTCCAGGTTGTTTCTCACCACCAGGGAGCGCTCCTCGATGACGGTGTCCTCCAGCCGCAGCCGGCCCCGCACCTCGAAATGGTTGCTGCGCACACCGTGGTATGAATCCGACAGTCGGCCGTTCAGGGCCGGCACGGCGGTGCCCACGTCGGCCAGGGTCTTGAACGGCTTGTTCTCGCGTGCGCCCACCACCTGGCGCGCCTGCGCCAGGTCGATGCCGGGCACAGCGGCGAAGATGGCCTGCGGACTGGCGGTGTTGAGGTTGAGCACGGTGCGGGTGGGCAGCACCGTCGCGTGCGGTTCGAGCGCCGCCAGGCTGGCCCGGCTGATGCCGAGCCAGGCGAGCTGGGCGAACTTGTGCGGCAGCAGCGAGGTGCGCGAGGGCTGGGGGTCGCTCTGCGCCAGGTGGGTGGTGGTCTGCAGCTCGCGGGCAGCCGCGTTGAGCTCGGCCACCGGCAGGCCGAGCTGCTCGTAGAGCCGGGTGAAGCTGAGCAGGTCGGCCTCCGAGATCTCGGCCTTGGCGTCGGCGCCGCCGCCGCTCAGGCGCACCAGGTTGGTGAAGTTCAGGCGCGACTGCAGGTCGATCACCTCGCCCGAGAGAAAGGCCTGGAGCACGTCGTCCGCGGCGTTGTTGCTGCGGTCGGCGGCGAGGAAGCTGGACAGCCGCGCCTCCTCCAGCGGCATGGCCCAGGGTTCGCCCAGATGGTCGCCGTTGCCGCTGCTCTGGTTGCTGCGCGCGTCCTCGCGCAGGATCAGGCGCGCCCAGTCGAGCGCGCCGGTGAGGATCCAGCCGGCCTGGATCCGCCGCTGGTCGGCCTGCTCCACCTCGCGCGCGCGCCACTGCTGCCACAGCGCCGCCGCCGCCAGCGTGGCCACCAGCGTGACGGTGACCATCGCCAGCAGCAGGGCCGCGCCTCGCTGGTTGCGCGCGGCGGTGGAGCGTGGGGGCCACCCGATCCGGCGCCGGGCCGCCCCAAGCCGGATCAGCCCCCCTGGGGGGCAGCGACCCGTGTCAGCGGTGGAGCGTGGGGGCTCTGGATTCCGCGCTGGGCCGCCCCAAGCGGAATCCGTACCCCCTCGGGGGGCAGCGACCCGCGCAGCGGTGGAGCGTGGGGGCCACATCATCGCCGTCCCGCTTCCAGGGTGGGTCTCACCCAGTCGCGTACCAGGCTGCCACTCAGGCCTTCCGTGCTCTGCGGACTCAGCGTCAGCTCCAGCCGCACGCCGTTGGGCAGGTTGCCGACGCCGGGCAGCGGGGCCTGCGTGGCGCCTTCGCTGCCCACGGAGGATTGGGGGTGGCCCCAGGTCTCGCCCCGGTGGTAGAAGAGCTGCCACTGGTCGATCGCGGCCAGCGCGATCGCGCTGTCGGCGCCGGTTTGTGAAGGCCGTGCGCCGTGTCCCCATTCGGCGGCCCGCTGCCAGGCCCGCGCGAGCTCGTCGCGACGCAGCAGCGGGCCGGACTGCCAGCGCATCCACTGCCCGCTCTCGCCGCGGCGCGTCCAGGCCACCACCCGCAGTCCCCGGCTGTCGAGCCCGGTCTCGGCGCTGTCGCGGCGCGTGATGCGCAGGACCTGGCCATCGAAGTTCAGGGCGTCGACCTCGCCGGTGTCGATCGCGGCGTCGAGGTCGGCCACCCACTGGCCCAGCGCGGCCTGCAGGCGCAGCAGCCCGTCGGCGCGGGCCTGGGTGATCTGCTGGGTGCGCGTCATGCCGTCGATCGCGCGCCAGCTCAGCAGGGCCAGCAGGGACATCACCACGATCGCCACCAGCAGTTCGATCAGCGTGAAGCCGCATGCCCGCGCGGCAAAGCGGGCGGACGGGCGTCGTCGTTCCATGGTTCTCGGGCAGGTCATCGTCGACGCTCAGTACCGGCCCAGCACGGTTGAGAGTGTGAATAGACGAACGGAGCTGTCGGCGGCATCCGTGCCCGTGCGGGCCTCGACCACCGCGTCCACGCGGCGGAAGTTCGGGTTCGGCGTGGGCTGCACCGCCAGCCGCACCCGCATCTCGCGTCCCGCCTGCACGCAGGCGGCCTCGCTGTCGCCCACGCCAGGCAGCTGGCGCTGCAGGCGCAGCCGGGTGAGCTCGTTCTCCGCGCACAGCTGGGCCAGCCATTGGTCGCTCTGGCGCACCGAAGCGCGCGTGAGGGCGCCCGTGGCCTGCAGGCCGGCCGTCAGCGTGATGGCCACCACGGCCAGGGCCACCAGCACCTCGATCAGCGTGAAGCCGCGCTGGGGGAGGGTGGCCGGCCGCTGTCGCTGCGGGGTCGGGTTCATGGTGTGGAGGGGGCGGAGTCCGAGGCCTGCACGACGGCGAACGGCGACAGGCCGTCGGTGCCCAGCGTCAGGCGCTGGCTGCCCTGCACCAGTTCGATCTGCTGCGCCGCGATCAATGGCTCGGGCCCGAGCACCAGCACCTGTGCGCCCGGCGGCTGGCGCACGATCGCGCGCGTCTGCGGATTCAGCCAGCCGCGCGCGCCCGCCAGCGTGTCGTTGTTCGCCGGCCGGCCGTCGCGTGGGTCGGCGACCGTGGGCAGGCCCACGAATTCGAAGCCTTGCGGCAGGCTGCGCCAGACCACGGGCAATCCGCTGGTGCGCGACTGCGCGCGCGCCGACTCGAGCAGGGCCGACAGCCGCAGGCCTTCGCGCTCCAGTTCGGCCGCCGCGCTGTCCCGCAGCGCCAGGCTCGCGCCCGCCGTGGCCAGCGCAACGATCGCCAGCACCACCAGCAGTTCGAGCAAGGTGAAGCCAAAGCTGCGCGCCTGCTTGCCCATGGCCGCTTCGCCTCAGGTGCCGGCCCGCGCGGCGGTGGAGCGTGGGGGCGACATCACTGCCAACTGCCGATGTCCGCGTCCTTGCCCTCGCCGCCGGCCTGGCCATCCGCGCCGAGCGAAAGCACGTCGACCTCGCCGTGCAGGCCCGGGTTCAGGTATTGGTAGGGCCGGCCCCAGGGGTCGGTCGGCAGCTTGTCCAGGTACTTGCGCCAGTTGGGCGCGGCGGGGCCGGCGCCGGGCCGGGTCACGAGCGCATTGAGGCCTTGCTCGACGGTCGGGTAGCGCTGGTTGTCGAGCCGGTACAGCTTGAGGGCCTGCATCAGGTTGTTGACGTCGGTCCGGGCGGCCGTCACGCGGGCGTCGTCGGCGCGGTCCAGCACGTTGGGCACGATCAGCGCGGCCAGCACGCCGATGATCACCAGCACCACCATCAGCTCGATGAGGGTGAAGCCGCGGTGCAGGGCGCGCCGGCCGCGGGCCAGGCAGGAAAGGGATGGCAGGGGGCTCTTCGGTTGCAATTGGGCATCTCCGCGGGCGCGGGCCATGGCCGGGTATCGGAAGACCCGCGCCGCTCATGGCAGCCGGGCCCTGAAACGTTGGCCGTCCATCATAATGCGCGCATATGAACAAGGGACCGTCTTTCGGCCATTCGGGCTTCCTCATGGAAAGCCCTGCCGCGCTGCAGGGGGCGACGCCCCGCCGCACGCCGGCGCTGGTGGCGGGCCTGCTGTGGCTGGCCGCTGGCCTGAGTGCCGGTTACTGGTTGTTGCAATTCATGGGGCGCTCACCGGTGACGCCGGTGGCGACCGTGTCCACGGCCGCGGCGGCGCAACCCGATGCCGCAGCCGTGGCGCGCACCCTGGGCGCGCTGCCCGACACCGTGGCTGCCCCCGCCAGCAGCGCCGCGCCGCCCCCGCCGATGCGCTACGCCCTGCTGGGCGTGGTGGCCACCGGCCGCGACCGGGGCGCCGCGCTCATCGCGGTGGACAGCCAGCCGCCCCGGCCCTACCGGGTGGGCGCCTCGCTGGAAGGCGGCTTGGTGCTGCAGGCCGTGACCCCGCGCGCCGCCAGGCTGGGGCCCTCGCTGCAGGCGCCGGCGGCGGTGGAATTGACCCTGGAGTGAGGTGAGGCTCGCGCCGCTGCGCGGCCTGCCCGTCAGTTCCGCTCCAGCAGCCCCTGCGCCGCCAGCAGCAGCGGCCAAGCCAGCAGCGCCCCGGTCCCTTGCCCCACGCGCAGCGCCATGTCCAGCAGCGGTTGGGCCTGCAGGTGGATCAGCATGAGCCGGTGCCCGGCCTCGCCGCTGCGGTGCGCGTACACCAGGTAGTCCGACACGGCCGGGTTCAGGCCGCGCGCCACCAGCGCGGCGGCGCCGGCCACGTAGCCGTCGACCAGCACCACGCGGCGCTCGCTCGCGGCTTGCAGCATGGCGCCAGCCATCATGGCGATCTCGAAGCCGCCGAGCGCCGCCAGCGCGTCGAACGGGCTCGCGGCCTTGCGGTGGCGGGCGGCCGCGGCCGACAGCTTGTCGATGCGCCGCCGGTGGACGCTGCCGTCCAGGTAGAGGTCGGGCACGCCGAGCCCGTCGTCGTCATGGTCGGCGCAGGCGTCGGCCAGCGGCACGCCGCACAGCCGGGACAGCAGCAAGGCAGCGCTGACCAGGTTGGCCACGCCCACGTCGCCCAGTGCGATCACGTTGCCCGGCAGGTGCCGCACCACGTCCATGCCGGCATGCAGAGCGGAGACCGCCTGGGTGGCCGACATGGCCGGGCCGAGCATGAGGTTGCGCGTGCCATAGCCGATCTTGCGTTGCAGCAGCGGCGCCTTGAGGCGGGTGGCGGACGGCGGCAGGCCGATCGGCGTCGCCACGCCGGCGTCGACCACCGTGACGTCGAATCCGTGCTGGGCGGCCAGTGCGTTGACCGGCGCCAGGCCCAGCAGCAACTGCAGCACCTGTTCGCTGGTCGTGCTCGGCACCTGGGGGGACACGTCCTCGACGGCGATGCCATGGTCGGCCGCGAACACCACCAACTGCGGCGAGTCGAAGGCCAGCAGGTCGAAGGGAATCGGGCCCGCGCTCTGGATCCGCGCGAGCTGCAGCACGAGCGACTCCATCCGGCCCAGCGCGCGCTCGGGCTGGCCCTGGGGCGCCAGCCGCTGCAGCACCTCGTATTCGAGCATCGTGTCCACGGTGGACGCGATGTGGGGCAGCTTCAGGTTGGCGGGAAGCTCGGGCGGGCGCGGCTGGTTGACGGGAACGAAGACGGGGTCCAGGGCCATGGTGATGATGGTGCTGCTGGTGCGTTCGCCGGGCGGGTTCAAGGGCTCATCTATTTGAGGAACAGACGGTACACCGGATTGGCCGTTTCTTCCACGTAGGGATAGCCCAGCGCCTCGAGGAATTTGTCGAACGCCTTGTGGTCCTTCGCTGGCACCTGCAGTCCGACCAGGATGCGGCCGTAGTCCGCGCCCTGGTTGCGGTAGTGGAACAGGCTGATGTTCCAGCCCGGGCGCATCAGGCTGAGGAACTTCAGCAGCGCACCCGGCCGTTCCGGGAACACGAAGCGCAGCAGGCGCTCGTCCTGCGCCAGCGGCGAATGCCCGCCCACCATGTGGCGGATGTGCTCCTGGGCCAGGTCGTCGTGCGTGAGGTCGAGTGTCTCGAAGCCGTGCCGCACGAGGTTGTTCGCGATGCGCCGCGACTCGCCCTTGCCGTGCGTGCTCAGGCCCACGAACACGTGGGCCCGGCTGCCGTCGTGGATGCGGTAGTTGAACTCGGTCACGTTGCGCGCGCCGCCCGGCAGCTCGCCGATGACCTCGCAGAAGCGGCGGAAGCTCCCGCGCTCCTCGGGAATGGTGACGGCGAACAGCGCCTCGCGCTCCTCGCCCACGTCGGCGCGCTCGGCCACGAAGCGCAGCCGGTCGAAGTTCATGTTGGCGCCGCACAGGATGGCGGCATAGGTTTCGCCGCGCGTCTTGTGTGTCGCCACGTACTGCTTGACCGCGGCCACGGCGAGCGCGCCGGACGGCTCGACGATGCTGCGCGTGTCCACGAACACGTCCTTGATCGCGGCGCACACCGCGTCGGTGTCGACCCGGATGAATTCGTCGACCAGATCGCGGGCGATGCGGAACGTCTCCTCGCCCACCAGCTTGACCGCCGTGCCGTCGGCGAACAGGCCCACGTCCGGCAGCGTCACGCGGGCGCCGTCCTGCACCGAGCGCAGCATGGCGTCCGAGTCGTTCATCTGCACGCCGATGACCTTGACTTCGGGGCGCACGGCCTTGATGTAGTTGGCCACGCCGGAGATCAGGCCGCCGCCGCCGATGGCCACGAACACCGCGTCCAGGTGGTGGGTGCCCAGGCTCTGCAACTGGCGCAGGATTTCCATCGCGATCGTGCCCTGGCCGGCGATCACGTCCGGGTCGTCGAACGGGTGCACGAAGGTCAGCCCCTGCTTGGCCTGCAGCGCCGCGGCGTGCGCGTAGGCGTCCGAGTAGCTGTCGCCGTGCAGCACCACTTCCCCGCCGAAGCCGCGCACCGCGTCCACCTTCACCTGCGGCGTGGTGGTCGGCATCACGATCACCGCGCGCGTGCCCAGCTTGCGTGCCCCCAGGGCGACGCCCTGCGCGTGGTTGCCCGCCGAGGCGCAGATCACGCCCTTCTTCAACTGCTCGGGGCTCAGGTGCGCCATCTTGTTGTACGCGCCGCGCAGCTTGAAGCTGAAGACCGGCTGCTGGTCCTCGCGCTTGAGCAGCACCTTGTTGTGCAGGCGCCGGCTCAGCTCGCTGGCGATCTCCAGAGGGGATTCGATCGCGACGTCGTAGACGCGAGCCGTCAGGATCTTCTTCAGGTAGTCGGCCGGTCCCATGGTGGTGACGGGCGAGTGGTCGGCGGTCTGCGCGGGCGTGGTGGAGGGGGTAGGGGCGCGGGCTGGCATGGTGTTCCTCAAGCCTGGGGATCATAGCCAGCGTGCGGGCGCAGAAAAAAGCCCCCAATGCGCCGCCGCTGTCCCCGAGGGGCAGTTTTGCCTTGGGGCGGCCCGGTGGCAAAACCCAAACAAAAAAAACCCGGACTGGCGAACCGGTCCGGGTTTGAATCCACCCGTGGAGGGTAGAGGAGACAACCTTCACTACAATGGCGCCAGTATAGCGCGCTCATGCTGCAACGCAACATCCCTCTGTTGCTTTTTTCTATCATTTTTAGAGCGTTCGCCCCAAATTCCGCCGACTTCTTCACGCCAGGACCCCCTATGGAATGCACCGTCACCTGGACCGGCGCCGCCGGAACCCGCTCCGCGATGGGTTTCGTCGCCGAGACCGGCAGCGGCCATGTGATCGCCATGGACGGCGCGCCCGACGCGGACAAGCCCGCCAACGGCGGCGCGAACCTGGCGCCGCGTCCCATGGAGGCCGTGCTGGCCGGCACCGGTGGCTGCACCGCCTACGACGTGGTGCTCATCCTCAAGCGCGGCCGACACGACGTGGGGGGGTGCAGCGTCAAGCTCGTGTCCGAGCGCGCCGCCGCGGACCCCAAGGTCTTCACCAAGATCCACATGCATTTCACGGTCAGCGGCAAGGGCATCCCTCCAGCGGCGGTCGAGCGTGCCATCGCCATGAGCCACGACAAATACTGTTCGGCCAGCATCATGCTGGGCAAGACCGCAGAGATCACCACCAGCTTCGATCTCTTGGAAGTCTGAGACAGCGCCAACCCAGAGACAGCGAGGGTCCGGCTCCGCCGGCCCAAGCTGTCGTCCCCCCTCCAAGCGCCGCGCAGCGGCGCGCCAGAGAGGGGGGAAGCGCCGAAGGCGCGCAGGGGAGAGTCACACTCTATGCGCGACGGTGGTCATCACCTTCGCCGCTGCGCGCATCAAGCCCTTCACCGGCGCCGGCAGTTCCATTGCGCCGGCCTGCTGGGCCTCGCGCGCGTGGCGCGCCTCGTCGTCCTTCATCTGGGCCACGATGGCCCTGGAGGCCTGATCGTTCGCGGGCAAGCGGCTCATGTGGCTGGCCAGGTGGGCCTCCACCTGGCGTTCCGTTTCCACCACGAATCCCAGGCTGGCCGCCGTTCCCAAGCGGCCGGCCAGCAGACCGAGCCCGAAAGCGCCGGCGTACCAGAGCGGATTGAGCAAAGACGGCCGGGCGCCGAGTTCGTCCAGGCGATCCCGCGTCCAGGCCAGATGGTCGGTCTCCTCCCGGCTGGCGGCGTCCAACTGCCGGGCCAAGGCTTCGTTGGCGGGCTGGCCTCGGCGCGGCCAGCGGGCGGCCAAGGCCTGGGCCGTGTAGAGCGCTTGCGCGCACACCTCTCCCACATGATTGACCCGCATCAGAGCACCCGAGAGCGCCCGTTCGTCGCCGGACAGCTCAGGCGGCGGGGTTTGTTCGGGCAAGGTCGGGCAGTGGCGCGAGGCGCGGGGTGCGACGAACAGCGTCCTCAGCGCGGAATCGGCCGCGGCCAGCAAAGCATCCATGGTGTTGGTGTCCTTCCTTCCTGCGTCTTGTGGGCTCTTGCGGCCACTGTAGCGCAAGCCGTTTTCGAGCGGTTTTCCCTGAATCGCCGGCCCATTGCGCCCTCGGTCTGGCCGTGCGCGCCTTACCAGTGCGTGTAGTGCTTTGAGTTTAAATTGATTGCACCAAACTGGGGATTCGTTGTTCCTGGGCGACGAATTGTTGCAAGGAGCTTAGAAACTTTTGCCAGCGGCGAGCCCTTCTGGTGCAATCACCCCTAGCTTCCTCATCGGAGGTTGGTTCGAGGGCTCAAGACCCCCGGCCTCTTTACTCAACCTTGGAGAACCCCTCAATGAAAAAGACCCTGATCGCTCTGGCCGCAGTGGCAGCTTCCAGCGTTGCCTTTGCGCAATCTTCCGTGACCCTGAGCGGTACCCTTGACATGGGCCTGGAAGACGTGGGTGGCCCCAACAGCCCCCTGACCCTGGCTCACAGCCGCTACGGCACCAGCAACTGGACCCTCTCCGGCACCGAAGACCTCGGCGGCGGTCTGAAGGCCATCTTCAAGATGTCGACCTCTTTCGCCTCTGACACCGGCACCACTGCTCCTAACGTGCTGGGTAACAACGACCTGTGGGTCGGCCTGCAAGGTGGCTTCGGCTCCCTGAAGCTCGGCCGTTCGTACGATCCGGTGTTCTGGAACGCGCTGACCGCCAACAGCACCAAGGGCGTGACCGGCTACAACACCCGCAACGGTACGCTGGACAACAACGGCGTGTACGTTCCCAACCAGATCCTGTACACGACGCCCAACCTGAGCGGCTTCGTCGGCCACGTGTCCTATGCGCCGTCCGAAGCGGTCGGCGTGAAGGCGCACACCGGTCTGGGTCTGGCTTACAACTCCGGCCCGCTGGCGCTGTCGTATGCCTACTCCAAGACCCCTGTCCTGGGTGGTTTCCAAGCCAACGCGCTGAACCAGTTCGGTGCCGCTTGGGACTTCGGCGTGGCTCGCGTGCTGTTCAACTACACGGACCGTTCCAACACGCCGTCCAACCTGGACAACTCCTGGGCGCTGGGCGTGACCGCTCCTGTGGGCCCCGGCCGTCTGTGGGCTTCCTACGACAAGGCTGAGCGCAACGACACCCGCGTGTTCCACGGCGGCTACCAGTACTTCCTGAGCAAGCGCACCACCGCTTACCTGAACCTGGGTAACAAGAAGGTCGCTGGCGCCAAGGCGACCACCGGCTGGGGCCTGGGCCTGGCTCACAACTTCTGATCCACGGGCTGGCATCCGCCAGCCAGCAAGTCAGTGGTTCTCGAATCGCCTGCTCGAAAGAGCAGGCGATTTTTTTTCGTCTTTCGCTCGTCGCCTACTGCTGGACGGTGTCGGGGGAGGCTTCATTCGGGCACGTTTGTTGCGAGAGGCCACCGGGAACAGGCCGACTCCCATGGCGCCTGGATGCCATTGGGGCCTGCTCGTACCACACCCAGGTGGGTTTCACATGTATTAACCGTGCGTCGTCGACAGACGAGATGAAGGAAATTGCGATGAAGAAGAAATCACTGATCGCCTTGGCTGCTGTGCTGGGGTCCATGGCCGCTGGTGGGGTCGCCCAGGCCCAGTCCAGTGTTACGCTTTACGGCGTCGTGGACGCCTATGTGGGCAGCAGCAAGACCGGCTTGGCGGCACCGTCCGTCACGGTGCTGGATTCCGGCGCGGCCACGCCGAGCCGCTGGGGTCTCTCGGGCGTCGAGGACCTGGGTGGCGGATTGAAGGTGATCTTCCAGTTGGAACAGGGCCTCGATGTGTCCACCGGCACGGCTGCTCCCGCCACCGCGTTCTCCCACCAGGCTTACGTGGGCCTGTCGGGCGGTTTTGGCACACTGACGGTGGGCAAGGTCTGGACCACCATGGACGACGTCATGCCGGCCCATGGCGGCCTGACCGGCGACTCCATCCTGCCGGCCGCCACGGGCGTACTGGCGGTCCAGTCGCTGTATGCCGTCAACCCGGGCAACAGCATCAAGTATGTCTCGCCCAGCTTCGGCGGCTTCGACTTCGCCGCGTCCTACTCGCTCGATGAAGCCGCTGCGGTCAAGCAGGACATTGCCGATTTCCGCGTGTCGTATGGCGATGGCCCGATCGCCGCGAACCTGGCCTACCAGGTGCAGAACGACGTTTTGGCGCCCGACGACCTGAAGCTCACGTATCTGAATGGCTCGTACGACTTCGGCATGGCCAAACTGCTGGCCAGCTACGGTCAAGCCAAGCTGGGTGCTGCCAAGGCCAAGGATTACATGCTGGGGGTTGATTTCCCGCTGTCTTCCGCGCTGACCCTGACGGCGAGCTACGCGCGCTCCAAGGACAACGCCGCGGCGGGCGGCGACAAGCGCACGGGTTATGGCCTGACGGCGACCTACGACCTGTCCAAGCGCACCACGACCTACCTGGGCTTCCGCCAGAGCTCCACGAAGGATGCCGCTGGCGTGAAGGTGGACAAGGACCGCTTGCTGGCGCTGGGTATTCGTCATCGGTTCTGAGAACCCAGACCCCGGCGCCGTTGACGCACTTTCGAAAGAAAGCCACCTGGCTCGCGCCAGGTGGCTTTTCTCTCTGTGGGCAGCGACTGGCTCGAGGCCAGCCCGCTCACGGTTTCTTCGGTGGCTGGCTGGAGGTGGGCGCCGCCGTGGCCTTGTAGGCCTCTCCGTTGACGGTCAGGCCTTCGGACGAGAGCCTGGCCGCCCGTTTGTCGCCAATGCCGGGAACCCGTTCGATCAGGTCAGCCCAGTTCTTGAAGGGCGCGGCCTTGCGCATTTCCAGGATCTTGGCAGAAGTGCTGGGGCCGATGCCCTTGATGCTGTCGAGGTCGGCAACACTCGCGGTGTTGATGTCCACGGCCGCCCAGCAGGTGGTGACCATGAAGAAGAAGGCCAGCAGTGCGGCCACGGTTTTTTTGATGATCATGCGCTTTCCCTGATAAACAAAGGTAGTGAATTGCCCGATATCCTTCACCATGGGGCAAAGGCCCGGGCGCCGACGCTGCACCTCGCAGCGCCAAGTTAAATTGAATACTTTTTATTTAATTTTAGATATTGGGAGTATCCCGATGTGGGCAGAGACTGCGAGCGATTCACATCCTTGCGGGGAAAAGGCAGGTGGCCTTTGAACGCGCGCACCGACATACCGCCTGCGCCATCGCCCCGCATCAAGGCCCATGGCCGGGCATTCGCCCACATCGCGTCGTTCCATCCGGAACTCACGGCGTTCCGGCGCGACCTGCACGCCCATCCCGAGATCGGGTTCGAGGAACACTACACGTCGCAGCGCGTGATCGAATCGCTCAAGGTCTGCGGGGTCGACGAGATCCATGCCGGCATCGGCAAGACCGGCGTGGCGGCGGTAATCCGTGGGCAGAGCACCGGAAGCGGCCGCATGATCGGCTTGCGCGCCGACATGGACGCGCTGCCCATGAGCGAGCACAACGACTTCGCCTGGCGCTCCACCCGCCCGGGGCTGATGCACGGTTGCGGGCACGATGGCCATACCACCATGCTGGTCGGGGCGGCGCGCTACCTGGCGGAGACGCGCCGCTTCGATGGCACCGCGGTGCTGATCTTCCAGCCGGGCGAGGAGGGCTTTGCCGGCGCCAAGGCGATGATCGAGGACGGCCTGTTCGAGCGCTTTCCGGTGCAGTCGGTCTACGGTATGCACAACTGGCCGCAGATGCGGCCCGGCATGGTGGGCGTGAATCCGGGGCCCATGATGGCGTCGGCCGACCGGATCACGATCGAGATCATCGGCAAGGGCGGCCATGGTGCCCACCCTTACCAGACGGTGGACCCGGTGCTGGTGGCGGCGCACATCATCACCGCCGTGCAGAGCATCGTCTCGCGCAACGTGCGGGCGATCGACAGCGCGGTGATCAGCCTGTGCGCGATGCAGGCCGGCGATCTGGCGGCCTTCAGCGTGATGCCCGGCAAGGCGACGCTGGTGGGGACGGTGCGGACCTTCAACCAGGACGTGCAGAACATGGTGGAGAAGCGCCTGCAGGAGGTCTGCTCCGGCGTGGCGCTGGGCCTGGGCGCGACGGCCCATGTGAACTACGAACGGATCTATCCGGCCACCATCAACACGCGCGACGAAGCCCGCTTCGCGACCGAGGTGGCGCAAAAGCTCGTCGGCCACGATCACGTGGACCGCGACATGGACCCGAGCATGGGCGCCGAGGATTTCTCGTTCATGCTGCAGGTCAAGCCTGGCGCGTACCTCCGCCTGGGCCAGGGCGCGGAGAACGGCGTGGGCGCCTGCTTCCTGCACAACAGCCGCTACGACTTCAACGACGAGGTGTTGCCGCTGGGCGCCGCGCTGCATGCGAGCCTGATCGAACAGGGGATGAAGCTGTAAGGTACACCCCCCTGCGCCGCTTTGCGGCTTCCCCCCTCTCTGGCGCGCCGCTGCGCGGCGCTTGGAGGGGGGACGACAGCTTGGGCCGGCGGAGCCGGACCCTCGCTGTCTCTAGGTTGGGCTTCTTCCTGCGTTGCGGGGCGCTGCTACCGGAACGTGCTTGCGTGCTCAGGTGTACCGCTTGCTCCGCAGGTTGTTCTTCATTTCCTTGAGCAGGGGCTGCAGCTTGGCACCGCCGATGCGCAGCGCCAGGCAGGTGGCCATGATGTCGATGACCATCAGGTGCAGCAGGCGCGAGGTCATGGGGCTGTAGCGGTCGTAGCCTTCCGGGTGGTCGGCCGAGAGGTGGATGTGGCCGCTCTGGGCCAGCGGCGAGCCGCTGGCGGTGATCACGATCACCGTGGCGCCGTGCTTGCGCGCGATGTCGGCCGCGTCCATCAGGTCGCGCGTGCGGCCGGAGTTGGAGACGATCACCACGCAATCGCCCGGGCCGAGCAGCGAGGCGCTCATGACCTGCATGTGGCCGTCGCTGTAGGCGATGGCGTTGATGCCCAGGCGGAAGAACTTGTGCTGGGCGTCCTGCGCCACGATGCCGGAGTTGCCTGCGCCGTAGAACTCGATGCGGCCGCGGTTCCGGTAGGTGGCGACGAGCGCATCGACCGCCTTTTCGATCGCGTGGCTCGAGGCGTCGTTGCGGTACTTGAGGAAAGCGGCCACCGTGTTGTCGATCACCTTGACCAGCACGTCGCCGGTCTTGTCGTCCGCGTCGACGCTGCGGTGGATGAACGGCACGCCTTCGCTGACCGTGCCGGCCAGCTTGAGCTTGAAGTCCGACAGGCCGTCGTAGCCCATGCTGCGGCAAAAGCGCACCACGGTGGGTTTGCTCACGTGGGCGCGCTGGGCCAGTTCCGCCACCGGCAGGCTGGCGAAGCTGCGCGGGTCCTGCAGCACCAGCCGGGCCACCCGTTGTTCGGCGGGCGCCAGCGACGGCAGGGAGGCTTTGATCCGCTCGAGCATGGAGGAGAAGGGGCGTGGCAGGCGGGCTGGAATTTTATTACGCCGCCTGCAGCGGGCTGGAACAAGGGCCATGGGCCGATAATCCCGCCCATGAACCAACTCGATGCCCTCAAACAGCTCACCACGGTGGTGGCCGACACCGGTGACTTCCACCAGTTGGCGGCGTATGCGCCGCAGGATGCCACGACCAACCCCTCGCTGATTCTCAAGGCGGTCCAGAAGCCCGAATACGCGCATCTGCTCAAGGACACCGTCGCGCGCTTTGGCGCGCAGGGCCTGGAGGAAACCATGAACCGCCTGCTGGTGCGCTTCGGCTGCGAGATCCTCAGGCTCATTCCGGGGCGTGTGTCCACCGAGGTCGATGCGCGCTTGAGTTTCGACACCGAGGCGACCGTGACGCGCGCGCGCCGCATCGTCGACCTGTACCAGGGCGAGGGTGTGCACGTGGACCGCGTGCTGATCAAGATCGCGTCGACCTGGGAAGGCATCCAGGCGGCGGCGAAGCTCGAGCGCGAGGGGATTCACACCAACCTGACGCTGCTGTTCTCGTTCGTGCAGGCAGTGGCCTGCGGCCACGCCAAGGTGCAATTGATCTCCCCGTTCGTGGGCCGCATCTACGACTGGTACAAGAAGAGCGCCGGTGCAGGCTGGGACGAGGCCGCGATGGCGGGGGCGAACGACCCCGGCGTGCAGTCGGTCAAGCGCATCTACCACTTCTACAAGAAGCACGGCATCGCCACCGAGGTGATGGGCGCGAGCTTTCGCAATGTCGGCCAGGTCACCGCGCTGGCCGGCTGCGACCTGCTCACCATCAGCCCGGAACTGCTGGGCCAACTGGCGGCCAGCGAAGCGCCGCTGGCGCGCGCGCTCGACGCCGGCGCGGCGAAGGCGATGGACATCCCCTTCGCCACCTACGACGAGGCGGGGTTCCGCTTCGGCCTGAACGAAGACGCGATGGCCACCGAAAAACTGGCCGAAGGCATTCGCGCCTTCGTGGCCGACACCCTCAAGCTCGAAGCCCTGATGCAGGCAGCCTGACCGAGGTCAGGCAGGCGGCTGCCCCGCCTTGACCGCGGCGAGGCAGTGCCGTTTGGGCGGCAGGCCCTCGCGCCGAAGAAGCACGACGAACCCGGCGCTGGTCAGGCCGTCGCGCACCGGCCGCGCCACGCACCAGGTGGCCGCGCGGGCGCCGGGGCGGGCCAGGCGGCCTATGGTCTGGAGCAGCCCGGGCGACCACATCGCCGGATTGAGCCGCGGGGTGAAGCCATCGAGAAAGCAGGTGTCTACGCCGGTTGCGAGGCGCTGCAGCGCGGCGTGCGCATCGCCGCCATGCAGGCGCAGTTGGACCTGGCCCTGGTCGAGCCGCAGCGTGCCGCCTTCCAGCAGCGTGTCCCAGCCCGCGGCGAGCGGCTCGGCCAGCGGGGCCAGGCTCGCGAAGGCCGCCGCGCTGCGCCGGACGTCGTCGGCTAATGGCGGCCAGGCCTCGGTGGCTTCGTAGACCAGCTGGGCCGGCCGCTCGGGATCCTGGCGCCAGGCCAACCAGGTGGCGAGGAAATTCAGGCCCAGCCCGAAGCCGTTTTCGAGCACGCGCCAGCTCGGTGCGCCGCGCCAGACCGCGTCGGCCAGGGGCTGTCCGTCGCTGCGGGCGAGCCCGCAGCCGGCCAGGAACACGTGGCGGGCCTGCGCCAGGCCGCCCAGGCCGTCCACGCCCTCGCTGCGGTAGCGGTCGCCGAAGCGGGGACTGTAGGGGACGCCTTGGTCGTCCCAGGCGACGGGGGCATCGGTGGACATTGGGCCGTGGTGCAGTGGGTTGGCATTGCGGCGCGCCAGGGACTGGGCCGGCCGGTGGGCGATTTGCTGCCGCGCAGCGGCAGATGAGCCCATCGGCCGGCCCAGTCCCTGGCGCTTGGGGCGAGCGTGCCATGAAAACAGAAAAACCCCGCGAATCGCTTCGCGGGGTTTGTTGATAACGCCCGGAGGTAGAGCGTTTCAGGCCAGCAGAGGCATTACATGCCCATGCCGCCCATGTCGCCCATGCCACCCATGCCGCCGCCAGGCATCGCGGGCGCTTCGTCCTTCGGCGCCTCGGCGACCATGGCTTCGGTGGTCAGCATCAGCGACGCCACGGAGGCGGCGTTCTGCAGTGCGGTGCGGGTCACCTTGGTCGGATCCAGGATACCCATCTCGATCATGTCGCCATAGGTGTCGTTGGCGGCGTTGAAGCCATAGTTGCCCTTGCCACCCAGCACGGCATTGACCACCACGCTCGGTTCGCCACCGGCGTTGGCGACGATCTCGCGCAGGGGCGCCTCGACGGCCTTGAGCACCAGCTTGATGCCGGCTTCCTGGTCGGCGTTGTCGCCCTTGATGGCGCCAGCGGCTTGGCGGGCGCGCAGCAGCGCCACGCCGCCACCCGCCACGATGCCTTCTTCCACGGCAGCGCGGGTGGCGTGCAGCGCGTCTTCCACGCGCGCCTTCTTCTCTTTCATTTCCACTTCGGTGGCGGCACCGACCTTGATCACCGCCACGCCGCCGGCCAGCTTGGCCACGCGCTCCTGCAGCTTCTCGCGGTCGTAGTCGCTGGTGGCTTCCTCGATCTGGACGCGGATCTGCTTGACGCGGGCTTCGATGTCGGCAGCGGCGCCGGCGCCATCGATGATCGTGGTGTTTTCCTTGCCGATCTCGACGCGCTTGGCCTGGCCCAGGTCGGCCAGCGTGACCTTCTCCAGCGTCAGGCCCACTTCTTCGGCGATGACCTTGCCGCCGGTCAGGATGGCGATGTCTTCCAGCATGGCCTTGCGGCGGTCGCCGAAGCCGGGCGCCTTGACGGCCACGACCTTCAGGATGCCGCGGATGGTGTTGACCACCAGGGTCGCCAGGGCTTCGCCCTCGACATCCTCGGCGATGATCAGCAGCGGCCGGCCGGCCTTGGCGACCTGCTCCAGCGTGGGCAGCAGGTCACGGATGTTGCTGATCTTCTTGTCGAACAGCAGCACGAAGGGGTTTTCCAGCAGAGCGGCCTGCTTGTCGGGGTTGTTGATGAAGTAGGGGCTCAGGTAGCCGCGGTCGAACTGCATGCCCTCGACGACGTCGAGTTCGTTCTGCAGCGACTTGCCGTCTTCCACCGTGATCACGCCTTCCTTGCCGACCTTGTCCATGGCGTCGGCAATGATCTTGCCGATGGACTCGTCGCTGTTGGCGGAGATGGAGCCGACCTGGGCGATTTCCTTGCTGGTCGTGGTGGCCTTGGAGGCCTTCTTCAGCTCGGCGATCAGGGCTTCCACGGCCCGGTCGATGCCGCGCTTGAGGTCCATCGGGTTCATGCCGGCGGCCACGTACTTCATGCCTTCGCGCACGATGGCCTGGGCCAGCACGGTGGCGGTGGTGGTGCCGTCGCCGGCGTTGTCGCTGGTCTTGGAAGCGACTTCCTTGACCATCTGGGCGCCCATGTTCTGGAGCTTGTCCTTCAGCTCGATTTCCTTGGCCACGGACACGCCGTCCTTGGTCACGGTGGGGGCGCCGAAGGAGCGCTCGAGCACCACGTTGCGGCCCTTGGGGCCCAGGGTGACCTTGACCGCGTTGGCCAGGATGTTCACGCCTTCAACCATGCGGGCGCGGGCTTCGCCGCCGAAAATGACGTCTTTTGCTGCCATGTGATTTCTCCGGATTCAGTGAATGGGGTAATGATGTAATAAGTCAGTGGTGACTTACTTTTCGACGACGGCAAAAAGGTCGTCTTCCTTCATGACCAGCAGTTCGTTGCCGTCGACCTTGACGGTCTGGCCGCTGTACTTGCCGAACAGCACGCGGTCACCGACCTTGACGTTCATGGCCGACAGTTCGCCCTTGTCGTTTTTCTTGCCGGGACCGACGGCCAGGATCTCGCCCTGGTCGGGCTTCTCGGCGGCGGCGTCGGGAATGACGATGCCGGAGGCGGTCTTGGTTTCGCTGTCAATGCGCTTGACGATCACGCGATCGGCGAGAGGACGAAGGTTCATTGCATCTCCTGAGGATAGGGAACTTGAAACGGAGGGGTTTTCGGTGCGGCCGCCGCCCAAGGAATGGGTGAAGGCCTGGCCGACCGACTTGGGGTTGGGTATTAGCACTCAACTCCAGTGAGTGCTAATCATAAGGGCCTGGCGGGGGCTTTTCAAGCCGGCCGGCCAAATTTCCTGCCGGAGGCCACCATGAGGGCTGCCCCGCCCACCTTGTCCATGGCCCCATCCTCTTCTGTTTCCCCGCTGCCGCTCCTGGCCCAGGTCCGCGCCTGCACCTGCTGCGCCGCTCACCTGCCGCACGGGGTGCGCCCGGTGTTTCAACTGGATCCCTCGGCCCGCATCCTGGTCGCCGCGCAGGCGCCAGGCCTGAAGGTGCACCGGACCGGCATTCCCTTCAACGACGCGAGCGGCGAGCGGTTGCGCCAATGGTTGGGGGTGACACGCGAGGTGTTCTACGACCCCACGCGGTTCGCGATCCTGCCCATGGGCTTGTGTTATCCCGGCAAGGGCCCTTCCGGCGATCTGCCGCCGCGTCGCGAGTGCGCGCCGCGCTGGCGCGCGCCCCTGCTCCAGACGCTGGGGGATCTGCGCCTCACGTTGGTCATCGGCCAATACGCCATGGCCTACCACCTGCCGCAAGAGCGGTCGGGTGTCACGGCGGCGGTCAGGAACTGGCCGGCGCACTGGCCGGCCGTCGTGCCCCTGCCGCACCCCAGTCCGCTCAACAACCGCTGGCTGGCGCGCAACCCCTGGTTCGAGCAGGAACTCGTTCCGCGGCTGCAGGCGCGGGTCGCGGAGATCCTGGTCGGAAATGCGCCAGGTGGTGCGGCTTGCACCGCCCGACGACCGGCCGCGGCTGGCCCGGTTCAGGCCGAGAGCGCGGCCATCGTGGATTCCGGGAACGCCATTTCCGGCTCCACGCCATCGAACGGCAGCGTGAAGTAGAAGGTGCAGCCCTCGCCGGGCGCGGTCTCGGCCCACAGGCGGCCGCCATGGCGCTCGATGATGCGCTGCGACAGGGCCAGCCCGGTCCCGCTGCCCTCGAAGTCCATGGAGTGGTGCTGGCGCTGGAACATCACGAACAGGTTGTGGGCCTTCTCCAGGTCGAAGCCCACGCCGTTGTCGGTCACGTAGAAGGTGCGGCCGCCGACCGGATTGACTTTCCAGCCCACCTCGATGCGGGCGAGTTCGCGCGGGCGGGTGAACTTGACCGCGTTGTCGAGCAGGTTGCCCCAGGCCTGGGCGAGCAGCATCGCGTCTCCGCGCACGACGGGCAGGTCGCCTTCGATCACCCACTCGATCCGGCGCTGGGCGTTCTCCTGCTTCAGGTGCGTGATCACGCCCTGGAGCAGCGGCGCCAGGGGCACCGGCCGGGACTCGATGTTCACGCGGCCCAGGCGCGCATATTCCAGCAGGCCCTCGATCATCTGGCTCATGCGCCGCGCGGCCTTGGCGATCGCGTCCTGGTACTGTTTCGCGATGGGGTCGGCGTCGTCGCCCATCTGTTCCTGCAGCAGGCCCACGAAGCTGGCGATGTGCCGCAGGGGGGCGCGCAGGTCGTGCGACACCATGTGCGAGAACACGTCCAGGTCCTTGTTGGCGGCCACGAGCTGCTGGGTGCGTTCGGCGACGCGCTTTTCCAGCTCGCGGTTGAGGTCGTTCATCACGTCCTCCAGGCTCTTGGCCGCGGTCATGTCGCGCGTGATGCTGGACAGGCCCTGCAGCTCGCCGGCTTCGTTGCGCAGCGCGGTGAGCACGGTATGGGCCCAGAAGCGCGAACCGTCCTCGCGCAGCCGCCAGCCGCGCGTTTCCCACTGGCCGTGGGCCTTGGCCAGCCGCAGCACCTGGCTGGGATCGACCTCGTCCTCGCCCGCGTTGTCGGTGCACAGCAGCGTTTCGTACGAGCGGCCGATCATCTGCGCGTGGCTGTGGCCGTGCAGGCGCTGGGCGCTTTCGCTCCATTCGGTGACGATGCCTTCTTCGTCGACGAAGTAGATGCAGTGGTCCTGGATCGCGTCCACCATCAGGCGGTAGCGCTGCTCGCTGGCGAACAGTTCGGCCGAACGCGTGCGCACGCGTTCCTCCAGGTCCTGGTTGGCGTGGAGCACGAACTCCTCGGTGCGGCGCCGTTCGGTGATGTCGTGCAACTCGATGAGCAGGCCCTCGACCTCGCCATCGCGCAGATCGGGCAGGTAGTGCACCTCGAAGAAGCTGCGCGAGCCATCGGCGCCGGTCTGCTCGGTCTCGAAGGTCTGCGCCTGGCCGCTCAAGGCCTGGGCCACGCGCGGCAGGATGCTGGGCAGGGTCTCGGGCTTCACCAGCTGGCTCAGGTGCAGGCCCACGAGTTCGGCGGGGGTCTTGCCGTGGCGCGTGGCCTGGGCCTGGTTCGCGAACCGGCAGATCAGGTCCTTGTCGTAATAGGCCAGGCGGGTCGGAATGCGGTCGGTGATGCTGCGCAGCAGGCTCTCGCTGGCGGCGTCGGCCGCAGTTTCCGGGGTTGCGGTCCCGTGGTCCGGCACGAGCGCCGTCGGCCTCTGCCCGCCAGGCGGCGCGGCAGTGCCTATTGCGTCGGGGCAGAGAGAGGTGTCCATGGTTCCAGGCTCCAGATCGTTTCAGTACAGGCCGAAAGCTGGCTTGTACATCGTCATATCGGAATCAGCGGCGGAAAATTCAGATTGTTACGATTGCACGCCCTGCCTGCAAGCGGCCGGGGCACGGGCCCAGGCGCCCGAAAGCCCCGCAGCGCATGCCACGGGGTCGGGGACTGTATCGATTTACAGCCCGGCAGCCCGGCGCAGGGCCTCGGCGCGGTCGGTGCGTTCCCAACTGAATTCGGGCTCGTCCCGGCCGAAATGGCCGTAGGCGGCGGTCTTCTCGTAAATCGGCCGCAGCAGGTCGAGCATCTGGATGATGCCCTTGGGCCGCAGGTCGAAATGCTCGTTGACGAGCGCGGCGATCTTTTCGTCGGGGATCACCCCGGTGCCCTCCGTGTAGATGGTCACGTTCATCGGCCGCGCCACGCCGATCGCGTAGGCGACCTGGATCTGGCACTGGCGGGCCAGGCCGGCGGCGACGACGTTCTTGGCCACGTAGCGCGCGGCGTAGGCGGCCGAGCGGTCGACCTTGCTCGGGTCCTTGCCGCTGAAGGCGCCGCCGCCGTGCGGGCAGGCCCCGCCGTAGGTGTCGACGATGATCTTGCGTCCGGTCAGGCCGCAGTCGCCCTGCGGGCCGCCGGTGACGAAGCGGCCGGTCGGGTTGATCAGGTACCGGGTGTCCTTGAGCCATTCCTTGGGCAGCACCGGCTTGATGATCTCCTCGATGATCGCCTCGGTGAAGGCCGGCTTCATCTTGGTCGGTGTCTCGCTCTGGTCGGGGCTGTGCTGCGTGGACAGCACCACGGTATCGATGCTGTGCGGCTTGCCGTCGACGTAGCGCAGCGTGACCTGGCTCTTGGCGTCCGGGCGCAGGAAGGGCAGGCGGCCGTCCTTGCGCAACTGGGCCTGGCGCTCCACCAGCCGGTGCGCGTAGTAGATCGGCGCGGGCATCAGCTCGGGGGTCTCGTCGCAGGCGTAGCCGAACATCAGGCCCTGGTCGCCGGCGCCGGTGTTCAGGTGGTCGTCGCTGGCGTGGTCGACGCCTTGCGCGATGTCGTTGCTCTGCTTGTCGTAGGCGACCAGCACCGCGCAGCCCTTGTAGTCGATGCCGTACTCGGTGTTGTCGTAGCCGATGCGCTTGATGGTGTCGCGCGCGACCTGGATGTAGTCGACGTGCGCGTTGGTGGTGATTTCGCCGGCCAGCACCACGAGGCCGGTGTTGGTCAGCGTTTCCGCGGCCACGCGCGAGCGCGGGTCCTGCGCGAAGATGGCATCGAGGATGGCATCGGAGATCTGGTCGGCCACCTTGTCCGGGTGGCCCTCCGAGACGGATTCGGACGTGAAGAGAAAATCGTTCGCCATATAAACTCCAGCAAGGTTGATCGGCGTTGCCGGCCTGTCAGAGTTCGGCGAACGCTTTAGCGGCATTTGTGAATCGCCCCGCAATTAGTTCAGTAACTCGGCGATGCGCGGATTCTAGACCATGCCCGCGGCCGTGATCGGCCGCCTCCTCGAAAGCATCTTGGCCCTGTTGATCCGTTTTCTGTTCCGCCTGGCGAGCTGGCTGCCGTTGCCGGTCCTGCACGCGGCCGGCTGGCTGCTGGGCTGGCTGAGCTTCGGGCTGTCCGGCCGGTTCCGCCGCCGCCTGCTCGCCAACGCCCGCCAGGCCGGCTACTCCCGCGGCGTGGCGCTTTCGTCGGTGGGGGAGGCCGGCAAGCTGGCGGCCGAGCTGCCGCGCCTGTGGCGGGGGCGGCCGGTGCCGGTGGCTTGGGAGGGCGCCGAACACGTGGAAGCGGCGCTCGCGCGCGGCACCGGGGTGCTGTTCCTCACGCCGCACCTAGGCTGCTTCGAGATCACCGCCCAGGCCTATGCGCAGCGCTTCGGCGATCGCCAGCGCAGCACCGTGCTGTTCCGCCCGGCCCGCAAGGCCTGGCTGCGCGATCTGATGGCGGGCGCGCGGGAGCGCCCCGGGCTGGCCACCGCGCCGACCACGCTGGCCGGGGTGAAGCAGCTCATCAAGGCGCTGCGGGCCGGCGAGGCGGTCGGCCTGCTGCCGGACCAGGTGCCGCCGGCCGGGCAGGGGGTGTGGGCGCCGTTCTTCGGCCGCGAGGCCTACACCATGACGCTGTCGGCCCGGCTGGTGCATGCGGCCGGCGCGCAGCTCCTGCTGATCTGGGGCGAGCGCCTGCGCTGGGGGCGGGGCTACCTGATCCACGTGCGTCCGTTCGAAGCCGAGGCCGCCGGGCCGGAGGCGCCGCTGTCCGCCGATGCGGCGCAGGCCGCGCACCAGATCAACCGGGCCATGGAACGGCTGGTGCGAGAATGCCCGTCCCAGTACCTGTGGTCGTACGACCGCTACAAGCCGCCGGCCGCCGCGCCGGCTTCACCCGACGCGGGCCGTTGACGGCCGCGTTCTCCACCCGCCAGGTCTCTCCCTTCCGGTTCACGATGCCTTCTCCGACGTCGCACGAAGTCCCCGCCAAGCCCGCTGCCTCGGTGACCGAGCGCTGGGGCAACCGCCTCGGGGTGGGGTTCATGCGCCTGCTCTCGCGCCTGCCCCTGGGCTGGGTGCGGGCGCTCGGCTGGATCATGGGGCAGGTGTTGCACGGGGTAGCGGCGCGGCGGCGCCGGATCGCGCGCACCAACTGGGCGCTGTGTTTTCCCCACGACAGCGTGGCCGAGCGCGATCGGGCGGTGCGCCGCCATTTCGTCTTGTTCGCCCAGGCCTGGCTGGACCGCAGTTGGCTCTGGGAGGGGCGCGAGCCGACCGTGCGGGCCCGGCTGAAGGTCACGGGCGCGACGCAGGAGCTGCACGGCGAGCAGCCGGTGCTGCTGCTGGCGCCGCATTTCGTGGGCCTGGACGCGGGCGGGACCGCGCTGGCGCTGCTGCAGCCGCGCCGCTACGCGAGCATCTACCTGTCGCAGCTCAACGAAGACGTGGACCGCTGGATCCGCGCCGGCCGGCTGCGCTTCGGCAACGTGCGGCTGGTGGAGAAGCAGCAGGGCCTGCGCACGGTGGTGCAGTCGCTCCGCTCGGGCGAAGCGCTCTACCTGCTGCCCGACATGGACTTCGGTCCGGAGGACTCGGTCTTCGTGCCGTTCTACGGCGTTCCCGCCGCGACCGTGCCCACGGTGCCCCGGCTGGCGCGGCTGGCGCGGGCCAAGGTGGTGCCGGTGGTCACCCGGCTGACGCGCGAGGGCTACGAGGTCGAGGTCCTGCCGGCTTGGCGCGACTACCCGGGGCCCGACGCGGTGGCCGATACCGCGCTCATGAACCGCCGGCTGCAGGACATGATCGCAGCCATGCCCGAGCAGTACTACTGGGTGCACAAGCGCTTCAAGACGCGCCCGCCGGGGGAGCCCTCGCTTTACGGCCGGGATTGAGGGGTTGCCTGGCCGGCGTCCTCGTGCGTCCAGCGCCAGAGCGTTTGCGCCACGTCGTCGAGTCCCTGCTTCTTGAGTGCGGAGAACAGCTTGGCCTCGCCGCCGCCCGATTGCAGTTGCGCGATCGACAGCGCCTTCTGGGCCTCGGCGCGGCTGAGCTTGTCGGCCTTGGTCAGGAGCACCAAGAAGCGCAGGCCTTGCTCGACCCGGGGCCGGATGGCCTCCAGCAGGACCTCGTCGAGCTCGGTCAGGCCCAGGCGGGGGTCGATGAGCAGCACCACGCCACGCAGGTTCTCGCGCGTGAGCAGGTAGTGGCCCATGACGCGCTGCCAGCGCAGCTTGGCTTCGCGCGGCACCGCCGCGTAGCCATAGCCGGGCAGGTCGGCCAGCACGGCATCGGTGACGCCCTGCTTGCCGAGCGCGAACAGGTTGATGCTCTGCGTGCGCCCGGGCGTCTTGGAGGCGAAGGCCAGGCGTTTCTGCTGCGTCAGCGTGTTGATGCAGGTGGACTTGCCGGCGTTGGAGCGTCCCACGAAGGCGACTTCCGGCACGTCCAGTGGCGGCAGGTGTTCGAGCCGGGGGGCGGTGGTGAGGAAACGCGCGGTGTGCAGCCAGCCGTGGGCGGTCTTGGGGTCGGGCGTGCGATCGGCGTCGGTGGGGTGTTGGGTCATTGAGGGTTTTCCCAGTGGGTCATTGTAAAATCGATCGGCTTTGATCCAGACAACCCGCGAAACTCATCAACCAGAACACGCCGTCGCTGCCGCCGACGCCCGCCCCGTCATGAAATTGCCCGCCTCCCTTTTCTGTGCCGCTGCCGCCGCAGCTCTGTCGTTTGGCGCCCAGGCGCAGTCGCAGTCGGCGGCAAAGCCCGATCTGGCCAAGGGGGCGGCGGTGTATGCGCAGACGTGCGTGGCTTGCCATGCGGCGGACGGCAATTCCACCACGCCGGTCAATCCGACGCTGGCCCGGCAGCATCCCGAGTACCTCATCAAGCAGTTGCAGGAGTTCAAGTCGGGCAAGCGCGACGATGCCGTGATGAAGGGCTTCGCCCAGGCACTGTCCGACGACGACATGCGCAACATCGCTTACTGGCTGGCCGACCAGAAACCCAAGCACGGCGCGGCGACCGACAAGGACCTGGTCCGGCTGGGCGAGCGCATCTACCGCGGCGGCATCGCCGATCGCCAGATTCCGGCCTGCGCGGGCTGCCACAGCCCCAACGGCGCCGGTATTCCCGCGCAGTACCCGCGCCTGTCGGGCCAGCACGCCGAGTACACCGCCGCCCAGCTCAAGCGTTTCCGCGACGGCGGCCGCAAGAACAACGCCCAGATGACCGACGTGGCGGCCAAGATGAACGACCGCGAAATCAGGGCCGTCGCCGACTACATCGCCGGCCTGCGCTGACACCCCGGGGGTGCCCCGGGCGTTGAACCACCAGCCAAAAACAGCATCACATCAGGGCGTGTTCCAGGGTCACCGGAACCGCCCTTTTCCTTTTTCTTTTTGCTGGTTCACGAACCGTTTTTCGCCACCGCCTTCATGACCGTCTCCACACAAGGCCTGCAGGTTCGCACCGGCTCCCGTTTCGTGGGTGAGATGGTGGAGCTGCTGTCGTCCATGCGGTTCGCCATCGCGCTGCTCACGGTGATCTGCATCGCCTCGGTGATCGGTACGGTGGTCAAGCAGCACGAGCCGTTCGTCAACTACGTGAACCAGTTCGGCCCGTTCTGGGCCGACGTGTTCGCCAGCGCCGGGCTCTATGCGGTCTACAGCGCGTGGTGGTTCCTGCTGATCCTGGCCTTCCTGGTGGTCAGCACCAGCCTGTGCATCGTGCGCAACACGCCCAAGATCCTGAACGACGTCAAGGCCTACAAGGAGAACATCCGCGAGCAGAGCCTGAAGGCCTTTCCCCACAAGGCCGAGGGTGTGCTGGCGCAGGAGGCGCCCGAGGCCGCGGCGCGGCGCATCGGCCAGGCGCTGCTGGGGTCGGGCTGGAAGGTCAAGCTGCAGTCGCGCCCGACGGCGGCCGGCACCGGCTGGATGGTGGCCGCCAAGGCCGGCGCGGCCAACAAGATCGGCTACCTGGCGGCGCACGGCGCCATCGTGCTGGTCTGCATCGGCGGCCTGCTCGACGGCGATCTCATGGTGCGCGCCCAGATGTGGTTCAACGGCAAGACGCCGTTCACCGGCGGCGGCCTGATCGCCGACGTGCCGGCCCAGCACCGGTTGTCCAGCCGCAACCCCACCTTCCGGGGCAACCTGCTGGTGACCGAGGGCACGACGGCCGGCACCGCGATCCTGACCCAGCCCACCGGCGTGCTGCTGCAGGACCTGCCGTTCTCGGTCGAACTCAAGAAATTCATCGTCGAGTACTACGAGACCGGCATGCCCCGGCTGTTCGCGAGCGAGATCGTGATCCACGACCACGAGACCGGAGAGCGGAAGCCGGCGCGGGTCGAGGTGAACCACCCGGCCAGCCACCGCGGCATCCAGATCTACCAGTCCAGCTTCGACGATGGTGGCTCGCGCGTGAAGCTGCAGGCCGTGCCCCTGAACGGCCGGATCCAGCCGTTCGAGGTGGAGGGCCACATCGGCGGCACGACCGCGCTCAACAGCAGCGGCGGCGAGCAGCTCACGCTGGAGTACACCGGGCTGCGCGTGATCAACGTGGAGAACTTCGCGAACAGCGGCGCCGGCGGCCAGGGCGACGGCGCCGACGTGCGCCGGGTCGACCTGCGCCACTCGATCGAGAGCCGCCTGGGCTCGGGCCACAAGACCGTGACCGAGCGCACGCTGCGCAACGTCGGCCCGAGCATCACCTACAAGCTGCGCGATGCCGCCGGCCAGGCGGTGGAATACCACAACTACATGCTGCCGATCGAGCTCGACGGCGCGCGCATGGTCCTGCTCGGGCTGCGCGAGACGCCGTCGGAAGAATTCCGCTACCTGCGCATTCCGGTCGACGAGAACGACGGCCTCGACGGCTTCGTGCGGCTGCGGGCTGCCCTGAACGATCCACGGCTGCGCCGTGAGGCGGTGCGCCGCTACGCGGCCTCCGCCGTGGAAGACGGCCGGCCCGAGCTCGTGCAGGCGCTCGAGATGTCGGCGGCGCGGGCACTGGATCTGTTCGCAGGAGCCGGCAGCGCGGCGGTTCCGGTGTCGCAGGTCGCGGCGGCCAATGGCACGGCGCCCCGCTCGGTGCAGGGCGGGCTGCAGGCGGTGTCGGCGTTCCTGGAGAACAACGTGCCGGAAGGCGAGCGCGAACGCGCCAGCGAGGTGCTGGTGCGCATCCTCAACGGCACCCTGTTCGAGTTGTTCCAGCTCAGTCGCGAGCGGGCCGGCCTGGCGCCGCTGGAGCGCGGCGACGCGGCGCAGCGGTTCATGGCGCAGGCGGTGATCAGCCTCAGCGACACCTTCTTCTATCCCGCCCCGATGACCTTCCAGCTCAAGGACTTCACCCACGTGCAGGCCAGCGTGTTCCAGGTGGCGCGTGCCCCTGGTCAGAACATCGTCTATCTGGGGTGCGTGTTGCTGATCCTGGGGGTTTTTGCGATGCTCTATGTCCGCGAGCGCCGCCTGTGGGTGTGGCTCGCGCCGGCCGGAGGACAGGACTCTCACGCCAGCATGGCCCTCTCGTCGAACCGGAAGACGCTGGAGGCCGACCGCGAATTCGACCTGTTGAAGACCCAATTGCTGAAGAGGCATCCATGAACACCGCCACCGCGTCGCAGACCATCGAACTCAAGAAGGGCCGGGGGGGCGACGGCCTGCAGCCGGGCTATTTCGCCCGCCGCGATGCCTGGGACTGGGGCTTTGCCGCGCTGGTGGTGCTGGGGGCGGTCCTGGCCTTCGCGCGCTACCACGCGGCCATGGACGGCTATGAGCAGGCGATCCTGGTGGGTACGGTTCCGGCCGCGATCTGGCTGGGCTGGTTCTGGCGCCCGCTGCGCGCGCTGGCCGTGGGGGTGGCGGCGCTGTCGCTGCTCGCGATCTGGCTCTACCAGGCGCCGGCGGGCGCGGCCGACCTGGCGCGCGCCGACCAGGTGTTTTTGCTCAAGTACTTCCTGTCCAGCCAGTCGGCCATTCTCTGGATGAGCATGCTGTTCTTCATGAGCACCGCGTTCTACTGGGCCGGCATGTTCATCAAGCGGTCCGGGGATGCGTTCGAGCTGCTGGGCTCGCGCCTGGCGTGGGCGGCGGTGACGCTGGCGCTGGTCGGGACCATGGTGCGCTGGTACGAGAGCCACCAGATCGGGCCCGACATCGGCCACATCCCGGTCAGCAACCTCTACGAAGTCTTCGTGCTGTTCTGCTGGATGACGGCGGCCTTCTACCTGTACTACGAAGACCAGTACCGCACGCGCGGCATGGGCGCCTTCACGATGCTGGTGGTCAGCGCGGCGGTCGGCTTCCTGCTGTGGTACACGGTGGTGCGCGAGGCGCACGCCATCCAGCCGCTGGTGCCCGCCCTGCAGAGCTGGTGGATGAAGCTGCACGTGCCGGCCAACTTCATCGGCTACGGCACCTTCGCCATCGCCGCGATGCTGGCCTTCGCCTACCTGATCAAGCAGAGCGCGGGCGAGGGCCGCTGGTACCGGCTGGCGCCGCTGTGGCTGCTGGGCGTGGCGCTGTGCTTCGAGCCGATCGTGTTCCGCCAGTCGGCGGCCGAGAACGGCAGCAGCTACTGGTTCGTCTACGCGGGCGTGTCGGCGCTGATCGTCGGCGGCATTCTGCTGGGGCGCCGGCGCATCGCCGAGCGGCTGCCCCGCTTCGAGGTGCTGGACGACGCGATGTACAAGGCCATTGCCGTGGGCTTCGCGTTCTTCACCATCGCCACCGTGCTGGGCGCGCTCTGGGCAGCCGAGGCCTGGGGCGGCTACTGGAGCTGGGACCCGAAGGAAACCTGGGCGCTGATCGTCTGGCTGAACTACGCGGCCTGGCTGCACATGCGGCTCATGAAAGGCCTGCGCGGCACGGTCTCCGCCTGGTGGGCGCTGGTGGGCCTGGCGATCACGACGTTCGCCTTCCTGGGCGTGAACATGTTTCTTTCCGGGCTGCACAGCTACGGCGAACTCTGAGTTCGCGGCGGCCGTGCAGCGGGCCATCGACATGCAAGAAGTGGGGGCTCCCATGCTCATTCGAACTGGCGACAACGGCTTTCAGCACCCCCTGTCGAGCGAGATCACGCCCCGCTCGGCCTACCTGAACCGGCGCGAGTGGCTGGGGCGCAGCGCCCTCGGCGCCGCCGCCCTCGGCGTGTCCGGCGGCTGGGCCGGCCGCACCGCCAGGGCCCAGCAGGGCGGCGGCACGCCCCGGCCGGGCCGGCTGGCGCCGCTGCCGGGCCAGGCGTCCCGCGTCGCGGGCGCCGTCACGATGGAGAAGCTCACGTCCTACCAGGACGCCAGCAGCTACAACAACTTCTACGAGTACGGCACCGACAAGTCCGACCCCGTGGCCCACGCCAAGGCGCTCAAGCCGCGCCCCTGGACGGTGGCCGTGGAAGGGTTGGTGAACAAGCCGGGCGCGTTCGACCTCGATGCCCTGCTCAAGCTCAGCCCGATGGAAGAGCGCATCTACCGCCTGCGCTGCGTCGAGGGCTGGTCGATGGTGATCCCCTGGGTAGGCTACTCGTTGAGCGAGCTCGTCAAGCAGGTGCAGCCGCTGGGCAGCGCGAAGTTCGTGGAGTTCGTGACGCTGGCCGACCCGAAGCAGATGCCGGGCCTGCGCTCCAGGGTGCTGGACTGGCCCTACGTGGAAGGCCTGCGCATCGACGAAGCCATGCACCCGCTGACCCTGCTGGCGTTCGGCATGTACGGCGAGGTGCTGCCGAACCAGAACGGCGCCCCGCTGCGCCTGGTGGTGCCCTGGAAATACGGCTTCAAGAGCGGCAAGTCGCTGGTGAAGATCCGCTTCACCGAGCAGGAGCCTCGCACCGCCTGGAACAAGGCTGCGCCGCAGGAGTATGGCTTTTATTCGAACGTCAACCCGACCGTGTCGCACCCCCGCTGGAGCCAGGCGACCGAGCGGCGCATCGGCGATGGCGGGGGGCTGTTCGAGCGGCGCCGTCCGACCCTGATGTTCAACGGCTACGAACCCCAGGTGGGGCAGCTCTACGCGGGCATGGATCTGCGCAAGCTGTATTGATGCCGCTCGCGCCTTCCCCGCCTCGAGCCGCGCGCGCGGGCGGCTCCCGCGTCAACCGTGTGCTGGGCCACCAGGCCGCCAAGCCGGTGGCGTTCGCGCTGGCGCTGCTGCCGTTCGGCTGGCTGGTCTGGGCCGCGTTCGCGGACCGGCTCGGCGCCAACCCCGCCGAGGCCCTGATCCGTTCGCTCGGGGATTGGAGCCTGCGTTTCCTGGTGCTGGTGCTCGCCATCACCCCATTGCGGGTGATCGCGGGCTGGCCGGCGCTGGCCCGGCTGCGCCGCATGGCGGGCCTGTTCGTGTTCTTCTACGCCAGCCTGCATTTGCTGGCGTACGCCTGGTTCGACCTGGAATTCGATCTGGCCGGCATCGCGGCCGACATCGCCCGGCGGCCTTTCATCCTGGTCGGTTTCTTGGGCTGGCTGCTGTTGCTGGCCTTGGCCGCGACCTCGTTCAACCGCGCCGTCCGCGCGCTGGGCGCCGCGCGCTGGCGGGGGCTGCACCGCGCCGTCTACGGCGTGGCCGCGCTGGCCGTGCTGCATTTCTTCTGGATGCGCAGCGGCAAGAACGATTTCGCCGAGGTGGCGGTGTATGCCGCGCTGCTGGGCGCGCTGCTGGCCTGGCGTGCGTGGCGCTGGGCTTACGCCAGGATTTCCAGCCGCAACTGATCGGCCGCGGTTTCGCGGGCGCGGATGAGGGTGGCTCGCTCGCCATCCACCAGCACCTCGGCGGCGCGGCCGCGGGTGTTGTAGTTGCTCGCCATGCTCATGCAGTAGGCGCCCGCCGACAGCACCGCCAGCAGGTCGCCGGGCTGCACCGCGAGGGCGCGGTCCCGCCCGATCCAGTCGCCGCTCTCGCACACCGGGCCGACCACGTCCCAGGTGGCGGCGGGGGTGCGGCCATCGGCCTGCTTGAGCGGGACGATGCGGTGGAAGGCGTCGTACAGCGCCGGCCGGGGCAGGTCGTTCATCGCGGCATCGACGATCAGGAAGTTCTTGTGCACACCGGGCTTGAGGTAGAGCACCTCGGTGAGGCAGACCCCGGCGTTGCCGACCAGCGAGCGCCCGGGCTCGATCAGGAGCATGCGGTTGCCGAAGCCGCGCGCGTCCAGGCGCTGGAGCAACTGCTGCCACAGCCGGTCGGCCTGGGGCGGCTGGTCGCCCTGGTAGTCGATGCCCAGACCGCCGCCGAAATCGATGTGTTCGATCGCGATGCCGGCGGTCTCGAGGCTTTCCACGAGGTCCAGCACGCGGTCCATGGCGTCGAGGTAGGGGCCGGTCTGCGTGATCTGTGAGCCGATGTGGCAGTCGATCCCGACCACGCGCAAGCCGCTGCAGGCTGCGGCATGGCGGTAGGTGGCGAGCACGTCCTCGTGCGCGATGCCGAACTTGTTGTCTTTCAGGCCGGTCGAGATGTACGGGTGCGTCTGCGCATCCACGTTGGGGTTCACGCGCACGCTGACGGGTGCGCGCAGGCCCATTTCGCGCGCCACGCCGTCGAGCGCGTCGAGCTCGGCGCGGCTCTCCACGTTGAAGCAGCCGATGCCGTGCCGCAGCGCCTGCCGCATCTCGGCCCGGGTCTTGCCCACGCCCGAGAAGACGATCCTGGCCGGGTCGGCGCCCACGGCCAGCGCGCGTTCGAGTTCGCCGCCGGAGACGATGTCCAACCCACAGCCCGCGCCGACCAGCGTGCGCAGGATCGCCAGCGAGGCATTGGCCTTCATCGCATAGCAGATCAGGTGCTTGCGGCCGGCCAGTCCGCGCTGGTAGGCGCCCAGTGCGGCGAGCATGGCGGCCCGGCTGTAGACGAACAGCGGCGTGCCATGTTCCCGGGCCAGGCGTTCCAGGGGAACGCCCTCGATCGCGAGCTGTCCGTCGTCCTGGTAGGCGAAGAATGGCGGCAGCGCAGGGGTCGGCAGGCCGGCGGTCGTGGTCATGCGAGGGGAGATGAGGAGAAGAGGGACGCACGCGGCCGCTCAACGCGGCGCGGCGCTTTCCGGCACCGCAGCCGGGCTGGCCGATTGGCGCGGGGGTGCTTTCTTGGCCGGAGGGGCGTTCGGATCGGGCAAGTAGAGCGGGCCTTTCTGCCCGCAGGCCGCCAGGCCGATGGCCGCGCTGCAGAGCACGGCGGCGATGGCCATGCTGCGCGAAGGGCGCGGTGCCCGGCCTAGAATGCTTTTCGATCCAGACATCCGCGCATTGTATGACCGACACCGAATACCAGGACCGTGCCGAGGCGCTGCTCAAGGCCGTGGAACTGGCCTGCGACCGTCTCAACGAAGCGACCGACGCCGACCTGGACAATCAGCGCGTGGGCGGCATGATCACTGTGACCTTCGCTGGCGGCAGCCAGATCGTCGTCAACCTGCAAAAGCCCTTGCAAGAGGTCTGGCTGGCGGCGCGCGCGGGCGGCTTCCATTTCCGGCACGACGGGCAGCGCTGGATGGACACCAAGGGCCAGGGCGAGTTCTTCGAACTGCTCACCCGGTGCGCCACCGAGCAGGCGGGGCAGCCGCTGGACTTCAGTTCCTGAACAGGTCCAGGATGCTGCGCCGGTCCTCGCTGCCCACCGGGGGCCGATCCGGCGCGCTGCCGGGCGCCTGCGCGCCGTATTCCAGCGGAGCGGGTGCACCCGGCCAGGGGTCCTGCAGCCCGAGCCCATGGACGCCGTTGCCCGGGCCGAATTCCTCGTAGTACCACTCGCCACCAGCCTGGATGACGCCCGGCGGCGGGTTGTAGGTCATCACGTCGACGCCCTTGAGGGCTTCGGACATGTACGCGATCCAGATCGGCAGGCTCAGGCCGCCGCCGGTCTCGCGGCTGCCCAGGTTGCGCGGCGTGTCGTAGCCGACCCAGGCGGCGGCGACCAGGGTGGGCTGGTAGCCCACGAACCACGCGTCCACCGCGTCGTTGGTGGTCCCGGTCTTGCCGTACAGGTCGGGCCGCTTGAGCGTGGCCTGTGCGCGCGCGGCGGTCCCGGAGCGGGCGACCTCCTGCAGCAGGCTGTTCATCAGGAAGGCGTTGCGTGGGTCGATCACGCGCTGCGCATCGCTCAACTGGGCCTCGGGCGCTTCGAACAGCACCTTGCCCTTGTGGTCCGTGACCCGGTTGATCAGGTTGGGCGCGATGCGGTAGCCGCCATTGGCGAACACCGAGTAGCCCAGCGCCATCTGCATCGGCGTGACGGAGCCGGCGCCGAGCGCCATGGTCAGGTAGGGCGGGTGCTTGTCCGCGTCGAAGCCGAAGCGGGTGACCCACTGCTGCGCGCTCTGGGTGCCCACCAACTGCAGCACCCGGATCGAGACCATGTTCTTGGACTTGGCCAGCGCGCGCCGCACCGACATTGGGCCTTCGAACTGGCCATCGTAGTTCTTGGGCTCCCAGGGCTTGCCGCCGGTTTCCCCGGCCGAATAGAAGAGTGGGGCGTCGTTGACCACCGTCATCGGGGTCAGGCCTTTCTCCAGCGCGGCCGAGTAGATGAAGGGCTTGAAGCTGGAGCCCGGCTGGCGCCAGGCCTGCGTGACATGGTTGAACTTGCTTTTCTGGAAATCGAATCCGCCCACCAGCGCGTGGATATTGCCGCTGCGCGGATCGAGCGCGACGAACGCCGACTCCACTTCCGGCAACTGCGTGATGCGCCAGGACTTGGGCCCGGTCTGCACCACGCGGACCACCGCGCCCGGGCGGATCTTGATGTTGGGGCCGGCCTTGTCCGACAGGCCGGACTGGGCCGGCCGCAGGCCTTCGCCCGTGATCTCGAACGGCTCGCCATCCTGGCGCACCGCCAGCACCCGGCGCGGGCTGGCTTCGAGCACCACCGCCGACAGCAGGTCGTCGTTGTCCGGCCGGTCGGCCAGGGCGTCGTCGATCGCTTCCTCGCGCGCGACCGGGTCGTCCGGCAGGTCGATGAACAGCTCCGGTCCGCGGTAGAACTGGCGCCGCTCGTAGTCCAACACACCCCGGCGCACGGCTTTGTAGGCCGCCATCTGGTCCTTGATGCGCAAGGTGGTGCGCACCACCAGGCCGCGCGTATAGGCTTCGTCGCCGTACTGCGCCACCATGGCCTGGCGGACCATTTCGGCCACGAACTCGGTGTGCGGGCGGTCCGGGTTGACCGCGGGGCGCAGCTTGATTTCTTCGGCCTTGGCCTGTTCGGCCTCGGCCGCCGTGATGAACCCGTTCTCGACCATGCGGTCGATGATGTAGAGCTGCCGGCTGCGGGCGCGGCGCGGGTTCTTGATCGGGTTGTAGGCGGACGGCGCCTGCGGCAGGCCGGCCAGCATGGCCGCCTCGGCGATGCTCACGTCCTTGAGCGGCTTGCCGAAATAGATCTGGGCGGCCGACGAGAACCCGTAGGCGCGCTGGCCGAGGAAGATCTGGTTCATGTAGATCTCGAGGATCTGCTCCTTGGTGAGCATGTGCTCGAGCTTGAAGGTGAGCAGCACCTCGTAGATCTTGCGGGTGTAGCTCTTTTCCGCCGACAGGTAGACGTTGCGCGCGACCTGCATGGTGATCGTGGACGCGCCCTGGCTCTTGGCCTGTCTCAGGTTGGCCAGCGCCGCGCGGACCATGCCGCGGTAGTCGACGCCGTTGTGCTCGAAGAAGCGGGCGTCTTCGATCGCCAGCACCGCGTTGCGCATCACGGCCGGGATCTCGTTGAAGGTCAGCAGGTTGCGCCGCTCCTCGCCGAACTCGCCGATCGGGGTGCCTTCGGCCGACAGCACGCGCAGCGGCAGCTTGGGGCGGTAGTCGGCGAGGCTGGAGACTTCGGGCAGGTTGGGGTAGGCCACGGCCATCGCCAGGCCAACCACCATCAGCAATCCCGCCACACCGGCCACCGCCAGTCCGGCCATACCCACCACCAAGCGACCGAGCCAGACCAGAGCCGTGCGTCCGGTCGATACTGGGTTGTCGGGAGCGCGAGGCGAAGAAGCGTCGTGGTTGGGCATGCGAACGATCGTTGCGGCAGGTTCCGATTATAAAAATCGGGAGCGCCAATGGGATGGGTGGGTGGCCCAACGTATTGTGAAGGCTGGGACATGGCATGGATGCCTGTGCCATGACGCAGTTCACGAAGGCTTGCTGCGCGTATGCTTTTGACAACGTTTCGTTTTGTCTCAAAGGCAAAAAATCTTTGCTGCACAAAGGGCTTACTGCTAGCATTCAAGTGAATTCTTAAGTCTGGCGCGATCCGTCTTCATCACTTATTGGGGGGCATCTTGATCTCATTGGGATCGTTATTCAGCCGAGAACCGGCGCCTTTGCTGGGCATCGACGTCAGTTCTTCCAGCGTCAAGCTCGTCGAACTCGGACGCAGCCGGGCGGGCGATCTCGTGCTGGAGCGCTGCGCCATGGAGCCGCTCGAACGCGGCTGGATCACGGACGGCAACATCGAGAAGTTCGATGAGGTGGCGGAGGCGGTGCGCCGGGTGGTGCGCAAGAGCGGCAGCAAGACCAAGCACGTGGCCCTGGCCCTGCCGGCGTCGGCGGTGATCACCAAGAAGATCATCCTGCCCGGCGGCTTGTCCGACAAGGAGCTCGAAGCCCAGGTGGAATCCGAGGCGAACCAGTACATTCCCTTTTCGCTCGACGAGGTCAGTCTCGACTTCTGCGTGATCGGTCCGAGCGCCAACTCGGTCGGCGACGTGGAGGTCCTGATCGCGGCATCGCGCAAGGAGAAGGTGTCGGACCGCCAGGGCCTGGCCGAGGCGGCAGGCCTGAAGCCGGTGGTGATGGACGTGGAGTCCTACGCGTCGCGGCTCGCGGCCGGCCGGGTGATCGAGACCTTGCCCAACCAGGGCGTGGACTCCCTGGTGGCCCTGTTCGAGGTGGGCGCGGTGACCACCAGCATGCAGGTGATGCGCAACGACGACGTGCTCTACGAGCGCGACCAGGCCTTCGGCGGGGCCCAGCTCACGCAGTTGATCGTGCGCCAGTACGGCTTTTCCTCCGACGAGGCCGAGGCCAAGAAGCGTTCGGGGGACCTGCCCGACGACTACCGCTCCGCGGTGCTCGACCCTTTCATCGAAAGCATGGCCCAGGAAATCGGCCGCGCGCTCCAGTTCTTCTTCACCAGCACGCCGTACAACAAGGTGGACCACATCCTGCTGGCCGGCGGCAGCGCCGCCCTGCCGGGCCTCACGGAGGCGGTGACGCACCAGACCTCGTTCGCCTGCATGGTGATCAATCCGTTCGACGCCATGGAAATGGGCACCACCGTCCAGGCCCGCAAGATCTCGCGCGAGGCGCCGTCCTACCTGACCTCGACCGGTCTGGCGCTGCGGAGGTTCTACCAATGATTCTCATCAACCTGCTGCCTCACCGCGAGGCGGCCCGCAAGCGCCAGAAGGACCAGTTCTACACCCAGTTGGCGCTGTCCGCGCTGCTGGGCGTGGTGGTGTGCGGTGCCATCTACATTTGGTACCAGGGGCAGATCGCGTCGCAGCAGGACCGCAACGAATTCCTGCAGTCGGAGATCCGGCGCCTCGATGCGGAGATCAAGGACATCGCCGGCCTGCAGCGGGAGATCGCCTCGCTGCGCGCCCGCCAGACCGCGGTGGAAGACCTGCAGGGCGACCGCAACCAGCCGGTGTACCTGCTGGAGGAACTGGCCGCGCAGCTGCCCGATGGCATCTTTCTCGAAAGCATGGGCCAGGAGAACCAGAACGTGCTGATCAGGGGCGTGGCGCAGTCCCAGGAGCGGGTCTCCGAACTGTTGCGCAATCTCTCGAACCACAGCACCTGGCTGGTGCGCCCCGAACTGGTCGAGATCGTGGCCGCCAGCATGGCGGTGGGCAGTCGGGAGCAGCGCCGGGTGGCGAACTTCACCATCCGGGCCGCGCTCAAGCGCCCTTCCGCCGCAGCCGCCGGCACCGCCGCTGCCGCACCTGCCGCTGGCGGCAAGGGCTGACCTGGGAATCCGCAACATGGCAAGAACACCCCGCATCAACGTGGATTTCAAGGGGCTGCAGGACAAGCTCAGGGCGCAGTTCACCGGCCTGGACCCGAACGATCCCTCCCTGTGGCCAGCGTTGCCGCGCAACCTCCTGTTCGTCGCGGTCTGCGTCGCAATGATCGCAGCCCTGTGGTTCGCCTGGCTGAAGTCCTCCGATGAGGAACTGATCGCCGAGAAGGAGCGCGAGGTCCAGTTGCGCGAGGACTATCGCAAGAAGCTCGTGCAGGCGGTCAACCTCGACGCGCTCAAGAAGCAGCTTGAGCAGGTTCAGCAGTACGTCACGCAACTGGAAAAGCAGCTGCCCAGCAAAGCCGAGATGGACGCGCTGCTGTCCGACATCAACCAGGCTGGCCTGGGCCGCAGCCTCCAGTTCGAGCTGTTCCGTCCGGGGCAGGTGAGTGTCAAGGAATACTACGCCGAGCTGCCGATCGCGCTGCGGGTCACCGGCACCTACCACGACATCGGGCTGTTCGCCGCCGACATCGCCAACCTCTCGCGCATCGTGACCCTCAACAACCTGACCCTGACGCCCATGAGGGACCGTGAAGGGGTGCTGACGATGGACGGCACGGCGAAGACGTTCCGGTACCTGGATCAGGAAGAAATCGCGCTGCAGCAGAAGGCAGCCCAGGGAGCGAAGCGGTGAGGGCGATGATCCGATGCGTGTGGCTGGGCGGCGGCCTGGCGGTGTTGCTGGGCCTGGCGGCCTGTACCTCTGCCGACCAGGACGAGTTGCAGTCCTGGATGCAGGCGGAGCGGAACTCGATCCGGCCTTCCGTCCAGCCGATTCCGGAGCCGACCCGGTTCCTGCCCAAGCCCTATGAAGGCGAGCGGCTCGCGCCGCCCTTCGATCGGGAGAAACTCGTCAGCGTGCTGCGCGGCAGCCAGTCCCTGCCGGTGGCCAACGCGGCGCTGATCGAGCCCGAGCTCAACCGGCGCCGGCAGCCGCTCGAGGCCTATCCGCTGGACGTCATGGCCATGGTGGGCAGCCTCAACCGGAACGGGCAACTGGTCGCTCTGGTGCGGGTGGACAGCCTGCTCTACCAGGTCCGGCCCGGCCACTACCTTGGGCAGAATTACGGCCGCGTGACCAGGATCAGCGAGACCGAGGTGGTGTTGCGCGAGATCGTGCAGGACTCAGCAGGTGAGTGGATCGAGCGCCCGGCGGCGCTGCAGCTACAAGAGGGTACGAATAAATGAACAAGCCAAACCAGGCGAAGGGATTCGCAGCAGTGGAGCGGAGGCTGCTCAAGGGCGCGGTGTTCGCGTGCATGATGATGGCCACGTTCTGGGCGCAGGCCCAGAACGCGATCCAGTCGCTGACCGGCGGCATCCAGGGGGGCGTGGAGGTAATCCGGATCAACACCACCCAGCCGCTCGCCGTGCCGCCCACCGGCTTCACGATCCAGGCGCCGGCGCGCATCGCACTGGACTTTCCGGGCGTGGCGAACGCCATCGGCCGCAACGCCGTGGAGGTGAACGAGGGGAACATCCGTTCGGTCAACGTGGTGCAGGCCGGCGAGCGGACCCGCGTCGTCATCAACCTCAAGCAGCCGGCGTCGTACCAGACGCGCATCGACGGCAACAGCCTGCTCGTGGTGCTGGACCGCGCGCAGCCTGTGACCGCCGCCTCGGCGCCGCCGCCGTCGGCGTTCGCGGAGAACCGGAACCGCGACGTGGTCGCGCTGCGCGACATCGACTTCCGCCGCGGCGTGGGCAACGCGGGCCGCGTGGTGGTGGACCTCGCGAACAACCAGGTCGGGGTGGACATCCGCCAGCAGGGCCAGAACCTGGTGGTCGAATTCCTCAAGACCTCGCTGCCCGAAGGGCTGCGCCGCCGTCTCGACGTGAGCGATTTCGGCACGCCGATCCAGAGCGTCACGACGACGCAGACCGGGGACCGCGTGCGCATGGTGGTGACCCCCACGGGCAACTGGGAGCATTCCGCCTACCAGAGCGACAACCAGTTCGTGCTCGAGGTGCG
The DNA here is from genome assembly GCA_964487025.1 of uncultured Hydrogenophaga sp. Lineage (GTDB taxonomy): Bacteria > Pseudomonadota > Gammaproteobacteria > Burkholderiales > Burkholderiaceae_C > Hydrogenophaga. The sequence continues at coordinate 149,534 of CAZAPJ010000001.1, forward strand.
CGAGCAGAAGATCGACTCGTCCAAGCTCACGCAGGGGCCGGGCTACAACGGCGAGAAGCTTTCGCTGAACTTCCAGAGCATCGAGGTGCGCTCGCTGCTGCAGGTCATCGCGGATTTCACCAATTTCAACGTGGTGACGTCGGACACGGTGTCCGGCTCCGTCACGCTGCGCCTGAAGGACGTTCCCTGGGACCAGGCGCTGGACATCATCCTGCAGGCCAAGGGCCTGGGCATGCGCAAGTCGGGCAACGTGCTGTGGATCGCGCCCAAGGATGAGATCGCCGCCCGCGAGAAGCAGGAGCTCGAATCGAAGGCTTCCATCGAAAGCCTGGAGACCTTGCGTACCCAAGGCTTCCAGATGAACTACGCCAAGGCGGCGGACATCGCCGCGCAGCTCACCGCCACGAACAGCAGCGTGTCGGGCAACACCACCACGAATGCGCGCATCCTGTCGGACCGGGGCAGCGTGATTTCCGAGCCGCGCACCAACCAGTTGTTCGTGACCGACATCCCGTCTCGCCTGGAGCAGATCCAGGAACTGATCGCCAAGCTCGACATCCCGATCCGCCAGGTGATGATCGAGGCAAGGATCGTCGAGGCCGACGACACCTTCGGCAAGTCGCTGGGCGTGCGCCTGGGCGGCGGTGTGCGCGGGTTCAATGTGGGTTCCATCGACGGCAGCCAGATCCGGGGCAACTTCGGGTCGACCTATGGCGCGGTCTCGTCCACGGCCGGCCCGGCGATGACCTCCCAGCCGTTCGTGAGCCTGCCGGCCAACCCGAGCAACGCGCTGGCGGCGTCCTATGCGCTGTCGCTGTTTAGCCCGAACGCCTCCCGCTTCCTGAGCCTGGAGATCTCGGCGCTCGAGTCGGACGGCAAGGGGCGCATCGTCTCCAGCCCGCGCGTGGTGACGGCGGACCAGGTCAAGGCCCTGATCGAGCAGGGCACGGAGTTCCCCTACCAGACCGCCACCTCCAGCGGCGCCACGGCGATCGCCTTCCGCAAGGCCAACCTCAAGCTGGAGGTCACGCCGCAGATCACGCCCGAGGGCAACATCATCCTGGACTTGGACATCAACAAGGACAGCCGCGGCGAGACCACGCCCGACGGCATCGCGATCAACACCAAGCACGTGCAGACGCAGGTGCTGGTGGAGAACGGCGGCACGGTCGTGATCGGCGGCATCTTCGAGCAGACCGAGCGCGACCAGGTCAACAAGGTGCCGCTGCTGGGTGACCTGCCCGCCGTGGGCAACCTGTTCAAGTCGCGCGACCGGATCGCCAACAAGTCCGAGTTGCTGATCTTCATCACGCCACGCGTTCTGGGGCGCTCCGCGATCAATTGAGCCACCGCGTTGCCTCGAGTTTTCTGATCGGACTGCCCGGTTCGGGCAAGTCCACGGTCGGGCGCCAGCTTGCCCGGCGCCTGTCGCTTCCGTTCTTCGACTCCGACCAGGTGATCGAGGCGCGCCTGGGCTGCTCGATCCGGGAGTACTTCGAGCGCGAGGGCGAGGAGCGTTTCCGCGACCTCGAGGAAGCCGTGCTCGACGAGCTCACGCAGGGGCCGGCATCGGTCGTTTCCACCGGGGGCGGCTCGGTGCTGCGCCCGGCCAACCGCACCCACCTGCACGGCCGTGGGACGGTGGTCTACCTGCGCTCCGTTCCGGAAGAGCTGTTCCGGCGGTTGCGGCACGACCGCAACCGGCCCTTGCTGCAGGTGGAGGACCCGCTGCAGCGGCTGCGCGACCTGTTCGCGGTGCGCGATCCCCTGTACCGGCAGACCGCCCATTTCGTGATCGACACCGGCCGGCCCTCGGTCGCGACCCTGGTCAACATGATCGTCATGCAGCTCGAACTGGCGGGCGCGGCGGCGCCCGCGGGAGCGCCGCGCGGTCAACCCTGACCGGGCGGGCGTCGCGGCCGGGCGGGCTGCACCACGGCATACACTCGGGGCCATGACCCCACCGAATACCGGCCAGCGCCTCGACGAGGTGCGCATCGAACTCGGCGAGCGCAGCTACGGCATCGCCATCGGCACCGGGCTGCTGGACGAGCCCGGCACCTACGCGGAACTGCCGGCGGCCAGCAGCGCGCTGATCGTCACCAACGACACCGTGGCGCCGCTGTACGCCCAGCGCCTGGCGCGCGCGCTGCAGGCGCGCTATCCGCGCATCCACACCGTCTGCCTGCCCGATGGCGAGGCGCACAAGCACTGGGAGACGCTCAACCGCATCTTCGACACCCTGCTAGCACAGGGGTGCGACCGCAAGACGGTGCTGTTCGCCCTCGGCGGCGGCGTGGTGGGCGACATGACCGGTTTCGCCGCGGCCAGCTACATGCGTGGCGTGCCTTTCGTGCAGGTGCCGACGACCTTGCTGGCGCAGGTGGATTCTTCGGTCGGCGGCAAGACGGCGATCAACCATCCCCTGGGCAAGAACATGATCGGGGCGTTCTACCAGCCGCTGCGCGTGGTGTGCGATCTTGGCACCCTGGGCACGCTGCCGGCGCGCGAGCTCAGCGCTGGCCTGGCCGAGGTCATCAAGTACGGCCCCATCGCCGACATGCGCTTCTTCGACTGGATCGAGGTCCATGTCGACGACCTGCTGGCGCGCGACCCCGGCGCGCTGAGCCACGCGGTGCGGCGCAGCTGCGAGATCAAGGCCGAGGTGGTGGGACAGGACGAGCGCGAGGGCGGCCTGCGCGCCATTCTCAATTTCGGCCACACCTTCGGCCACGCGATCGAAGCGGGCATGGGCTACGGGCAGTGGCTGCACGGCGAGGCGGTGGGCTGCGGCATGGTCATGGCAGCCCGCCTGTCGGCGGCCCTGGGCTTCGTCGATCCGCCGTTCGTGGCGCGGCTCGAGGCGCTGGTGCGGCGCGCCGGCCTGCCGACGGTGGCGCCGGTGCTGGACCCGGCCGACAACGTGGGTCGCTACCTGGCGCTGATGCGGGTGGACAAGAAGGCCGAAGGCGGCGCCATCAAGTTCGTGCTGATCGACCGGCCCGGGCACGCTGCGGTGCAGGCGGTGGCGGACGAGCAGGTGGCCGCGGTCATCGAAGGCAGCAGCAGCCTGCACGGCCAGCGTTCATGAGCGCGGCGGAGCGCGTGGTGGCGAACCTGGCGTCCTACGCCAGCGATCCCGCGCGCAGCCGGGGCCGGCGCCATCCCGAGCCGGAGGCGCCCACCCGGACGGCCTACCAGCGCGACCGCGACCGCGTGATCCATTCCACCGCGTTTCGCCGGCTGGTCTACAAGACCCAGGTGTTTCTCAACCACGAAGGCGACCTCTTTCGCACGCGGTTGACGCACTCGCTCGAAGTGGCGCAGCTCGGGCGCAGCATCGCCCGCTCGCTCGGGCTCAACGAGGACCTGGTCGAGGCGATCGCGCTGGCGCACGACCTGGGCCACACGCCGTTCGGCCACGCGGGGCAGGACGCGCTCAACGCCTGTCTGCGGCGGGTCGCGGATGGCCAGGGCGACGGTGGGGGCTTCGAGCACAACCTGCAGAGCCTGCGCGTGGTGGACGAGCTCGAAGAGCGCTATCCCGCGTTCGACGGACTCAACCTGAGCTTCGAAACCCGCGAGGGCGTGCTCAAGCACTGTTCACGCGCCAACGCCCAGCGCCTGGAGGCGCGCGAGTCGGGCGGCGTGGGGTGGCGCTTTTTGCACGGCGGCTCGCCTTCGCTCGAGGCGCAACTGTGCAACCTGGCCGACGAGATCGCCTACAACGCGCACGACATCGACGACGGCGTGCGCTCGGGCCTGCTGACGCTGGAGCAGTTGGAAGGCGTCGAGCTGTTCGACCACTACCGGCGCCGCGCGCTGGCCGCGCACCCCGCGCTGGCCGGGCGGCGCCTGCTTTTCGAGGCGATCCGGCTGATGCTCAGTGACCAGGTCTATGACGTGATCGACCAGACGCGCGCGAACCTCCTGGCCTCGGGCGTGGAGCGGCCGGACGAGGTGCGCGCCAGTCCGACCCTGGTGGCTTTCTCCAGCGGCATGCGCGAGCGCTCCCAGCAGCTCAAGGCCTTTCTGTTTCGCGGCCTGTACCGCCATCCGCAGGTCACGGAGACCACCGATCGTGCGCGCCGCGTGGTCGGCGACCTGTTCGATCGCTACCTGGAATCGCCGCAGGAGCTGCCCAAGGCCCTGGGTCCGCAGCGGCACCCGGCGCGGGCTGTGGCCGACTACATCGCCGGCATGACCGACCGGTTCGCGATCCGCGAGCACGAGCGCCTGTTCGGTGCCGTGCTCTTCCCCTGAGGCCTTGCCCGGATGACGACCGAGCCGGCGGCCGATCCGCGCAGGCTGGCCGCCCTGGTGGTGCTGGCCGGCGTGAGCTGCGCGCTGCACGTGGGCAAGCTGCCGGTCGCGATCCCCGTGCTGCAGGAAAGCCTGGGCCTGAGTCTCGTGCAGGCGGGCTTCCTGCTGTCCCTCGTGCAGGTGGCCGGAATGACCCTGGGGCTGCTGGTGGGCCTGATGGCCGATCGCCTCGGGCCCAGGCGCGTCATGCTCGCCGGACTGGTGCTGCTCGCGGCTGGCAGCGCGCTGGGTGCGCTGGCGCCGGGTGTCGAGATGCTGCTGGCCACGCGCGCGGTGGAGGGCATGGGCTTCCTGCTCGCGGTGCTGCCGGGCCCCGGCCTGCTGCGCCAGCGCGTGCACCACGCCCCCACCCTGGCGCGCTCGCTCGGTTGGTGGGGCGCCTACATGCCGCTCGGGACCGCGCTGGCCCTGTTGCTGGGCGCGCCGCTGCTGGCCGTTCTGGGGTGGCGCGGCTTGTGGTGGCTGCTGGCCGCGCTGTCCCTGCTCGCCGCCCTGGCGCTCGCGCGCTGCGTGCCTGGCGACGGTGACGGCGGCCGCGCGGCGCCGGCCGCGTCGGGAACGCCGCCCGGGGCCATCGGCCCGCGGCTGGTGCGGACGCTGCGCGCACCGGGCCCGTGGCTGCTCGGGCTGGCGTTCTTCGTCTACTCCGGCCAATGGCTGGCCGTGGTGGGTTTTCTGCCCACGATCTATCACCAGGCGGGCTATGCAGGCTCGATGGTCGGCCTGCTCACGGCCCTCGCGGCAGGCATCAACATGGCCGGCAACGTGGGGGCCGGGCGTTTGCAGGCGCGCGGGGTGCGGCCCGGCACCGTGCTGGCGTGGGCCTATGCGGCCATGGGCGCGGGCGCTGTGGTGGCGTTCGGCGCCCAGGGCCATCCGGTCTGGCAGTACCTGGCGGTGCTCGTGTTCTCGGGCGTGGGCGGGCTCATCCCCGGCACCTTGTTCGGCCTTTCGGTCCGCCTGGCGCCCGACCGCGACACGGTGTCGACCACGGTCGGCTGGATGCAGCAGTTCTCCGCACTCGGCCAGTTCCTCGGGCCACCCCTGGTGGCCTGGATCGCGACCCTGACCGGCGGCTGGGAATGGACCTGGACCGCCACCGGCCTGTCATCCCTGTGCGGCATCCTGATCGCCAGCCGCCTGCAGGCCGTCTGGAAGAAGCAATAATTGGGGTCGGATTCCAATTCCTTTTGCTACTATGGCACGCCTTTCCCGATTGACCGTTCCAGGCTATCCGCACCACGTCATTCAGCGGGGCAACAACCGCCAGCCGATTTTCATGCGGGATGCCGATCGTGAGTTGCTGCTCGATCTGCTGAGCGAGCACGCGCGCCAGCACCAGGTGGCGATCAACGCCTATGTGCTGATGAGCAACCATTTCCACCTGCTGCTCACGCCGGAGACGGCCACCGGCGTGCCATTGATGATGCAGGCGGTCGGCCGGCGGTATGTGCGTTACTTCAACGACCGGCACCAGCGCACAGGCACCTTGTGGGAAGGGCGCTACAAATCCACCTTGATCCAGACCGAACGCTACCTGCTCGCGTGCATGGCGTACCTGGACCTCAATCCCGTGCGCGCGGGACTGGTTGCCGACCCCAGGTACTACCCTTGGTCGAGCCACCGCCATTTTATTGGCTTGACGCAAGACCGGCGCGTCACCTCGCACCCGATGTACTGGGCGCTGGGGAACACCCCTTTTGCGCGCGAAGCCGCATACACCGAAATGGTGCGCGCCGGGCTGGATGTGCCCTCTCAGCGGGCCATCACCGAGGCCACGTTGCACGGGTGGGCGCTGGGCGACGCGGCTTTCACGGCCGATTTGCAGCAGCGGACGCCTCGCCGCGTGGCGCAGGCGCGCCGAGGGCGCCCCGCGACGCCCAAGCCCTGAGCTGAAAAACTGAAGTATCCATTCAGGCACTCTTTTGGTATTTTTAATATGTCCCTAATTAATTTGAATTTGATGCTTTTGTAAATTAAATAGAATCTGACCCCATTTATTTTGCTTGGCATTGTTGTTGCAATGCAATAAGCTTCCCGGTCTGTTTTTGCATTCCCGCCCACGAACCGAAGAAGGAAGCGCCATGAGCACCACGGCCGCCGAGCAGCAGCAACTCCAGCAACAGGGGCTGTACGACCCCGCCCACGAGCACGACGCCTGCGGCGTGGGTTTCGTGGCCCACATCAAGGGCGAGAAGAGTCATGCGATCGTGCAGCAGGGCCTGAAGATCCTGGAGAACCTGGACCACCGCGGCGCGGTGGGGGCGGACAAGCTGATGGGCGATGGCGCGGGTTTGCTGATCCAGTTGCCCGATGCACTGTACCGGGCCGAGATGGCCGCCCAGGGGGTGACGCTGCCGCCCGCGGGCGAGTACGGCGTGGGCATGATCTTCCTGCCCAAGGAGCATGCCAGCCGCCTGGCCTGCGAGCAGGAGATGGAGCGCGCGGTGGCGGCGGAAGGGCAGGTGCTGCTGGGCTGGCGCGACGTGCCGGTGAACCAGGACATGCCGATGTCGCCCGCGGTGCGCGCGAAGGAGCCGGTGATCCGGCAGGTCTTCATCGGCCGCGGCAGCGACGTGATCGTGCAGGACGCGCTCGAGCGCAAGCTCTACGTCATCCGCAAGACCGCCAGCGCCGCCATCCAGCGCCTCAAGCTCACGCACTCCAAGGAGTACTACGTGGTGAGCATGAGCAGCCGCACCGTGGTCTACAAGGGCCTGCTGCTGGCCGATCAGGTGGGCACCTACTTCAAGGACCTGCAGGACCCGCGCTGCGTGTCTGCCCTGGGCCTGGTGCACCAGCGCTTCTCCACCAACACCTTCCCCGAGTGGCCGCTGGCGCACCCGTACCGTTACGTCGCGCACAACGGCGAGATCAACACGGTCAAGGGCAACTACAACTGGATGAAGGCGCGCGAAGGCGTGATGAGCTCGCCCGTGCTGGGCGCCGATTTGCAGAAGCTCTACCCGATCAGCTTCGCGCACCAGTCTGACACCGCCACCTTCGACAACTGCCTCGAACTGCTCACCATGGCGGGCTACCCGCTGTCGCAGGCCGTGATGATGATGATCCCGGAGCCCTGGGAGCAGCACACCACCATGGACCCGCGCCGCCGCGCGTTCTATGAATACCACGCGGCCATGCTGGAGCCCTGGGACGGCTCGGCCTCTATCGTGTTCACCGACGGTCGCCAGATCGGCGCCACGCTCGACCGCAACGGCCTGCGCCCCTCGCGCTACTGCGTCACCGACGACGACCTGGTCATCATGGCCTCGGAATCCGGCGTGCTGCCCGTGCCCGAGAACAAGATCGTGCGCAAGTGGCGCCTGCAGCCCGGCAAGATGTTCCTGATCGACCTGGAGCAGGGCCGCATGATCGACGACGAGGAGCTCAAGGCCAATCTGGCCAATAGCAAGCCCTACAAGCAGTGGATCGAATACCTGCGGATCAAGCTCGACGACGTGGAGCCCAACGCCGTGGACATCCCGCTGACCGATCCGGCCAGCCTGCTGGACCGCCAGCAGGCCTTCGGCATGACCCAGGAGGACATCAAGTTCCTGATGGCGCCGATGGCCGCGCATGGCGAGGAGGGCGTGGGCTCGATGGGCAACGACAGCCCGCTGGCCGTGCTCTCGAGCAAGAACAAGCCCTTGTACAACTACTTCAAGCAGTTGTTCGCCCAGGTGACCAACCCGCCGATCGACCCGATCCGCGAGGCGATCGTGATGTCGCTGGTGTCGTTCATCGGACCCAAGCCCAACCTGCTGGACATCAACCAGGTCAACCCGCCGATGCGCCTGGAGGTCGGCCAGCCGATCCTGGATTTCCAGGACATGGGCAAGCTGCGCGCCATCGAGGAGCGCACCCAGGGCAAGTTCCGCAGCCACACGCTGGACATCACCTACCCGCTGGCCTGGGGCAAGGAAGGGGTGGAGGCCAAGCTGGCCTCGCTGTGCGCCGAGGCGGTGGACGCACTCAAGGGCGGCAAGAACATCCTGATCATCAGCGACCGCGCCATCGGCGCGACGCAGGTCGCCATCCCGGCCCTGCTGGCGCTCTCGGCGATCCACCAGCACCTGGTGCGCGAGGGCCTGCGCACCACCGCCGGCCTGGTGGTGGAGACCGGCACCGCGCGCGAGGTGCACCACTTCGCGGTGCTGGCCGGTTATGGCGCCGAAGCCGTGCACCCCTACCTGGCGATGGAAACGCTGGTCGCGATGCACAAGGAGCTGCCGGGCGAGCTGTCGCCCGACAAGGCGATCTACAACTACGTCAAGGCGATCGGCAAGGGCCTGTCCAAGGTCATGTCCAAGATGGGCGTGAGCACCTACATGAGCTACTGCGGCGCGCAACTGTTCGAGGCCATCGGCCTGAACAGCGAGACGGTGGCCAAGTACTTCACCGGCACCGCCAGCCGGGTCGAAGGCATCGGCGTGTTCGAGATCGCCGAGGAGGCGATCCGCATGCACAAGGCCGCGTACGGCAGCGACCCGGTGTTGGCCCACATGCTGGATGCCGGCGGCGACTACGCCTGGCGCACGCGCGGCGAGGAGCACATGTGGACGCCGGACGCGATCGCCAAGCTGCAGCACTCGGCGCGCGCCAACAACTGGAGCACGTACAAGGAGTACGCCCAGATCATCAACGACCAGAGCCGGCGGCACATGACGCTGCGCGGCCTGTTCGAGTTCCGGTTCGATCCGGCAAAGGCGATCCCGGTCGAGGAGGTCGAGCCGGCCGCCGAGATCGTCAAGCGCTTCGCCACCGGCGCCATGTCGCTCGGCTCGATCTCGACCGAGGCGCACGCGACGCTGGCCGTGGCCATGAACCGCATCGGCGGCAAGAGCAACACCGGCGAAGGCGGCGAGGACGCCATGCGCTACCGCAACGAGCTCAAGGGCATCCCGATCAAGCAGGGCCAGACCATGTCCGACCTGCTGGGCAAGGAGGTCTTCGAGGTCGACTACGCGCTGCAGGAAGGCGACTCCATGCGCTCGCGCATCAAGCAGGTCGCGTCGGGGCGCTTCGGCGTCACCGCCGAGTACCTCAACAGCGCCGACCAGATCCAGATCAAGATGGCGCAGGGTGCCAAGCCGGGCGAGGGCGGGCAACTGCCGGGCGGCAAGGTGAGCGAGTACATCGGCAAGCTGCGCCACAGCGTGCCCGGGGTCGGCCTGATCTCGCCGCCGCCGCACCACGACATCTATTCCATCGAGGACCTGGCGCAGCTCATCCACGACCTCAAGAACGTGGCGCCGCATTCGAGCGTCAGCGTCAAGCTGGTCTCCGAGATCGGCGTGGGCACCATCGCGGCCGGCGTGGCCAAGTGCAAGGCCGACCACGTGGTGATCGCGGGCCACGACGGCGGCACGGGCGCCTCGCCCTGGTCGTCGATCAAGCACGCCGGCAGCCCGTGGGAGATCGGCCTGGCCGAGACGCAGCAGACGCTGGTGCTCAACCGGCTGCGCAGCCGCATCCGCGTGCAGGCCGATGGCCAGATGAAGACCGGCCGCGACGTGGTGATCGGCGCCCTGCTCGGCGCCGACGAGTTCGGCTTCGCCACCGCGCCGCTGGTGGTCGAGGGCTGCATCATGATGCGCAAGTGCCACCTCAACACCTGCCCGGTCGGGGTGGCCACGCAGGACCCGGTGCTGCGCAAGAAATTCAGCGGCAAGCCCGAGCACGTGGTGAATTACTTCTTCTTCGTCGCCGAGGAAGTGCGCCAGATCATGGCCCAGTTGGGCCTGCGCAAGTTCGACGAGCTGATCGGCCGGGCCGACCTGCTCGACATGAAGCAGGGCATCGAGCACTGGAAGGCGCGCGGGCTGGACTTCAGCCGCCTGCTGGCGCTGCCGGCGGTGCCGGCCGAGGTGCCGCGCCTGCACACCGAAGACCAGGACCATGGCCTGGCCAGGGCGCTGGACAAGGTGCTGATCGAAAAATCCCGCCCGGCGCTGGAGCGCGGCGAGCGGGTGCAGTTCATCGAGGTGGCGCGCAACGTGAACCGTTCCGTGGGCGCGATGCTGTCGGGCGCGCTGACCCAGCGGCACCCCGAGGGGTTGCCCGACGACACCATCCGCATCCAGCTCGAAGGCACGGGCGGGCAGTCGTTCGGCGCCTTCCTGGCCAAGGGGATCACGCTGTACCTGATCGGCGACGCCAACGACTACACCGGCAAGGGCCTTTCGGGCGGCCGGGTGGTGGTGCGGCCCAGCCTCGACTTCCGCGGCGACGCCACGCGCAACATCATCGTCGGCAACACGGTGATGTACGGCGCCACCAGCGGCGAGGCCTTCTTCAGCGGCGTGGCCGGCGAGCGCTTCGCGGTGCGCCTGTCGGGTGCGACCGCCGTGGTGGAAGGCACTGGCGACCACGGCTGCGAATACATGACCGGCGGCACCGTGGTGGTGCTGGGCAGGACCGGCCGCAACTTCGCCGCTGGCATGAGCGGCGGCGTGGCCTATGTCTACGACGAGGACGGCGAGTTCGCCCGGCGCTGCAACACGGCGATGGTGAGCCTGGACAAGGTGCTCTCCACCGCCGAGCAGGAAGCCGGCTCCGACCGCGCCACCTGGCACCGCGGGCAGTCCGACGAGGCGCAGCTGCGCAAGCTGCTGGAGGACCACAACCGCTGGACCGGCAGCCGCCGCGCGCGCGAACTGCTCGACACCTGGGCGCAATCGCGCGGCAAGTTCGTGAAGGTGTTCCCGAACGAGTACAAGCGCGCGCTGGGCGAGGTCAACGCCCGCAAGGCGGCGGCCGAGGCCACCACCAAGGCGCAGGCCGCGGCGAAGCAGGCCACCGCGCCCGCCAAGTAAACCGCCGCCCGCCCCACGCGCGACAACGAAGGAACAAGGACAAGCCATCATGGGAAAAGTCACCGGCTTCATGGAATACGAGCGCCTGGAAGAGGGCTACAAGCCCGTCGCCGAGCGCCTGAAGCACCACAGGGAATTCGTCGTCGGCCTCGACGACGCGCAGGCCAGGATCCAGGGCGCGCGCTGCATGGACTGCGGTACGCCGTTCTGCAACAACGGCTGCCCGGTCAACAACATCATTCCGGACTTCAACGACCTCGTGTACCAGGGCGATTGGCGCAACGCGATCGCCGTGCTGCACAGCACCAACAACTTCCCCGAGTTCACCGGCCGCATCTGCCCGGCGCCCTGCGAGGCCGCCTGCACGCTCAACGTGAACGCCGATCCCGTGGGCATCAAGTCGATCGAGCACGCCATCATCGACCGCGCCTGGGAAGAGGGCTGGGTGCAGCCGCAGCCGCCGCGCCACCAGACCGGCAAGAAAGTCGCCGTGGTGGGCTCGGGCCCGTCGGGCCTGGCCGCGGCCCAGCAACTGGCCCGCGCCGGCCACGCGGTCACGGTGTTCGAGAAGAACGACCGCGCCGGCGGCCTGCTGCGCTACGGCATCCCGGACTTCAAGCTGGAGAAGAGCCACATCGACCGGCGGCTCGCGCAGATGGAGGTCGAGGGCGTGGTGTTCCGCACCGGCGTGCTGGTGGGCGAGATGCCCAAGGACAGCAAGGTCACCAACTGGGCCCGGGAAACCGTCACGCCCGAGCAGCTGCAGCAGGACTTCGACGCCGTGCTGCTCGCCGGCGGCTCCGAGCAGAGCCGCGACCTGCCGGTGCCCGGGCGCGACCTCGCCGGCATCCACTTCGCGATGGAGTTCCTGCCGCAGCAGAACAAGGTCAACGCCGGCGATAAGCTCAAGGGCCAGATCCGGGCCGACGGCAAGCACGTGATCGTGATCGGCGGCGGCGACACCGGCAGCGACTGCGTGGGCACCAGCAACCGCCACGGCGCGGCCAGCGTCACCCAGTTCGAGGTCATGCCTCAGCCGCCCGAGCAGGAAAACAAGCCGCTCGTGTGGCCGTACTGGCCGATCAAGCTGCGCACCAGCTCCAGCCACGAGGAAGGCTGCGTGCGCGAGTTCGCCATCTCCACCAAGGCCTTCACCGGCGAGAAGGGCAAGGTCACTGGCCTGACGACCGTGCAGGTCGAGATGAAGGACGGCAAGCTGGTGGAAGTGCCTGGCACGGAAAAAACCTACCCGGCCGACCTGGTGCTGCTCGCCATGGGTTTCGTGCACCCGGTGGCCAGCATCCTGGACGGTTTCGGGGTCGAGAAGGACGCGCGCGGCAACGCCAAGGCGAGCACCGAGTTCACCGGCGGCTACGCCACCCGCGTGCCCAAGGTGTTCGCCGCCGGCGATATGCGCCGCGGCCAGAGCCTGGTGGTCTGGGCGATCCGCGAAGGCCGCCAGGCGGCCCGTGCGGTCGACGAGTTCCTGATGGGATTTTCTGATTTGCCGAGATGAGGGACTCATCTCTTCATGCTTCTTCACGTGCTTCGGTAGTCGATACCTCTCGAAACACATGGGTCTCGGCTGGCCGCTGAATCCTTTATCATCCAAAAGCCGGGCGCCGAACTGCCCGGTTTTTGTTTGATGCCCACCGATTCCAACGCCCCTCTGGTCGAACTGCGCCGCCTGACCTTCGGGTACGGGGAGCGCGCCATCCTCGACGACATCTCGCTGACCGTGCCGCGTGGCAAGGTCACGGCGCTCATGGGGGCTTCCGGCGGCGGCAAGACCACGGTGCTGCGGCTCATCGGCGGCCAGATCCGCGCCCAGCAGGGGCAGATGCTGTTCGACGGCCAGGACGTCACCGTCATGGACGCCACGGCTCTCTATGCGGCCCGGCGCCGGATGGGCATGCTGTTCCAGTTCGGGGCGCTGTTCACCGACATGAGCGTGTTCGACAACGTGGCGTTTCCGCTGCGCGAGCACACGAAGCTGCCCGAAGCCCTGGTGCGCGACATCGTGCTGATGAAGCTCAATGCGGTCGGCCTGCGCGGCGCGCGCGACCTGATGCCCAGCGAGCTGTCCGGCGGCATGGCCCGCCGCGTCGCGCTGGCGCGGGCGATCGCGCTCGATCCCGAGCTCGTGATGTACGACGAGCCCTTCGCCGGCCTGGACCCGATCTCGCTTGGCACGGCGGCCCGGCTGATCCGCCAGCTCAACGACGCGATGGGGCTGACCAGCATCGTGGTCTCGCACGACCTGGACGAAACCTTCCGCATCGCCGACCAGGTCATCGTGCTGGCCAATGGCCGCATCGCCGCCCAGGGAACGCCGGACGAGGTGCGCCACAGCGAGGACCCGCTGGTCAAGCAGTTCGTGAACGCGCTGCCCGACGGGCCGGTGCGCTTCCACCATCCGGGCCCCGATCTCGAACAGGACTTCGGCGCGCCGGTGCCGCCGGGCAGGAGGCGCGCATGAAGGCCCTGCATCCCGCGCGCGTGGGTTTTGCCGTGCGCTCGCAACTGACCCGCATCGGCCACGCCACCCGCTTGCTGGTCCGGCTGCTGTGGCTGTTCGGCGCGGCCTTTCGCCGCCCCGGGCTGGTGCGCGACCAGGTGCATTTCCTGGGCAACCACTCGCTGGCCATCATCGGCGTGTCCGGGCTGTTCGTCGGCTTCGTGCTGGGCCTGCAGGGCTATTACACGCTGCAGGGCTTCGGCGCCACCGATGCCGTGGGCCAACTGGTGGCGCTGTCGCTGGTGCGCGAGCTCGGGCCGGTGGTCACGGCGCTGCTGTTCGCGGGCCGGGCCGGCACCTCGCTCACGGCCGAGATCGGCCTCATGAAGGCGGGCGAGCAGCTCAGCGCGATGGAGATGATGGCCGTCGATCCGGTGCGCCGTGTGCTGGCGCCGCGCTTCTGGGCCGGCGTGATCGCTATGCCGCTGCTGGCGGCAGTGTTCAGCGCCGTGGGCGTCATCGGCGGCTGGATCGTGGGCGTGGGGCTGATCGGCCTGGACGGCGGTGCCTTCTGGAGCCAGATGCAGGGCGGCGTCGACGTCTGGTCCGACGTCGGCAACGGCATCATCAAGAGCGTGGTGTTCGGGTTCACCGTGACCTTCGTGGCGCTGCACCAGGGCTTCGAAGCCCACCCCACGCCCGAAGGCGTGTCGCGCGCCACGACCCGCACGGTGGTGGTGGCCTCGTTGAGCGTGCTGGCGCTGGATTTCGTTTTGACGACGATGATGTTCAGCATCTGAAACGCGCATTCCGCGGAGAGATACACAATGCAAACTTCCAAGAACGACGTCTGGGTTGGCCTGTTCGTGATGATCGGCGCGCTGGCCATTGTGTTTCTGGCGCTGCAGTCGGCCAACCTGCTGAACCTGAGCTTCGAGCAGACCTACCGCGTGGTCGGCCGCTTCGACAACGCGGGCGGGCTCAAGCCCAAAGCCGCGGTGCGCAGCGCCGGCGTGGTGGTCGGCCGCGTGGAATCCATCACGTTCGATGACCAGACCTTCCAGGCCCACGTCAGTTTGGCGCTGCAGTCGCGCTACGCTTTCCCCAAGGACAGCTCGCTCAAGATCCTGACCAGTGGCTTGCTGGGCGAGCAGTACATCGGCATCGAACCGGGCGGTGACGAGCGCAACATGGCCGACGGCGACGTGATCACCCAGACCCAGTCCGCGGTGGTGCTGGAGAACCTGATCGGCCAGTTCCTCTTTAATCGCGCCGCCGAGGGCGGTGGCGGCGGCAAGCCGGCCGATCCGGCACCGCAGCCTTAGCGGCCATACAAAGAGAAGAGGTTCAGAACATGTCCAACATCCCCACTTTCCTCCATCGAAGTCCCCGCAGGGCGGCCCGGACGACGGCCGGTCTGCTGCTGTGCGCCAGCCTGCTCGGGGCCTGCGCCACGGGCCCGGACGCCAATCCGCGCGATCCGCTCGAGCCCTGGAACCGGGGCGTCTACCGGTTCAACGACGCGCTGGACCGGGCCGTGATGAAGCCCGTGGCGACGGTCTACCAGGAGGTCACGCCTTCGCTCGTGCGCACCGGCGTCGGCAATTTCTTCAACAACCTGGGCGATCTCTGGTCCTCCGCCAATGCCGCCCTGCAGTTGCGGCCGCGCGAGACCGCCGAGAACCTGATGCGCTTCAGCGTGAACACCGTCTTCGGTTTGGGCGGCGTGCTCGACGTGGCCAGCGAGATGGGCATTCCGCGCACCCGCATCGACTTCGGCCAGACCATGGGGCGCTGGGGCATGCCCGCCGGCCCCTACCTGGTGCTGCCGGTGCTCGGCTCGTCGTCCCTGCGCGACTCCGTGGGCTTGGTGGTCGATACCCACTACGACCTGAGGAACGAGGTCACGCCGGTGTCGGCGCGCAACTCGCTCTATGGCCTGCAGCTCGTCAACACCCGTGCCAGCCTGCTGCGTGCCTCCAACCTGCTCGAGGAAGCGGCCCTGGACAAGTACAGCTTCACGCGCGACCTGTACCTCAACCGCCGCCAGAGCCAGATCGACGACATGATCGACCAAGGTATCGGGTTGAGTGGCGGATCGGAAGGCGAAGGGGGCCTGGATACGAATCGCAACGATTGAGCGGACGGGCCTTCACAATTCCGTCCGCCGATTGATTTACGCTGAGGGCCCTGCCCGCCGCCGGACCGCGGGCCTGAAAGAAAGGAAGCACATGATGACGATGAAACGCCGATTCTGGATCGCCGCCCTGGCGATGTCCGCCGCCGCCCTGTCGGTGCCGGCGCTGGCCAGCGACGAGGCACCCGACGCGCTGGTCAAGCGGGTATCGACCGAGGTGCTGAACGCCATCAAGGCCGACCCGGCCATCCAGGCCGGCAACATCGACCGCATCATGGCGCTGGTCGATTCGAAGATCATGCCCAACGTGAACTTCGCGCGCATGACGTCGGCGGCCGTGGGGCGCCACTGGCGCCAGGCCACGCCCGAACAGCAGAAGCAGTTGCAGGACGAGTTCAAGACGCTGCTGGTGCGCACCTATTCCGGCGCGCTGGGCGAGGTGAAGAACCAGACCCTGAGCTTCCGCCCCATGCGCGCCAAACCCGAGGACACCGAGGTGGTGGTGCGCTCCGAGGTGCGTGGCATGGGCGACCCGATCCAGCTCGACTACCGAATGGAAAAGACGGGCGCCGGCTGGAAGATCTACGACCTCAACGTGCTCGGCGTGTGGCTGGTGGAGACCTACCGCACCCAGTTCGCGCAGGAAATCAACGCCAAGGGCATCGACGGCCTGATCGCCTCGCTGACCCAGCGCAACAAGAGCAACGCGGGCGGCAAGAGCTGACGCCGACCTTCGCGCCATGGCCGATTCGCCCACCGCCGCACCGCCCACCCTGGCCCTGCCCGAGCGCCTCACGCTGGGCGAGGCCGGGCCCGAGCTGCAGCGCCTGGGGCGCGCCTTGCCCGGCCAGCCGGGGGCGGTGGTGGTGCTGGACGCGGCCCCGCTGCGCGACTTCGACTCGTCGGCGCTGGCGGTGCTGCTGGAGCTGCGCCGCAGCGCGCAGGCACAGGGAAAGACCTTGCAGGTCGAGGCCATGCCGCGTCGGCTGGTGGATCTTGCGTCGCTTTACGGCGTGCGTGAATTGCTTGACGCCCCCCTGCGCCGCTGACGCGGCTTCCCCCCTCTCTGGCGCGCCTTTCGGCGCTTGGAGGGGGGACGACATCTCGGGCCGGCGGAGCCGGACCCTCGCTGTCCCTGGGTTAGGGCATCTTCGTTCGTTGCGGATGCCGCTCCGGTGACAGGGATCATTGACACCGGCAGGAAAAGCGGGCCCAGCATAAAATACCCGGTTCGCCAGCCGCCGCCAGATGTCCTGCCGGCGGTTGGCCTATGGGTATTGCCCGCGCATGCCAGCCGTTTCCTTCCAAGACGTTTCCAAACACTACCCTACGCCACGCGGCGCCCTGCATGCGCTGCGCTCGGTGTCGTTCGACATCGAGCCGGGCGAGTTCTTCGGCCTGCTTGGGCCCAACGGGGCGGGCAAGACGACGCTGATCAGCATCCTGGCCGGCCTGGCGCGGGCCAGCGGCGGCCGCGTCCTGGTGCATGGCCACGACGTGCAGGCCGATTTCCAGGCCGCCCGCCGCCAGCTCGGCGTGGTGCCGCAGGAATTGGTGTTCGATCCCTTCTTCAACGTGCGCGAGGCCCTGCGTCTGCAGTCCGGCTATTTCGGCATACGCAACAACGACGCCTGGATCGACGAATTGCTGGAAGGGCTGGGTCTGGCCGACAAGGCCACCGCCAACATGCGCCAGCTCTCCGGCGGCATGAAGCGGCGGGTGCTGATCGCGCAGGCCCTGGTGCACAAGCCGCCGGTGATCGTGCTCGACGAACCCACCGCGGGTGTCGACGTCGAGCTGCGCCAGACGCTCTGGCAGTTCGTTTCCGGGCTCAACAAGCGCCTGGGCTGCACCGTGCTGCTGACCACGCACTACCTGGAGGAGGCCGAGGCGCTGTGCGGGCGCATCGCGATGCTCAAGCAAGGCAGCGTGGTGGCGCTGGAGTCCACCTCGGCGCTGCTGGCGCGCGCGGTGTCCAAGGTGCTGCGCTTCAAGACCGACGCGCCCCTGCCGGCCGACCTGGCGGTGCAGGCCCGCGTCACCGGCCGCGTGGTGCAGTTGCCGGCCAGCGACGCGCTCGCGGTCGAGCGCATCCTGGCGCGGCTGCGCGAGGCGGGCATCGCGCCCGACGACATCGAGATCCGCAAGGCCGACCTGGAAGACGTGTTCCTGGAGATGACCGGCTCGAGGATCCGTCCCGTGCCGGGGACGGCCCAGGACGACGCCGACGCGGCGCGGGCCGAGGGGGCGCCGCGCGAGGCAGTCGCGGACCTGGGGGCGGAGGGGACATGAACGGCTGGCAGACCCTGTTCTACAAGGAGGTGCTGCGGTTCTGGAAGGTCGGCTTCCAGACCGTGGCCGCGCCGGTGGTGACCGCCATCCTCTACCTCATGATCTTCGGCCACGTGCTGGAGGGCCGGGTGCAGGTGTACGAGTCGGTCAACTACACCGCCTTCCTGCTGCCCGGCCTGGTCATGATGAGCGTGCTGCAGAACGCGTTCGCCAACAGCTCGTCGTCGCTGATCCAGAGCAAGATCATGGGCAACGTGGTCTTCCTGCTGCTCACGCCGCTGTCGCACCGCGCCTGGTTCGTCGCCTACGTCGGCTCCTCGGTGGTGCGCGGCATGGCGGTGGGGTTGGGCGTGATCCTGGTCACCTGGTGGTTCGCGCGCCCCTCGCTGGTGGCGCCGTGGTGGATCTTCACGTTCGGCGTCATGGGCGCGGCCCTGCTGGGCACGCTGGGCCTGATCGCCGGGCTCTGGGCCGAGAAGTTCGACCAGATGGCCGCGTTCCAGAACTTCCTCATCATGCCCATGACCTTCCTGTCGGGCGTGTTCTACTCCATTCATTCCCTGCCGGACTTCTGGCAGCGGGTGAGCCACCTCAACCCGTTCTTCTACATGATCGACGGTTTCCGCTACGGCTTCTTCGGCGTCAGCGACGTCTCGCCCTGGATCAGCCTGGGCCTGGTGGGCACGGCCCTGCTCGCCGTGAGCGCCATCGCGCTCCACCTCCTGAAGACCGGCTACAAGCTCCGCTACTGACCCCTCGACACATGATGACCGCCGATCAACTGCAACAGATCATCGCCGCCGGGCTACCCTGCGAGCACATCGAGGTCACCGGCGACGGCCGGCACTGGTCGGCCGTGATCGTGTCGCCCGCGTTCGAAGGCCGCCGCGCGATCCAGCGGCACCAGGCCGTCTACGCCACGCTGGGCGCGCGGCTGCAGAACGACGAGGTCCACGCGCTCTCGATGAAGACCTACACGCCGGCCGAGTGGGCGGCGGACCAGCCCTGATCCTCCGGCGCCTTCCATGGACAAACTGCGAATCAACGGTGGCCGCACCCTGCGTGGGACGGTCGATATTTCCGGCGCGAAGAACGCGGCGCTGCCGGAGCTGTGCGCCGCGCTGCTGACCGATGAGGCGGTCACGCTGACCAACGTGCCGCGCCTGCGCGACGTGGCCACCATGCGGCACCTGCTCGACAGCATGGGCGTGCGCACGCAGACGCACGGCGAGCGCGGCGGCATCACGCTGCAGGCGGCCGGGACCATCCAGCCCGAGGCGCCTTACGAGCTGGTCAAGACCATGCGCGCCTCCGTGCTGGTGCTGGGCCCCCTGCTGGCGCGCTTCGGCCATGCGCGCGTGTCCCTGCCTGGCGGCTGCGCCATCGGGCAGCGCCCGGTGGACCAGCACATCAAGGGCATGCAGGCCATGGGGGCCGAGATCGTGGTCGAGCACGGCTACATGGTGGCCCGGCTGCCCGCGGGCCGTACGCGCCTGCACGGCGCGCGCATCGCGACCGACATGGTCACCGTCACGGGGACCGAGAACTTCCTCATGGCCGCCGCGCTGGCCGAGGGCGAGACGCTGCTGGAGAACGCCGCGCAGGAGCCGGAGATCGGCGACCTGGCCGAGATGCTGATCGCCATGGGCGCGAAGATCGAAGGGCACGGCACCAGCCGCATCCGGATCCAGGGCGTGGAGCGCCTGCGCGGCTGCACCCACCAGGTGGTGGCGGACCGCATCGAGGCCGGCACCTTCCTGTGCGCGGTGGCCGCCGCCGGCGGCGAGGTGGTGCTGCGCCACGGGCGCGCCGACCACCTCGATGCCGTGATCGACAAACTGCGCGAAGCGGGCGCCGAGATCGAGCCCGGGCGCGAGGGCGAGGTCGACGTCATCCGCGTGCGCGCGTCCGGCCGCCTGAAGGCGCAGAGCTTCCGCACCACCGAGTACCCGGGCTTCCCGACCGACATGCAGGCCCAGTTCATGGCGCTCAACTGCATCGCCGAAGGCGCGAGCAAGGTAACCGAGACCATCTTCGAGAACCGCTTCATGCACGTGAACGAACTGGTCCGCCTGGGCGCGCACATCCAGACCGACGGCAAGGTCGCCGTGATCGAGGGCGTACCGCGCCTCTCGGGCGCCACCGTGATGGCGACCGACCTGCGCGCCTCGGCCAGCCTGGTGATCGGCGGCCTCATGGCCGACGGCGAAACCATCGTCGACCGCATCTACCACCTCGACCGCGGCTACGACCAGATGGAGGCGAAGCTGCGCGCGATCGGCGCCGACATCGAGCGGATCAAATGAACCACCAGAACGACGTGCTCACCCTGGCGCTCTCCAAGGGGCGCATCTTCGACGAAACGCTGCCGTTGCTCAGGGCGGCCGGCATCGAGGTGCTGGAAGACCCCGAGAAGTCGCGCAAGCTGATCCTGGCCACCAGCCATCCGGGCGTGCGGGTGGTGCTGGTGCGCGCCAGCGACGTGCCGACCTACGTGGAGTACGGCGGCGCCGACCTCGGCGTGGTCGGGCGGGACACCTTGATCGAGCATGGCGGCCAGGGCCTGTACCAGCCGCTGGACCTGAACATCTCGCGCTGCCGCGTGAGCGTGGCCGTGCGGGCCGACTTCGACTACGCGTCGGCCGTGCGGCAGGGCTCGCGCCTGAAGGTGGCGACCAAGTACACCGCGATCGCGCGCGAGTTCTTCGCCGGCAAGGGCGTGCACGTGGACCTGATCAAGCTCTACGGCAGCATGGAGCTCGCGCCGCTCACCGGCCTGGCCGACGCGATCGTCGACCTGGTCTCCACCGGCAACACGCTCAAGGCCAACCACCTGGTCGAGGTCGAGCGCATCATGGACATCAGCGCGCGGCTGGTGGTCAACCAGGCCTCGCTCAAGCTCAAACAGGCCGCGATCCGTCCCCTGATCGACGCCTTCGCGGGTGCGGTCGCACCGGGAGCCCGGCCATGACCGCGCCGAAGGCCCAACCGCTGCGCCTGTCCACCGCGGAGCCCGACTTCGAGGCCCGCTTCCAGGCCCGGCTGCATTGGTCGGCCGAGACCGACGGCGCGATCGAGCAGCGCGTGGCCGACATCCTGGCCGACGTGCGCCGGCGCGGCGATGCCGCGGTGCTCGAATACACCGCCCGCTTCGATGGCCTGCAGGCGCCAAGCATGGCCGAGCTCGAACTCACGCCGGCCGACTTCAAGGCCGCGTTCGAGGGCCTGCCCGCCGCGCAGCGCGAGGCCCTGCAGGCCGCCGCGGCGCGGGTGCGCAGCTACCACGAGGCGCAGAAGAAGGCCTCGGGCGAGAGCTGGACCTACCGCGACGCCGACGGCACCCTGCTGGGCCAGAAGGTCACGCCGCTGGACCGGGTCGGCATCTACGTGCCGGGCGGCAAGGCGGCCTACCCGTCGAGCCTGATCATGAACGCCGTGCCCGCGCACGTGGCGGGCGTCGGCGAGATCATCATGGCCGTGCCCACGCCGGTGCGCGGCAGCGTGGCGACCGGTGGCGTGGAAGGCGGCAGCGGCGCGGCCACCGCGAGCCGTGGCGAGCGCAACGAGCTGGTGCTGGCCGCCGCCCACGTGGCTGGTGTCACGCGCGCCTTCACCATCGGCGGCGCGCAGGCCGTGGCCGCGCTGGCCTATGGCACCGCCACTGTGCCCGCCGTGGACAAGATCACCGGCCCCGGCAACGCCTACGTGGCCAGCGCCAAGCGGCGCGTGTTCGGCACCGTGGGCATCGACATGATCGCCGGCCCGAGCGAGATCCTGGTGCTGGCCGACGGCAGCACGCCGCCCGACTGGGTGGCGATGGACCTGTTCAGCCAGGCCGAGCACGACGAGCTGGCCCAGAGCATCTTGCTGTGCCCGGACGCGGCCTACATCGACGCCGTGCAGCGTGAAATCGATCGTCTGCTGCCGACCATGCCGCGCGCCGGGATCATCGCCGCCAGCCTCAACGGCCGCGGCGCGCTGATCCTGACCCGGGACATGGAAGAAGCCTGTGCCATCAGCAACCGCATCGCGCCCGAACACCTGGAAGTGTCCAGCCGCGAGCCGCACCGCTGGGAGCCGCTGCTCAAGCACGCCGGCGCGATCTTCCTCGGTGCCTTCACCAGCGAAAGCCTGGGCGACTACTGCGCCGGCCCCAACCACGTGCTGCCCACCAGCGGCACCGCGCGCTTTTCGTCGCCGCTGGGCGTGTACGACTTCCAGAAGCGCAGCAGCCTGATCGAGGTGAGCGCGCAGGGCGCCCAGGCCCTGGGCCGCATCGCCGCCGAGCTGGCCTACGGCGAGGGCCTGCAGGCGCATGCGCAGGCGGCAGAGATGCGGTTAAAGGTCTGACATGCAGGGCGGCCCGGGCCGTGAACCGCTGCGCCGTCGCTGGCACGACGCGCTGGCCGACTGGCCGCCGGCCGCCTTCAGCCTGGTCATGGCGACGGGCATCGTCTCGCTGGGCGCCGAGATGGTGGGCCAGCCGCGGGTGGCGCGCGTCCTGTTCGCATTGAACGCGCTGCAATACGCGTTGCTGTGGCTGCTCCACGGGCTGCGCGCGCTGTACCATCCGCCGCGTTTCTTCGGCGACATGGCGGACCATGCGCGCGGGCCGGGTTACTTCACCACCGTCGCGGGCACGGGCATCCTGGCCAGCCAGTGCATCGTGCTGGGCGGTGCGGTGCGCGTCGGCTGGGTGCTCCATGGGCTGGCGGTGCTGCTCTGGCTGGTGCTGACCTATGCCATCTTCGCTGCCTTCACGGTCAAGCGCGACAAGCCGGGTCTGGCGCAGGGCCTCGGCGGCGTCTGGCTGCTCGCGGTCGTGGCCACGCAGTCGCTGGCCGTCACGGGGGCGCTGCTCGGCGCCCATGCGCCGCCGCCGCTGCGGCCCGTGCTGGACCTGTTTTCGCTCGCCATGTGGCTGTGGGGCGGCATGCTCTACCTGATGGTGATGGCGCTGATCTTCTACCGCTGCATGTTCCTGCCCCTGGCACCGGGCGAGCTGTCGCCGCCCTACTGGATCACCATGGGCGCGATGGCCATCTCCACTCTGGCCGGAGCGCAGTTGGTGCTGAACGCGCCGCACGCGCCCCTGCTGCAAGCGCTGCGGCCGTTTCTGATGGGCGTGACGCTGCTGTACTGGGCCGCCGGTAGCTGGTGGATTCCCCTGCTGCTGGTGCTGGGCGTGTGGCGCCACGGCTTCCAGCACCTGCCCATCCGCTACGACCCGCAGTACTGGGCCATGGTCTTTCCGCTGGGCATGTACGCCGCCGCCACCTGGCAGATGGGCGAGGCGCTCGGGCTGGGCTTCCTGCGCGGGCTGTCGCAAGCGGCCTGGTGGGTGGCGCTGCTGGCCTGGGCGCTGGCCTTCGCAGGCATGCTGCGCCGGCTCGCGCGGATGCACGGACGGGTTCTGTGAGGGGGCCGGCTGCCGGCATCGCCATGGGCGCAGGCGCGCACGAACTTCGTGTACAAACAGGATGATTGCGCCGCGGCTTTCCGCCTGCCGCGGCACCGATTGACGCCCCACCATGACGACCACGACCCGCATCCGCCAGGACATCCAGTCCATGCACGCCTACGCCATTCAGCCATCGGCCGGCATGGTCAAGCTGGACGCCATGGAAAACCCCTTCACGCTGCCGCCCGCGCTGCAGGCCGAGCTGGGGCACCGCCTGGGCGCGGTGGCGATCAACCGCTACCCGGGCCCGCGCATCGAGGACCTGAAGCGGGCCTTGATGCGTGGCGTCGACCTGCCCGAAGGCCATGCCCTGATGCTGGGCAACGGTTCGGATGAACTGATCTCGCTGCTCGCCATGGCCTGCGCCGTGCCGGGCGCGTCCGTCCTCGCGCCGCTGCCGGGCTTCGTGATGTACGCGATGAGCGCCCAGTTGCAGGGCCTGGCCTTCCATGGCGTCGATCTCACACCCGACTTCCAGCTCGACGAGCCGGCCATGACCGCCGCCATCCGCGCGCACCGCCCGGCCATCACCTACCTGGCCTATCCGAACAACCCCACGGCCAACCTGTGGGATGCGGCCGTGATGCGCCGCCTGATCGCCGAGTGCCGCGCGGTCGATGGCCTGGTGGTGATCGACGAGGCCTACCAGCCGTTCTCCAGCGCCACCTGGCTCGACGAGATCCGCGCCGATCCCGCGGCCAACGCCCACGTGCTGCTCATGCGCACGCTGTCCAAGTTCGGCCTGGCGGGCGTGCGCATCGGCTACATGCTGGGGGCCCAGGCGCTGCTGCACGAGGTGGACAAGCTGCGCCCGCCCTACAACGTGAGCGTGCTCAACGCCGAGTGCGCCTTGTTCGCGCTGGAGCATGCCGACGTGTTCGCGCGGCAGGCGGCCGAGATCCGGGCGCAGCGCGCCCTGCTGATCGAGGCGTTGGGCCGCATGCCCGGGGTCGAGCCCTTTCCCAGCGAGGCCAACATGGTGCTGGCGCGTGTGCCCGATGCGCAACGCGGCTTCGACGGCCTCAAGGCGCAGGGGATTCTGGTGAAGAATGTTTCTACAATGCATCCTCTGCTGGCACAGTGCCTGCGACTGACGGTGGGAACCCCGTCGGAAAACGCCCAGTTGATCCGCGCCCTGCAGACCTCTCTATGACCCAGACGCTCCCCGCCAACGCCGCTGGCGCCCGCGTGGCCCACGTCCAGCGCAACACGTCCGAAACGCAGGTCGGCGTGCGCGTCAACCTCGACGGCACCGGCCAGGCGTGCCTGTCCACGGGCATCGGCTTTTTCGACCACATGCTCGACCAGATCGCCCGCCATGGCCTGATCGACCTCGACATCCAGGCCAAGGGCGACCTGCACATCGACGGCCACCACACGGTGGAGGACGTGGGCATCACGCTGGGCCAGGCTTTTGCCCAGGCGGTGGGCGACAAGAAAGGCATCCGCCGCTATGGCCATGCCTACGTGCCGCTGGACGAGGCGCTGTCAAGGGTGGTGATCGACTTCTCGGGCCGGCCCGGGCTGCACATGCGCGTGCCGTTCAAGAGCGGCATGGTGGGCGGCTTCGATACGCAGCTCGCGTTCGAGTTCTTCCAGGGGTTCGTCAACCACGCGGGCGTGACCCTGCACATCGACAACCTGCATGGCGAAAACGCCCACCACCAGGCGGAGACCGTGTTCAAGGCCTTCGCCCGCGCGCTGCGCATGGCCCTGGAGCGTGACCCCCGCATGGGCGACACGATTCCCTCGACCAAAGGCTCGCTCTGAGCCAGCCGCCCCTCCTCCTTCTTTCCTTTGATGAAACGCAAGACGGTCGCCGTCGTCGACTACGGCAGCGGGAACCTGCGGTCGGTATCGCAGGCGGTGGAGCACGCGGCACAGTGCACCGAAAACGTGCAGGTGCGGGTCACCTCGGACGCCCAGGCCGTGCTCGATGCCGACCGGGTGGTGCTGCCGGGGCAGGGCCACATGGGCGACTGCATGCGCGAACTCGCCGCCTCCGGCCTGCAGGAGGCCGTGCTGCGCGCGGCCGCGAGCAAGCCGCTGTTCGGCGTCTGCGTGGGCATGCAGATGCTGCTCGACCGCAGCGAGGAGGGGCCGACGGACGGTTTCGGGCTGATTCCGGGCGAGGTGGTGCGGTTCCGGCTGGAAGGCCGCTGCCAGGCCGACGGCAGCCGCTTCAAGGTGCCGCAGATGGGCTGGAATCCGGTGTTCCACGAGCTGGGCCGGCCGGTGCACCCGTTGTGGGCCGGCATCGGCGAGGGCGCCTACTTCTATTTCGTGCACAGTTTCTACGCCCGGCCGGCGCACGCCGAGCACACCGTGGGCGAGGCGGACTACGGGGGACGCTTTGCAGCAGCGATCGCCCGCGATAACATTTTTGCCACCCAGTTCCACCCCGAGAAAAGCGCCGACCAGGGCCTGGCGCTCTACCGCAACTTCCTGTCCTGGGAACCCTGAGACCTTCTTCCACCTCATTGACACATCACCATGCTGCTGATTCCTGCCATTGATCTGAAAGACGGCCAGTGCGTGCGCCTCAAGCAGGGCGACATGGACCAGTCCACGGTGTTCGGCGAAAACCCCGCGGCGATGGCCCGCAGCTGGGTCGACAAAGGCGCGCGCCGGGTGCACTTGGTGGACCTCAACGGGGCCTTTGCCGGCAAGCCGAAGAACGAACCGGCGATCCGCGCCATCCTCAAGGAGGTGGGGGCCGAGGTGGACGTGCAACTGGGCGGCGGCATCCGCGATCTCGACACCATCGAGCGCTACCTCGACGCCGGCCTGCGCTACGTGATCATCGGCACCGCCGCGGTGAAGAACCCCGGCTTCCTTCAGGACGCCTGCTCCGCGTTCGGCGGCCACATCATCGTGGGCCTGGACGCCAAGGACGGCAAGGTCGCCACCGATGGCTGGAGCAAGCTCACCGGCCACGAGGTGGTCGATCTGGGCAAGAAGTTCGAGGACTACGGCGTCGAGTCCATCGTCTACACCGACATCGGCCGCGACGGCATGCTCACCGGCATCAACATCGAGGCCACGGTCAAGCTGGCGCAGGCGCTGTCGATTCCCGTCATCGCCTCGGGCGGCCTGTCCAGCCTCGAGGACATCCGCCGGCTGTGCGAGGTGGAGGAAGAGGGCGTCGAAGGCGTGATCTGCGGCCGGTCGATCTACAGCGGCGACCTGGACTTCGAGGCGGCCCAGCAACTGGCCGACGAACTGAGCGACGGCGCGGCGCTCGGCGGCGGCGAATCCTGAGCAGCAGCCATTCTTCTGCTGTCCCTTTTCCTGAACGACGCATGCTCGCCAAACGCATCATTCCCTGCCTCGACGTGACCGGCGGCCGGGTGGTCAAGGGAGTGAACTTCGTCGAACTGCGCGACGCGGGCGACCCGGTGGAGATCGCCGCGCGCTACAACGAGCAGGGCGCCGACGAACTGACCTTCCTGGACATCACCGCCACCTCCGACGGGCGCGACCTGATCCTGCCCATCATCGAGGCGGTGGCCTCGCAGGTCTTCATCCCGCTGACCGTCGGCGGCGGCGTGCGCACCGTGGACGACGTGCGCCGCCTGCTCAACGCCGGCGCCGACAAGACCAGCTTCAATTCCGCCGCCATCGCCAACCCGCAGGTCATCCGGGAGGCATCGGACAAATACGGCGCGCAGTGCATCGTGGTCGCGATCGACGCCAAGCGGCGCCAGGGCGCCGACGCGCTGGAGCGCGGCGAAGGCTGGGATGTGTACAGCCACGGTGGAAGGAAAAACACCGGCCTGGACGCCGTGGCCTGGGCGCGCCGCATGGCCGGGCAGGGCGCCGGCGAGATCCTGCTCACCAGCATGGACCGCGACGGCACCCAGGCCGGCTTCGACCTGGCCCTAACCCGCGCGGTGGCGGACGCGGTGGACGTACCGGTGATCGCCTCCGGCGGCGTGGGCAAGCTCGACCACCTGGCCGACGGCGTGCAGCAGGGCGGCGCCGACGCCGTGCTGGCCGCCAGCATCTTCCACTACGGCACGTTCACGGTCGCGCAGGCCAAGGCGCGCATGGCCGAGCGCGGCATACCGGTGCGGCTTTGACGCCGCCGCGGCTCAGGGACGGGGCTCGTCCCGCCGCTGGAACTGGTGCTCCAGCCGGTCTTCGAGCTCACCCAGGCTGGCGCCGAGCCCGTTGCCGGTCTGCTCGACCACCTCGCTGAGCGAGGCCTGCAACTGGTCGATCCGCTGGTGCAGCTTGTCCGACAAGGTCCGGCTGCGTTCGTCCACTGCCTTGAGTTCGGTCTGCAGGAACTCGCGCAGCTCGGTCAGGCGCGAGGCCTCGGCGTGGTCGGCCAGTTGGCGCTGCTCGGCCGCCTCGCGCGTCACGCGGCGCACTTCCATGAGGTGCACGGTCTGGTAGTACGCCAGTGCCGACAGCGACACCACCAGCACCAGGCCCAGCAAGGCCAGCAGCGCCAGCCCGAGCGGCGCCTGCACCTGGGTGAACCCGAAGTTGAGCGTGGTTGGCTGCAGGATCTGCTCGAAGTTCAGGGCGGCGAAGCCGGCGACGAGCAGGATGAACAGGATCAGGAGCAGGGTGCGGGTCTTCATGGGTCTGGGGACGAACAAGGGGCGGAAAGCATCGTACCGGCTTTCCGCGGCGCCGGCTGCCCGAAGCGCAGGCCCGTGGTAGATTCCCGGCATGAGCTGGCTCGACGACGTGCGATGGGATGCCCAGGGCCTGGTGCCCGTGATTGCCCAGGAAGCGGCCTCGGGCGACGTGCTGATGTTCGCCTGGATGAACCGCGAGGCCCTGCGGAAGACCGCCGAACTGGGCCGCGCGGTCTACTACAGCCGCTCGCGCGGGCGCCTCTGGTTCAAGGGCGAGGACTCGGGCCACGTGCAGACCGTGCACGAGATCCGCCTCGACTGCGACAACGACGTGGTGCTGCTCAAGGTGACGCAGCTCGGGCATGAACCCGGCATCGCCTGCCACACCGGGCGCCATAGCTGCTTCTATCAGCGCCTCGAGCGGGAGGCTTGGCAGGCGGTCGAGCCGGTGCTCAAGGACCCCGAGTCGATCTACAAATAGGACAAGAAATAGGACCCGCGCGGCCATGCCCCTGTCGACCACCGATGACCTCGCGCGCCTGGCGGCCGTGATCGAAAGCCGCAAACCCGCCAATGGCGGCGACCCGGAGAAAAGCTACGTGGCCCGGCTGCTGCACAAAGGGCCGGACGCGTTCCTGAAGAAGATCGGCGAAGAGGCGACCGAGGTGGTGATGGCGGCCAAGGACGCCGATCACGGCGGCGACCGGCAAAAGCTGGTGAACGAGACGGCCGATCTCTGGT
Source organism: uncultured Hydrogenophaga sp. (assembly GCA_964487025.1). GTDB lineage: Bacteria > Pseudomonadota > Gammaproteobacteria > Burkholderiales > Burkholderiaceae_C > Hydrogenophaga. Next base: position 178,356 of record CAZAPJ010000001.1, read on the forward strand.
TCCACTGCATGATCGCGCTGGCCCACTACGGTCTGAAGCCCGGCGACGTGGTGGCCGAGCTGGTGCGCCGCGAAGGCCTGAGCGGCCTGGAGGAAAAGGCGATGCGCAAGGTGCGCCAGCGCGAAGCCGGCGCCGGTTCCGATACGGATTGAAAGGAGCTTCCCGTGAGCGACGACATCATCGACGTCGAGGTCGTGGACAACGAAAAGGCCCAGTCCCTCAAGACCATCGGCTGGGTGAGCTATTTCCTGCACCTGATCGTGGCGGTGGCCGCAGTGCTGCCAGGCGCGCAGGCCAGTCCCGCCCTGCTGATCGTGGCGCTGGTCATCGACCTGGTGAAGAAGGGCGATGCCGCCGGCACCTGGCAGGCCAGCCATTTCTCCTGGCGCATCCGCACGGTGATCTGGGCCGCGGTGCTCTACGTGGTGACGGTGCCGCTGTGGCTGCTGTTCGTCTTCCCGGGCTGGATCGCCTGGGGCCTGATCTCCATCTGGTTCCTCTACCGCATCGTCAAGGGCATGGTGCGCATGAACGCGAGCCAGCCCTTGCCTCTTTGAATGCCCCCATGAGCGACCACGACCCGAACTGCATCTTCTGCAAGATCATTGCCGGCCAGATTCCTTCGCGCAAGGTCTACGAAGACGAGGACATCTACGCGTTCCACGACATCAACCCGTGGGCGCCGGTGCATTTCCTCATGGTGCCCAGGCAGCACATCGCGTCGATGGCGCAGATCGGTGTCGAGCATGAGCGGCTGATGGGCCGGATCATGACGCTGGCGCCGCGCCTGGCGCTTCAGGAGGGGTGCAATCCGTACCCCGAAGGCGGATTCCGCATGGTGTGCAACACCGGCGCGGAAGGGGGCCAGGAGGTGCACCACCTGCACTGGCATGTGATGGGGGGGCCCCGGCCCTGGCTGCGCGGCTGAGTCCATCGGTCCACCGGCCCGCCCGGCCCTGGCAATGGCGGCCTGAACTCCCTCCCCGGCGTAGAATCCCACGCATAGCGCTCCCCGCTTTCACTCTTTTTGTCTGGAGACCTCCATGGGTACGTTTTCCATCTGGCACTGGCTGATCGTGCTTGCGATCGTCGTGATGGTGTTTGGCACCAAGAAGCTCAAGAACATCGGTTCCGACCTGGGAAGCGCGGTCAAGGGCTTCAAGGACGGCATCAAGGACGGCGGCCAGAGCGCCGACGAGGGCAGCAGCAGCGGCGCCGCGGCGCCGGCCGGCCAGGTCACGCAGGACACCCGCGCCGACAAGAACACCATCGACGTCGAAGCCAAGCACAAGAGCTGATGGCACCTCGCCGGATGGGGCCGGGCCCAGTCAGGCCTTCGACCTTGCCGGAACCGCTTTGACATGATTGAACTGGGCATTTCCAAGCTCGCGCTCATCGGGGCGGTGGCGCTGATCGTCATCGGACCGGAGAAACTGCCGCGCGTGGCGCGCACGGTGGGCACGCTGCTGGGCAAGGCGCAGCGCTACGTCGCCGACGTGAAGGCCGAGGTCAACCGGTCCATGGAGCTCGACGAGCTCAAGAAGATGAAGGATTCGGTGACCGAGGCGGCGCGCGAGGTGGAGTCGTCGGTGCGCGACGGTGCGAACGACTTCGAGAAATCCTGGTCGGAGGCGACCGCGGGCCTGGACGGCACGGGCGCCGCCGATGCCCATGCGGCCGCGCCGGCCGCGTTCGAGCCGCTGCCTCCGGTGTACAAGCACCCCCGGAAGAACTGGCGCCTGAAGCAGAAGGCCATGCCCCAGTGGTACAAGGCCCGCGCCGGCATCCGCACCCGGACCCAGTCCGGCGCGGCCCGCGTGGCCCGCTTCCGGCCGCGTTCCACTTCCGCTCCCCGTTGATGTCCGACCCCAAAGACCCCACCGACGAACTCGCCGGTACCGAGCAGCCGTTCGTCGAACACCTGATGGAGCTGCGCGACCGGCTCATCTACGGCCTCGCGGGTCTGGTGGTCTGCATGGCCGTGCTGGCGATCTGGCCTGGTCCGGCCAGCCTGATCGACCTGATCGCCGTGCCGATCCGCTCCCACATGCCGCCGGACGCGAAGCTGATCGCCGTCGGGGTGTTTTCGCCCTTCTTCGTGCCGCTCAAGGTACTGGCCATGGCCGCGCTGCTGCTGTCGCTGCCGTGGTGGATGTACCAGGTGTGGGCGTTCGTGGCGCCGGGGCTCTACAGCCACGAGAAGCGCTTCGCCATTCCCCTGATCGTGGCGGGCAGCTTGCTGGCCTACCTGGGGATCGCGTTCGTCCAGCTCTTCGTGCTGGACAAGATGTTCGGCTTCATCCAGAAATTCACGCCGGCCAGCGTGGCCGCCACGCCCGATATCGCGTCCTACGTGGAGGCTATCCTCTCCCTGTACCTGGCGTTCGGGCTGGCCTTCCAGGTACCGATCGTGGTGGTGCTGCTGGTCAAGATGAACATCGTCCCGCTGCAGAAGCTGCGGGAGTTCCGCGGCTATTTCGTCGTCCTGGCGTTCGTCATCGCGGCCGTCGTCACGCCGCCCGACGTGATCTCCCAGTTGGCGCTGGCCGTGCCCATGTGCCTGCTCTACGAACTGGGCATCTGGGGGGCGCAGTGGTTCGTCAAGACCTCGGCCAAGTCCGAGGAGGGCGACGACGTGGAAGAAAAGAAGAACGCCGCGTCGTGACGGCGCGGCCGCGCCGCTTCGGCGCCTGCTTCGTCAGCGGGCGCCTGGGCGCGGCAGGTTGCGCCGGCCGGGCGTGACCTGAACCTCGGTCTTGCCGTCCTTGCGCACCACGTCCAGCGTGGACGGGACGCCTGGCTGCAGGCCGGCCACCGCCGACAGCAGTTGCGCCACGTTGTTCACGCTGCGCCCGCCGACGCCCGTGATCACGTCGCCCGGACGGATGCCGGCCTGGGCGGCGGGGCCGTTCTGCAGCACGCCGGTGATGATGACGCCGGTGCCGGCCGCCACGCCGAAGCTCTCCGCGAGCTCCGGGCTCAGGTCCTGCGGCTCCACGCCGATCCAGCCACGGGTCACCTCGCCGTCCTTCACGATGGCCTCCATCACGCTGCGCGCGGTCGAGGTGGGAATGGCGAAACCGATGCCCATCGAGCCGCCCGAGCGGGAATAGATGGCGGTGTTGATGCCCATCAGGTGGCCATGGATGTCGACCAGGGCGCCGCCCGAGTTGCCGGGGTTGATGGCGGCGTCGGTCTGGATGAAGTTCTCGAACGTGTTGATGCCGAGCTGGGTCCGCCCGAGCGCACTGACGATGCCGCTGGTGACCGTCTGGCCGACGCCGAACGGGTTGCCGATGGCGAGCACCGGGTCGCCGATTTCCAGCGCGTCCGAGTTGCCGAGCGTGATCACGGGCAGGTCGGTCAGCGCGATCTTCAGGATCGCCAGGTCGGTCTCCGGGTCGGTGCCGATCACCTGGGCCACGCCCCGGCGGCCGTCGTTGAGCAAGACCTCGATCTCGTCTGCTTCCTCGATCACGTGGTTGTTCGTGAGCACGTAGCCGGCCGGGCTGACGATCACGCCCGATCCCAGGCCGCTTTGCTGCTGCGAAGGCTGCCGGTCGCCGAAGAAAAAGCGGAACCAGGGGTCCACGCTTTGTGGCGGGGGCGCGGAGGCCTTGCTGGTGTTGATGCTCACCACCGCGGCAGAGGCCGTCTTGGCCGCGGCGCGAAAGCTGCCCGTGGCCGGCTCCGCCGACGCGGCGGAGGACGCCGGTGCCTGCAGCACCGGCACCACCGAAGGGATGCCGGCCTGCCGGTTCAGCCATTGTGGCTGCAGGGTGGCGACCACGAACAGCGCGGCCACCACCACCGTGACGGTTTGGGCGAACAGGAGCCAGAGACGTTTCATGTTGGGGCGGGAAGGGCGGGTGGGCGCGTGCGGTACCGCGGTGGAGCGGCGGGAAAGTGTCGCGCAACGGAGGGATATTGTCCTGCAAATGCCAGGGTCCGCGCGGCGCGGCTTCAGGCGCCGGATGGGTCGCCGCGGATGCGCCGGATGTCAGAATGGTGCCTTGCTCGTGCGCTGGCACGCCTTCCTCCATTGAACCCGTCGATGTCCTTCGTTCCCCGCGCCACCCTGGCTTCCACCCTGGACGACCTGCTTCAGCCCGCGCAGTTCAGGGACTACGGCCCGAATGGGCTGCAGGTCGAGGGCGGGGCGTCCGTCGGCGTGCTGGTGAGCGGGGTAACCGCCAGCCTGGCGCTGATCGAAGCCGCCATCGCCGAGGGCGCCCACGCCATCCTGGTGCACCACGGCCTGTTCTGGCGCGGGCAGGATGGGCGGGTGACCGGCTGGATGAAGCAGCGCCTCTCGCGTTTGCTGGCGCACGACGTCAACCTGTTCGCCTACCACCTGCCGCTGGACGCGCACCCCGAGCTGGGCAACAACGCCCAGTTGGCCTTGCGCCTGGGCGTGGACGCCTATCCGGGCGAGCGCGGCCGGTTCGGCGAGCAGTCGCTCGGCTGGCTGGGCGAGCGTGCGCCGTCCACGGCGGCCGTGCTGGCCGAGCACGTGTCCCGGCAGGTCGGGCGAGCGGTCACGCTGGTGGCCGAGCCCGGGCGGATGGTGCGGCGGGTGGCGCTGTGCACCGGCGGCGCGCAGGGCTATTTCGAGGCCGCGATCGCGGCCGGCGCCGACGTGTTCATCACCGGGGAGATCTCGGAGCCGCAGGCCCATTACGCCCGCGAGAGCGGCGTGGCCTACATCGCCTGCGGCCACCATGCGTCGGAGCGCTATGGCGTGCAGGCGGTGGGCGCCCACGTGGCGGCCCAGTGGGGGCTGCGGCACGTGTTCATCGACATCGACAACCCGGCCTGAGGCACTCCGCGATGGCGCCGCCCTCTGCAGTGAAACCCGTGGTCCTGAGCATGGGCGATCCGGCCGGGATCGGCCCGGAGATCGTGGTCAAGGCGCTGCGCGAACGGCCGGCCCTGTTGCGGCAGGTGGTGGTGGCCGGCGACGTGCCGACCCTGCACCACGCGCTGCGCATCACCGCGTCCGGCGATCAGGGGCCCGGCCTCATGCTGGCGGAGATCGGCGGACTGGCCGACCTGTCCGAGGTGCCGGCAGGGTGCGTCGCCGTCGTGCAGGCCTGCTCCCTGCCCCGGCGCGTGGTGCCGGGGCGCATCGCGCCCGAAGCGGGGCGGGCCGCGGCGGACTGCATCGCATTCGCGGCCATGGCCGCGCTGGATGGCCGGGCCTGCGCCGTGGTGACGGCGCCGATCCACAAGGAGGCGCTGGCGGCGGCGGGCATCGCGCATCCCGGGCACACGGAGCTGCTGCAGGCCCTGGCGGCCGAACGCGCCGGCCTGCCGCCGTCGGCGATGCCGGTCCGCATGATGCTGAGCTGCCCTGGCCTGCGGGTCGTGCTGGTGAGCATCCACGTCGCGCTGCGGCAGGCGCTGGAGCTGGTCACGACGGACCAGGTGCTGCAGACGGTTCGCATCGCGCACACCCATTTCCAGCGCCAGGGCCTGGATCGCGCGCGCATCGCGGTGGCTGGCCTGAACCCGCACGCCGGGGAGGGCGGGCTGTTCGGCCGGGAGGAGATTCAGACCATCGCGCCCGCGGTGGCGCTGGCGCGGCAGGCGGGCATCGAGGCCAGTGGGCCCCACGCGCCCGACACGGTGTTCATGCGGGCGCGCCAGGGCGATTTCGATGCGGTGGTGGCGATGTACCACGACCAGGGGCTGATCCCGGTCAAGCTGCTGGGCCTGGAGCATGGCGTGAACACCACGCTGGGCCTGCCGTTCGTGCGCACCAGCCCCGACCATGGGACGGCATTCGACCTCGCCGGCACCGGCCGGGCCAGCGCGGCCAGCCTGCTGGCCGCCATCGACGAAGCGCTGGCGGCCGCCGCGCGTTAGCCGGGTTACTTCTTCAGGCTGTCGCGGATCTCGCGCAGCAGCACGATGTCCTCGGGCGGGGCTTCCGGTGCCGGCGGCGCGGGCGGGGTTTCGCGCTTGAGCCGGTTGATCTGCTTCACCATGATGAAGATGATGAAGGCCATGATGAGGAAGTTCAGCGCCACGGTGATGAAGCTGCCGTAGGCCAGCGTGGGAACGCCCGCTTCCTTCAGCGCCGCCAGCGTGGGGGCGGTGCCCTCGGGGACCTGGCCCAATGCGATGTAGAGGTTGGTGAAATCCAGGTTGCCGAACAGCGCGCCCACGATCGGCATGATGATGTCTTCCACCATCGAGGTGACGATCTTGCCGAAGGCGCCGCCGATGATCACGCCCACGGCGAGATCGATCACGTTGCCTTTGACGGCGAACTCCTTGAATTCCTGCATCATGCCCATGGTGTCCTCCAGAGGTTGGTTGAGTCGAGGCGCGGAACGGCCGCTGCCCTCGCCAGTCGATCGCGCCGATGAAGCGTTGCCGATTCTCACACAGCCGGCCGACTTCGAGGGCGCGAAGGCCGCTCCCGGCGTTTGGCGGCCCATCCGCAAGGGGTCCGATACTCCAGCCCAATACCCCGGCAAGGGGCAGAGGACGCTCTATGCTCCAGTACAATGCCGGGTTGACCCCAGTGTCCCGATCCGTACCCCATCGAAAGATCCCCATGAGTGAAGCAACCGCTGGCGCGCCTGACAACAGCCGCCGAACCTGGCTGATCACCTCCTGCGCCATGGGTGGCGTGGGCGCAGCCGCCGTCGCCGTGCCTTTCGTCAGCACCTTCCAGCCCTCCGAGCGGGCCCGGGCCGCGGGGGCGGCCGTCGAGGTGGACATCTCCGGCATCCAGCCGGGCGAGAAGATGGTGGTCGAGTGGCGCGGCAAGCCGGTCTGGATCCTGCGCCGCACGCAGGACCAGCTGGCCTCGCTCGAAGCGGTCGAACCCGAACTGGCCGATCCCAATTCCGATCGCACCGCCTATCCCACGCCGGCGTACGCGAAGAACCGCCACCGCTCGATCAAGCCCGAGTTTCTGGTGACCGTGGGCATCTGCACCCACCTGGGCTGCTCTCCGGGCGACAAGTTCACGCCCGGTCCGCAGCCTTCGCTGCCCGACAACTGGAAGGGCGGCTTCCTGTGCGCCTGCCATGGCTCGACCTTCGACGTCGCGGGCCGCGTGTTCAAGAACAAGCCGGCGCCGGACAACCTGGAGGTGCCGCCGCACTACTACGTGTCCGACACCACGCTGCTGGTGGGCGAAGAAAAACCGGCCTGAGCGCCGCACGCTGCAGGCAGAGACAACGGATCAAGAAGGCACCCCCATGGCTGAATTCAAAGAAATCTCCCCCGACGCGCCGATCGGTCAGAAAGCCCTGAACTGGATCGACAACCGCTTCCCGCTGAGCAAGCTCTACAACGAGCACATGGGCCAGTACTACGCGCCCAAGAACTTCAACATCTGGTACATCTTCGGCTCGCTGTCGCTGCTGGTGCTGGTGATCCAGATCGTTACCGGCATCTTCCTCGTGATGCACTACAAGCCCGACGCGAACCTGGCCTTCGCCTCGGTCGAGTACATCATGCGCGACGTGCCCTGGGGCTGGCTGATCCGCTACATGCACTCCACCGGCGCCTCGGCCTTCTTCGTGGTGGTCTACCTGCACATGTTCCGCGGGCTGCTCTACGGCAGCTACCGCAAGCCGCGCGAACTGGTCTGGGTGTTCGGCTGCGCGATCTTCCTGTGCCTGATGGCCGAGGCCTTCATGGGCTACCTGC
>CAZAPJ010000002.1:0-170085 GCA_964487025.1 uncultured Hydrogenophaga sp.
CATGGCTCAATCCTCTCAGAGTGTTGAGCCTCCTCAAAACCCGGGGCGATTCACCTCTCGTAGTGAGCCATCAAAAGAGCTTTCTCTGGCAATTGATTGGAATCCTCCGGCATGCGGAGCTTTGAACCTTGGAGCACTTCATACGACGGAAGAAGCTCTGGCGCAAGCACCACCTTTTTGGACTCAGGCTCAAAAGATAACAACGCAAGATCAAACAATATGTGGATGTCGGCTCGTAGCAGGATGCCACCGGTAGTCTTGTACGATTGTTGCTCTGAGAATGGGAGGATGTGTGCTGCTTCGAGCACCGCTTCCGCACTGCAGCCTGTTACCGCACACTTAGCTCCGTAAGCCTGAAGTAATGCCGAGCGAAAGCTTGCTTGACCTCGGCGAGTTAAGATTTGCTTTAGAAGACGCTCATCAACTATGTGTTCCTGCGCTGCGGGCATAGGCGGCTTAGAAATGGGCTCCAGCGCAGAGCCGTCGAGGAAATCCTTGATTGCGGCAATTGTGGCATCCACCTGAGCATCAGTTGATAACGACACTCTAGGGTATCGGTATCTAGTCTTCGGACTTGCGAAGGCGCCGATATTTTTTTGCAAATGCGATATCAGGTTTGCTGTGTCAGTTCTGCTCCGATTGGATTGCGACGCAAGGTTTGCTTCCGCGAACGCAACTTCAATCGCACCCGGCTGGTCCGTGTCAGATGAGTAAACGGACAGCATCGTCTTATTGCTAAGCCGGTAGTTGCGATCGTGACCATCCGCGAAGTCGCGGCTGGTCCATCTCCGTATTTTGCGAAGCTCTTCAAAACGAGCAAAGGCGTAGGTAGTGTCAACCATTGGCGATCCCATTCTGTTGGTGGCTAACCAACTGCCCAATGAAAACGGCGCTTTCGAGCGCCGTTGGTTTTTTGATATTTCCCGATCTTGCCGGCCGCGCAGTCCTTAACCCGTCGCCTTCACCCTCAACCGCCAAGCATGCAGCAGTGGCTCGGTATACCCGCTCGGCTGTTCCTTGCCCTTGAACACCAGATCCAGCGCGGCGAGGTACGCCTTGCTGGTGGTGAAGCGGCCGGCCATCTTCTGGTAGAGCGGGTCGCCGGCGTTCTGCTGGTCCACCACGGCGGCCATGCGTTCGAAGGTCTTGCGCACCTGGGCTTCGGTCACGATGCCGTGGTGCAGCCAGTTGGCGATGTGCTGGCTGGAGATGCGCAGCGTGGCGCGGTCTTCCATCAGGCCCACGTTGTGGATGTCGGGCACCTTGGAGCAGCCCACGCCCTGGTCGACCCAGCGCACCACGTAGCCCAGGATGCCCTGCACGTTGTTGTCCAGCTCCTGCTGTTTTTCGGCCTCGCTCCAGTTCGGGTTGCTGCTCACGGGAATGGTGAGCAGGCCGGTCAGCAGGTTGTCGCGCTCGGCATCCGCGTCGGTCTTTTCCAGCGCCTTCTGCACGTCGCTCACCAGCACCTGGTGGTAGTGCAGGGCGTGCAGCGTGGCGCCGGTGGGGCTGGGCACCCAGGCGGTGTTGGCGCCGGCCTTGGGGTGCGCGATCTTCTGCTCCAGCATGGCCTTCATCAGGTCGGGCATGGCCCACATGCCCTTGCCGATCTGCGCCTTGCCGCGCAGGCCGCAGGCCAGGCCCACCAGCACGTTGTTGCGCTCGTAGGCCTGGATCCAGGCGCTGGACTTCATGTCGCCCTTGCGCAGCATCGGCCCGGCCTGCATCGCGGTGTGCATCTCGTCGCCGGTGCGGTCCAGGAAGCCGGTGTTGATGAAGGCCACGCGGCTGGCGGCCGCGGCGATGCAGGCCTTGAGGTTGACCGAGGTGCGGCGCTCCTCGTCCATGATGCCGAGCTTGACGGTGCTGTCCTTGAGGCCCAGCACCTGCTCGACGCGCGCAAACAGCTCGGCCGCGAACGCCACCTCGCGCGGACCGTGCATCTTGGGCTTGACGATGTAGACCGAGCCCTTGCGCGAGTTGCGGACCGCGTCCTTCTTGCCGCGCTGCAGGTCGTGCAGGGCGATCGCGGTGGTGATCATCGCGTCCATGATCCCTTCCGGGATCTCCTTGCCCTCCGGGCCCCAGAGGATGGCCGGGTTGGTCATGAGGTGGCCCACGTTGCGCACGAACAGCAGCGAGCGGCCGTGCAGGCGCACGGGCGTCTTGCGGCCGTCGGGCGCGGTGTACTCGCGGTCGGGGTTGAGGCCGCGCGTGAGTGTCTGGCCGCCTTTCTGGAAGGTCTCGGTCAGCGTGCCCTGCAGGATGCCCAGCCAGTTGCGGTAGGCCAGCAGCTTGTCTTCGGCGTCCACCGCGGCGATCGAGTCTTCCAGGTCCAGGATGGTGGAGAGCGCGGCCTCGATCACGAGGTCGCTCACGCCGGCCGGGTCGGTCCTGCCGATCGGCGTCTCGGGGCGGATCTGGATTTCCAGGTGCAGGCCGTTGTGCCGCAGCAGCACGGCGCTGGGTTTCCTGGCCTCGCCCTGGTAGCCGATGAACTGGGTCTTGTCCGCCAGTTTGCTGGTGCCGCCGCCGGCGAGCGAAACCACCAGTTCGCCGTCCTTGTCGACCTTGTAGCCGGTGGAGCCGACGTGCGAGCCCTTCTTGAGCGGCGCGGTGCGGTCCAGTACGTGGCGCGCGTATTCGATCACCTTGGCGCCGCGCCTGGGGTTGTAGCCCCCCTTGGGGCCGGCCTTTTCGCAGCCCTTGGCCTCGTCGATCACGTCGGTGCCGTACAGCGCGTCGTAGAGCGAGCCCCAGCGCGCGTTGGCGGCGTTGAGCGCGTAGCGGGCGTTCAGGATCGGCACCACCAGCTGCGGGCCGGCCTGCACCGCCAGTTCGTCGTCCACGTTCTTCGTCGTCGCCTTCGCGCCCTTGGGCGGCGGCACCAGGTAGCCGATGGTCTCCAGGAAGCGGCGGTACGCCACCATGTCGCGCACCGGGCCCGGGTTGGCGCTGTGCCACTTGTCCAGCTCGGCCTGCAGGCGGTCGCGCTCGGCCAGCAGCACCGCGTTCTTGGGCGCCAGGTCGGCCACGATGGCGTCGAACCCCTTCCAGAACGCCGCTTCGCTCACGCCGGTGCCGGGCAGCACCTGCTGGTTGATGAAGTGAAACAGGGCGGTGTCCACCTGAAGGCCGTGGATCGGGGTGCGTGGCGTCATCGTCGTCGTGGTGGTGGTCATGGAGGGCTCCATCGGGGGGATCGGGGTCGAACGAAGAACAGAAGAACAAACAAGACAGGGGGCAATCAATTCATGAACTGTATTGCATACCCGAGGCGGCATTAAATTCGTTTCCCGCGAGGTATCCATGACTTGGATGCGTCTAATCGGCGCCGCCCTGGCCCGGGGCAGGTGCGGTCAAATCGATATGAAAAGTCACTAATTTTTTTGATATTTCATTGATTTGTTCTCGCACGCAGGGTAATCTGCCCCGGTGGCCAAACTCAAGCAACTCGAAACCTTCGTCGCCGTGGCCACGCGCGGCAGCCTGACGGCGGCTGCCAAGGCCGAGGGCGTGGCGCCGGCCATCATTGGCCGGCGGCTCGATGCGCTCGAAGCCCGCCTGGGCGTCAAGCTGCTGGTGCGCACCACGCGGCGCATCACCCTGACCCACGAAGGCAGCGCCTTCCTCGAGGACTGCCAGCGCCTGCTGGTGGACATCGCCAACGCCGAAGCCAGCGTGAGCGCCGGCGGCGTGAAGGCCAGCGGGCACCTGCGCATCACCGCGCCGGCCGGCTTCGGGCGGCGCCATGTGGCGCCGCTGGTGCCGCGCTTTCGCGAACTGCACCCGGAGGTGACGATCTCGCTCAACCTGAGCGACCGCGTGGTCGACGTGGCGGGCGAGGCCTACGACTGCGCGGTGCGCGTGGGCGACCTGCCGGACTCGTCGCTGGTGAGCGTGCGCCTGGCCGACAACCGCCGCCTGTGCGTGGCCGCGCCGCGCTACCTGCAGCAGCACGGCCGCCCGCAGACGCCGGCCGACCTGGCCCGGTTCCACTGCCTGATGCTGTCCAGCGACGCCTCTCAGACGCGCGGCTGGGCCTTCGCCATGCCGCCGGCCACCCCCGGCGGCGAGCCGGAGATCGTGTACACCCGCCCGAGCGGGCCGCTGGACTGCACCGACGGCCAGGTGCTGCACGAATGGTGCCTGGCCGGCTACGGCATCGCGTGGCGCAGCACCTGGGAAGTGGAGGCGGACATCGCCGCCGGCCGGCTGGAGAGCGTGCTCGACGAATTCGCCGCGCCGCCGAACGGCATCTACGTGCTGTTCCCGCAGCGCAAGCACCTCGCCCTGCGCGTGCGGCTGTGGATCGACTTCCTCAAGCAGGAGTACGCGCGGCCCGAGTTCTGGGGTTCGCCCGCGCCCCTCCTGCCGGTTTCCCGTGAAAGGAACGACCCCTCATGACCATCACCGTGACCCGCGACCGTTCGCAGAAGATGCGCCACGTGGTCGCCGTGCGCGAGCATCGGATCGCCGCCGATGAAGGCCCCGACGTGGGGGGCGACGACCTCGGGCCCACGCCGCACGATCTCTACGACGGCGCGCTGGGCGCCTGCAAGGCCATGACCGTGCTCTGGTACGCGCGCCGCAAGGGCATTCCGCTGGAAGACGTATCGGCGGCGGTCGAGCGCGACGACCATCTGGAACGCCAGGGCACCTACCGGCTGCGTGTGACGCTCACCCTGGGCGGCGCGCTCACCGAGGCGCAGCGGCGCGAGCTGCTGGCCGTGGCCGAGAAATGCCCGGTCCACAAGCTGATGGTGCAGGTCAAGACCGAGATCACCACCGAGCTCGCGACGGCCGCGGGCTGATTCAGGCCGGCGCCACGAGGGGCGGGGGGGAGAACACCCGCACCGGCGGCGCTTCGTCGCGCCAGGGTGCGACGTCCACCAGCGCGGTCATGGCGCTGCAGCCCTGGCCCAGTTGCGAGGTGCCGATGTCGGCCGTGAGCACGTTGGGGTTGCCGTGGCGTTCCAGGTCGTCGCCGTCGGCGTCGAACCAGGCGCCGGTGGAGACCACCACCACGCCGGACATCACGGCGTCGTCGAGCGTGGCGGCGCCCAGGCAGCGGCCGCGGTCGTTGAACACCCGCACCAGCTCGCCGTCGGCGATGCCGCGCGCGCGCGCGTCGGCCGGGTTCAGGCGCACGCGCTGGCGTTCGCGCAGCTTGTGCTCGCGCGAGAACACGCCGGCGTCGAGCTGGGAGTGCAGCTTGTCGGCCGGTTGCGAGCTGATCAGGTGCAGCGGCCACTGGCGGGCCCGTTCGGCGCCCAGCCATTCGGCCGGCGCCAGCCAGCTCGGGTGCGGCGGGCAGTCGTCGTAGCCGAAGCCCGCGACCGCGGCCGAGTGCAGCTCGATGCGCCCCGACGGCGTGCCCAGCGGCGCGGCCTCGGGGTCTTGGCGGAAGGCCTCGAACAGCACCATGTCGCGCTCGGGCTCGGGCAGCTCGCCGAAGCCGCGTTCCCAGAAGGTGTCGAAGTCCGGCAGGTCGAAGCCGGCGGCGCGCCAGTTGTCGGCCAGGGTGCCGTAGAGGGTGCGCAGCCAGGCGGCCTCGTCGCGGCCCTCGGTGAAGGCGTCCTCGTGGCCGGCGCGCGCGGCCAGGTCGCGGAAGATGTCGAAGTCGCTGCGGCTGCCGCCCACCGGCGCGATCGCCTGCTTCATCGCCAGCACGTAGCGGTCGCGCGAGGAGCCGCCGACGTCGTTGCGCTCCAGCGTGGTGGTGGCCGGCAGCACGATGTCGGCGCGGCGCGCGGTGGGCGTCCACCAGCTGTCGTGCACGACGATGGTTTCCGGCTTCTGCCAGCCGCGCAGCAGGCGGTTGAGGTCCTGGTGGTGGTGGAACGGGTTGCCGCCGGCCCAGTAGACCAGCCGGATGTCCGGGTAGGTGCCGGTGCGGCCGTTGAACGCGTAGGCCTGGCCCGGGTGCAGCAGCATGTCGGCCAGGCGCGCGACCGGGATGCTGTTGCGGATCGGGTTGGCGCCGGCCGACAGCCGGGGCGCGGCGACGTCGGGCCGGGGCGTGGCCGCGCCGTTGATGGAGCCGTGGCCGAAGGCGAAGCCGCCGCCGGGCAGGCCGATCTGGCCCAGCACCGCGGCCAGCGCGATGCTGGCCCAGTAGGGCTGCTCGCCGTGGTGGGCGCGCTGCAGCGACCAGGTGCAGTTGATCAGGGTGCGCCGGCGCGCAGCGGTGCGCGCGAGCTCCACGATGGTGGCGGCCTCGATGCCGCAGATGGCGGCGGCCCAGGCTGCGTCCTTGGGCTGGCCGTCGTTCTCTCCGCGCAGGTAGCGCGCCCAGGTCTCGAAGCCGCTGCAGTGGGTGCGCAGGAAGGCGGCGTCGTGCAGCCCTTCGGCCAGCAGGGTATGGGCCATGCCCAGCATGAGCGCGGTGTCGGTGTTGGGGCGGATCGGCAGCCAGCGCGCGCGCAGGCCTTCGGGCACGTCGGCCCGGGTCGGGCTGACCACCACGAACTCGATGCCGCTGTTCGCCGCACGGGCGACCCAGGCCTGGCTGCTGTGTTCGCCGGCACCGCCCGAGGTGACCTGCATGTTGCGCAGCGGCAGGCCGCCGAAGGCGATGAAGAGCTCGGTGTGGGCCAGCACGTTGCGCCAGTCGGTCACGCGGCCGGTCACGGGCGAGAAGGTGCCGATCACGTGCGGCAGCAGGAACTGGGCCGCGCCCCAGCTGTAGTTGCCGGCCTGCCCGACGCAGCCGCCGCTGCTGTGCAGGAAGCGCTGCACGAGCGTGCGCGCGTGGTGCAGGCCGCCGGCCGAGGACCAGCCGTAGGAGCCGCCGAAGACGGCGTCGTGGCCGTGCTGGCCGCGCACCCGCGCCAGCTCGCCGGCCACCAGGTCCAACGCGGTGTCCCAGTCGACCTCGACGAAGCGCTCGCGGCCGCGCGCGGCGCGGTCGCTGCCTTCGCGCTGGCGCAGCCAGCCCTCGCGCACCGCGGGCCGCGCGATGCGCAGCGGCGAATGCACCATGCCCGGCATGGAGCGCAGGATGGGCGAGGGCGCGGGGTCGCGCGCGAACGGTTCGCACGCGACCACGCGGCCGTCCTCGACCACGGCGGTGAACGCGCCCCAGTGGGACAGGGAGGGAAAGCGCTGGCGCGTGGCGGTGGTCATCGGCGGGTCAGACGTAATTCAGGGGCAGCGCGGTGGTGTACTTGATTTCCTCCATCGCGAAACTGGAGCTGACATCGAACAGCTCCACGATCTGGATCAGCTTCTTGTAGACGCGGTCGAAGCCCGCGATGTCCGGCACCACCACCTTGAGCAGGTAGTCGGTGTCGCCGCTCATGCGGTAGAACTCCACCACCTCCGGCAGGTCGCGCACGCCCAGGGCGAAACGGCGCAGCCACTGGAGATCGTGCTGGCTGGTCTTGATGGACACGAAGACCGTGACCCCCAGGCCGAGCTTGGCGCTGTCGAGCAGGCAGACCTGCTGGCGGATGTAGCCCTGCTCGTGCAGCCGCTGCACGCGCTTCCAGCAGGCGGTGGTGGACAGGCTCACGCGCTCGGCGATGTCGCTGACCGCCAACCGCGCGTCGGTCTGCAGCAAGGCGAGGATGGCGCGGTCTTTCTTGTCCATGGGCGCTCTCGATTGTGGTTTGGGCGATGGTAAATTTTTTTTCCCTTATCCGGGGGTTGGGCGGCGAAATGGAAAAAAACGTTTCCGTCTGCGCTCCTAGACTGCGGGGCACAAGGAGTTTTCGCCCATGCAAGAGAGCACCCGCCTGGCCTCGCTCGGCCGCGATCCGCAGCGCTTCTGCGGCCTGGTCAACACCCCGATCTTCCGCGGGTCGACCATCCTGTCGTCCACCATGGCCGAATGGGAGCAGCGCAAGGCCGACCGCGCGGCCGACCTGCCCGGCGCCACCACCTACGGCCGCTTCGGCACCCCGACCACCCACGCGCTGGAAGACGCCGTCGCCCAGCTCGAGGGCGGCCACCGCGCGCAGCTCTTTCCCTCCGGGCTGGCGGCCATCGCCTCCGTGCTCACCGGCCTGCTGCGCCAGGGCGACCACATCCTGGTGACCGACAGCGCCTATGGGCCCACGCGCGGCTTCCTCTCGCGCGTGCTGACGCGCTACGGGGTCGAGGTGACGCTGTACGACCCGCGCGTCGGCACCGGCATCGCCGGGCTGCTGCGGCCCAATACCCGCGTGGTCTTCGTGGAATCGCCCGGCTCGGAGACCTTCGAGATCCAGGACATCCCGGCCATCGCCGAGATCGCCCACCGCCACGGCGCCCGCGTCGTGATGGACAACACCTGGGGCACGCCGCTGTTCTTCAAGCCCTTCGCGCACGGCGTGGACGTCTCCATCCAGGCCGCCACCAAGTACATCGTCGGCCATTCGGACGCCATGCTGGGCATCGCCACCTGCACCGCCGAGACCTGGCCGCTGGTCAAGCAGGCGGCCCAGGACCTGGGCCAGACCGCCGGCCCGGACGAGGCCTACCTGGGCCTACGCGGCCTGCGCACCCTCGAGGTGCGCCTGCGCCAGCACGAGCGCTCGGGCCTGGAGGTCGCGCGCTGGCTCGAAGGCCACGAGGCGGTCGAGGTGGTGATGCATCCCGGCCTGCCGAGCCACCCGGGGCACGCCCTGTGGCGGCGCGACTTCCTCGGCGCCTGCGGCCTGTTCTCGATCGTGCTCAAGACCCCCTCGGTCGAGGACATGCATGCCTTCGTCGACGCGCTGCAACTG
Organism: uncultured Hydrogenophaga sp.; assembly: GCA_964487025.1. GTDB lineage: Bacteria > Pseudomonadota > Gammaproteobacteria > Burkholderiales > Burkholderiaceae_C > Hydrogenophaga. The sequence continues at coordinate 8,712 of CAZAPJ010000002.1, forward strand.
TTCGGCCTGGGCGTGTCCTGGGGCGGTTTCGAAAGCCTGGTCATCCCCTTCACGCCCAGCGGTGACCACACCGCGGCGCGCTGGCCCTGGCGCGGGCAGGCCCTGCGCCTGCACGTGGGCCTGGAAGACCCGCAGGACCTGATCGCCGACCTGGAGCAGGCCCTGGCCGCCATGCCCTCGCGCGGCGGCCGTCGCTTGCAAGCCGCCTGACATCCCCATAAGCTTCCAACCATTCCGTCTAAAAGATGGATTCCAAATGCCGCGTATGCGACTACCATCGCAGTTCATGGGCATACTGAGTCGGTTCGTTCCCTAGTCGTCCTTCGCTTCCATTTCACTTCTTCCAAGGTATTCCCATGAGCAAAATGAAAATCGAGGGCTCCTTCGTGGCCCTGATCACGCCGTTCAACAAGGACGGCAGCACCGACTTCGGCGCCTTCCGCAGCCTGCTGAAGTTCCAGGAGGACAACGGCACCAGCGCCGTGCTCATCATGGGCTCGACCGGCGAGGTCTCGATGCTGTCGCAGAAGGAGCGCGAGACCATCATTGCCGAGACGGCGAAGATGAAGACCGGCAAGATGAAGCTGTTCTACGGCTGCACCGGCAACAACACCGAGACGACCAAGGACTACCTGCGCTTCGCCAAGGCCAATGGCGCCGACGGCGCGATCCTGGCCGCGCCGGCCTACATCTGCGGCTCCGAGAGCGACCTGGAAGACTACTTCCTCGAAGTGGCCGACGCCACCGACCTGCCGCTGGGCGTGTACAACAACCCGCCGCGCGTGAAGACCGACCTGCACTGGGACAACCTGCTGCGCATCTTCAAGCACCCCAACTACGTGGTGCACAAGGAGTCCACCACCCGCGTGGGCCAGGTCGCCCAGGTGCTCAAGGCCCGGCCCGACGTCGCCGTGATGTGCTGCGACTCGCCCAACCTGGGCCTGGTCGTGCCCACCATGAGCCTGGGCGGCCACGGCACCGCCAACATGACCGGCAACATCGCGCCGGCCGAGATGGTCACCATCTCCAAGCCCTGGACCACGCCCGAGGTGTCGATCAGCTTCCGCGAGGCCTACCTGCAGAACCTGCAACTGCTGCACTACTCCTACTCGGCCATCAACCCGGTGGCGATCAAGTCGCTGATGAAGGCCGTGGGCCTGCCCGCCGGCGACCTGCGCAAGCCGCTCAGGAACCTCGAAGGCGAGGCGCTGAACAAGGGCCTGCGCGTGGTCAAGGAACTCGGGCTGGACAAGAAGTACGGCTGGAGTTCGCCTGAACTCAGAGCCATTTGACGCGCTGAATTGGGGCGGGCACGGTTCGTGCTCGCGGATGGGCACTGCGTAGAGGATCGGTGACATGGATTTGGGTATCGCGGGCCGCACGGCCCTGGTGTTCGGCGGCAGCAAGGGCATGGGCCGGGCCTGCGCCCTGGAGCTGGCGCGCGAAGGCGTGCAGGTGGTGATCGCTGCCCGCACCGTGGCCACGCTGGAGCAGGCCGCGGCCGAGCTCTCGGCCGAGACCGGCAGCACGGTGCGCTGGGTGTCGGCCGACATGACGACCGACGCCGGGCGCGACGCCGCGCTGGCGGCCTGCCCCGCGCCCGACATCCTGATCAACAACGCCGACGGCCCCGCGCCCGGCGACTTCCGCCAGTGGCGCCCGGCCGACTGGCACAAGGCCATCGACGCCATGATGGTCGGTCCGATCGAGATGATCCGCCGCACCGTGGACGGCATGATGGAGCGGCGCTTCGGGCGCATCGTCAACATCGTCTCGCGCAGCGTCAAGATCCCGCAGTTGGAGCTGGGCCTGTCCAATGGCGCGCGCTCGGGCCTGGTGGGCTTCGTGGCCGGCCTGGCGCGCCAGACCGTGCGCCACAACGTGACCATCAACAACCTGCTGCCCGGCGTGTTCGCCACCGACGGGCAGCGCCACCACATCAGCGGCATGCTCGAAGCCACGGGCAAGACCTTCGACCAACTGTGGCAGGAGCGCGGCGCGCAGAACCCGGCCGGCCGCTTCGGCGAAGCCCACGAGCTGGGCGCGCTGTGCGGCTTCATCTGTTCGGCACGCGCCGGCTACATCACCGGCCAGAACATCCTGATCGACGGGGGCGCCTACCCGGGCACCTACTAGACCGGGCACCTACTAGACGGCTTCCGGCCCTTCGGTTTCTCGACTTTTCGTCCACCCTTTCAACAACTCCAGGAGAGTCATCCATGCCACGCATTCCCCGCCGCGCATTCGTTCGCCAGGGCACCGCCCTCGCCGCCAGCCTGGCCGCCGCTTCCGTGCTGCACGCCCCGCAAGCCCTGGCCCAGGCTTCCTATCCCACCAAGCCGATCACCATCGTCGTGCCGCACGCGGCCGGCGGCGCGGTGGACGGCGTGGCCCGCACCCTGGCCGAACGCCTGTCCGAGGACCTCAAGCAGCCCGTGGTGGTGGACAACCGGCCCGGCGCCTCGGGCCTGATCGGCGGCGCCACGGTCGTGCGCTCGGCCCCCGACGGCTATACCCTCTACTTCAACGCGTCCATCCACGCGGCCGCCCCGCTGCTCTACAAGAGCCAGGCCCAGTTCGACCCGGTCAAGGACTTCACCCCGATCGGCATGGTGGCCGAAGGCGCGCTGATCTTCAGCGTCAACCCGCAGGTGCCGGCCAACACGGTCCAGGACCTGATCAACGTGGTCAGCGCCAGCCCGACCAAGTACAGCTTCACCACCAGCGGCTACGGCTCGGCCGGCCACCTGGGCATCGCGCAGTTCGCCGCCGAGACCGGCCTGGCCGCCAAGGGCGTGCCGATCGTGCTCTACCGCGGCGCCGCGCCCGCGCTGCAGGACCTGATCGGCGGCCAGGTGCACGCCATGATGGACCCCTTCCTGTCGTCGCTGCCGTACGTGCAGTCCGGCCGCCTGCGCGCCATCGCCCAGACCGGCCGCACGCGCAGCCCGCTGCTGCCCGACGTGCCCACCATGCAGGAAGCCGGCCTCAGGGGCTTCGACTTCTACTCGTGGTACGGCCTGTGGGCCCCGGCCAAGCTGCCGGCCCCGGTCCTCAAGACGCTGGAGACGTCCACGGCGCGCGCGGTGCAATCCGCGCCGTTCAAGAACAAGCTCAACAGCCTGGGCTTCGAGGCCGTGTTCCGCAACTCGGCCGACTTCAGCAAGTACATCGCCGAGGAAACGACCAAGTACCAGGCCATCATCCAGAAGGCCAACATCAAGATCGAGTAAGGGTGTGCGCGGCAGCGCCTCTGCCGGCCTGCCCCACGGGTGGGCCGGCCGGCGGCGTCCGTTGTTCGAAGAATTGACTGACGCATGAAAGTCCTGGTCCTGGGCGCCGGCGTGGTCGGCATGGCCACGGCGTACTACCTCTGGCGCGACGGCCACGAGGTGACCGTGTTGGAGCGCCATGCCGACGCGGGCGCCGAGACCAGCTATGGCAACGCGGGCGGCCTGTGCCCGAGCTTCGCCGGCCCCTGGGCCGCGCCCGGCATGGTGGGCAAGGTGCTGCGCATGATGCTGCAGGCCGATGCCCCGATCCGCTTCCGCCCGCGCCTGGATCCCAACCAGTGGCGCTGGATCCTGCGCTGGGTCGCGCAGTGCAACCCCGAGAGCTTCCGCCGCAACAAGCTGCGCATGCAGCGCGTGGCGCATTACAGCCTGGCTCGACTCAAGGCCTTGGCCGCGGAGGCCGGGCTGGACGACTTCGATTTCCACGCCGACGGCACGCTGTGGCTGTTCCGCACGCCGCAGGAAGTGGAATACGGCCGCCTGGCCGCGCGCGCCTTGGACGAATTCGGCGTGCCCTGGCGCTGGCTGGAGCCGCACGAACTGGACGCCCATGAGCCGGCGCTGGCGCGCCGCAGCGCGACGATCGCCGGCGCGCTGCACCTGCCGGCCGACGCCTCGGGCGACAGCCGCAAGTTCGCCCTGTCGCTGGAGCGCCTGCTGCGCCAGAAGGCGGGAGAGGGCGTGTCGCTGCGTTTCGGCACCACCATCGAAGCGCTGGAAACCGAAGGAGACCGCATCAGCGGCGTGCGCACCTCGGCCGGCCGGTTCACGGCCGACGCCTGCGTGGTCGCGCTGGGCAACCAGGCGCCCTTCCTGCTGCGGCCGCTGGGCCTGCGGCTGCCGGTCTACCCGCTCAAGGGCTACTCCATCACCGTGCCGCTGCGCCCAGACGCGCCCGACATCCGGCCCGCGCTGATGGACGAGCACAACAAGGTCATGATGTCCCGCCTGGGCCAGCGCATCCGCGCTGCCGGCATGGCCGAGCTCGGCGGCTACGGCCTGGACACCGACCCAGCCCAGCGCGACATGCTGCTGCGCGTGGTGCGCGAGTTCATCCCCGAAGGCATGGACGAAAGCCAGGTCGAGTTCTGGGCCGGCCTGCGGCCCATGACGCCCGACGGCCCGCCCATCCTGGGGCCCACGCGCTGGCGCGGGCTGTTCCTCAACAGCGGCCACGGCTCCAACGGCTGGACCCAGTCCTGCGGCACCAGCCGCATCGTGGCCGATCTGGTCAGCGGGCGCACGCCCGAGATCGATCTGGAAGGGTTGACCGTGTCCCGGTGACCGGAGGGCACCGCCCGCCGCCTGCGGCGCAGGTGGCACGCTTCGTGCTCGGTGGCGGGCATGCTGATCAAGGTCTTTACCTACGTGGACGCCATCGCCCGCGCCGGGTCGATCCGCAAGGCGGCCGAAGAGGTGCACGTAGCGGCCTCGGCGCTCAACCGGCAGTTGCGCGAGCTGGAGGAGTCGCTGGGCGTGGAGCTGTTCGAGCGGCTGCCGCGCGGCATGCGGGCCACGGGCGCGGGCGAGATGCTGCTGGCCCACATCCGGCAGCAGCGGCGCGACTTCGCGCTGATCCGCAACCAGATCGAGGAAATGCGCGGCCTGCGCCGGGCGCACGTGCACGTGACGGCGCACGAGTCGGCCACGCGCGACCTGCTGTCCTCGGCCATCGTGCGCTTCCTGCGCGACCACCCGGCCGTGACCTTCACCGTCGGCATGGGCTCGACCGCCCGCACCATGTCCGACCTGCTGGAAGACACCACCGAGCTGGGCCTGCTGTTCAACCCGCAGCCGCACGCGATGCTGGTGCGGCTGGGCGACGTGGAGGCGCCGCTGCACGCGGTGATGGCGCCGGACCACCCGCTGGCCCGGCGCGAGAAGCTGTGGCTCAGCGACTGCCTGGACCACCCCTATGCGCTCACCAACTCCGGGCAGGCCGGCAGCCGCCGGCTCATCGAGGCGCAGGCGCAGCGCGCCGGCGTGGAACTGCGGCCGGCGCTGCAGAGCGAGAGCTTCGAGCTGATGGCGCGCTTCGCGCAGGACGCGGGCGGCCTGTTCTTCCAGATCGCCGCGGGCGTGCGCGCCGAGGTGCAGCGCGGCGCGCTGGTGGCGATCGCGCTCAAGGACCCGCCGCTGCAGGCCGCGCGGCTGGTGCTGCTGGCGCGGCGCGGGCGCACGCTCTCGGTGGCGGCCTCGCGCTTTTCGCAGACGGTGGGGGGGCTGATGTGAGGACTCCCCCCTGCGCGCCTTCGGCGCTCCGTGCCGCCGTCGGAGCCGGCTGCTCTTCGGGCACGTCCAAGCCTGCGCAGGCAGGCTTGGAGCCGCGGCCCTCAGCCCCCTCTCTGGCGCACCGCTGCGCGGCGCTTGGAGGGGGGACGACAGCTGGGGCCGGCGGAGCCGTCCCGCGCTGTCTCTCGGTTTTGACTCCTTCGCTCCGGCTGCGTGTCTTGCTCCCTCTCCCTCTGGGAGAGGGCTGGGGTGAGGGCTCGTCGGCCGGACCCTCGCTGTCTCTGGGTTTTTGCTCGCTTCGCTCGCGCTGCTGGCGTTGGCGTTCAATGCGCCCTTTTTTCGAACGCTCCGTGCGGAATTTGCTGGTTTTCAGGAACGCATTGTCTTCTCAGAATGGGCGCCATCTGTTCCCGATCCATGCAATGACGACGATGACGAGGAGTTTCGACATGCCTTCCGTTTCCTGGACTGTCCAGCCCATCCACGGCGCCGCGCTGGGTGCCATGGTCACGGACGTGGACCTCAACCACGTGCCGGCTTCCCTGGTGCCGGAGCTGCCGCGCCTGCTGGCCGAGCATGGGGTGCTGGTGTTCCGCGGACAGCAGCTCTCGGCCGATGCGGTGATGGCCGTGGCCGGCCTGCTGGGCAGCGTGGAGGAAAGCGTCATGGACCAGTTCGCCAAGCCGGGCTATCCGCGCATCTACACGCTGTCGAACATCGTGGAGAACGGGCGCCCGATCGGCGCCTCGACCGACGGCTACGGCTGGCACAGCGACCAGGGCTACTTCGAGCACCCCACGGCCTACACGCTGCTGTACGGCGTGGAGACGCCAGAGCAGGGCGCCGACACGGTGTTCGCCGACACGCGCTGCGCCTGGGAGAGCCTGCCGCCCGCGCAGCGGCAGCGCCTGCGGGACGTTCGCACGCGGCATTCCTACGAGCAGATGCTCAGCGATCGCCGGCAGAAGCCCGAGTTCGCGGGCAAGGTGCCTTCGCTGACCGAGCAGCAGCGCCAGCGCGTGCCGGAGGTGGTGCATCCGCTGGTGCGGCGCCATCCGCTGACGGGTGCGCTCGGGTTGTACCTGGGTGGCCAGACGCTGATCGAGATGATCGGCATGGACCTTGAGGAAGGCCGCGCGCTGACCAAGGCGCTGTTCGCGCTGTGCACGAGCGAGCGCTTCCAGTACCGCCACGCCTGGCAGCCCGGCGACCTGGTGGTCTGGGACAACCGCCACACCATGCACCGCGCCACCCCCTACGACAAGGAGCGCTACCGCCGGCTGCTGTGGCGCCTGTCGGTGCGGGGCGAGCGGCCGCTGGGCGCGGACGCGGCGGCGCCGGCCGAGGTGGCGTCCAGCGAAGTCGCGGCCTGACGGCGAGGCCGGGCGTTTCCCTTTCCATGCATCCCAGGAGTTTTTCCATGGCATCCGCCTCACGCATTTCTTCTGCTTCCCATCTGTTCGCGTCCGCTTCCCGCTGGCTGGCCCGGCTCGGCCTGTGCGCGGGGCTGGCCGCCGCCGGCGCCGCGCTGGCGGCCGAGCGCGTCGTGGTCCAGCTCGACTGGCTGCCCTCGGGCGACAAGGCCGCCTTCTACGTGGGCCTCTCGCAGGGCTTCTACGCCGCCGAGGGCCTGGAGGTGGTGATCCAGACCGGCCGCGGCTCCTCGGACGCGCTGGCCCGCATCGCCAGCGGCGCGGCCGACGTGGGCAGCGCCGGCTTCAGCGCGCTGCTCAGCGCGGCGGCGCAGAACCAGATCCCGGTGAAGGCGGTCTACAGCTATTTCACCGAGCTGCCGGACTCCTTCCTCACCGCCAAGTCCAGCGGCATCAAGACCATCAAGGACCTGGCGGGCCGCAAGATGGCGGTCACCTCGCTGTCGAGTTCGCGCGTGCTGATGCCGCTGGTGTTCGAGCGCAACGGCATGAAGCTGGACGACGTGCAGCGGCAGGTGGTCGACGCCAACGTGCTCGCGCCGATGCTGGCGGCGGGCCGGGTCGACGCGATCTCGGCCTTCCGCACGCAGTCGTCGCTGCTGGAGTCCATGCTGCGCCAGCAGGGCAAGGAGATGCACGTGCTGCCGTGGTCGGCCTTCGGGCTGGAGAGCTACGGCACGGTGGTGGTGGCGTCCGACCGCATGATCCAGCAGCGGCCCGAGGTGCTGCAGCGTTTCCTGCGCGCCTTCCGCAAGTCCGTGGACCACGCGCTGGCCAACCCCGAGTCCGCCGGGCCTGCGGTGCGCAAGGCCGCGCCCGACGTGGACGAAAAGCTGGCGACCGCGCAGTTCCAGTCCGCCATTCCGCTGATCCGCAACGCCATCAGCGAGCGCGACGGCATGGGCCGCTTCAGCACCGACCTGGTGAAGAAAAGCTGGAGCCTGGTCGCGCTGTCCGAGAACCTGCCCGAGGCGCAGTTCGACCCCATGACCACCATTTTCCCCGGCAGCGTGGCGCCGGCCGCGGGGAAATGACGATGCTGCCGCCGCAGGCCCCATCCATGGCACCCCGGCAGCCGCACGCCGCGCCCGTGATCGAGCTGCGGCACGTCGGCAAGCGCTTCGAAGCCAGCGACGGCGGCGCAGTCACCGCGCTCACCGACATCAGCCTACAGGTGCGGCGGCACGAGTTCGTGGCGCTGATCGGCCCCTCGGGCTGCGGCAAGTCCACGCTGCTGCGGCTGATCGCCGGGCTGCTGCCGGCCAGTTCCGGGCAGCTCGCGGTGCACGGCCACCCGGTGGACGGGCCGCGCGACGACATCGGCATCGTGTTCCAGCGCCCCACGCTGCTGCCCTGGCTGGACGTGGTGCACAACGTGGCCTTCCCGGTGCGGCTCAAGACCGGGCGCATCGACGCCGGCACGCTGGAGCGCGCCCGCGCGCTGGTGGAGATGGTGGGCCTGGCCGACTTCGCGCGCAAGCTGCCCGACGAGCTCTCCGGCGGCATGCAGCAGCGCGTGGCCATCGCGCGCTCGCTGCTGCACGACCCCGACATCCTGCTGATGGACGAGCCCTTTTCGGCCCTGGATGCGCTCACGCGCGACGAAATGGCGCTGGAGCTGCTGCACATCCTCGGCCAGCGGCCCAAGACGGTGGTGTTCGTGACCCACTCCATCCCCGAGGCGCTGCTGCTGGCCGACCGCATCGTGGTCATGCGCGCGCGCCCGGGCGCGGTGCAGGACATCCTGGACGTCGACTTCCCCCGCCCGCGCTCCCTGCGCACCCTGGACGACCCCCGCTTCAACCCCCTGGCCAACGCGATCCGGGAGCGCGTGTTCACGCGCCGTCCCGAGCCCGCGCCGGCCGCCGCTGCCTCCGCTCTCGCCGCATGAACAGCACCACCAGCCCTTCGCCGTCCGCCCGCCACGCCGCCGCTGCCACTGGCGCGCGGCCGCCCGGGCGCCATCCCCTGATGCGCCTGGCCGACCGCCACGCGCCGCTGCTGGCCGCTGCCGGCCTGGTCCTGGTCTGGGAGCTGCTGTGCCGGGTGCTGGCCGTGCCCGTGTTCGTGCTGCCCCCGCCCAGCGCCATCGTGCAGGCGGTCGGCAGCTTCAGCCCCGCCCAGCTCGCCAACCACTTCTTCGCCACCGTGGGCGTGGTGGCGGCCGGCTTCGCGCTGGCCATCGCGGCGAGCTTCCCGGTCGCGGTGATGATCGTGCGCTCGCGGCTGCTGTCGCGCACGCTGGTGCCGATCCTGGTCGTGATCCATTCCACGCCCATCGTGGCGGTCGCCCCGATCATCGTGGTGGCGCTGGGCGCGGGCGCGCTGCCGCGCGTGGTGATCGCCAGCCTGATCGCGTTCTTCCCGCTGGTGATCTCGCTGGTCACCGGGCTGCGCTCCACGCCGGAGGAGATCATCGAGCTGTCGCGTTCGCTGCGCGCCTCGCACAACCGCGAGCTGTGGCTGATCCGCATGCCCTTCGCGGTGCCGCACATCTTCAGCGCGCTCAAGGTCAGCATCACGCTGGCGGTGATCGGCGCGGTGGTGGGCGAGTTCGTGACCTCCGAGAACGGGCTGGGCTACCTGATCCTGTTTTCGACCTCGATGCTCAAGATGCCCCAGTCCTTCGTGGCCCTGGCCATCCTGGTGGTGCTGAGCCTGGTGCTCTACCAGGTCATCGAATGGGTCGAGCGGATCTGGTTCGCCTGGAGCATCCCGCGCAACCAGCGCTGAGCGTGCGGGTGCGGCGGGCAGGGGCCCGGCGGCCGGTGGCCGTGGCCGATCTGGTCAGCGGGCGCACGCCCGAGATCGATCTGGAGGGGCTGGCGGGCGAGCGCTTCGGAAGGTGAGGGCCCTGCGCGTCGCTGTCGCTGGTGCTGGGCACCGTTTCACTTGCGCGTGACGCGGTTGCGCTGTGTGCCGAGCTGTTCGATCGTCGCGTCGACGACGTCTCCCTCTTCCAGGAATCGATGGTGATGCGTGCCGTTTCCCGCCGGCGAGCCCGTGCAGATCACGTCGCCCGGCAGCAACTGCACCATCGACGAGATGTATTCGATCTGGCGTGCGATGCCGAAGATCATGTCGGATGTGTGCCCGTCCTGCATCAGGTTGCCGTTGAGGTGCAGCCGAAGGCGGAGGTCATCGGGTCGATTCACTTCGCTGGCGGGGACCAGGAAAGGCCCTAGCGGAAGATAGCTCGGCTGGCTCTTCGAGGCGATCCAGTCCGTTCCCAGCACTTTCATCTCGTCGCGCCGGTACACCCGGTCGCGGTTGGATATGTCGTTGGCGATCGTATAGCCGGCCACATGGTCCATGGCCCGTTCGAGCGGGATCCGATGGCCGGGCTTGCCGATGACGACGGCCAGTTCCAGCTCCCAGTCCGGCTGGGTGGCATGAGGCGCCACGACGATGGGATCGTAGGGGCCGGTCACGGCACTGGCGGGCTTGCTGAAGAAGTAGGGCACGCCCTCGCGCTGGCGCTTTTGCATCAGGGCCTGCGCGTGGCTTCTCAACTCGGCCGGCGACATGCCTTCGGTGTCGGGATTCGCGCCCGGCCCTTGATCGACCATCAGATCGACGACGTGCTTGAAGTAGTTTGCCCCGCAACAGAAAACCTGGCGCGGCGACACCGGCGCGTGAATCCTCAGCGAGGAGAGGCTGACCATCTGGGCGGCGACAGGCGCTGACAGCACCTGCCCGGACGTCAGCGCCCGGGCGGCGGCACGCAAGGCCTCCTGGCTCGCCTCCCACTGGTCGAGCAGCGTCTGCATGGTCGCGCAGTTGGGCAGCGCATAGCCCAGTTCGCGGCAAAGCCCTTCGACGGCGCTCACGGCCACCGCGCGATCGCCGAGTACGAGGCCTGGAAACGGCGGACATCCTGCGAACGAGAAGGTCCCAAGCGCCAGGTTGGGAAATGCCGAGTGGGTCATGGTCGGTTTCATCAAGGGCCAGCTAGCGCCCCTTGCGGGTGGGGCGAGCGTCGGGCATGGCTGCGGGGATGTTCAGCAGCGCGGCTGCGTTGAGGCCCAGGATTCTCTTGCGATCTTGTTCGCTGAGGCCGGGGACCGAATCGAGCAGGGCATGCACGCCGTAGTCGCCCATGTCGAACGGATAGTCGGTGCCCACCACGATTTGCGTGGCGCCGACCGTGTCGATCAGGTGGCGCAACACGACCGGGTCGTACACCACGGTGTCGAACCAGATGTTCTTGAGATAGGCAGACGGCAGCTTGCCGAGGCCGCCCGCCTCCGGGCGCACCCGCGATCCATGGTCCATCCTGCCAAAGTAGTAGGGAAGGTAGCCGCCGCCATGCGCCGCAACCAGCTTGAGGCCCGGATGGCGGTCCAGTACGCCGTCCAGGATGAGCTTGGACAAGGCCACCGTGGTCTCCAGCGGCTGGCCCAGGATGTTCGACAGATAGTGTGTGTTCACACGCTCGCCGAGCGTGGTGCCCAGGGGGTGGAGGAACACGACGCAGCCGAGTTTTTCGGCCTCGGACCAAAACGCGGCGAACCGCTCGGAGGCGATGTCCAGGCCGTTCACATGGCTGGATATCTCCACGCCCTGCAGCCCGAGCTTCTTGACGCCGTGGCGCAGTTGCTCGACGGCCAGCCGGGGGTGCTGGAGGGCGACCGTCCCCAGTCCGCGCAGGCGTTGAGCGTGTTGCGCGCACTGGTGTGCGATGTGCTCGTTTTGCAGGCGGCACGCTTGCTCGGCCAAGCCTTCGTCGGCCCAGTAGTAGTACTGGGTTGGGGACGGACTGACGACCTGGATGTCCACGCCCATGCGGTCCATGTCCTCCAGGCGTTTCTCCATCGACGTCATGCGCCTGATCGCTGGGGGCATCATGACCGCCTCGTTGTGGCTGGTGGCGTCTTCTCCCAGCAGCCGCGCCTGCAGTGCGCGCTCGCCGCGCTTCTCCGGCGCATCGGCCACGAGCTGCTCGACGGCGGGCGTCAGCACATGGCAATGGAAATCGATCGTCAGATCCTTGCTGGCGCGGTGGCGGTGCACGCCTGGATCGTGGCGGCAGTAGGGCGTACAGGTGTGCAGGAGTGGCTCATTCATCACTTGGCTTCTTCTTCGATGCGCATACTGTCCGGCGTGGAAGGGACCCGGGCCTCGGCGCTTCGCACATATTTCAAACAATTGTTTCAATCGGAATGCTAGTCCTCCACCCAAGGCTCCCGATAGGGAGTTACCCGCAGGGCGGCCTCTCCTGAGCGGCGAAGCGCCTTAAGTGAAAACCCGAGGCATCGTCGAATAAAACACGTGTTTAATATAGACGTATTGAAATTGAAGCATGAGCGCATGAGCATGAAGCGGGTAGCAAGGAGCAGCATGGGTACGACACGTCGGGTTTTCGCCATTTCTCTGGCCGCGGGTCCGTTCGCACGGGTGCTGGCGCAGGAAAACTATCCCGATCGGCCGATCAGGCTGGTCGTCCCAAGTCCGCCGGGCGGCCCTTCCGACCTGATGGCCCGGCTGCTTGCCGATGGCATGCGGCCTGTTCTCCAGCAACCGATCGCTGTCGACAACCGCACGGGCGCTGCGGGCCTCATCGGCACCGCGGCGGTTGCGCAGGCCGCGCCAGACGGCTACACCGTGCTGCTGACGACGCGGTCGAATCACGTCATGGCGCCCCTCGTCAACGCTCAAGCACCGGTCAATCCCTCCAGAGAACTGGCATCCATTGGACTGGCCGTGCGTTCGCTGGTCGTGCTTGCGACCAGTGGCAAGACCGGTTTCAAGAGCCTCGGGGAATTCATCGCTGCCGCGAAGGCGAACCCTGGCAAATTGAGTTACGGCAGCGCCGGGGTCGGGGCGACGAACCATATTGGCGTCGAGCAGTTCAAGTCCGTTGCGGGAGTTGATCTCCTGCACGTCCCTTACCGTGGCAGCGGTCCGTTGATTACCGCGTTGATGTCAGGGGAAGTGCAGCTTGCCATGCTGGACTATGCGTCTTCGCAAGCCGCCATCAAGGCGGGCAGCCTGGTCGCGCTTGCTCAATCGGCCAAGAGCCGATACCCCACCGCCAGCGGCATTCCGACCTTGAATGAGCTCGGGTTCGGCGCGGCGGACTTGTCGTTCTGGCTGGGTATGTCGGTGCCCCGGGCGACACCCGGCCCTATTGTCGAAAAGCTCAACGCGGCGATGAATGCGGCGCTGCGGGCGACGACGTTCCGGGCGTACGCGCAGGCCAATGCATGGGAGGTCGTCGGTGGCGCCCCAAGCATGCTGGACCAGGCGATTCAAGCCGACCTGAACACCTTGCCCGCGCTGATCAAGAAGCTGAATATCCAAGCCAACTGAGGCGGCGCTACGCGGGAGCGGCGCCGCAAGAACGGCTGCCGGGCGCGCTGAGGGCGGGCACGAGGAAGTCGATCAACGCCGCGCTGAGCGCGGCGGTATCGGTGCCGTCGATCTGGCCCAGCGACATCGTGGACAGGCGGTTGTCTTTGCTGGCCCGATCGCTCACGGTCAGGATGATGGCGCCATACATAAAGGTGTAGCGCCAGTAGAAGTGCTCGCGGGGAACGTCCGGACAGGCCTTGACGAAGGCCTCCACGTAGCTTCGCGCCAAGGGATTGAAGTGGCGCTGGATGATCCGTGCTGTCATCGCGTTCTGGCTGAGGCGATCCTTCAGTATGAGCTGAACCAGGACAGCGCCGTCGGGGTTGGCGTGGGGGTCCAGATACGGCTCCATGAAGGTATCCAGGATGGCCGCCATCGACGGCCTGGAACCCGCTGCATCCGCATCGCTCAGCACCTTGTGCAGATTCAGGAGGCGCTTTTCATTGACGCGGTCCGAAATGTTTTCCAGCACGGCCTCGTACAGAATCTCCTTGGAGCCGAAGTGGTAGTTGACGGCCGCGAGATTGACGCCAGCCTCGTTCGTCAACTCCCGGATGGACACGTGCTCCAAGCCTCTGGAGGCGAACAATCGAGTGGCCGCATCGACCACCCTTGCCTTGGTATCCAATGTTTTCTGATTCAATTCAGAAACCTTGGCGAAAGCCACACCGTCCATCGATCCCGATCAGGGTCCTTGGCGATTTTCTGCCCGGGCATGCCCGCTTGCCGAGTGGTCGATGCATGGTGTCTTCTCCGAAACCAAACAGTTTATAGCTGCGAGGCGGCCCGTTCTTCGAAGGGCGCTGACAGGCTTCAGACGCATTTCGCGCCGGCAGCGGTAGCCGCCGGCCGACGACCAGGGCGCCCGTAGAATCCGGCTCCATGCTTTCCGTCAAACAAGACTTGCTCGCGGCGCTGGCCGCCGAGCTGGAACGGCTCCTGCCGGGCGCGGGTGAGCGCGCCGTGTTCGAATCGCCCAAGGTGGCCGCGCACGGCGATTTCGCGTGCACCGCGGCGATGCAGCTGGCCAAGCCGCTCCAGCGCAACCCGCGCCAGGTGGCCGAGGACCTGCGCGCGGCGTTGCTGGCCCAGCCGGCCTATGGGCGCTGGGTGTCGGCGATCGAGATCGCCGGCCCGGGCTTCATCAACATCCGGCTGCGGCCCGAGGCCAAGCAGCAGGTCGTGCGCGAGGTGCTGGCGCAGGGCGCGCGCTTCGGCATGCAGGCCGCCAACGGCCAGCGCCTGATGGTCGAGTTCGTCTCGGCCAACCCCACCGGCCCGCTGCACGTGGGCCACGGCCGCCAGGCCGCGCTGGGCGACGCCATTTGCAACCTGTACCAGACCCAGGGCTGGGACGTGCACCGCGAGTTCTATTACAACGACGCGGGCGTGCAGATCAACACCCTGGCCACGTCCACGCAACTGCGCGCGCAGGGCGTGAAGCCGGGCGACGCCAACTGGCCGGAGGCTGCCTACAACGGCGACTACATCGGCGACATCGCGAACGACTTCCTCGCGAAGCAGACCGTGAAGGCCGATGACCGCGAATTCACCGCCAGCGGCGACGCGAACGATCTCGATGGCATCCGCCAGTTCGCCGTGGCCTATCTGCGCCACGAGCAGGACCTGGACCTGCAGGCCTTCGCGGTCAAGTTCGACCACTACTACCTCGAGTCCAGCCTGTACACCAGCGGGCGCGTCGAGGCCGCGGTGAATCGGCTCATCGCCAACGGCAAGACCTACGAGCAGGATGGCGCGCTGTGGCTGCGCAGCACCGACTACGGCGACGACAAGGACCGCGTGATGCGCAAGTCCGACGGCACGTACACCTACTTCGTGCCCGACGTGGCCTACCACATCGCCAAGTGGGAGCGCGGCTTCGGCAAGGTGATCAACATCCAGGGCACCGACCACCACGGCACCATCGCGCGCGTGCGCGCCGGGCTGCAGGCGGTCGGCCTGGGCATTCCCGAGGGCTACCCCGACTACGTGCTGCACACCATGGTGCGCGTGGTGCGCGGCGGCCAGGAGGTGAAGATCAGCAAGCGCGCCGGCAGCTACGTGACGCTGCGCGACCTGATCGAATGGACCAGCAAGGACGCGGTGCGTTTCTTCCTGCTCAGCCGCAAGCCCGACACCGAATACACCTTCGACGTCGATCTGGCGGTGCAGAAGAACAACGACAACCCGGTCTACTACGTGCAGTACGCGCATGCGCGCATCTGCTCGGTGCTGGCTTCCTGGGGCGGCGACCCGGCGACGTTGAGCGGTGTGGATCTCTCTGTGCTGGAGAGCCCGGCCGCGCAGGCGCTGATGCTGCTGCTGGCCAAATACCCCGCCATGCTGGCCGACGCCGCGCGCGACTTCGCGCCGCACGACGTGACCTTCTACCTGCGCGACCTGGCCGCGAGCTACCACAGCTACTACGACGCCGAGCGCATCCTGGTGGACGACGAGGCGGTCAGGACCGCGCGGCTGGCGCTGGTCGCGGCCACGGCGCAGGTGTTGCACAATGGCTTGGCTGTGCTGGGCGTCGGTGCGCCCCAGAAGATGTGATGGTGAGAATTCCGCAATGAAGAAACAATCTCCCCGGGCGCGCGGTACCTTCGGCGGCACGCTCATCGGCTTCGTCATCGGCCTGCTCGTGGGCCTGGGCGTGGCGCTGGCGGTGGCGGTCTACGTGACCCGCGTGCCGATCCCCTTCGTCGACCGCGGGGTGTCGCGCAAGCCCGACCTGGACGCTATCGAAGCCGAGCGCAACAAGGGTTGGAACCCCAACGGCGCGTTCAGCCGCTCGCCCGCCGCGGCCGGTGGCGCCGCCGCCACGCCGCCGGGCACCGATCCGTCGGCGGGCGCGATCTCCGTGCCGCCGGCCGACGGCCGCCCGCTGCCGGCGCCGACGCCCGGCGCCGGCTCGGACCCGCTGGGCGATCTGGTGCAGTCGCGGCTGGGCCAGCCACCTTCCTCCGCCGCGCCCACCCGCGCCCCCGCGCCCCCGGCCGCCACCCCCGCTTCGGCCTCGCCGTCGCAGCAGCAACAACAACAGCCGCCGCCGGGTGCCGACCCCTTCAGCTATTTCGTGCAGGCCGGGGCCTTCCGCACGCCCGAGGACGCCGAGGCCCAGCGCGCCAAGCTGGCCATGCTCGGCTTCGACGCCGCCGTCACCGAGCGCGAACAGTCCGGCCGCACCATGTACCGGGTACGGGTGGGGCCGTTCGGCCAGCGGGCGCTGGCCGCGCTGACGAAGGAACAGCTCGAGGTCAACGGCATCGAGGCGGCGCTGGTTTCGGTGCAGCGGTGAGCACCCCCCTGCGCCGCTGACGCGGCTTCCCCCCTCTCTGGCGCGCCTTCGGCGCTTGGAGGGGGGACGACATCTCGGGCCGGCGGAGCCGGACCCTCGCTGTCTCTGGGTTTTTAGCTTCTTCGTTCCGGAGGTCGTGTCTTTCTCCCTCTCCCTCTGGGAGAGGGTTGGGGTGAGGGCAATCGCCGGGGAACTTTCTTCCCGGGGTGTCTGCCCAACCGGGCGGTTTCAGGATTGACCAGGAGTTCTCCGATGTTCATGCCGCGCCGTACTTTTTCCCGCACCCTGCTTTCCGGTGCTGCCCTGGGGGCGGTTGGCGGGCTGGGGCTTCTGGGGGTGCCTGATGCGCGGGCGCAGCGGATCGCGCTGCGGGAGGGCACCGATTTCATGCGGCTGGCCCGCCCGGTGCCGGTGTGGACCCAGGCCGGCCAGGTGGAGGTGCACGAGTTCTTCGCCTACACCTGCATCCACTGCCACCAGTTCGAGCCGCTGTTCGAGAACTGGGTCCAGCGCGTGCCCGCGCACGTCGTGGTGCACCGCACGCCGGTGGGCTTCAGCCGCGATTTCGTGCCGCTGCAGCGGCTGTACTACACGCTCGAGGCCATGGGCCTGGTGCCACGGCTGCATGGCAAGGTGTTCTCGGCCATCCACGAAGAGCGGCGGCCGGTGGTCACGCCGGCGGCCATCGTCGACTGGGTGGCCGGGCAGGGCGTGGACCGCGCCCGCTTCGTCGAGGTGTTCAACAGCGGTGCCACGAACGACAAGGTCAACCTTGCAATCGAGCTGCAGGACCTGTACGGCGTGGAAGGCACGCCCGCGCTGGGCATCGCCGGCCGCTACTACGTCCCTGGCCAGGGGCCGCGCACCCTGATCGTGGCCGACGGTCTGATCGCCGAGGCGCGCAAGGGGGCGTGACGGGGGCCGCCGGCCCTTCATCGGGTGGGTGGGCACATTGGCACGAAAAGCCGCGGTGTGCGCACCAAACGGACCCGCGCGCCTTCGGGGCGGTAACCGCGCCGCTACAATGAAACGAATGCAAGTTTCGTGCCCTTGAAATCCATGCCCGCACCCATTCCGCTCCTGCGTCCGGCCTTCTGTGCCGCCTGCCTCGCCGCCGGTCTGTGGGGGGCGCCAGCCCTGGCCGAAAAGGCCGATCGCGACCAGCCGCTCAACGCCGAGGCCGATTCGCTGCGCTACGACGACGTGCGCCAGACCAGCGTGTTCACCGGCAACGTGGTCATCACCAAGGGCACCATCGTGATCCGGGGCGCCCAGGTCGAGGTGCGCCAGGACGCGCAGGGCAACCAGTTCGGCGTTGCCAACGGCACGCCGGCGTTCTTCCGGCAAAAGCGCGAAGGCCTGGACGAATTCATCGAAGGCACCGGCCAGCGCATCGAGTACGACAGCCGGTCCGACACCGTGCGTTTCATCGGCAAGGCGGTGATGAAGCGCTTCAAGGGCACCCGGCTCAGCGACGAGACCACCGGCAGCGTCATCGTCTACAACAACAGCACCGACGTGTTTACCGTCGAGGGCGGCGCGGCGGGCAGCGCGGCCAACCCGTCGGGTCGGGTGCGCGCCATGCTCACCCCGGCGCCCAAGGACGGGGCGGTGCCCGCGCCCACGGCGCCGCCCGCCACGCTGCAGCCCAGCCCGCAGCTCGAAGGGGGACGGCAGCCGTGACGGCCATGCCGTCCGCGCCGGCGCACGCCGTTCCGCCCCGCGGTGCCGCCGCGCCGCGCCGCCTCGAAGCGCGCGGCCTGCAGAAAGCCTACGGCAGCCGCAAGGTGGTCAAGGACGTGTCGCTGGAGGTCGTCGAAGGCGAGGTGGTGGGCCTGCTCGGCCCCAACGGCGCGGGCAAGACCACGTCCTTCTACATGCTGGTCGGCCTGCTGCGCTCGGACGCCGGGCGGATCCTGCTCGACGGCCAGCGGATCGAGCGGCTGCCGATCCACCGCCGCGCCCGGCTCGGGCTGGGCTACCTGCCGCAGGAGGCGTCGATCTTCCGCAAGCTCACCGTGGCCGACAACGTGCGCGCCGTGCTGGAATTGCAGGCGGACGGGCAGGGCCGGCCGCTGGACGGGCCGACGATCGAGCGCCGGCTCGGCGAGCTGCTGCAGGACCTGCACGTGGACCACCTGCGCGATTCGCCCGCGCCCGCGCTGTCCGGCGGCGAGCGCCGCCGGGTCGAGATCGCCCGCGCGCTGGCGACCGACCCGCAGTTCATCCTGCTCGACGAGCCTTTCGCCGGCATCGACCCGATCGCCGTGATCGAGATCCAGCGCATCATCGGCTTCCTGAAGTCGCGCGGCATCGGCGTGCTGATCACCGACCACAGCGTGCGCGAGACGCTGGGCATCTGCGACCGCGCCTACATCATCAACGACGGCCACGTGCTCACCAGCGGCACGCCGAGCGAAATCGTCGAGAACGCGGACGTGCGCCGCGTGTACCTGGGCGAACACTTCCGGATGTGATGAAGAGAATGTGCGCCCCCACGCTCCGCCGCTTCGCGGGTCGCTGCCCCCCGAGGGGGCTGATCCGCCTTGGGGCGGCCCGGCGGCGGATCGGCTGTGTCCCCCTCCCCACCGCTGCGCGTCGGCCTGAAGCGCTATGAAACAAGGCCTGTCGCTCCGCGTCTCGCAGCACCTGGCGCTCACGCCGCAGTTGCAGCAATCGATCCGCCTGCTCCAGCTCTCCACGCTGGAGATGGCGCAGGAGGTCGAGCAGATGCTCGACGAGAATCCTTTCCTGGAGCGGGCCGAGGACCCGCTGCAGGCCGAGGGTGAGGCCTTCGGCCTCGATCAGGCCGATGCGTCGGTGAGCGCGGGCGAGCAGATCGCCGAGGCTGCGCTGCTGCCCGAGGAGCCGGCGGTGCCGTCGGCCGCCGCCGCGGCGCCGTCCCAGGAGGCCGGCGGCGTGGAGGCCGCGGAAGGCGAGGGGATCGGCGACGGCTTGGAAAGCCGGCTCGACGGGGCCGCGCCGGTGGAAGAGAGCTGGGAGGGCGACGGCACGGTCGACATCGCGCCCGACGACAGCGAATGGGGCGGCGACGCGCCGGCGCGCCAGCGCGATGCGGGCGACGACGACGAGACCGCCAGCGCCGCCGACCTGGCGCGCTCGCCCGTGAGCCTGCAGGACCACCTGCACGAGCAGGCGCGCTGCCTGCGCCTGTCCGAGGAAGACGCCGCCGCGCTCTATTTCCTGATCGAATCGCTCAACGACGACGGCTACCTCGAAGACAGCCTGGCCGACCTGGCCGTCGCCTGGCAGCGCATGTCCTCGGACGGCCCCGGCGAAGCCGGCGATCCCGCCGCGCAGGCCGAGGCGTTCGAAGCGCTGGAGGCGCTGCAGCAGCGCCTGGGCGTGGCGCTGCAACTGCTGCAGCACATGGACCCCGCCGGCGTGGGCGCGCGCGACCTGGGCGAGTGCCTGCGCCTGCAGATCCTGGAGCTGCGCAACACGCCTGCGGCCCGCGCCGCGCTGGCCATCTGCGGCCAGCCGCTGGAGCTCATGGCCAAGCGCGACGTCAAGCGCCTGTGCAGCCTGTGCGGCATCGACGACGAGACCGCGCGCGCCGCGCTCGCCCTGATCGCGCGCCTGGAGCCCAAGCCCGGGCGCCGCTTCGTCGACGTCGAGCGCAATGTGATCGTGCCCGACGTGATCGTTACGCACGCCGGCCGGGGCTTCAAGGTGACGCTCAACCCCGACGTGATGCCCCGCCTGCGCGTGCACGACGTGTACGCCAACGCCCTGCGCCAGAACCGCGGCGGGCGCGATGGCGGCGAGGGCGGCCACGCCGCCATGCAGCAGCGCCTGCAGGAGGCTCGCTGGTTCATCAAGAACATCCAGCAGCGCTTCGACACCATCCTGCGCGTCTCCAGCGCCATCGTCGAGCGCCAGCGCAACTTCTTCCTGCACGGCGAGCTGGCCATGCGCCCGCTGGTGCTGCGCGAAATCGCCGACGAGCTCGGGCTGCACGAGTCCACCATCAGCCGGGTGACCACCGCCAAGTACATGGCCACGCCCTTCGGTACCTACGAGCTCAAGTACTTCTTCGGCTCCTCGCTCGGCACCGAGACCGGGGGCAACGCGTCCAGCACCGCGGTGCGCGCCCTGCTGCGGCAGTTCATTTCGGCAGAAGAGCCGGGCAAGCCGCTGTCCGACAACCAGCTTTCCGACCTGCTGCGCGAGCAGGGCATCGAGTGCGCGCGCCGCACCGTGGCCAAGTACCGCGAGGCACTGCGCATCGCGCCCGCGAACCTGCGCAAGAGCCTTTGAGGAGGTTGGGTGTTGAGCGTTCGGCGTTTGGCGTGAGCTTCCCTTCACTCGACGCCCAACGCTTGTTCCCCTTATGAACCAGCTTCAAGTTTTTCTGCCTTGCGCCGCTGGCGTGGAGGATTTTTTGGCTGCCGAGGTGCAGCGCATCGCCGGCGAGGCCACGTCCGTGCACCCGTTCCGTGGCGGCGTGGGTGTCACCGATGCGGCCTGGCGTGACGTGCTGCAACTGAACCTGCACAGCCGCCTGGCCCAGCGCGTGCTGGTCCAGCTCTGGCATGGCGGCTACCGCAGCGAGCAGGACCTCTACCGCGCTGCCGGCGAGGTGGCCTGGGAAATCTGGTTCACCCCGGCGCAGACCCTCAAGGTCGAGGTCACGGCGCAGCACAGCCCGCTGACCAGCCTGAACTTCGCCGCGCTCAAGATCAAGGACGCGGTGTGCGACCGCTTCCGTGCCAAACGCGGCGGCGAGCGCCCGAGCGTGGACACTGCTCGGCCCGACGTGCGCATCCACGCCCACCTGACCACCGACACCCTGAGCCTGTACATCGACACCTCGGGCGAGCCGCTGTTCAAGCGCGGCTGGCGCGAGGACAAGGGCGACGCGCCGCTCAAGGAGACGCTGGCGGCGGCCATGATCGCCGCCACCGGCTGGGACGCCTGCGCCGAACAGCCGCTGGAGGCCATCGCGCCGCTGTACGACCCCTGCTGCGGCAGCGGCACCGTGGTGATCGAGGCGGCGCAAATCGCGCTGCGCATCGCGCCCGGCCTGCGGCGGCGCTTCGGGTTCGAGAAGCTGCTGCCGTTCCAGCCGCACGTGTGGCAGGCCCTCAAGGACGAGGCCCGGGGCCGGCAGCGCGAATGGCCGGCCGGGCACGCGCCGATCGTGTTTGGCAGCGACGTGTCGTTCCGCATGGTCGACTTCGCGCAGCGCAACGCCGAGCGGGCCGGCGTGGCCCAGGCCGTGGAGCTGCGCGGCGGCGACGCCCTGCAGCGGATGCCGCCGGCCGACCGGCCCGGCGTGCTGTTGCTCAACCCACCGTACGGCGAGCGCATCGCGGCCGCCGGCGTGGCCGGCGAGAACGCTGGTGCACGCGCCGCCCAGCGGCGTGCGCCGCGCACCTTCACCGTCGGCCAGGGGCGCGAAAGCGCCCAGATGGCCGACGGCAGCGACGGCAGCGAGTTCTTCCAGCGGCTCGCCGCCCACTGGAAAAACCACTACGCCGGCTGGAGCGCCTGGCTGCTCACGCCCGACCTCAAGCTGCCCGGCAAGATGCGCTTCAAGGAGTCGCGCCGCGTGCCGCTGTGGAACGGACCGATCGAATGCCGGCTGTTCCGATTCGACCTGCTGGCGCGGAAAACATGAAACACTCCTGCCGCGCTCCCCTCGAAGAGGCGACAACAGAGGCCCGGCAAGGCTGGTTCCCCGGTGTCTCCGGGATGGAAGCGGTCGTGCTTGACACCAACATCGCGCTCGACCTGTTCGTCTTCGAGGACCCGGCCACCGCGCCGCTGCGCGAGGCGCTGGCGCGCACCGATCGCGCCTGGCTGGCGACCGCCGCCATGCGTGAGGAACTGGCCCGCGTGCTGGCCTACCCGCCGATCGCGCGCCGCCTGGGCGCGCAGGCGCGGCCTGCGCAGGACGTGCTCGATGCCTTTGACCGCCACGCACGCGTGGTGCCCGACGCGCCCAAGGCCGCCTACACCTGCAAGGACAGCGACGACCAGAAGTTCATCGACCTGGCCGCTGCCCACCGCGCCACGCTGGTGAGCAAGGATGCCGCGGTGCTGTGCATGGCCCGCCGGCTCGAGCGACTGGGCGTGCGCGTGTGCCGCGAATGGAGTGCCGCTGATGCGCATTGAATTCCACCTCTTCTTCCTGGCGGCGCTCGCCTGCTGCGCGAACGCCTGGGCCATCCCGCGCTGCGAGCTCAATGGCGAATCCGTGAACCCCAGCAACGGCCACACCACGGCCGGCAAGAGCGGCGTGATGCGCTGCACCGACGAGGACGGCGCGGTGCGGCTGCGCGAACAGACCCTGCGCGACGGCCGTTTCGTGGGGCCGGTGGTGATGGTGCTGCGCGATGGCGAGCGGCGCGAGTACAGCGTCAACGAGCGCGGCAACCGCCACGGCCTGGCGCGCACCTTCGACGCCCGGGGCACGCTGCGCAGGGCGGAGAACCTCGACAACGGCTCGGCCAGCGGCGTGCAGAAGACCTTCGCGCCGGCCGGCCACCTGCAGCGCCTGGACTTCGCGGCCGAGCGGCGCAACGTGCTCACCATCGGCTACCTGGCCGACGGTTCGATCAGCGAGCTGCGCTGCGCGCCCGCCAGCGTGGTGCCGCAGGACCGCGAGGTCTGCGGCCACCACGGCCGCGCCAGCGACGTCACGCTGTACCGCGAGGCCGGCAAGCCATCGGGCACGGTGAGCCACCTGCGGGGGCGCCTGCAGCGCACCACCGCGCTGGACGAACAGGGCCGCCTCGCGCGCAGCGAGGAACTGAAGGACGGCCGCCGCATCCGGCGCGTGTTCTACCCTTCGGGCCAGCCGCGCAGCGAGACCGACTTCGTCGAGCGCGAGTCCGGCAGCGGCGCTGGCCGCGAGGGCGTCGCGCGCGAGTGGGCCGAAAGCGGCCAGCTCACGCAGGAGACGCACTGGGCCGATGGCCGCGAGCAGCGCGTCCAGCAGTGGTACCTGAATGGCCAGCCCAAGCTGCGCCAGGAGATCCGGCACGAGGGCGGCGAGCAGGCGCGCGTCACCGAGCGCTTCTGGGACAACGGCCGGCCGGCGGCCGTCAACGTCGAGCGCAATGGTCGTCTCTGGGGGTGGCAGCGCTACTTCAGCGAGCAAGGCGTGCTGCGGCGCGAGGACGAACACGGCGGCGAGCGCGGCCTGCTGCTGCGGCGCAAGCGCTACGACGAACAAGGCGTGCTCGAGCGCGACGAGCGTTTCCTGGAAGACGGCTCGCGCGTACCATGAGCGAATGGGTGGGCGGCCGGACCGTTGGCCGTCCACGGCAGCCAGCTGGAAGAAGGAGACACGACCATGGCCATCCGTGTGGTGCGTCTGGGCAGCGACAGGGCGCCGGGCGAGGGCCTGCGCATCGGCACCGTGCGGCGGCCGCCGCGCGGCGTGCCCAAGGCCGAGTTCGCCTCGGGCAACTGGTACGACGTGTGGTACCCGAACCTCGCGCCGAGCCCCGAGACCGTCCAGCTCGCCCACGCGGCGAGCACGCCCGCGCAATGGCAGGCCTTCAAGCGCAAATACCGCACCGAGATGAACACGCCCGAGAACCAGCACACCCTGGGCATGCTGGCCGCGCTCTCGCACCAGGCCAACTTCTCGGTCGGCTGTTATTGCGAGGACGAGGCGCACTGCCACCGATCGGTGCTGCGCGAGCTGCTGCTGGAAAAAGGCGCGAAGGTCGTCACGCCGTGAGCGCGGTGCCGCCCCGGGCCTAGCCGGGGTGCACGTCTTCGGTCTCGGCACCGACCGTGGTGAGTGCGGTGATCAGCAGCCGGCTGGCCACCGTGTCCGTGCCATCCGCTCGCGTGACGACGCCGATGTCCCGGGGCGTTGCGCCTGGCCTCAAGGGCAGCACCGCCAACTCGCCCGACTGGATTTCGTCGCGGAACAGATAGGGTGACGCGGCTGTGACGAGGTCGCTGCCTTGCAGCAGCGCGCGGGTGAGGGTGACATCGGCCGTTTCGACGGCGATCCGCGGCGGCGACAAGCCTCGCTGCGCCAGCACGCCTTCAAGCGTGGTGCGGGTCCAGGTGCCATGGTGCGGCAGCACCCAGTGGGCCTTCTCCAGCGCCGGCCAGCCTTCCACCGGCAGCACCTCGCAGCAAGGGTGGCCACGGCGGCCCAGCAGCACGATGCCCGAGCGGATCAGCGGACGCGCGATCAGCCCGTCCAGTGTGTTCTGCGGGCGTAGCCCGCCCACGATGCAATCGATTTCAGCGGTGCGCAGCAACGTCGTCAGGTGCTCGTGATCGCTCTCGATGGTGGACACCTTGATGCCTGGATGGACGCGCGCCATTCGAACGATCGCCTGTGGCAGCAGCCAGTTGCGCCCCAGAGAGAGCGTGCCGACGACGACCTGCCCGGCGATGCCGCTTCGCAGATACGCGATCTCCTCCTCCGCGCGGGCCATCTCGGACAGCACCCGCCGCAGATGGAGCGCCAGTTGCCGTCCCAGCGCGTTGGGTGTCACTCCCAGGGGCACCCGTTCGACGAGGGCCTGGCCCACGCCCTGCTCGACCTCGCGAAGCGCCAGGCTCACCGCCGGCTGGGAGACGCCGAACTGGCGGGCCACCGCGCCCATGTGGCAGGTTTTCATGAGCTCCGTGAAGACGAGCAGGCGCTGACGGCCGATGCCGAGCGTGAAGATCGGTGCGTTGGGGTTGAGGCGCCGGGCTCCGGACGTGCGTTGCATCGCCGTGCGGGCCGCGTCCAGCTCCATGAAGATGCCTTCGGTGCGCGCGCACAGCACGTGGCCGAACTCGGTCAGCCGCATGCCCAGCGGATGGCGCTCGAACAAGGGGACGTTCAGATCGGACTCCAACTCGCGGATCGCATGCGTGATGGCGGACTTCACGCGAGGCACGCTCTCGCCCGCGCGCGCGATACTGCCCGCGCGAGCGACGGCAAGGAATGTCCGCAGATGGCGGGGATTGAAGGAAATCATGTGTGCTGCAGGCGCGATGCCTGGGCTGGACTCCGATACGCGCCGTTGCACTATAAGTTTTTTCGAATGGATGGTGGCATCTTTTCAGTTTCGTGACGAAGAGGCGCCGGGCATCATGGCGTGAAGCGCGGTCAGGCGCACCGCACTCCGAGGCCGTGTCGCACGCCTCCTCCCCGAGCCAAAAGATCCCGCCATGAGCCAGCCCGAGCCGTTTGTACTGCCGCAGTACGTGGTCGACCGCGTGATGAAAAAGCGCGGCCGCCGCCGCGTGTTCGATCGTTTCGAGCCCCGCGAAAGCGCGCTGGTGGTGATCGACATGCAGGACTTCTACGTGCGCGACGTGCCTGCCGCGGTGGCCATCATTCCGGGCATCAACCGGCTGGCCCGGGCGTTTCGCGAGCGCGGCGGCCGGGTCGCCTGGGTGAAGATGGTCGCGGGTGAGGGCGGCCGCAGTCTCTGGCCGCTGTACCACGACCACTTCTTCACGCCGGAGAACGCCCGGCGGCACCGCGACAACCTCACCAAGGGAAGCCCGGGTCAGGCGCTCCACGCCGACCTGGACGCGCGGCCCGGCGACATCTATGCCGACAAGCAGCGCTTCAGTGCATTCATTCCAGGTCACTCCGACCTGCCGCCACAGCTCGAGGCGCATGGCATCCGCAATGTCGCCATTGCGGGGATGCTCACCAACTTCTGCTGCGAGACCTCCGCGCGCGACGCCATGATGCTCGACTATCGCGTGTCGATGGTCTCCGACGCCAACGCGGCGCGCTTCGAGGACGACCACAACGTGGGCTTCCAGACGGTCTACCAGAGCTTTGGCGACGTCGTGACGGTTGACGAGCTGCTGGACGACATTCTGCGGCCGCAGGCGGTGGAGCCGCAGTGAGCCCGTCCGAGCCAGCCACGGGCCTCGCATCGGATCTGCACGCCATCGCGAATCTGCAGCGCCGCTTTGCCGAACTCAACGACGCCGCGCGCTGGCACGAGGTGGCCGACCTGTTCCTGGAAGACGCCTGTTTCGTGCGGCCGAGCGCCCCGCACCGACCCATCGTCGGCCGCGAGGCCATCCTGCGCGCCTTTCTCGCCCGTTCGGCGCATGCGCCCCGCCGGCACCTGGTGACACAGCCGGTGGTGGGCCTGCTGGACGGTGCTACTGCGCGCGCACGGTGCCACAGCGTGCTGCTGACGGATGCGGGTGACGGACAGGGCACGCTGGCCGTGGGCGGGTTCGAGGACGCGCTGCGGCGCACGCCGGAAGGCTGGCGGTTCGCCGCGCGCACCGGTTTCACTTTCATCGGTCCCGTCCCCTGCGCATGGCCGGCCGCGGGGCTCCTGGCCGCGTTGGACGCCTGGCCCTCCCTTTGACCCTCGATATGAAAAGAGCACACATCATGCAGACGACGCAAGTGGCGATCATCGGTGCCGGCCCGGCCGGCCTGTTTCTGGCGCATCTTCTCAAGCGGCGCGGCATCGAAGCGGTGGTGCTGGAATCGCGCAGCCGCGCCTATGCCGAGAGCCGGGTGCGTGCGGGCGTGCTGGAGGCCGGCACCATCGACACCCTCGACAACCTCGGCCTGGGCGAGCGCATGATGCGCGAAGGCTTGGTGGACGAGGGTCTGGACATGCGCTTCCGCGGGCGAACCATCCACCTGGACCTGCCGGCATTGACCGGCAGGAGCGTGAAGATCTATGGTCAGCAGGAGGTGGTGAAGGACCTCATCGCAGCCCGTGTACAGGCCGGCGACCCTCTCATCTTCGAAGCCGAGGTGTTGCGGTTGGAGGGCCTGGACACCTCCGCGCCGCGCGTCCATTACCGGCATGAAGGCGTCGAGAAGACGCTCGCTTGCGCGTTCGTCGCCGGCTGTGACGGCTTCCACGGCGTGTCGCGCGGGGCCGCGCCCGCTGGCGCCATCACCACCTACACGCGCACTTACGACTTCGCCTGGCTCGGGGTGCTGGTCAAGGCACCGCCATTGCCCGACATGACCTACGCCAACCACGACCGGGGCTTCGCGCTGTGCAGCCGCCGTTCGCTCAGCATATCGAGGCTGTACCTCCAGGTGCCCGCGTCGGATCGACCGGAAGACTGGTCGGATGCTCGCATCTGGGACGAGTTGCACACCCGCATGTTCGATGAGCAGCGCAGCGAGGTCCAGGAGGGCGAGATTTTCCAGCGCGACATGGCGCAGTTGCGTGCCTTCATTGCGAGCCCGATGCAATATGGGCGGCTGTTCCTGGCGGGCGATGCCGTCCACATCGTTCCCCCCACTGGGGCGAAGGGGTTGAACATGGCCGTGGCCGACGCTCGTGTCATGGCGCGCGGCATGGCCGACTACTTTTCGAAGGGGACGCGCGCCGAACTCGACCGCTACAGCGAGCATTGCATCCAGCGTGCCTGGAAGACGATCCGCTATTCGGCCTATATGACGGGGTTGCTGCACCGCTTCAACGAGCACTCGCCATTCGACCGGGATATTCAACTGGCGGAACTCGAGTACATATCGACCTCCGAGGCCGCGCAGCGCAGCATCGCGGAACAGTACGTCAGCTTGTCCGATGTGAGCGACTGACGCCATCGGCCGCGATCGGCGTGAGCAAGGCCTAGTCGGCCTCCGCACCGGTGCGCCTGGACGTCTGCTTGCCTTTCTTGACCAGCATGTCGATCATCAACTGTGCCGTTGGCGGCAGGTAGTGGTCGTGGCGATAGCTCACCCCGAACTGGCGGTGCAGCGTGGTTTCCTTCAGTTCGACTTCGCGCAGCTTGCCAGCCCCGCTGCCGTGCAGGGTCCGCCGCGACATGAAGCACAGCAAGCCGGTGCGCGAGATGAGCCGGGGCAGCATGGGCAGAGAATTGGCCTCGATATGGGCGCGCGGACGGGGCAGCCCCTTGGACTCGAAGACGACGTTGAGCCACTGGCGGGTCGGCGCATTGAGCGTCGGCAGGATCCACCCGTATTCCAGCAGCGACCGCAACGTGACCTTGCCCAGCTTGAAGACCGGGTGCGCCGGGTGGGCCGCGACGACGACGGCGTCGCGCGCGATGGTGTGCGTGGTGATGTCTGGATGGTTTTCGGGGGAGAGGCCTACCACGAGATCCAGTTCTCCCTGCGCCAGAAGTTCCATCAGCTCCGGGCCCGGCGAGGTGCGCAGGTCGATCGACACGCGCGGATGCCGTCGCATGAAAGCCTCGCAGATGTCGGGCAGCAGGTCATCGGCCGCGATCGTTCCGGCGCCCAGGCGAATACGGCCCGCGTTCCCTTGCGCGAAGTCATTGACCTCGCGCACAGCCTCCTCGGTTGCGCCGCGCAGTGCGCGTGCGCGCTGCAGCAGCACATGACCGACAGGCGTGAGCCTGATGCCGCGGCCGTCCGGCTCCAGCAGCGTTGTACCGAACGCGCTTTCGAGCCGGTCGATGCATTTGGTCACTGCGGGTTGCGTGCGCCCCACGCGCAGCGCCGCACGGCCGATCTGCCCTTCCTCCGCCACGATTTCAAAGTAGAGAAGGTCTCTCAGGTTGGGTGTCATCACATGAACCGAATCTATGGATGGATAAATCTTATCGAATTGACGGAATATATCCACTGGGCAAACATCAGGCCAATTCCGGTCGGCTTCCTGCCTCGCTGTTCTGCGGCAGCGCAGTCCGGTGGAGCGGCCACCTTCGTATCTCTCGCGCGCGATTGGAAAACATTCATGTACGTTGAACACTGCACTTACACTGCGCACCCCGGCAAGCTGGGTGCGTGGCTGAAGCTTTACGAAGACCTCGGTGGCCCGGCTTCCGACCGCCACCTCGGCCAGCCACTGGGCTTTTTCAAAGTCGAGTTCGGCGTGCTGAACCAGGTGGTCTTCATCCGCGGCATCGAGGACATCGATCGCCGGCACGAACAGGCGGTGGCTCGCGATCAGGATGCGCAGTGGCAGGCGTTTTGCGCCCGTTGCATGGAGCTGGGTGCGCTGGCCCACCAGGAGTCGCGTTTGATGAAGACGGTCCCGTTTGGCCCTCTCCACAGCGCCACCCAGCCGTTCGTGCGCCAGTTCTCCGGCGAAGGTTTCGTGGTGGAGCAGCGCACGTTCGACCTGCTGCCGGGCAAGCTCAAGCCGTGGCTCAAGGCCTACCGGGAGCTTGCGCTGCCGGTGCAGGAGCGCCACCTCGGGCAGTTCGTCTTCATGGGCGTGACCGAAGCCGGCCCGCTCAACCAGGTCGTCTACATGTGGGCCTACTCCAGTTTGGCCGACCGCGATCGCCGGCGCGACGCCGTGGCCGCCGACCCGGCCTGGGGCGAGTTCGCCAAGGTGACTGCTTCGCTCGTGCCCTACCGCAAGCAGAGTACGGCGATCCTTCGCCCTACCGCCTGGTCCACGATGCGCTGACGCCGCCGTCCGTCGTCGCTGCCGCCTTCCTTCTTTCCAGAATCCCCATGAACATTTCGCCCCAACCCCTGATCCTGAAGAGCCGTCAGGCGCCAGCCGAAGCGGCTGGCGCTGCGCCCGTCTCAGCGTCCACGACAGCCCCACCGCTCTCGCTCGTGGCCGGGCCGCCGGCAAGCGGCAACCTGTCTCTGCGTGTGGACGCCGTCGATCTGGTCTACCCGACACGGCAGGGTCCGCTCAAGGCGCTCGACGGCCTGAGTTTCGATGTGCCGGATGGCAAGTTCGTCTCGGTGCTCGGTCCTTCAGGTTGCGGCAAGTCCAGCCTGCTCAAACTCGTCATGGGGCTGCTGCCCGTCACGGGCGGATCGATTTCGCTGGCGGGATCGGTCATCGCCGGGCCGCGCAGCGAGGTCGGCATCGTGTTCCAGCAGCCGACGCTGCTGCCGTGGAAGACGGTGCTGGAGAACGTGCTCGTCCCGATCCGAGCGATGAAGCTCGACGTGCGCCGCGGGCGCGAACGTGCAATGGAACTGCTCGCGATGATGAAGCTGGAGGCCTTCGCGAACAACTACCCGTCGGAGCTCTCCGGCGGCATGCAGCAGCGCGTGGGCATCGCGCGCGGCCTCATACACGACCCCAAGCTGCTGTTGATGGACGAGCCCTTCGCGGCGCTGGACTCGCTCACGCGCGACCGCATGATCGACGAGCTGCAGCGCATCTGGATGCGCACGGGCAAGTCCGTGTTGTTCATCACGCACTCGATCCCGGAAGCGATCTCGCTGTCCGACCGGATCCTGGTGCTGTCGCCGCGGCCGGCGCGCGTGCTCCGCAGCCTGGACGTGGACCTGCCGCGTCCGCGGACGGCCGCCACCATGAGCGACCCGCGCTTCGTCGCGCTGGCGGCCGAGCTACGGGCCATGTTCGACGAGATGGAGCCGTCATGAACCGGCCATGGTCCTGTCCGGCGCATTGGCGCCGTGCGGCGCCGCCCATGGCGGCGGTGGCCGTGATCCTGCTGCTGTGGCAGGCGCTCTACGCCAGCGGCACGGTCGCGCGCAGCGTGCTGCCGTCGATACCCGAGGTCGTGCAGGCGCTTTACCAGGGGCTTCTCGCGGGCCGCGAGCTCTGGAAGGACGTCGCCACCACGCTGGGATCGACGCTGGCGGGCTACGCGATCGGCGTCGTGGCTGCCGTGGCGGTGGCGGCGCTGCTGGTGGTCTCGCGCACCGCCGAGCGGCTGCTGATGGTCCACCTGCTGGCCGTGCAGTCGATCCCGAAGGTGGCGCTCGCGCCGCTGATCTTCGTCTGGCTGGGCTTCGGTATCGCCGGCCCTATCACGCTGGTGGCGCTGTCGTGCTTCTATCCCATGTTCGTCAACGCCTATGCCGGGTTGAAATCGACCGACCCCAACCTGGTGGACATGTACCGGGCCTTCGGCGCGGGCCGCTGGCGCGTGCTCTGGGCCGTGCGCATACCCGCCGCCGCCGGGCATTTGTTCGTCGGGCTGCAGATCACCGTGCTGTTCGCGCTGACCTCGGCCGTGGTCATGGAGTTCATCGCGGGCTCGGCCGGCCTGGGCTACCAGATCCAGGTGGCGTCGGTCACGCTCGACGCGTCGACCGCCTTTGCCTCCCTGATGCTGCTCGCGGTGTCGGGTGTGCTCGCATCCGGGGGGGTCAAGGCTTTGCACCGCCGCGTGGTGTTCTGGGAACGCACGGCGCGCGTCGAAGACAAGGGAGGTGCATGATGAAAGAGTTCCTAAAGACCCTGGCTGCCACCCTGGCCACGGGCTGCACGCTGCTCCTGGTCTGGTACCTCGTCACCCGGCCGGGCGGACTGCCGGCCCATGTGCTTCCCGCGCCCCAGAACGTGGGCAAGTCGCTCTGGTTCAGCCTGACGCAGGGTTTTCTTGCGCCGCACATCGCGTTCACGCTGAAGTCGGCGCTCTCGGGCCTGGCGATTGCGGTGGCGGCGGCCGTGCTGGTGGGTGGCCTGGCGGTCCTCATTCCCACGTTGGGTGCCTTCTTCACGCCACTGGTGCAGATGACGCAGTCGGTGCCCAAGGTGGCGATCGCTCCCATCATCATCGGTTACCTGGGCTTTGGCATCGAGGCCAAGATCATCACGGTGGCGGTCCTCTGCTTCTTCCCGATGTTCGTCGGCATCGTGAACGGCATGCATTCGCTGGACGCACGACTGGTGGATCTCTACCG
This sequence comes from uncultured Hydrogenophaga sp., assembly GCA_964487025.1. Taxonomy (GTDB): domain Bacteria; phylum Pseudomonadota; class Gammaproteobacteria; order Burkholderiales; family Burkholderiaceae_C; genus Hydrogenophaga. The sequence goes on from CAZAPJ010000002.1 coordinate 40,884, forward strand.
CGCGGCGTCGGCCTCGCCGCTGCACGTGCTGGTGCATGCCCGCATCCCGGCGGCGGCACCGTACTTCTTCTCGGCGCTGCAACTGTCGGTGGCGCTCGCGCTGGTCGGCAGCGTGGTGTCCGAGTTCATCGCTTCCTCGCAAGGCCTGGGCTTCGTGCTCAAGTCGCGCGCCGAGGACGTCAATCTGTCCATCATGTTCGCCACCGTCGTCGTGTTGTCGGTGCTGGGTGTGATCGGCGGGCTCGCCGTGCGGTTCGTGCAGCGCCGCGTCGTGTTCTGGCTGTGACTTTCCTTCCCTCAACCCACAGGAGTTCCCCATGAAAATCTCTCGCGCCCTCGCGGGCCTTGGTCTGGCTCTGGCCGCCACGGGCAGCCTCGCCAACGAACGGGTCGTGCTCGGTTTCCCGACCAGCCCCAGCGTCTCGGGATCGGACATCTTCTTCGGCCGGCAATTGGGCTTCTTCTCGGAAGAAGGCATCGATCTGCAGATCGTGACGTTCGGTGGCGGCGGCGTGCTGGTGCCTCAGGTCGTCAACAAGTCGGTGACGTTCGGCCTGCTCGACGCGACGATCCCGCTCGTGGCCTACGGCAAGGGCGACCCTGCGCCCGTGCGCTTCGTCTACAACCTCATGCGCGCCAACATGGTGGGTTTCCACGTGCTGGAGTCCAGCGGCATCACGCAGTTGTCGGAGCTGCGCGGCAAGACAGTCGGCATCATGAGCGCCGCGACCGGCGTGAACGTGCTGTCGCGCGCCGCGTTCAAGGACGTCGGCGTCAACTGGGACAACGAGGTGAAGAAAGTTCCCACAGGCATCGGCGCGGCGTCCTGGCGCCAACTGGCATCGGGCCAGGTCGATGCGCTCAACACGCCGTTCTCGGAAAACGCCAAGATGAAGCTGGCTGGCATGGCGGTGCGCCAGATTCCCTACCCCGAGAGCCTGCAGGGCGCGTTCGCGCAGGCCCTGTTCACGCACGTGGACACCATCCAGCAGAAGCCGAAGCTGATCGCCGCCATGGGGCGCGCACTGGCCAAATCGACCATTGCCTGTGAGGCTGCGATGGCCGCATGCGTGCGCGCCCAGTGGGCGGCTTCGCCCGAGAGCCGGCCCGCGCCGGGGCAGGAGAAGGCCTGGACCGACGAGACCATCACCGTGTTGAAGGCCAACTTCCACGCGCGGACCATGTTCCCGGACAACAAGCGGAGCTGGGGCTCGTTCCCCGCCGGAAACATCGACGGGTACAAGGCCGCCCTGCAGGAAAGTGGTGCGCTGCCCCGTGGCATGCAGATCGCCGACGATCAGATCTTCACGAACCAGTTCGTCGCCCAGTTCAACGACTTCGACGCCTCGGCCATCGTGCAACGCGCCAGGAAATTCGAGGCGGACACCGTCAAGTAAATCACCTCTTTTTGCCCGCGCCACGGGCTCCGTTTCCCGGTTGTCTCAGGGGGCTTGGCTCCCCCTGCGGCCGCCGCATTACCCGAAGGACCTTCCGATGAACATGAATGAAACCATTCCTGAGACTGCAGAACCACCCCCGCAGCGGCACCCGGACATATTCGCGGACACGATCGCCGAGATGACCTGGTTCGACGTCGACGCGGCGGCCAAGGAAGGCGCCATCCTGCTGTGGGCGTTCGGCGTGATCGAGCAGCACGGGCCGCATCTGCCGACCGGTACCGACGTCTACATTCCCTCGGCCCGGCTGCGCCGGGTGAAGGCCATGCTGGCCGAGCGCGGGATTCGCGCGCTGATCGTGCCGGCGTACTACTGGGGCATCAACCAGGCCTCGGGTGGCTTTCCTGCGTCGTACCGCGTCAGCCCCGGCACCATGAAGGCGCTGATGGGCGAGGTTTTCGCCAGTTTCAAGACCGACGGCTTTCGCCACGTGTTCTGCTTCACGGGACATGGCGACGCGATGCACAACCGGACGATCCACGAGGGCATCGTCCAGGGCGTTGCCGAGACGGGGTTGGACATCAGCTACGTCACGGAGACCGCCATGGCCACGCGCCTGGGCATTGACCTGAAAGACCCGCACATCACCTTGCACGCGCCGCAGCCCGAAGCGGAGTCGCGCTTCTTCCAGCTCAATCTCAAAACCACCGTACCCGCGCAGCCGGATGCGCCGCCGAAGTACGTCGACGTCCATGCCGGCCAGCGCGAGTCGTCGATGATGCTGTGTGCCTACCCGTCGCTCGTGCGCGACGACATCCGGCGCACGCTCAAGTCCACCGACTACGGGCCTGCCGACCTGGCGGAGTGGCGCCGCGGCTTCGAAGAGGCCCGGCGCAAGACACCGGACGGCTACTTCGGCGATCCGGCCGCCGCCAGCGCGGAGCAGGGACAGATCGCACTGGCTCGCCTGGCGATGCGAGACGCCGCTGCCATCGAACAACGGCTCGCGCGGCTGGGCACGCCGACCGCGGCTGCCGCGGCGCAAGCCTGACGCGCGCATCTTCCGCCTTCTTTCTGCTGACCGACATGCCACACACACTGATCGAAACGCGAGCCGGCTGGATCCAGGATCCAGCGGCGATCATCAACGCGGTGCAATCCGCCATGGTGTCCGACTTTGGAATTCCCGAGCGCGATCGCTCCGTCCGGCTCATCGAGCATCCGGCGGAGCGGTTCGCCGTGCCGCCGGGCGCGGGCGAGCGCTACACGATCGTGGAGAGCAAGGTGGTCAAGGGCCGTCCGCTCGAACGCAAGCGAGCCACGTACCAGGCGATCGTCGACAACCTCGAGAAACTCGGCGTCCCGCGCGCGGACATGAAGATCGACTTGGTCGAGCACTCCACCGACGACGCCGGCATCCGTGGAGGACAAATGCTGTCGGACGTGCTCGCGCAGAAGAAGCGTTGATCACCCACCACATATTAAAAAAACCACCGCGGCAGGTTGCCGCGGTGGCTTCGTTTCATGCCTTGCGCAGCGCCCACGGGCGCCAGTGGGCGGGTGTCAGGCCTTCTTGGACTGTGCCATTAGATCCGAAAGCGCCATGCCGCCGCGCACGCCCCAGTTGTCGGCAGGCACTTCGATCAGGGACACCTTGATCTCGTTGCGCGGCACGCCGAGTTTCTCGAGGTTGTCGGCGATGGCCTTGTACACCGCGCGCTTCAACTCGATCGAGCGGCCCGAGACCACCTTGCTCTCCACGATCGTGTAGCGCTCGCCTACTTCGGGCGGCACGGCGAAATGGCTGGGCGCGTGTTCGATCAGCCGCACCGTGCGGTCGTTCGGGGGGATCTGAAAACCGGACACCATGGCGGACTGGACGGCGTCGATGACGGCGGCCGGGTCGGTGATCCAGCCTTTGCGGGTTTCGATGAGGGTATTGGGCATAAAGGCTCCAAGGTTGCGAAGCAAAAAACTCAGGCACCGGCCTCTTCATAGATCACCTGCGCGAAGCCGGTGTTCAGAGGGTCGTGGTAGTTGCGGTGCAGGCAGCGGACCGTTGGCGACAGGGCGCCGCGCATCACGAGCCACATGATCGCCTCGGCGCCTTCTGCGCCGCCGCGTTCAATGAAATCCTGCAGCCGCAGCGATGTCAGCCGGGCGGGGTCGGATTCGAGCAGGTCCAGGAATTCGTGGTCCCACTCGGGGTTCTTGAAACCGAAGCGCTCGCCGTGCAGTTGATGCGACAGGCCCCCGGTGCCGATGACGACCACATCGTAGTGGCCGGGCCAGCTCTCGACTGCGCGCCGCAGCGCCTGCCCGAGCTTGAAGAGCCGGGCGGGCGAGGGCACGGGAAACTGCAGCACATTCACGGCGATCGGCAGCACGGGGCATGGCCATGTGCCGTTCTCGTGCTTCCAGAGTGCGGAGACCGGCGTGAGCGCGCCGTGGTCGAGCGGCATGTCCTGGCACACCATCATGTCGAACCCGTCGTCCACCAGGCTGTGGGCGACATGCCAGGCGAAGTCCGCGTCGCCCGGCAATGGCGGAATGGCACGCGCGCCAAAGCCTTCATCGGCGATCGGGTGCTCAGGCGCGGTGGACATCGCGAACGTCGGGTAGCGGTCGAAGAAAAATGTCGTCGCGTGGTCGTTGTAGATCAGTATGGCCGCATGTGGGCGGCGCTGTTCCAGCCAGTTGCGCATCGGCAGGAAACCATCCATCAGCGGCTTCCACTGCGGCGCATTCCAGTCCTGTTTGTCGATCAGTCCCGCGATCACGGGTGCGTGTGGCGATCCGATGCCGCCGATGATTCGTCCCATGGTCAACGCCCTTCCTTGGATGTCGCGCCGCGCCCGGCCAGGTAGCGCTCCAGCGATTCGCCGCGCATCTGCGCACCCGCCGCCGGGAGGCTGACGCCGCACAGGTGCGTGAGCCGCACGAGAACGAACATGTTGGCGCCCCGCCGCACCAGGCCGAGCCAGTCGCGCTCGCGGATAAGAGCCGTTTCGGCCTCGTCCAGTCCGTAGGCCGCCATCGCGCTCGCCTCGTCCGCCCGGAAGGCCTCGCGCCGTGCGGGCTCCCGGAGGTCGTAGCAGAAGCGGTTGATGCGAAGGCCGTTGCGCGCGGCCGCTCCGGAATTGAGATAGGTGCCCATCGGGGGCCGTTCGAAATCGATCTGCCTGCTGTGCATGATGGGCCTCATGTTCGCAGCAGTGAATCATCACGTCCATTCAATACTTTCTATTCATTCATAAATCGCAGGAATTCCTAAAAACGCCCCATGGGCGTGCTTCCCCACAGCGACGCGACGCTGGGGTAGAGTCCATCAGCGGCCACCGCCGTGCGAGAAGCAACATGAACAAGCCCAGCCTCAGGGATATGTATTACTTCGAAATGATGGTCGAGGCGGGCCATCTGGGTCGCGCTGCCGAGCGCATCGGCCGCAGCCAGCCCGCGTTGACGGCCTGCCTGATCCGCCTCGAGGACAGCGTGGGTGGGCCTCTGCTGGAGCGTGGTGGTGGCCGTGTCGTGCCGACCGAGGCCGGCAAGGTGATGCTGGAGCGCGCACGCATGCTGCGGGCCGCGTCCGATGAGGCGATGCGCGAGGTGACGGATGTGGCGCAGGGCCTGAGCGGCACGTTGCGCCTGGGCGCCGGTCCTCTTGCCGCCCAGAGCGTCGTTCCGCCATTGGTGGCGCATTTTCTGCAGACCGCGCCTGGCATCGGCCTGGACCTGTTCTATGGAAACGGCCCGCTGTTCGTGCAGGCCCTGCGTTCGGGCCGCATCGACCTGGTGTTGGGCAGCACGCTCGATGGGCATGACGACATCGCCACCGAGCCGCTGGGCGAAGACGTGCTCGTCGCGGTGGCCGCGATCGATCATCCGGTTTTCGCGCAGGATCATCCCTGCCTGCACGACCTGACAGGTTGCCGCTGGGCCCTGGCCTCGCCGGTCGACGGCACGCGCGCCTGGCTCGAGTCCGTTTTCGACCATGCCGGCCTGCCGCGGCCCATCGTCCAACTGCAGGCCAGCGTCGCCGCGCCGTTGCCCGCGCTCGCGGCGTCCACGCCGCTGCTGACCTTTGCTTCGCGCCACATGCTGCAGGCGCAGGGCCTGGGGCGTCTGCGCGAGATCGAGATCGTGGAGCTCACACGGGTCCAGCGCTCGGGTGTCTCGTACCGCCGCTCGGGCATCCTGCCCGGCCCCGCGCGCCGTGCGGTCGAGTGGTTGCGTGAGCAAGGCGAGAACAGGGCGTCTTATTTTTCCTGATCGACCTCAAAAAATTATTGAATGGACGCCCGTGACCGCGGCGACCATCATCGGCGGCCTCTTCACTTTCCGGACGCCGCCCCATGCTCACTGTCGAACAGAATCGTGCCCTGACCGAAGTTGCCGCTGCCACGCCGATGGGTGAACTCCTGCGGCGCTACTGGTTTCCCATCGCTGGCTCCAGCACCTTGCCCGCCGGCGGTGTGCGTCCCATCCGGCTGCTCGGCGAGAACCTGGTGCTCTTCCGAACGCTCGATGGCACACCGGGCCTGACCGAGCGCCACTGCCCCCACCGCCGGGCCGATCTCTCGCGCGGTTTCGTCGAGCGGGCAGCGCTGCGCTGCAGCTACCACGGCTGGGCCTTCGCGCCCGACGGCGCCTGCGTCGAAAGGCCGTATGAGGACACCACCGTCAGCGAGGGCGCGGCCCTGCGCAACCGCATCGCGGTCGGGAGCTATCCGCTGCGTGAACTGGCAGGCCTCGTGTGGGCCTACATGGGGCCGCTGCCGGCGCCCGAGCTTCCCGTGTGGGAGCCTTTCACCTGGGGCAATGGCTTTGTCGAGATCGTGGTCACCGAAGTGCCGTGCAACTGGTTCCAGTGCCAGGAGAACTCCTGCGACCCCGTTCATTTCGAGTGGACGCACGACAACTGGAGCCTGTACCTTGCCGGAGAACGGGAGCGGCGTTCGGCGCGGCATCTGAAAGTCGAGTTCGCGGAGTTCGAGCACGGCTTCATCTACAAGCGCATCCGCGAAGGCATGAACGACACCAATCCCGTATGGCAGATCGGCCGCGTGGCGCTCTGGCCCCAGGCGTTCTATCTGGGCGACCACTTCGAGTGGCGCGTCCCGATCGACGACCGCAACACATTGAGCATCGGCTGGTTCTTCACGCGCGTACCCCCCGAGCAGGAGCCGTACGTCCAAGGCGAGGTGCCGGTCTGGGAAGGGCCGCTGCGCGACGCCCGCGGCGAGTGGATCGACACGCACGTGCTCAACCAGGACTTCATCGCGTGGGTGGGCCAGGGCGAGATCGCCGACCGCACGCGGGAGCGTCTGGCTAGCAGCGACAAGGGGGTTGCCATGATGCGGCGGCGCTACTTCGAGGAGATGGAACGTGTCGCCCGCGGGGAGGATCCGAAATCCGTGCTGCGCGATCCCCAGCAGGCGCGGCGCGTGGCGTTGCCCATCGCAGGCAAGGAGACCTATGTCGACGGTTTGCCGCTGGCCGACTGGCCCCGGCACGGCCTGCTTCGCCAGCGCCTGGACGGATTCCACTGGCAAGCGGGCCAGCCCGCCGCGGTGTGGAACGCCTACGCGCAGGCCATGGGTATCCCGCGTTCCGTTGGTTGACCACGCCGTTCAGGCCAACCCGAACCGCTCAGCGCTCGCCAGATCCCAGTAGGTCGTGAACACCGCGTGCTGCGCGCCCAGGTCGGTCAGCAGGGCGCCGGGCGGGGTGGACGGCAGCAGGCTGGCGAGCAGGCGCACTTCGTTCTCGCTCACGCGGCGCACCAGGTGGTGCGCGGTGATCTCGCGCGGGTGCCGCAGGCCGGCGGCCTGCACCAGTTCCTTCAGCGCCTTGAGCGTGTTCTGGTGGAAGCGGTAGACCCGCTCGGCCTTGTCCGGCACCACCAGCGCCTGCTGGCGCACCGGGTCCTGCGTGGTCACGCCGGTGGGGCAGTGGCCGGTGTGGCAGCTCTGGGCCTGGATGCAGCCGAGCGCGAACATGAAGCCGCGCGCGCTGTTGCACCAGTCGGCGCCGATGGCCATGGCACGCACGATGTCGAACGCGCTGACCACCTTGCCGGCGCAGCCGATGCGGATGCGATCGCGCAAGTTCACGCCCACCAGCGTGTTGTGCACCAGTCGCAGGCCCTCCTGCAGGGGAACGCCCACGTGGTCGATGAACTCGAGCGGCGCCGCGCCGGTGCCGCCCTCGGCGCCGTCGACCACGATGAAGTCGGGCGTGATGCCGGTCTGCAGCATGGCCTTGACCATGCCGAACCATTCCCAGGGGTGGCCGATGCACAGCTTGAAGCCGACCGGCTTGCCGCCCGAGAGCCCGCGCAGCCGTGCGATGAAATGCATCATTTCCAGCGGCGTGGTGAACGCGCTGTGCGCCGGGGGCGAGATGCAGTCCAGGCCCACCGGCACGCCGCGCGCGGCGGCGATCTCGGGCGTGACCTTCGCGCCCGGGAGGATGCCGCCCATGCCGGGCTTGGCGCCCTGGCTGAGCTTGATCTCGATCATCTTGACCTGGGGATCGAGCGCATTGGCCTTGAAGCGCTCGGGGTCGAAGCGCCCGATGTCGTCGCGGCAGCCGAAGTAGCCCGAGGCGATCTCCCAGATCAGGTCGCCGCCGTGCAGCCGGTGGTAGGCCGAGATCGAGCCCTCGCCGGTGTCGTGCGCGAAGCCGCCGCGCCGCGCGCCCGCGTTGAGCGCCAGGATGGCGTTGGCCGAGAGCGAGCCGAAACTCATGGCCGAGATGTTGAAGATGCTGGCCTCGTAGGGCTGCGCGCAGGCTTCGCCGCCGATGGCGATGCGGAAGTCGTGCGAGTCGAGGCTGCTGGGCTGCAGCGAGTGGTTCAGCCATTCGTGGCCGTCGGCGGCGGGATTGAGCTGCATGCCGAACGGGCGCTTGTCGGTTTCGCCCTTGGCGCGCGCGTAGACCAGGCTGCGCTGGCTGCGCGAGAACGGCGTGGCCTCGTTGTCGCCTTCCAGGAAGTACTGCCGTATCTCGGGGCGGATCTGCTCCAGCATGAAGCGCAGGTGCCCGATGATGGGGTAGTTGCGCAGCACCGAACTGCGGGTCTGCCGCAGGTCCCAGATGCCCAGTGCCGAGAGGCCGCCGAACAGCAGCAGGCTCCAGCCGCCGACCCCGAAGCCCACCAGCGTGAACAGGCTGAGCAGCGCGATGAGCACGCACAGCGCGAGCGCGGTGTAGCGCACGGGATAAAGGGCGTTGAGGCGGTCGAGCATGCGGCAGGCTTTCGAGGGGTGGGGCTACGTTGGCGGCCATCATAAAGATCCCCGATGCCAGTCCCTCGTTTGGTTCGCCCGTGATCACTTACGGTGATTGCTCGTTGCACGAGCTGTCGTATGGCGAATCGTTCCTCATCTCACGGCAGGGGCTGCTGGATCGATAGGCATCCTTACGCGGCTAGCGGTATGCCGATTCAGCACTCCGTGGCGGAACCCACCTCCGGTTCCGGCGGGATCGGTGTGGCCCCATGCCAAGTGCCAGCACGCACCAACGACAGGGCGATCTCGCTGATGAGATCGATTACCCGCTCGGCCGCGTCGCCAATGGCCGCCACGTTGTAGGTGCACAGGCACACCCGGCGTTTGAGGTTCACGCCTTCGATGCGGCGCACCGTCAGGCCTTCAGAGTGCTGGGTCGACAGGGCGGAAGCCGACATGATTGTGGCTCCCATGCCCTGAGCCACAAGTTGCTTGATGGTTGCGATCGAGTCCAGCTCGGCGACGATGTCCAGCGTGTGCCCGGCCTTGTCCCAGGCCTCCTGGATCATCTTCCGGGTCGCGTTCACAGGCCCTGGAAACAGAACGAAACGGTGCTTGGCTGCGTCCTCGACGCTGATCGGATCGCCCGCGGGATCGCGACCAGCGGTCAGCAGGAACAACTCTTCCGTCAGCAGCGGCTGCACATTGAGATACGACATGTTGGTGCGCCGGGCCGTGCCGCCGACGGGCATCTCGGCGCGGTCGAAAAGCAGGCACATCTCGATGCGGCCGTTGGCCACCAACTCCTCCAACGGGCCGCTCATGTCTTCGCGGATCTGTAGGCGAAGGCGTGGAAAGCGCTCGCGCACGGCCCAGGCCAGCGGCTGCGCCAGCATGTTGGCCACACTCGGCGGCATGCCGACCGACACGATGCCCGAAGGCCCGTCGCTGGTGTTGCGCACATCGGCCTGCAGGCGCTCCATTTGCCTCAATACCGCCTGTGCGTGGCGGTAGAACGTCTCGCCCGCCTGCGTGGGCGAAACACCCCGCGAACTGCGCACCAGCAGGCGCAGTTCGAACTCGGATTCGAGGCTGGCCAATTGCTGGCTGAGCGCGGGCTGTGCGATGTACAGGTCAGCCGCGGCGCGCGAGAGGCTGCCGAGCTCGACGATGCGCACGAAGTATTTGAGCTGCCGCAATTCCATGTTTTTTCCCAAGAAGGTGCCAGTGTGCCGCGCCAGCATAAGTGGTCCTTATGCCTGGATGCGCGGTTCCTATTGGACTGGCGCAGACGCGATTCCTACCATCGGCGCATCAGGAGACCAATCGCATGATCGAAAAAGACCTCATGGTGCTCAAGATGTTCTCGGACTACAAGAGCCCATACGCTTACATGGCCTTCGAGCCCTGCCTCGATTTCGCCAAGGAGTTTCGCGTTCACGTTCGCTGGATTCCGTTCCAGTTGCGTCTGAAGGACAAGGGTGCGCGCAGCGAGTTCTCGGAGTTCAAGGTCAAGTACTCGTACATGGATGGGCGCCGCGCGGGCAACGAGCGTGGCATGTATTTCAGGGGACCGCTGAAGATCTACAACACCCGGCCTTCCCTGATCGGCGGCCTGTTCGCCGAAAAGCACGGCCTGCTGCGCGAATACAGCCTGGAGGTCTACCGCCGGTTCTTCCTGCGCGAGTTCGAGGCCGACCTGCCCGAGCCTGTGCTCGATCTGGTGCAGAGCCTGGGGATGTCGCGGGGCGAGTGCGAGGCGTACCTCCACGGACAGGGTCTGGAAGACTACGAGCGCTGCCAGCAGGAGGCCGATGCGGACCATTGCTTCGGCGTGCCGTACTTCATCGTCGATGGCGAACCGTTCTGGGGCCACGACCGCCTCGATGTGCTGCGGCAGACACTCATCGACAAAGGGCTTTCGCGCCATGCGGCGCCGACCGATGGCGTCATCGCGGGCAAGGTGCGGTCTCATGCTTGACCTGTACTTCTGGCCCACGCCCAACGGCTACAAGATTTCCATTCTTCTGGAGGAGTTGGGCCTGCCGTACCGCGTGGTGCCGGTGCACATCGGGCGGGGCGAGCAGTTCTCGCTCGAGTACATGGCGATCAACCCCAACAGCAAGATCCCGGCCCTGGTCGACTCCGACGGCCCGGGAGGCGCACCCATCTTGCTCTTCGAGTCCGGCGCGATCATGATGTACCTCGCGGAGAAAGCCGGCTGGCGCTTCATGCCGCAGGAGCCGCGCGCGCGCTATGGCGTTATCCAATGGGTGATGTTCCAGATGGCCGGCATCGGGCCGATGCTGGGACAGGCCCACCATTTCCGCAACTACACCAAGGAGCCCCTGCAGTATGCGGTGGATCGCTACACCAAGGAGGCGGGGCGTCTCTATGCCGTGGTCGACAAGCGCCTGGCGCAATCGACCTGGCTGGGCGGGGAGGACTATTCCATCGCCGACATGGCCACCTACCCCTGGCTGCGCGCGCACAAGCTTCAGGGCCAGAACCTGCAGGATTTTCCGCACCTGCAGCGCTGGTACGCCCAGGTGCGCGAACGCCCCGCCGTGCAGCGCGGCCTGGCGGTGATGTCCGAGCGCATCGGCAAGCCCGGCAAGAGGCCCGAAGGAGAGCGCTGGGATACGCTGTTTGGCGACAAGCAGTTCGCGCGCCGATGAACGCGCCGCGCCTGCCCATGCTGTGCGGCTACCGCGTGCTCGATCTGTCGCAGATCGTGGCCGGGCCGACCTGCACCCGCCTGCTGGCCGAGGCCGGCGCGGACGTCGTCAAGGTGGAGCTGCCGCCGTTTGGCGACCGCACGCGCTTCAGCGGCCTCAAGCCCCAGACGGTGACGTCCTCGCAAAGCACGTTCTATTTCCAGCACAACCATTCCAAGCGCTCGCTGGCGGTGGATTTCAAACACCCGCGCGGCCTGGCGCTGATCCAGCGCTTGCTGCCGAAATTCGACATCTTGGTGGAGAACTTCTCGCCCGGCGTGATGGAGCGTGCCGGGCTGGGCTACGACGATGTGCGCGCGATCCATCCGAAGCTCATCATGTGCTCGGTGTCGCTGGCCGGCCAGAGCGGCCCCCTGGCCGCCAAGCCCGGCTACGACTACATCGCTCAGGCCTACTCGGGCATCGGCGACCTGATCGGCGACGCCGATGGCCCGCCGGCGTTGCCGGGCATGGCCATCGGTGACACGGCCACCGGCATTGCGGCGGCCATGGCGATCGGCTTCGCCCTGCTGCACCGCGAGCGCACCGGCGAAGGCCAGTACATCGATGCCTCGCTGATCGACACCTATTTCAGCATGCACGAGGCGGCTCTGCCGCGGGTGTCTCTGCGCAAGAACCACCAGCCACGCCGCACCGGATCCCAGCATCCGGATGGCGGGCCGACGGGCCTGTTCCGTTGCGGGGAGCATGGCTACGTGGCGCTGGCCGTGCTGCCGCACCAGTGGGAAGCCTTCGTCGGCGCGCTCGACATGCCTGCGCTGTTGACCGATACGCGCTTTGCCAGCGCCGTCCTGCGCCGCGACAACAACGACGACATCGTCACGATCGTGGAGCAATGGCTGTCCGGCTTCGAATCGCGCGACGCCGCGCTCGCCCGGCTCGACGAATTCCGCATTCCCTGCGCGCCCGTGTTGTCGCTGCCGCAGGCCATGCGCCATCCCCATCTGCAGGACAGGGGCACCGTCCGGCGCGTGAACGACCCGCTGCTGGGCGCCTTCGACATTCCGGGGCCGCTGATCCGTTACTCCGGCTGGGCGCCGGTGCAAGAACTGCACGCCGATCTTTTGGGCCAGCACAACGGCGACGTGCTGGAAGAGTTTCTGGGGATGTCCCAAGAAGAAATCAACGACCTGCATGCCCACAAGGTGCTGGTACGTGATCCGATGCTTTCATGAACATGAACGAACAGGAGACAAGCATGACCGGAAGATTTACTGCAAGACGCGCGCTCACCAAGTGCGCGGTGGCGGCGGCGGCGCTCGCATGCGTCGCGGGGGCGTGGGCGCAGGGCGCGTACCCGAACCGTCCCGTCAAGATCGTCGTGGGCCAGCCCGCCGGCTCGGCCACCGACGTCACCGCGCGCGCCGTCGCGCACTTCCTCTCGCAGGAGCTCAAGCAGAGCTTCGTGGTGGAGAACAAGGCCGGCGCGGGCGGCATCATCGCCACCATGCAGGTGGTCAATTCGCCGCCCGATGGCTACACGCTGCTGATGAGCTCCAGCGGCCCGATCGCGGTGAATCCGACGCTGTACGCCAACCTGCCCTACGACCCCGTTCGGGACCTGGAAGCCATCACCCTGGTCAACGCCATGCCGATGTTCCTCGTGGCTTCGCCAAGCTTCGCGCCGCGCAACATCGCCGAGGTGATCCAGCACGCCAAGGCCAACCCGGGCAAGGTCAACTTCGGCTCCAGTGGCGTGGGCGTGACCAATCACATCACGATGGAATACTTCGCCAGCGTGGCTGGTGTGAAGATGGCGCATGTGCCGTATCGCGGCGGGCCGCTGGCCCTGAGCGACCTGATGGGCGGGCAGATACCGCTGATGTTCGAGCCCGCTTCCTCCATCCTGCCGTTGGCCCAGTCGGGCAAGCTGCGCATCCTCGGTGTCAGCAGCGCCCAGCGCGCGACCCTGGCACCCGATGTGCCCACCATCGCGGAATCGGGCCTGCCCGGCTTCGATGCGACGGCCTGGGTTGGTCTGGTGGCGCCGGCCAGGACACCGCCCGAGATCATCGAAAAGCTCAACCACGCCGCCGTCAAGGGCCTTCGCTCGCCCGAGGCGCGCGCCCAGTTCACGCCACTGGGTGCGGAAATCGTCGCGAACTCGGCCGCCGAGTTCAGCGCCTTCATCAAAACCGAAATCGTCAAATGGGGTGCCGTGGTGCGCGCCAGCGGTGCCAAGGCAGATTGAACATGAACCAGGAACTTCCCGTCGTCAAGATGTATTCGGACTTCAAGAGTCCCTATTCATGGCTGGCTTTCGAACCCGGCCTGGACCTGCCCGAGAAATACAACGTGACCGTGCGCTGGCTGCCGTTCGAGGTGCGCCAGCGGGGCGCTTCGGAGCGCAGCACGTACTCGGAATACAAGTACCAGTACTCCTTCATCGACCTGCGCCGCTGGGGCCGCCCGCGCGGCCTGCAGTTCGAACCGCCGATCAAGATCTATGACAGCAGGCCGGCGCTCATGGGTGGCCTGTTCGCACAGCAGCACGGCCTGCTGCGCGAGTTCGGCTGCGAGGTGTTCCGCCGCTTCTTCGTGCGCGAGCTGGAGATCGACCAGCCCGAGGCGGTGGCCGAAGTCCTGACGGGCCTGGGCCTCCCGCGCGGCGATTTTCTGGCCTACCTCACGGGCGCGGGCGTGGCCGCGCTGGAGGAAGCCCGGCAGGAAGCCCTGCAGGACCGGGTGTTCGGTGCGCCCTTCTTCGACGTGGCCGGCGAGCAGTTCTGGGGCTACGACCGCATGCCGCTGCTGGAACGCCGCCTGTTCGAAAGGGGCTTCTCCAAGGCCGCCCCTGGTGTGGTGATCGAGCCGAAGGCACCCAAGCGGCCGGTGTCCGTGGCATGAGCTTCGAGCTCAGCCAAGACCAGGAGAACATCCGCGAGAGCGTCGCGCGGCTGTGCGCGCCGTTCGACCTGGACCATTGGGCGAAGAAGGACCGCGAGGGCGGGTTTCCGCACGAGTTCCACGCCGCTCTGGCCGATGCCGGCTGGCTGGGTATCGCCATGCCCGAGGCGCATGGTGGCTCGGGGCTGGGCATCACGGAAGCGGCCGTCATGATGCAGTCGATCTCCGCCACCGGGGCGGGGCTTTCGGGTGCTTCGTCGGTGCACATGAACATCTTCGGCCTGCACCCCGTGGTGGTGTTCGGCACGGAAGCACAGAAAGCCCGCTGGCTGCCCGGCCTGATCCGAGGCGAGGACAAGGCGTGCTTCGCGGTGACCGAGCCCAACACCGGCCTGAATACCCTCAAGCTCAAGACCCGCGCCGTGCGCCAGGGCGACCACTACGAAGTCACGGGGCAGAAGGTCTGGATCTCCACGGCCCAGGTGGCCAACAAGATGCTGCTGCTGGCGCGTACCACGCCCGTGGAGGAAGCCACCGGCACGAGCGGCCTTTCCCTTTTCTACACCGACATGGACCGCAGCCGGGTCGAGGTGCGCGAGATCGAGAAGATGGGGCGCAAGTGCGTCGACTCCAACCAGGTGTTCATCGATGGCCTGCGCGTGCCGGTGGCGGACCGCATCGGGGAGGAGGGCAAGGGCTTCCAGTACATCCTGCATGGCATGAACCCCGAGCGCATTCTGATTGCGTCCGAGGCGGTGGGGCTGGGCCGCGCGGCGCTCCATCAGGCTGCGAGGTACGCGGGCGAGCGCATCGTGTTCAACCGGCCGATCGGCCAGAACCAGGGCATCCAGCACCCGCTCGCGCGCTCGTGGATGGAGCTGCAGGCGGCGGAGTTGATGTGCTGGCGCGCGGCCGCGCTGTACGACGCGGGCAAACCCTGCGCGGCAGAGGCCAACGCCGCCAAGTACCTGGCGGCCGAAGCCTGTTTCGGTGCGTGCGAGAACGCCATCCTGACCCATGGCGGCATGGGCTACGCGAAGGAATACCACGTCGAGCGCTTCATGCGGGAGGCCTGGATACCGCGCCTGGCCCCCATCAGTCCGCACCTGATCCTTTGCTTTATCGCCGAGAAGGTCCTCGGCTTGCCGAAATCGTATTGAACTGGCCTGCCCATGAAAAAAATCCTCGATGGCATGGTGGTGCTGGACCTGACCCGCTTCTTCTCGGGGCCCCACTGCACGTTGATGCTGGCCGGCATGGGCGCCGAGGTCATCAAGATCGACGACCCCCGCGGCGGTGACCCGACCGCCTTTGCGCCGCCGTTCGCGGGCGATCGCGGTGTCTCCTTCGAGCGCCAGTCCGGGCAGGACATGGGCCTGGCCTACCTCAAGCGCGCGCGGGGAAAGAAGTCGGCGACGCTGAACCTCAAGTCCGAAGAAGGCCGGTGCATCTTCCTGAAGATGGCGGCGCAGGCAGACGTGATCGTGGAGAACTTCAGCGCGGGCGTGGCGCGGCGGCTGGGGATCGATCACGAGGCCGTCGCCGCGATCAATCCGCGCATCGTGTATTGCTCGCTCACCGGCTATGGCGCCACCGGACCCGACCGCAATGCCAAGGCCTACGACCTGATGGTGCAGGCGGCGGTGGGCCTGGTCAGCCTGACCGGGCATGAGGACAGTGGTCCGGTCAAGGCGGCCACGCCCTTGTCCGATGCGATCGCCGGGGCCATGGCGGCCAGTGGCGTGGTTGCTGCGCTGCTGCACCGCGAGCGCACCGGCGAAGGCCAGGCGGTGGACGTCTCGATGGCCGATTGCCTGTTCTCGCTCATGTTCGACGAGCCTATCGACTGCTACGAGCGCCTGGGTGTGTCGGCGCGCCAGGCCAACCGCGCGATGCGGTTTTCCCCCTTCAATGTCTATCCGGCGCTCGATGGCTGGATCGCGATCGGTGTGGCGACGGGAGACGACTGGGTGGCCCTGGTGCGCACCCTGGGCGAACACCCGCTGGGACCGGATGCCGATCAGCGCGACGTGGGCTGGCGCCTGGCCAACAACGCGGCCATCGACGAAGCCATATCCGCCTGGACGCGCCGGCATGCGCGCGACCACATCGTGCAGGCGCTGGCCCATGTCCATGTGCCGTGCAGCACCGTGCGCTCGATCGACGAGGTGATGCGATGGACACAGTTGCGCGAGCGCCAGATGATCGTGCCGCTGCGCAACCCGCTGACCAATGCGGCGGTGGCGGCCGAAGGGCCGGGCTTTCCGCTCAAGTTCAGCCGCACGCCGGCGTCCTACGACGCGCCCGCGCCGGTGCCTGGGAGCCACAGCGAAGAAGTGCTCGGCCGTTTTGCGGGGATTCGGCCCGCGGCCCTGGCGGGCCTGAGGGCGCGCGGCGTCGTGTGATACCGGCCAACGCGCCTGGTTCATGCGGCGCACGACCGTGTGCCAACCATAGCGGTCGAGCATGCGGGGCTACACTGGTGGCCGCCATAAAGATCCTTGACGCCATGAGCCACCCCGCGCCAGACCCCACCGCCACCCCGCTGGAGGCCAGCGACTTCGATGCGCTGGAGGACATCCTCGACGACCTGCGCACGCGCGGCGACGAGGTGCCGCAGTGGGAGTTCTGCGAAGGCGCGCTGGCCGCGCTGCTGTGCACGCGCCGCGCCATCGACGCGAAGGAGTGGATGCCCGTGCTGCTGGGCACCGGGCCGTTGCCCACCGCGCCGCAGGACGACGGCGGCACCCATTTCGCGAACACCGCGCAGTACGAGCGCTTCATGGCGCTGTGGAACCGCCGCCGCGACGAGGTGCTGGCCGCGCTCGCCGCGCCGGTGGAGACGCTGGAGGACGCGCGCAGCTACCACCCCGAACTGATGGACGTGCGCGGCGCGGTGGCCGTGCTGCCCGAGGCCGAGCGCGCCGAGATGGCCGGCGAGGCGCTGCCGGCGTACGCCCAGGTCTGGGCGCTGGGCTTCCTGTTCGTGGTGGAGAACTGGCCCGACGACTGGGAGCCGCCGCGCGACAAGGACACCGCCGCGTGGATCGACGAGTCGCTGGACCGCATCGTGGCGCTGACCGAGGACGACGCGCAGGCCCCGGCGGTCAACCTGCACGTCGAGGACGGGCCGCCCAGCGTGAGCGAAGACCGCCTCAACGCCATGGGCGAAGCGATCTGGGCGGTGTACGACCTGCACCAGATCTGGCACAGCCTCGGCCCGCGCACCGCGCCGCTGCGCAAGGCCGACGAGCCGGGCCGCAACGATCCCTGCCCCTGCGGCAGCGGCAAGAAATACAAGAAATGCCACGGGGCGGGCTGACCGCGAGGCGGCGCCCAGTGGAGTGGGGGGCGCTTACTTCAAATCAAACGATGTCTCGGCGACGGTGACACCGTTCACCCGCAGCTCTATCCGGTGCCGGCCCGGATAGAGCGTGCGCGTGGTCACCGGCTTGAGGCTGTGGCGCTTGTCCAGCGTGCGCGCCTCGCCCGGGGCCAGCGTGAGTTTCCAGCCCTTGAACACCTTGGGCGAGGTGCCGCCGTTGGCGCGCACGTGGTGCACCGCGTAGTCCACTTCGAGCAGCTGCGGCGCGCGTGCGGCCGAGCGCAGCACCGCGCGCAGGCCGATCTCGCCGCCCACCGCGGCGCGCCGCGCCGACAGTGCGAGCGTGGCGCTGCCCTGCAGGCCGCTGGCCAGCCCCCAGGCGGCGAGCGTGGGCGCGTGGCCCTGCTTGATCAGGCCGCGGCTGGCGTGGCGCAGCAGCGCGCGCCGCGCGTCGCTCGCGCCGGCCAGGTGTTCGTGCACCCAGGCGGCCACGAGGTCGGGGTGGTCCTTGGCGATGTCGTTCAGGTGGTTGGCCACGCTGCGCCGCACATAGCTGCTCGGGTCGTCGTGCAGGGTGCGCAGCAGCGGCAGCGTGGGCGCGGGGTCGGCCACCAGCGCCTGCAGCCGCAGGCCCCAGGGCAGGCGCGGGCGGCTGCCTTCGCTGACCAGGCGGCGCACGTGCGCGCTGGGGTCGTCCACCCACGAGCCCAAGGTCTCGAACGCCAGCGCGGGATGGCGCTGGATGATCGGCCGGATCGCGAACTCGGCGGTGAAGCGCTGCGTGATCGCGTGCAGGCAGGCCAGCCCGCGGCGGGCCGAGGCCTCGTCCTGGATGCCGCGGCGCGCCACGTATTCGCCCATGGCCCAGAGCGCCCAGCCCGCCACGCCGTGCTCGGACGCCTCCTGCAGCGCGATGGGCTCGCCCTGGGCATCGACCGCCAGCGGCGGCGCCAGGCTGGCTTCGAGCGTGGCGCAGGCGGCCTCGAACCGCGCGGGCAGCGTGGCCTCCAGCGCGTCGGCCATCCGCATGGCGCGGGCCTTGAACTCCAGGTCTTCCAGTCCCTCGCTCGCCAGCGCCTCGAACCGCGCGCGGTCGAAGCGCGGCCAGGCCCGCCGCAGGTGCCGGCCGGCGCCGGCCACGGTGCCGCGGTTGATGAGGTTCTTGAACGGTTCCATGAGCGAACGGATGGATGGACTGGCGTGTGGCGTCGATTCAGCGGGGCGGCAGCCGCGCCAGCAGGCCGGCCAGGGCATGGCGCACCGTGGCCTGGCGCACGGCGGTGCGATCGCCATCGAAGCGCTGGTGCTCGGCACTCACGCCCTCGGGCGTGGCCCAGCCGAACCAGACCGTGCCGACCGGCTTCTCGGCGCTGCCGCCCGTGGGGCCGGCCACGCCGGTCACGGCCACGGCGAGTTGCGCGCACGCATGGGCCAGCGCCCCGGCCGCCATGGCGCGCGCGACCGGCTCGCTGACCGCACCGTGCCGCTTGATCACATCCGCCGGCACACCCAGCAGCTCGTGCTTGGCGGCGTTGGAGTAGGTGACGAAGCCGCGCTCGAACCACTCGCTGGAGCCCGACACCTCGGTGCAGGCCCCTGCGATCAGGCCGCCCGTGCAGCTCTCGGCCGTGGCCATCATCAGGCCGCGTGCCTTGAGTTCGCGCGCGAGCGCGTCGACGAGATCGGGGATATCGCCGTTCATCAATACCTCCACAGGGCGACCACCAGCAGCGTGCAGAACGCGGCCACGAAATCGTCGAGCAGGATGCCGAAGCCGCCGCGTGGGCCGAAGCCCTTGAAGGTCTGGTCGGCCCAGGCCATGGGCCCGACCTTGACTGAGTCGAACAGGCGGAAGATCAGGAAGGCCACGAACTGGCCCCAGAAGCCGCTGGGCGCGATCAGCCAGAGCACGAGCCAGAAGGCGACGATCTCGTCCCAGACGATGTGGCCCGAATCGGCGATGCCCATGTGGCGCGCGGTCACGGTGCAGGCCCACCAGCCGGCCAGCGTGGCCGTCAGGATCAGCAGGCCCCAGCCGAGCGGCGAGAACAGCGGGTTCAGCACCAGGAAGGCGACCCAGGCCCAGAGCGTGCCGGCCGTGCCGGGCGCGATGCGCGCCAGGCCGGCGCCCGCGCCCAGGGCCACGAAATGGGCGGGATGGGCGAGCAGGAACGCCAGCGTCGGGCGGGCCAGCGGCGGCGGCGGGGTGTCGGGCATGCGGGGAATTATCGGCCGCCGCTCACGCGAAATGGTCGAAGCCGCGCGCGCCGAACGGCACCGCCCGGCCGTCCGGGCCGAGCAGCCGCAGACCCGGGGCGGCGGTGATGCGGCCGATGCGAGCGATGGGTGTGGCGCAGGTGTTCGCAGCGGCTTGCACCGCCTCGCGCGCCCCGGGCGCGGCGGTGAACAACAGTTCGTAGTCGTCGCCGCCGGCGAGCAGGCATTCCAGCCGGTGGGCGTCGGGCAGCGCGGCGAGCGCGGGGGCCACGGGCAGGGCGGCGAGGCCGATCTCGGCGCCCACGCCGCCGCTGGCCTGCAGGATATGGCCGAGGTCGCCCACCAGGCCGTCGCTCACGTCGATCGCCGCGTGCGCGCCGGCCGCCGCCAGCAAAATACCGAGCGGATTGCGCGGCGTCGGCCGCTCCAGCCGCGCGCGCAGATCGGCGCCGTTCGCCGCGGCCGCCCAGCCGGTGCCGCGCAGGTGCTCCAGCGCCAGCCGCGCCTCGCCGGTGCGCCCGCTCAGGTAGAGGTCGTCGCCGGCGCGCGCGGCGTCGCGCCGCAGCGCCTGGCCAGGCCGCACCTCGCCGAAGACGGTGATGCACAGGTTGAGCGGGCCGCGCGTGGTGTCGCCGCCCACCAGCGGGCAGGCGTGCGCGTCGGCCAGCGCAAAGAGGCCGCGCGCCAGGGCCGCTAGCCAGGCGTCGTCCACCTCGGGCAGGGCGAGCGCGAGCGTGAAGCCCAGCGGGCGGGCGCCCATGGCGGCCAGGTCGCTCAGGTTCACGGCCAGCGCCTTGTGGCCCAGCGCCTCGGGGTCGGTGCCGGCGAAGAAGTGCCGGCCCTCGACCAGCATGTCGCTGGAGACGGCGAGCTGGTGGTCCGGGCGGGGCTGCAGCAGGGCGCCGTCGTCGCCCACGCCCAGCACCACCGCGCCGCTGTCGTCACCGGTGGCGGCCGGCGCGCGCTGGAAGTGGCGCCGGATTAGCTCGAACTCACCCATGCGCGGCGGGCGCCTGCGGCTGGGCCGGCGGCGCGTCCTGGTCGTCGTCAGCTCCCGAAGCCGTTGCCCTCGGCGGCAGCAGGAAGCTCAGCGGCGCGGCGCGGATGCGGCGGTGGATCGCCTTGCGGATGAGCTGGCGGTTGACCTCGCTGATGTTCTGGGCGCGCAGCGCCAGGCGGAACGCGAGGTAGAAACTCACGCCCAGGTTGATCGGCCCGATCGCCAGCACGCCGGCGATGGCCCACCACAGCGCGGGTTCGCGGAACACCTCCCAGCCGAGCGCCATCGCCGCCGCGCTGACCTGGCCGGCCGAGAGGGTGACGTGGCGCACGTCCAGCGGCAGGCCGAAGAAGACCGCGAAGGCCGGCACCAGGCCAAGCATCAGGCCGAGCGAGACGTTGGCCGCCAGGCCGGAGACGTCGCGCCGCATGAAGTCGGCCCAGCGCGCGGCGCGCTCGCGGCCGAGCAGGGCGGTGAAGCGCGGGTTGTGCTTCATGGCCGAGTCCAGCTTGTGGAACACGAACCAGTTCTCGACCCAGCCGGCCACGATGCTGGAGGCGAACAGCAGCACGCCGGTGAAGGCCGCGAACAGCACGGTGGGGCCGAGCAGGTGCACGTCGTGCAGCACGTGTCGCGCCTTGTCGGCGTCGATCATGGCCTGGCCGCTGGCCAGCAGCAGGCCGGCGCTGATCAGCGCCACGACCGGGATCACCAGCCCGATGTTGCCCACGATGGCCGCGATCTGCGAGCGGAACAGGTTGGCCACCTCGTCCACGAAGCGGCGCACCGCGCCGGGCTGACGGATGTCGCGCAGCTTGGCCACCATGGCCGGCGCGGTCACCGCGGGCTGCTTGGTGGCCACCGTCAGGTGCAGCAGCATGATGAGCACGAACGAGGCGGCATAGTTCAGGCCGTTGGCGAAGCCGCCCCAGAACGCCGTCAGGCCCAGGCCGGCGAGCAGGAACTTGACCCAGGTGGTGAGGCCGATGATGGCGCCGCCGCCGGCGGCCTTGCGCAGCATGGCGCGGTATTCGGCGGCGTCGCGGGTGATGTAGTGCTCGCCGCTCTCGGCGCTGCGCTCGGCCACCTTGGCCGCGGTCAGATGCGAGCTGCTGGCGATCAGCGCGCGGATGCTGCGCCGGTCCAGGCCGACCTGGGCCAGGTCGGCCAGCAGCGCGGCGGCGGCGCGCTCGCGCTGCTCGGACTGCAGGCAGTCCAGCAGCTCCTTCACGCGCACGATGCGCTCGCGCAACTGGCGCAGCCGGAACACGATGCCGACCGACACGCCGTGCTCCTCCAGGTGCGAGTAGACCGTGTAGGCCGCGTGGCGGCAGGCGTCGAGCCGCCCGCGCAGCACCTCGGCCGCGGCCAGCGCCTCGGGGCTGCGCGCGCCGTGCGCCTGGACCGCGCGCCGCATCGACTCGAAGTCCGAGGGCAACTGGTGGAACGGCCGCTGGGCCTGGGCCTCGGGCGACATGCGGATGCGGATCTCGGAGGCGAAGCCGGTCGCGCTGATCTGGCTGGTGCAGAAGGTCAGCGCGTCCATCAGCGCGTGGTCCCAGAAGCTCTCGACCGGTTCTGAGTCCGGGTCGGGGTGCGGAGCCTGATCCGCCGCCGGCGGCGCGAGCGTGGCGCGCAGGCGCTGGAGCGTGTCGCTGTCGAGCGCCTTGAGCCAGCGCACGTCGAAGCGGCTGGGCAGCAGCAGGTCGTACAGCTCGGCCATGTCGGTGGTCTCGGGCGTGCCCGGCAGCACCTTCTTGCGCAGCCGGTTGCCGAGTTCGCTCAGGAAGGCGGTGCGCGGCGCGAAGCCGTGGTCGGCCAGCAGCGGCGTGAGGTCCACGGTGTCGATGAAGACACGCCACCAGCGGCGCCAGCGCGCCTGCCCGACCCGGCTGGCCTGGACCGCGTCCAGGAACGCGCGCACCCGCGCCACGCTGGCCTGCACGTCCCGGGCGTCGCCGCGCACCCAGCGCAGCGCGTCGATCAGCCACAGGTGCCGGTGCGCGAGCGGCGCGTCGGGGTTCAGGCTGGCCAGCAGGGTCGCGGCGTCCATGTCCGTGCGGCGGGTGGGGCAGGGCGCGGCAGGGGCGCTCAGTGCAGCACGCGCGCCGGGGCGTCGCCCGCCGCCGGCGGCACCTGCAGGACGAACTCGGGCACCTCGGCCTCGAAGCGCTCGCCGTCCTCGGCCACGCAGAAGAAGCTGCCGCGCATGCTGCCGGTGGGCGTGGCCAGGCGCGTGCCGCTGGTGTACTGGAACGACTCGCCCGGCCGCAGCAGCGGCTGGTGCCCCACCACGCCCAGGCCCTTGACCTGTTCGGTGCGGCCGCGCGCGTCGTCGATGATCCAGTGCCGCGCGATCAACTGCGCCGCCACGTCGCCGGCGTTGGTGACCGTGATGGTGTAGGCGAACGCGTACACGCCCTCCTCGGGCGCGGACTGCTCGCTCAGGTACTGGGGCACGGCCTCGCAGATGAACAGGTATCGGGGCATGGGCGGCATGTTACCGTGCCGCCCGCCGGCGCGCCGCGCCCTGCGAGAATGCGGGTCTTGCGCCGCCCACGACCTTCCTTTCCCGCACCCCCGCCATGACGTACCGCATCGCCCCCTCCATCCTGTCCGCCGACTTCGCCCGCCTGGGCGAAGAGGTGAGGAACGTCATCGCCGCCGGCGCCGACTGGATCCATTTCGATGTGATGGACAACCATTACGTGCCCAACCTCACCGTCGGCCCCATGGTGTGTCAGGCGCTCAAGCCGCACGCGAAGAAGCCCGACGGCACGCCGGTGCCGATCGACGTGCACCTGATGATCCAGCCGGTCGACGCGCTGGCCGGCGCCTTCATCGACGCCGGCGCCGACCTGGTGAGCTTCCACCCCGACGCCAGCACGCACGTGCACCGCAGCGTGCAGGCCATCAAGGCCCGGGGCTGCAAGGCCGGCCTGACCTTCAACCCCGCCGCGCCGCTGGACGTGCTGGACTGGGTGATCGACGACATCGACCTGATCCTCATCATGAGCGTGAACCCGGGCTTCGGCGGCCAGGGTTTCATCGATTCCGCGCTGCGCAAGACCGAGGCCGCGCGCCGCCGCATCGAGGCCAGCGGCCGGGACATCCGCCTGGAGGTGGACGGCGGCATCAAGCCCGACAACATCCGCCGCGTGGCCGACGCCGGTGCCGACACCTTCGTGGCCGGCAGCGCGATCTTCGGCCAGCCGGATTACAAGGCCGTGATCGACCGCATGCGGGCCGCGCTGTCGGCCTGACGCATGGCTCAGGCCGGACGAACCGGGCGTTGCGCCCCCGTGCGCCAACCCGGCAGCGCCGTCAGGAAACGCCCAGCAGGGTTTCCAGCGTGGTGGCGTCCTGGCGCAGCGCCTGGCTGTCGGCGCGGTGGCAGATGCGGCCGCGCTCGAGGATGATGACCTGGTCGGTCATCTGCAGCGCGACGATGGGGTGCTGCTCGACCACGATGGCGGTCATTTCGTCCTGTTCCATCATGCGCTTGACGGCCTGGGCGACCTCCTGCGCGACCAGCGGCGCCAGCCCTTCCAGGGGTTCGTCCAGCAGCAGCAGGCGCGGGTTGGTCATCAGCGCGCGGCCGATGGCCAGCATCTGCTGCTCGCCGCCGGAGAGCTGGTCGCCGTAGTGCCGGCGGCGCTCGGCCAGGCGCGGGAACAGCGACCAGATCTGCGCCTTGCCCCACGGGCCGGGCCGGGCGACGACGTCGAGGTTCTCCTCCACCGTCAGCGAGCGGAACACGGCCCTTTCCTGGGGCACCCAGCCGATCCCCAGCCGGGCGCGGCGCACCGGGTCCAGCCGGTTCAGGCGGGTGCCTTGCCAGTAGATGTCGCCGGCCACCTGGCGGGTGCCGCCCAGCAGGGTGCGCAGCAAGGTCGTCTTGCCCACGCCGTTGCGGCCCAGGACGGCCAGGCTGGCGCCCGGCCGCATCGAAAGGTCGATGTCTTCGAGGATGGTGGCGGCGCCGTAGCCGGCCGTCACCGATTCCAGCCGCAGCAGCTCAGGCATGGTGGCTGTCCCCGAGGTAGGTGGCGCGCACGCGCGGGTCCTGGGCGATCGCCTCGGGCGGGCCCTCGGCGAGCAGCGCGCCTTCGGCCAGCACGAAGATGTGGGTGGCGAACTGGAACACGAGCTTCATGTCGTGCTCGATCAGCAGGATGGCGAGGTCGTCCGGGAGTTCGTTCAGCGTTTCGAACAGGCGGCGGCTTTCGGCGGCGGGCACGCCGGCCGCGGGCTCGTCGAGCAGCAGCACCCTGGGCCGGCAGGCCAGGGCGAGCGCGATCTCGAGCAGGCGCTGGTGGCCGTAGGCCAGGTTGCGCGTGGTCTTGAGCGCCTGCGGCAGCAGGCCGATCCGCTCCAGGATGCCGGCGGCCTCGTCCACCGCCTGGGCGTGCACGCCGGACACGCCGAGGAAGGACAGGGCGCGGCCTTGCGTCTGGCAGACCGCCAGCGCGATGGCGTCCAGCGGCGTCAGGTCGGCGAACAAGGCGTTGATCTGGAAGGTGCGCACCAGGCCGCGCCGCACGCGCTGGTGGCCGGGCAGGCCGTTGATGCGCTCGCCGGCCAGGAAGATGTCGCCGGCGTCCTCGCGCAGGTGGCCCGCCAGCAGGTTGATGAAGGTGCTCTTGCCCGCGCCGTTGGGGCCGATCAGCGCGTGGCGCGCGCCGGCCTTGAGCGTGAGCGACACGTCCCGCGTGACGGCCAGCGCGCCGAAGCTGCGGCACAGGCCGCGCGTTTGCAGCACGACGGCATCGGCTGCGTCAGGAAGCGGGGTGGACGTCATCGTCTTTTGCCGGGCGGGAGAACAGCCGTTGGTGGAGGTCGCGCAGCAGGGCCACGAGGCCGCCCTGCACGAACAGCACGACCAGGATCAGCACCAGGCCGAGCCAGAACTGCCAGTAGATCGGGTTGAGCCCGGACAGCGTGTCCTGGGCCAGCAGGAAGCCGCTGGAGCCCAGCAGGGCGCCGTACAACTGGCCCAGCCCGCCGATGATCAGCATGGTCGCGGCGTCGGCGCTGCGCTGGAAGGACAGCACGTCCAGCGCCACGTACTGGTTGGTCTGGGTCAGCAGCGCCCCGGCCGTGCCCGCCATGAAGGCGGACAGCACGTAGATGCGGCCGAGCACCTGGGTGTTGTTGAGCCCGATGGCGTCGGCCCTGACCGGGTTGAGCCGGACCGCGTGCAGGCTGAGGCCGAACGGCTGGCGTATCAGGTGCCGCGTCAGCAGGAACCAGGCGAACAGTACGAGGCCGGCGTACACGTAGCCGACCCGTCCGGCCATGTCCAGCTCGAAGCGGCCGAACAGGGGATGGATGGTGATGTCCAGCATGCCGTCCAGCCCGCCCGTCCAGTCCGAGGCCTTGTTGGCGACCTCGAACAGCAGCATGCCCAGCCCCAGCGTGATGACCAGGCGGCTCAGGTCGTTGCCGCGGCACACCAGGCGCGCGGTCAGCACGCCGACGAAGGCGGCCGCCAGGCCGGCGATCAGCAGGCCGCTGAACGGCTCCGACCAGCCCTGCTGGCCCAGCTTGCCGGCCACGTAGGCGCCGATGCCGAAGAAGGCGGCGTGTCCCAGTGTCACGATGCCGGCATAGCCC
The DNA here is from genome assembly GCA_964487025.1 of uncultured Hydrogenophaga sp. Taxonomy (GTDB): domain Bacteria; phylum Pseudomonadota; class Gammaproteobacteria; order Burkholderiales; family Burkholderiaceae_C; genus Hydrogenophaga. The sequence goes on from CAZAPJ010000002.1 coordinate 67,259, forward strand.
ATGACCAGGTCCAGCGACAGCACGAACAGGGCGGCGATCAGGATCTGCGTGCCCAGCACCAGGTGCGCCGGGAAGACGAACCAGGCCGCGGCGACGGCCGCCCAGAGCAGGATTTCCGCCCAGTGCCAGCGCCCTTGCCGCGCCAGGTAGTGTTTTCCGTGCAATGGGCCGGCCATGCTTAATGTCCCTTGCGTGCGCTGCGCAGACCGGTCGGGCGCAAGGTCAGCACGGCGATCATGACGAGGTAGATGACGAAGGCGCCCGCCTCGGGCACGTAGTAGGCGCCGGCGATCATCGTGATGCCGATCAGCATGGAGGCCAGGAAGGTGCCGGTGACGGAGCCGGGGCCGCCCAGCACGACGATGAGCAGCGCCAGCACCAGGTACTTCAGGCCGAAGCCCGGGTCCAGCCCGATGGACTGCACGCTCAGGGCGCCGCCCAGCGCCGACAGGGCCGAGCCGATGGCGAAGGCGCCCATGAAGACGCGGTCGACGGAGATGCCCAGGCCGCGCGCGACGGTCTGGTCGTCGACGCAGGCGCGCACCATGGCGCCGAAGCGCGTGTGCTCCAGCCCGAGGATCAGCAGGGCCAGCACGGCCAGCCCCACCGCCAGCAGGAACAGCCGGTAGCGCGAGATGCCCAGCGGGCCGATCTCGATGCGGCCGTTGAGCCAGTCCGGGATCCGGACCGACAGCAGCGCGGGGCCCCAGATGTAGGTGACCGCCGCACCGATCATGAACAGCGCGCCGACGGTCAGCAGCACCTGCGCCAGGGGCGGCGCGCCGTAGACGAAGCGGAACAGGCCTCTTTCCAGCAGCACCCCGAGCAGGCCGACGATGAGCACCGCCAGCGCCAGGGCGGCCATGAACGGCAGGTCCAGCCGGTTCATCAGGCTGACCAGCGCGTAGCCGCCGAGCATGGCGATCGCCATGTGCGCCAGGTTGACGAACTGCATCAGCCCCAGGGTGATGGACAGGCCCACCGCCATCAGGAACAGCAGCGCGCCGTAGGCGAGCCCGTCGATGAGCACCGTCGCGGCCTGCGTCAGCATCGTGTCATCGCCCCGGGTGGCCGGCCAGCTTCAGCCAGCCGGCCATGTGGCGGCCCAGCGTGCCCTCGGGCGAGGCCAGCGTCGTGATGATGGACAGGTGGTTGTGGCCGCCGACCTCCAGGTAGTCGACCGGGCTGTGCCCCAGCAGGTGCTGGGCGTACAGGCGGGACTGGCCCAGGAAGGCGCTGGGCTCGTCCTGGCCGACGGCGACCATGACCGGCGCCGCCAGCGCCGGCGCCGCATGGCGCATCGGGCTCAGCCGCGCGGCGGTCCCGGCGTCCAGCCGCAGCCATTCGCGCGAGGGCAGGGGCAGCAGGGGTTCGAGTTCGTACAGCCCGCTGAGCAGCATGCAGCCCGCGAGGCGCCGGGAGGCCGCTGCGCCGAGCGGCCGGGTCAGGGCCTGTGCGACCAGGTGCGCGCCCGCGCTGTTGCCGGAGAGCACCACGGGCCCGGGCGTGCCGGCGAACGGCGCGCGGTCCTCCAGCAGCGCGTGGATCGCTTCCGTGGTCAGGCGGCAGATCTCCGGCATGCTGGCGTCGGGAGCGACGGGATAGCCCAGGTTGATCCACTGCACGCCGGCCGCGTTCCAGGCCGGCGCCAGGAACGCCCGGTTGGGGCGCCCCTTGCCTTTCCAGTAGCCGCCGTGGACGAACACGATGGTGCCGCGCGCCGGCGAGGCCGAAGGACGGAACACGTCGGCCACGGCCAGGGGGTCGTCGGCATAGGGCACGGTCTGCCAGTCCAGGCCGGGCATGGCGCGCACCTCGTCGCTGCGCACGCGGAACGCGTCGAGCTGCCCCTCGGCATTGGGCGTCCAGGCGTCGACGTCGTATTCGTCGCCGTGGTTCAGGCCGATGATGGGCAGCTCGGCCCAGGATGGCGCCGCTTGGGGAGGCTTCATTGCACCGTCCTGACCGCGGGAAAGGTCTCGAACTCCACGTTCTGCAGCTTGCCGTCGACTTTCTCCACCTTGCGGATGTAGATGTTCTGCACCACGTCGCGGTTCTCGTCCACGCTGATCGGGCCGCGCGGGCTCTCGGCCTTGTAGCGCTTGAGGACCTCCACCGCCTTGTCGGCGTCGATGGCGCCGTTCAGCGCGCGCACGGTGTGGAAGATGGCGTCCATGCCGTCCCACGCCCCGGTGCCGTACCAGTTGGGGCGCGCGGTCTGGCCGTAGGCCTTTTGCCAGGCCTGCACGTAGGCGCGGTTTTGCGGCGAGTCGTGCGCCATCGAGTAGTGCCAGCTGGTCACCAGGCCCAGGGCCTCGTCGCCCAGCGAGTCCAGCATGACCTCGTCGGTCAGCTCGCCGGTGGACAGGATGCGGATGCCCTTGTCCAGCCCGCGCTCCTTGAAGGTCTTCAGGAACTGCAGGCCCTGGTCGCCCGACGGGCTCATGAACAGGATGGCGTCCGGCTTGGCGTCGGCGGCGCGCTGGAGGTAGGGCGCGTACTCGACGTTGCTCAGCGGCGTCTTGACGGCGCCCACGATTTCGCCGCCCGCGGCGGTGAAGGCGGCCGAGAAGTATTTCTCGACGTCGGCACCCGGCGCGTAGTCCGGCACCATGACGTAGACCTTCTTGATGCCGTTCTTCCAGGTCCACGCCGCCAGCGGCTGCACCACCTGCGGCTGGCTGAGCGACAGGCGCACGATGTAGGGCGAGCGCGTGGGCACGAAGGCCGTGGCCGAGGCGTTCATGATCACCATCGGGGTCTTGGTGCTGGTGGCGACCGGCGCGGCCGCCAGCGCGTTCGGCGTCAGGCCGAAGCCGGCCAGGAACTGCACCTTGTCGCGCGTGACCAGCTCCTGGGCCGCGCGCCGCGAAATCTCGGGGTTGGCGCCGGTCGTGTCGCGGTAGATGACCTCGATCTTGTGGCCGGCCACCGTGCTGCCGTGCTCCTTCAGGTACAGCTCGATGGCGCGCCGCGACTGCTGGCCGTAGATCGAGAAGATGCCCGAGAACTCGCCGATCACGCCGATGCGGATGGTTTTTTCCTGGGCCTGGGCGATCCCTGGAAGGCCCAGCGCCGTGCAGCCCATGAGCAGTGCGGCCGAAAGAAGGTGCTGCCGGCGCGATGACGGGGGTTTGCGTTCCATGTCTTGCCTCGTAAGGGTGGTTGGGTTGGGAAAGCGAAAGGGCTCAGCGGCCGCCGAGCAGCTCGTTCGAGAACTCGGCGGCGGTGACCACGTCGCCGAAGTTCTGCAGGATCGTCGTCAGGCCGTTCAGGTGGTCCTGCGGATAACGCGCCGCGTTGGCGTCCGAGACCATGGCGACCTGGTAGTCCAGCATCATCGCGTCGCGGGCGGTGGTCTCGCAGCAGTGGTTGGTGACCGCGCCGCAGATGGCCACGTGGGCGATGCCGCGCTGCTGCAGCAGGGGGTGCAGGTCGCAGCTTTGCGGCAGGAAGGCGCTGAAGCGCGACTTGGACGCGTGGAGGTCGCCCGGCTGCACGTCGAGGCCGGGGTGCAGCGCATGCCCCGGCGCGCCTTCGGACAACTGGTCGCGGTGCTGGGCGCCCTGCTCCGGCGTGAAGAAGTGGTCGTGGTACAGCGGCCAGAGGCTGGCGCCCTTGAGCCCCGCGGTCATGCGGACCCAGGCGACCACGCCGCCGCGCGCGCGCACCGTGCCGGCCAGGCGGTTGATGACGGGGATGATCTGCTGGGCTTCGGCCAGGCCGTCGACGTAGTAGCGCTGCATGTCGACCACCACCAAGGCCGTGCGTGCGGGATCGAAGGCATCGAATATCCTGATTCGCCCCCTTTTTTGCATGACGCGGTCCAGGACGTATTGCGGCATGGCGAGCGGCGGGTTCTCTGTGGACATGAAATTCCTTTTCGTCGAAAACGGCTGTTTTTCTTTTATTATCAATAAGTTAATTGAATATCATTCTCATATCTCCAGGCCAGTATAGGGAGGTGGCGATCGCTGGAACAGACGAAAATGCCGCTTGAATCCATCTAAAAAACTTATATGCAATGAGCCATCCCATGGGTCCGATGCGGCCGAGCCTGCCCACCCGCCATCTGCGGGCGTTTGCCGAGGTGTGCCGGCAGGGCAGCATCTCGCGCGCCAGCGCCACGCTGCGGCGCGCGCAGTCCGCCGTCACGCGGGCGATCCTGGAACTGGAAGGCGCCCTGGGCGTGCCCCTGTTCGAGCGGTCGGTGCGGGGCGTGCTGCCCACCGACTACGGGCAGCGGCTGCGCGAAAGGGTGGACGGGGCGTTTGCCTGCATGGCCGCCGCCCGGCGCGAGATCGCGGCGATAGCGGGCCGGGACAGCCACGCCCCGCTCTATTTCCTGCACATGTCCCAGCGGCGCCTGCAGGTCGTGCTGGAGCTGGGCAAGCGCCAGCACATGGGCTCGGTGGCGGCGGCGCTGGGCCTGTCGCAGCCCGCCGTCAGCCAGTTCGTCCGCGACATCGAGGACGAGCTGGGCATCGGTTTGTTCGAGCGCGGCGTCAAAGGGGTTCGGCCCACGGACGCCGGTGACGTGCTGGTCCGGCAGCTGCAGCTTGCGCTGAACGAAATCCGCATCGCGGTCGACGAGGTCGCCGCCCTGCAGGGCCTCAAGCAGGGCGAGGTTCGCGTGGGCTCGCTGTCCCTGGGGCGGACGTTTCTGCTGCCGGTGGCCATGGCCCGCCTGCTGGCGCGGCATCCGGCCCTGCGCATCTCGACCGTCGAGGGGCCGTTTCCCGCGCTGGTCAGCGCCCTGCGCGCCGGCGAGATCGACTTCATCGTCGGCGCGCTGCGCCCGCCCGAGCATTGCCAGAACCTGATCCGCGAGCCGCTGCTGAGCGACACCATGGCCATCGTCATGCGCGCGCAGCACCCGTTGCTGGCCCGCCGGCGGGTGGCGCTCAGGGACCTGATGGACGCGCCATGGGTGCTGCCCCATCTGGGCACCCCCACGCGCACCCTGTTCGAGGCCGCCTGGTCCGCGCATGGCCTGCCGTGCCCGAGCGTCGCGCTGGAAACCACGGACTTGTCCATCATCCGCGAGGTCCTGCTGGAAAGCGACATGCTGACGGCGATATCGCCGCACCAGTTCCACCGCGAGATCCGCGCCGGCCTGCTGCTGCGGCTGCCGCTGGCGCTGCCGCAGACGCGGCGGCAGATCGGGATCCTGCGCCGCCCGGACGACCGGCCCTCGCCGGGCGCGCATCTGCTGCTCGACGAGATCCGCGTCATCACCGACATTCCGGGCTTGGAGGAATAGATCGCAACGCTCCCCGCGCGGCGGCGGAGCGTGGAGGCGAACGGGCCAGCCGCCGGGCCGCCCCAAGGCAGGCCCAACCCCCTCGGGGGGCAGCGGCCCGCGCAGCGGTGGAGCGTGGGGGCGAACGGGCCAGCCGCCGGGCCGCCCCAAGGCAGGCCCAGCCCCCTCGGGGGGCAGCGACCCGCGCAGCGGCGGAGCGTGGGGGCCTTGTTTCCTTCAGACCGGCAACGCGGTCTTGTAGCGCACCTGCTTGAGCGCGAAGCTCGAGCGGATCTTCTCGATGTCGGCGATCGGGGTGAGCTGGTCGAGGATGAAGCGCTCCAGCGCCGCGATGTCGGCCACCACCACGCGGATCAGGTAGTCCGAGTCGCCGGTCATCAGGTAGCACTCCATCACCTCGTCGTGCTCGGCGATGCGCTGCTCGAACCGGGCCAGCGCGTCCTTGTTCTGGGTGCGCAGGCTGATGTTGATGAACACGTTCAGCCCCAGTCCCATGCGGCTGGCGTCGGCCAGCGCCACGTACTGGCGGATCACGCCAGCCTTCTCGAGCGCGCGCACGCGCGCCAGGCAGGGCGAAGCCGACAGGCCGATGCGTCGCGCCAGCTCGACGTTGGGGATGGACGCGTCCTGCTGGAGCTCGCGCAGGATGCGCCGGTCGATCTTGTCCATGGCATTCCGTGGTTCCGTGTGGTCATGCATGAGCAGCATTTTCTGCTGATTCTTCAAGCTCGGACAGAACATTTCGGCAGCACATGCCGGCTGCGCCGGCTTAGAGTCCCTGCCATGAACGCCATCACCGAATCCCTGGGCCTGGACCCCGATCCCGAAGAGACCGCCGAGTGGCGCGAGGCCTTCATCGCGCTGGCCGCACAGGCCGGTCCGACGCGCGCGCGCTTCATGCTCGACGAGCTGGTGCGCCTGGCGCGCAGCCGCCAGATCGACTGGCACCCCGATCTCAACACCCCCTACGTCAACACCATCCCGGCCCACGCCCAGCCGCCGTTCCCCGGCGACCTCGCGATCGAGGAGCGGCTGGCCTCGCTGATGCGCTGGAACGCCCTGGCCATGGTGGTGCGCGCCAACAAGGCCTACGGCGAACTGGGCGGCCACATCGCCAGCTACGCCAGCGTGGCCGACCTGTTCGAGGTCGGCTTCAACCACTTCTTCCACGCGCGCACGGCCGAGCCGCGCCGGGCCGCCCCAAGCGGCGAGCGCCCCCTTCGGGGGGGCAGCGACCCACACGAAGTGGGGGAGCGTGGGGGGCAACATCTTGGTGATCTCGTCTTTTTCCAGCCGCACAGCGCGCCCGGCGTCTACGCGCGCGCCTACCTGGAGGGGCGGCTGAGCGAGGACGACCTGATGCACTACCGGCAGGAGATCAGCGCGCCGGCGCACGGCGCGCGCGGCCTGTGCAGCTACCCGCACCCCTGGCTGATGCCCGACTTCTGGCAGTTCCCCACCGGCTCCATGGGGCTGGGGCCGATCAGCTCGATCTACCACGCGCGCTTCATGCGCTACCTCACGCACCGCGGCCTGCTCGACGCCAGCCAACGCACCGTGTGGGGCGTGTTCGGCGACGGCGAGATGGACGAGCCCGAGAGCATGAGCGCGCTCACGCTGGCCGCGCGCGAGAAGCTCGACAACCTGGTCTGGGTGGTCAACTGCAACCTGCAGCGCCTGGACGGCCCGGTGCGCGGCAACGGCCGCATCATCGACGAGCTCGAGCGCCTGTTCGCCGGCGCGGGCTGGAACGTGATCAAGCTGATCTGGGGCAGCGACTGGGACGGCCTGTTCGCCAGCGACGCCAGCGGCGCGCTGGTGCGCACCTTCGCCCGCACCGTCGACGGCCAGATGCAGACCTTCGCGGCCAAGGACGGCCGCTACAACCGCGAGCACTTCTTCGGCCAGGACCCGGCGCTCGCCGCGCTGGTGCAGGGCCTGACCGACGAGCAGATCGACCGCCTCAAGCGTGGCGGGCACGACATCGTCAAGATCCACGCCGCCTACGCCGCGGCCGCGGCGCACCGCGGCCAGCCCACCGTGATCCTGGCCCACACCAAGAAGGGCTACGGCATGGGCGCGGCCGGGCAGGGCAAGATGACCACGCACAGCCAGAAGAAGCTGGACGACGTCGACCTGATCGAATACCGCAACCGCTTCCAGTTGCCGCTGACCGACGCGCAGACCACGGGCCTGGCCTTCTACAAGCCGGCGCAGGACAGCGCCGAGATGCGCTACCTGCGCGAACACCGCGAACGCCTGGGCGGCGCCCTGCCGCGGCGCGAAACCGCGTGCGACCCGGTGCCGGTGCCGGACCTGGCCGGCTACGCCGGGTTCGCGCTGCAGCCCGCCGGCAAGGCCATGAGCACCACGATGGCCTTCGTGCGCATGCTCGGCGGCCTGCTCAAGGACCCGGCGCTCGGTCCCCGCATCGTGCCCATCGTGGCCGACGAGGCGCGCACCTTCGGCATGGCCAACCTGTTCAAGCAGGTGGGCATCTACAGCAGCGTGGGGCAGCGCTACGCGCCGGAGGACATCGGCTCGGTGCTGAGCTACCGCGAGGCGCTGGATGGGCAGATTCTGGAAGAGGGCATCAGCGAGGCTGGCGCCATCGCGAGCTGGACGGCTGCGGCCACCAGCTACAGCGTGCACGGCCTGGCCATGCTGCCCTTCTACATCTACTACTCCATGTTCGGCTTCCAGCGTGTGGGCGACGCCATCTGGGCCGCGGCCGACCAGCGCGCGCGGGGCTTCCTGCTGGGCGCCACCTCGGGCCGCACCACGCTGGGCGGCGAGGGCCTGCAGCACCAGGACGGCAGCAGCCACCTGGTGGCCGCGACCATTCCCAACTGCAAGGCCTACGACCCGGCGTTCGCGGGCGAACTCGCGGTGATCCTGGACGCCGGCATGCGCGAGATGCTGGTCGAGCAGCAGGACGTCTTCTACTACGTCACGCTGATGAACGAGAACTACGCCCAGCGCGACCTGCCCGAGGGCGCAGCCGAAGGCGTGCTGCGCGGCGCCTACCCCCTGGGCCGCTTCGGCCCGGCGCCCGGGTCCGGCGCGCCGCGCGCCACGCTGCTGGGCTCGGGCGCCATCCTGACCGAGGTGATCCGCGCGGCCGAGCAGCTCGCCGCCGAGGGCGTGGGCGTGGACGTGCTCAGCGTGACGAGCTGGAGCGAGCTCGCGCGCGACGGCGAGGCCCGCGGCGAAGCCGCCGGCCACCTGCACACGCTGCTGGCCGGCACGCAGGGCCCGGTGGTCGCGGCCAGCGACTACGTGCGCGCCGTGTCCGAATCGGTGCGCGCCTGCATCCCGGCGGGCCGGCGCTACCGCACGCTGGGCACCGACGGCTTCGGCCGCAGCGACACGCGCGCCGCGCTGCGCGGCCATTTCGGCGTGGACGCGGCCAGCATCGTGCGCGCGGTCAAGCCGTTGCTGTCGTCGTAGGCTTCTCCGCCTGTTGTGTGCCCTGGAACAGCTCGCGCAGGTCCAGGGTGTAGTAAGGGGACTGGCAGGGCGGGCCGGCCGTGACGTGGAGCTTGTCGTGGACCAGGTCCATGATCACGGACGCGATGGTCGAGCGCCGGTCGGCGGGCGGCCTGGCGGGGTCGGGGTGCCAGCACACCGACTCGGGCGCGTTGCGGTGGTCGCGCAGCGCGGCCTGGATCAGCTCCAGCGTGACGCCGCCTTCGCGGCCGGCGCGCAGCGTGCGGCGCACCGAATCCATGCGGAACAGCGTGCCGGGGTTGACGCTGACCCGCACGTCCCAGGTCTTGAGGTCGTCGCTGGTGAAGTGGTTGGTGTGCGTGAGGATGCCGTCGTTGGTGAACGAGGCGTGCACGCCGTCGACGCCGCCCGAGGTGGACTCGATGTTGACCGCCAGCCCGTCGCGGTGCGCGAGCAGGAAGTTGCCCGAGAACGCGCGCGTGGCGGCGTAGATGGTGCGCGTGGCGGCCGAGATCGTCTGCGCGTCCAGCAGCGCGCGCAGGATGATGTGGTAGGGCAGGCCGTTGCGCCCGCGGTCGCGGCTGGACACCAGCGTGTTCGTGCACACCCCGAGCCCGGCGCTGTTGACGCCGACCTTGGCCAGGTGGCCGGCCTCGGCGATGGTGACGTAGCTGGGCAGGTCGTCGCGGTGCACCTCCAGCAGCACCGCGGTGTCCTGCGCGCGCGGGATCCAGTCCCAGTTCTGCCCGACCATCACGCCGCCGTGCGCCGAGGCCTCCGGCAGCACCGCCAGCGAGGTGCACTCGCCGCCGTCGGCGCTGGCCGCTTCCATCGACTTGGAGAACATCAGCTCGCTGCGCGCGTTCAGCGCCAGCACGTCGCCGCGCGTGAGGCCCGCGCCTTCGGCGATGCCCGCGATCTCCGCCAGCGCGTCGGGCGCGAACTCCGCGATGTACGACTCGTACTTGAGCGCCTGCGCCACCGCGTCCGGCCACTCCAGGGCGGCCAGGCGCAGGAACACGTCGCGGTACACCGCGACCGATTCGTGGATGCGGTCGCGGGCGAGCCGGCCGTAGGCCAGGCCCCGCTCGTGGGGCGAACCCCGCAGCACCAGGTGGGGGAAGCGCCCGGGCGAGCCGCTGCCCCCCTCGCCGCCGGCCGGGCCGCCTTCGCGCGGCCGCGCGGCGCTCATCGGGCGACCTCCGTGCTGCGCACCGCGGTGCGAGCCCCCTTCGGAACGGCCGGGCGGGGGCTCATGCCTTCGCTCCCGTCGGCACGACCGTCATGATGTAGTTGGCCGAGCCCTTGCCGCGGGCCGCCATGACCACGTGGGCCGGCGCGCTGTACCGGGCGCTCGCGGGTGCGCGGTCGCGGCTGGGCGCGAGGGTGCGCGAGCCCTTGCGCGTGCTCGGCTGCTCGGCCAGGTACTGCACGATGGCGCGGCTGAATTCGGGCAGGTCGCCCGGCAGGCGCGAGGTGATCAGGTTGCCGTCGCGCACCACCGGTTCGTCGACGTAGTTGGCGCCGGCGTTGATGACGTCGTCCTTGACCAGCGAGACGCAGGTGAGCTTGCGGCCGCGCGCGATGCCGGCGGTGGCCAGCACCCAGCCGGCGTGGCAGATCGCGGCGACCAGTCCGCCGCGGTCGTGGATGTCGCGCACCAGCTTGACGATGCCGGCGTGGCGGCGCAGGCCTTCGGGCGCGAAGCCGCCGGGAATGACGATGGCGTCGAAGTCATCGGCCTCGACGGCGTCCACCGCGAGGTCGGCCTCGGTCGGGTAGCCCAGCTTGCTGCCGTAGATCTGCTGGTCGGAAGGGCCGACCACCACGACCTTGCAGCCCGCCTCGCGCAGGCGCATCAGCGGGTACCACAGTTCGAGTTCCTGGAAGTTGTGTTCGACCAGAACCGCGACTTGAGCATGGGTGATGTCCATAGATCCTCTTTTCCGGGTGTGACGTGAGGGGTGTGGCGCGGCCGCGCCTCAGCCGAGCAGTTGAAGGAAGGCCTTGAAGAACGCGGGCATGTCGTCCACGCCGCGTCCCGCGAGCACGCGCGGCGCCGGGCTGGCCTCCGGCGCCGCCCCGTCCGCCTTGGCGATGCCGGCCTGTTCCAGCAGGGCGACCGACGAGCCGCTGGCGGCCACGACGGCCCCGCGCGCATGGGCGGCCCGCAGGGCCTCGACGACCGCCTTGCGCTCCGCCGCGTCGCCTTCGCCCACGACGCCCGGCACGACCAGCGCCGTGAAGCCGCTCAGGTCGGCCTGCGCGGCCGCTTCGGCCACGACCGGGTAGCCCAGCTTGCTGAACACCGTCTGCTCGCCGGCCAGGCCGAGCACGGTCACGGGTATGCCGTCCTCGCGCAGGCGCAGCACGGGATACCAGAACTCGAGTTCCTGGAAGTCGCGCAGCAGAAACACGCCGACGCGGGCGTTGGGCGTTGATGTCATGGCATTCTCCTTCTCCATATGGCAGTCAGGCTGTAATACAGCAAGTCTGGCACAAGTTCGGTGCGCTGGCAAGATTTCCTGGAGATATTTATTTTTCTTCACTTTTTTGGCAAACCCTATTGCATGAGATGAAAGGGTGTGTCTAGAATCGCCGCCATACTGTATTACAGCATGGCAGGTATGGAACTCACACAAACCATCGTCCCGGTGCCCAAGCGCAGTGCCGCGCAGGATGTGCGCGAGCAATTGGTCGCGCTGGTGGAAAGCGGCAAGCTGCCGCTGAACTCCCGTCTGCCGTCGGAGAACGAGCTGGCGCGCCGCTTTGGCGTGAGCCGGCCCGTGATCCGCGAGGCGCTGGTGGGCCTGCAGGCCCTGGGGTTGACCAAGACCATGAACGGCAAGGGCTGTTTCGTGGCCTCCCACCGCATCGACGTGCCGCTGCTGGCCGGGCGCTACTCCCCGGCGCAGCTCAACGAGGTGCGCTGCTGCCTGGAGATCCCGTGCGCGCGCGCCGCGGCCGAGCGGCGCAGCACGGCCGACGTGGGCGAACTGGCCCAGATCGTCGCGGCCATGGAGGGCGAGGAGGATGCCGGCAAGCGCAACCTGCTCGACGCCTCGTTCCACGTCGCCATCGCGCGCGCCAGCGGCAACCCGCTGTTCGTGAAGCTGATCGAGGACCTGCGCGCCGTGCTCGAAGAGCATTCGCGGGCCGCATCGACCATCTACGGCCGCCGCGAGGACGCCATCGACGAGCACCGCGCGATCTACGAAGCCATCATGCGGCGCGACGCCGACGGTGCCGCGCGCGCCATGGCCGCGCACGTCAACGCCGCGAACAACTCGTTCACGCTGCTGTCGGCCGCGAGCGAGGCGGACGCTTCAGTAGGCGCCCAGCCCCCTGCCGGCGCCGCCCGCTGAGGCCGCTGCCCCTCCGTTCTTCTTCCTTTCTTTTTTTGCACCGCTGATTCAAGGAGATCGCATGCCTAAGGTACGTACCGTCACGGGCGACATTGCGCCAGCCGAGCTGGGCAGGACGCTGGTGCACGAGCACCTGCTCTATTCCTACCCGGGTGCGGAGGTCGACCACCGCTGCGCCTTCGATCTCGAGCAGACCACGGCCCGCATCGCGTCCGAGCTGATCGAGGCCAAGCGCGACTACGGCTTCTCGGCCATCGTGGACCTGACTCCCTGCGAGGTCGGGCGCCACCCGCAGCTCATGCACGACGTGGCGAAGCAGTCCGGCGTGCACATCATCGGCACCTCGGGCTTCTTCCCGCAGCACCTGGGCATGCCCTACTGGTGGCACCTGCAGTCGGTCGAGGAGTTCGCGGCGTTCTTCATCCGCGACCTCACCGAGGGCATGGTGTTCGCCGGCATGCAGACGCCGATCAAGGCCGGCATCCTCAAGGTGGCCACGGGCATGGACAGCATCGATCCGCGCCCCAGCCCGATCGGGCCGAGCGGGCGCCGCGTCGGCGAGTTCGAGGAGCGCGCGATCCGTGGCGTGGGCCGGGCGCAGAAGGCCGTCGGCTGCTGCGTGAACACCCACACCGACCCGTCGGACTACGCCTGCGGCAACCCGGGCATCGACCAGATCGAGCTGATGGTGGAGGAAGGCGCCGACCCGGGCAAGATCATCATCGGCCACGCCTTCATCAACGGTTCGCTGGACCAGCTCAAGGCGATCTGCGACCGCGGCGCCACCGTGCAGATCGACCACATGGGCATTCCCTGGCGGCACGGCAGCGTCGAGGAACTGGACGAGAAGCTCGCCAACCTGACCTGCGACCTCGCGGCGGCCGGCTACCTCGACCGCATGGCCATCACCTACGACCGCTGGTTCTTCAACCCGCGCGGCGCGTCGACCGACCTCAACCCGCAACTGCTCAACGAGAAGGTGCAGATGGGCTACCTCTACACCGACTTCCTGCCGCGGCTCGAGAAGAAGGGGTTCCGCGCGCAGGACCTCGAGACCCTGCTGGTGGACAACCCGGCGCGCCTGCTGGCGTTCTGATCCCCATGCACGACGCCCTGCCCATCGCCTCGCGCATCGACGCCGGCCGCCTGCGGCGCCACGTCGAGCACGTCGCCTCGACCCTGCCGACGCGGCTGGCGGGCACCGCGGCGGGCGAGGCGATGGCGCGCTACAGCGCCGAGCAGCTCGCGCAGGCCGGCGCCGCGGGGCGCGTGGTCGAGACGCCCGGCCTGGTCAGCGTGCCGCAGGCCGGCGCCCTGCACGTGGACGGCGAACGCGAGGCTATCGCGGCCCAGACCTGCGCGCACGCGGCGCCGACGCCCGCGCAGGGGCTGGGCGCCGAGATGGTGTACGCCGGCGGCGGCTCGGAAGAGGACCTGCGCCAGGCCGGCGCGGCGGGGAAGATCGTCCTGCTCGACCTGGCGCAGGGCCCGGCACGGCCGGAAAAGCACCGGCTCGCGCTGCGCGCCGGCGCCGTGGGCATGGTCACGTTCAACTGGGGGCCGGCGGACGGCAACGAGCTGCCCTATGGCACGGTGAAGGGCGTGTGGGGCAATCCCACGCCGGCGCTGCGCGCCGAGGCCGAGGCCGCCCTGCCGGCGATCGGCATCGGCCGGCGCGACGGCCTGCGGCTGCGCGAGCGGCTGGCGCAGGGCGCGCTGCCGGCGCGGCTGCACGCGGCCAGCGACAACGGCTGGCGCACCGTGCACTACACCGTGGGCGAGATCGCGGGCGCGAGCGAGGCCTTCGTGCTGGTGGGCGGGCATCAGGATTCCTGGGCCGGCCCCTCGGCCACCGACAACGCGACCGGCAGCGCCTGCATCGTCGAGCTCGCGCACCTGTTCGCCGGGCACGCGGGGCAGTTGCGGCGCGGCCTGCGCTTCGCGCTCTGGGAAGGCCACGAGACCGGCGGCATGCTGAGCTCGGCCGCCTACGCGGACCGGCACTGGGACTCGCTGCGCGACCACGCGGTCGCCTACCTGCAGATCGACCAGCCGGGCTGCCGGGGCGCGACCCAATGGGGCGCGCATTCGAACACGCCGCTGCGGCAGTTCCAGCAGGAGGTCGACGTCGCGGTGCTGGGCGATCAGCGCAGCCGGCGCTGGCGGCGCTCGACCAAGATCGGCGACGCCTCCTTCATCGGGCTCGGCGTGCCGATGTTCGCGAGCCTGGCGGCCTACCCGGAGGCGGTGCTGCGCGAACACCCCGGCGCGCCGTTCGGCTGGTGGCACCACACCACCGCCAACACGCTGGACAAGGTGGACTTCGACGACCTCGCCACCCACGTGCGCGTGTACGCCGCCTACCTCTGGCGGCTGTGCACCCTGCCGGTCCTGCCCTGGGATTTCGGCGAACTGGTGCGCGCGCTGCACGCACGCCTGCAGGCGCTGGCCGAAGCCGGCGACGACTTCGAGCTGCTGCCCATCGCGCGCCGGTGCGAGCGGCTGGCCGCGCTCGCGGACGGGCTGCGCGCGCGCGTGCAGGCCTGCAACGCCGACTTCGACGCCGGCCGCCCCTGGCCCGAGCAGGCCGTCGATGCGCTCAACGCGGTGCAGACGCGGCTGTGCGGCACGCTGCTGGGCATCGAATGCTCGGCCGCCGGGCGCTACGAACACGACCCCTACGGGTTGACGGCGCAGAACACGGTGCTGCCGGCGCTGTACGGCATCCCCGCGGCGAAGGCGCTGGCGCCGGGCCCCGAGCGCTGGATGGCCGAGACCGAGCTGCGGCGCCACCGCAACCGCGTCTCCGACGCGATCGAGACCGCCATCGAAACCGCCGCCCCGCTGATCGAGGCCGGGGCGCCTTCGCCGGCACGCCCCTGATGAGAGCCGCCATGCACCGCATCGACACCCACCAGCACATCATCCCGCCCGCCTACGCCGCCTGGCTGGAAGCCAACGGCATCCCCGGCATGCCGCACCCGAAGTGGAGCGCCGAATCGGCGCTGGGCTTCATGGACGACTGCGGCACCTCGTTCGCGGTGCTGTCGGTCTCGACCCCGGGCGTGTACCTGGGTGACTGCGCCGTCGCGCGCGCCAAGGCGCGCGAAGTGAACGAATTCAGCGCCGCCGCGGTGCAGCGCTGGCCGCGCCGGTTCGGCTTCTTCGCCACGCTGCCGCTGCCCGACGTCGATGGCGCGATCGAGGAAGCCGCGTACGCGCTGGACGCGCTGGGCGCCGACGGCGTGGTGCTGCTCAGCAACCTGGGCAACGACTACCTCGGCACGCCGGCCTGGGATCCGCTGTTCGAGGAACTGGAGCGGCGCGGCACGGTGGTGTTCGTGCACCCCACGGACCTGCCCGCGCCGGGGCTGCCCGGCATCCCGGGGCACGCGGCGGACTTCCTGCTGTGCACCACGCGCGCGGCGATCCAGATGGCCCGGGCCGGTTACCCGGACCGCTTTCCCTCGCTCAGGATCGTGCTGTCCCATGGCGGCGGCTTTCTTCCGTATGCCGCCGAGCGCGTGGCGCGCCTGTGCTCGCCGAACCAGGACCACGAGGACGGGCTGCGCCTGCTGCGCCGGTACCACTTCGACATCGCGCTGTCGGGCACGCCTTATGCATTGCCCAGCCTGCTGGCGTTCGCCGACCCCGAACGCATCACCTTCGGCACCGATTTCCCGCATGCGTCGCACGAGCGCGCGATGCACTTCGTCCGCCTGTTCGACCGCCAGCCGCTGGCGCCCGGGCAGCGCGAGGCGATCGCGTCCGGGAACGCGTTGCGCTTGTTTCCGCGGCTGGGCAGCGTCCTGGCCGCGTAATCGGGGCGGAGCGCCGCCGCCGATGAAGCGGCGGCGGTGTTCCGGCCAACCTTTGGCTCCACTGTTTAGGAGGACTCATCCATGAAGGAAGCAGGCATGCAAGACGCGAACCCGGGCCGCCGCTCGGCGCTCCAGCGCATCGGCGCCGTCGCCGGCGCGGCCGCGCTCGGTCCGTTCGTGCACACCACGGCCCGCGCCGCGGACCCCTTGTTCATCAACACCTGGGGCGGCGTCTGGGACCGGGCGGCGCAGGGGAACCTGTTCGACCCGTTCACCAAGGAGACCGGGATCCCGATCCGCACCGTGTCGCCGGTGTCCTACGCCAAGCTCGCCTCGCAGGTGCGCACCGGCGTCTACGAATTCGACGTGACCTCGCTCGGCGGCGGCGACCTGGTGCGCGCGGCGGAGGCCGGGCTGATCGAAAAGGTCGACGAGAGCATCATCGACGTGGCCTCGCTCGCGCCCGGCCAGCGCATCGGCGAAGGCATCGGCTGCTACGCCTTCGCCACCGTCATGGCCTACCGCAAGGACCGGGTGCGCAACGGGCCGCAGAGCTGGGCGCAGTTCTGGGACACGCAGGCGTTCCCGGGTTCGCGCAGCCTGCAGCGCTACCCGGCGCGCGTGCTGCCGCTGGCGCTGCTGGCCGCCGGCGTGCCGAAGGACAAGCTGTACCCGATCGACCTCGACCTGGCCTTCAAGACGCTCGACCGCATCAAACCCCAGGTGCGCGTATGGTGGTCGCAGGGCCAGCAGTCGCAGCAGCTGCTGCGCGACGGCGAGGTCGACGCCATCGGCATCTGGCATTCGCGCGTGGTCGAGCTGCTGCGCGAGAACGTGCCGGTCGAGCTGGTCTGGAACGAGGCCCAGATCGACCGCGGCCACTGGGTGGTCGCCAAGGGCACGCCGCGCGCCAAGCAGGCCTGGCGCTTCATCGCTTCCGCGCTGCGCCCCGAGCGCACGGCGGGCTTCTGCATGCAGGCCGACTACGCGCCGGTCGATCCGCGCGTATTCAACTCCGTGCCGGAAGAAGCCGCCAAGTTCATGCCGACCTATCCGCCCAACTACAAGCTGGCGGTGGAGCAGGACGTGGTCAAGCTCGCGCAGCAACTGCCGGAGATCACGCGCCGCTTCGAACAGTGGATCGTGCGCTAGCACTGCGCGGCCGAACCAGACTTCGCCAACCCCACCCACACACCCAGGAGAAACACCCATGTCCCACCTGAACGACCCAGTCCTTCCGCGCCGCGGGGCGCTGCAGCGCATCGGTGCGGTCGCCGGCGCGGCCGCGCTCGGCCCGTTCGTGCACACCACCGCGCGCGCCGCGGAACCCTTGTTCGTCAACACCTGGGGCGGTGCCTGGGACCGGGCGGCGCAGGCGCACCTGTTCGACCCGTTCACCAAGGACACCGGCATCGAGATCCGCACCGTGTCGCCGGTGTCGTACGCGCGGCTGGCCGCCCAGGCGCGCACCGGCGTGTACGACTTCGACGTCACCGCGATCGGCGGCAGCGAGCTGCTGCGCGCGGCCCAGGCCGGGCTGATCGAGAAGGTGGACGAAAGCATCATCGACGTCGCCTCGCTCGCGCCCAACCAGCGGCTGTACGACGGCATCGGCTCGCACGCCTTCGCCACCGTAGTCGCCTACCGCAAGGACCGGATGCCGAACGGTCCGCAGAGCTGGGCGCAGTTCTGGGACACGCAGGCGTTCCCGGGTGCGCGCAGCCTGCAGCGCTACGCGGCGCGCGTGCTGCCGCTGGCGCTGCTGGCCGACGGCGCGCCGGCCGACCAGCTCTACCCGGTCGACCTGGACCGCGCGTTCAAGTCGCTCGACCGCATCAAGCCCCAGGTGCGGGTGTGGTGGTCGCAAGGCCAGCAGTCGCAGCAGCTGCTGCGCGACGGCGAGGTCAGCGCGATCGGCATCTGGCACAGCCGGGTGCTCGAGCTCAGGCGGCAGAACGTGCCGGTCGAGATCGTGTGGAACCAGGCCCAGATCGACCGCGGGTACTGGGTGGTCTCCAAGGGCTCGCCGCGCGCCAAGCAGGCCTGGCGCTTCATCGCCTCGGCGATACGCGCCGAGCGGCTGGCCAAGTTCTGCATGCAGGCCGACTACGCGCCGATCGACCAGCGCGTGTTCAACGTCATTCCGGAGGAGGCGGCCAAGTTCATGCCGACCTACCCGGACAACTACAAGACCGCCGTCGAGCAGGACGTGGCCAAGCTCGAGCCGCAGATGACGGACATCGCACGGCGCTTCGACCAATGGATCGTACGCTGAAGCCGCGCGCCCACATCGAGGGCACCGCCGTCGCCGCGCCGCCGCGCCGGCGCTTCCAGGGCCTGCGGCCGGCGCTGCTGCTCGCGCCGCTGGGCCTGTTCCTGCTGGCGTTCTTTCTCCTGCCGCTGGGCCAGGTGCTGCTGCTGAGCTTCACCGAGCCCACGCCGGGACTGGGCAACTACATCCACTTCTTCGGCGACCCGTTCTACGCGCGCGTGCTCGGCATGACCTTCATGACCGCCGCGATCGTGACGGTGCTGTGCCTGGCCCTGGGCTATCCGCTGGCCTACGGCATGGTGCACGCGACGGCGCGCTTCGGCACGGTCGCGCTGATGGTCATCGGCATGAGCTACTGGACCAGCTTCCTGGTGCGCAGCTATGCCTGGATGGTGATCCTCGGCAACAGCGGGCCGATCATCGGCCTGCTGCGGGCGCTCGGCGTGCAGACGCCGCCCGACATCCTGTTCACGCGCTTCAGCTCGACGCTGGGCATGGTGCACGCGCTGCTGCCGCTGATGGTGATGACGCTCTACACGGTGATGAAGAAGATCGATCCGGCCTACGGCAAGGCCGCGGTCAGCCTGGGCGCGACCCGCTGGGAAAGCTTCCGGCGCATCTTCCTGCCGCTGAGCGCGCCCGGCATCATCAACGGCTGCACCATGGTGTTCATCATCACGCTGGGCTTCTACGTCATCCCGGTGCTGCTGGGCAGCCCGCGCGAGCAGATGATGGCCGGCCTGATCGGCCAGCAGATGGAGGAGTTCGGCAACTTCGGCGAGGCGTCCGCGATGGCCGTGGTGCTGGCCGCGTCCGCGCTGTCGCTGTACGCGATCTACAACTGGCGCTTCGGCCTCGACCGGCTGTGGGGAGGCGTGCGATGAGCGCGCCGATGCGATGGCTGGCGTGGCTGCTGGTGGTGTTCATCGGGGCGCCGCTGCTGATCGTGGTGCCGATGTCCTTCAGCACCTCGCCGTCCTTCCAGTTCCCGCCGCCGGGCTACTGGCTGCACTACTACGCGGCCTACTTCTCCGACCCGGGCTGGACCGGTCCGACGATCAACAGCATCGTCATCGGCCTGGGCACGGCGGTGCTCACGCTGGTGCTGGTGATCCCGGCGTCGTTCGCGATGGTGCGCTACGACTTCCGCGGCCGCTCGTGGGCCGGGCTGCTGATCCTGCTGCCGCTGACGGTGCCCAACATCGTGATCGCGCTGGGCTACTACTACTACTTCGGCAGCATGCGGCTCACGCAGACCTACCTCGGCGTGGTGCTGGCCCATACCTGCCTGAGCGTGCCGATCGCCTACCTGATCATCACCGCCAGCCTCAAGGGCTTCGACCGCTCGCTCGAACGCGCAGCGGCCAGCCTGGGCGCCTCGCCGCTGCAGGCGTTCTGGCTCGTGACCTTCCCCGTGCTGCGCCCGGGCTTCCTCGCGGCGGCGGCGTTCGCGTTCATCCACTCGTTCGACGAGGCCGTGGTCGCGATCTTCATCTCCGGGCGGGACGTCTCGACGCTGCCGCGCAAGATGTTCGACAGCCTGCGCATGCAGGCCGACCCGGTGATCTCGGTGGTGTCCACGCTGCTGCTGGTGGTGGTCATCGTCGCCACGCTGGCGCCTTTCGTGCTGCGCGCGGTGCGCGCGCGGCGCGAGGCGGGCCGCGCGGCGGCGCCGCAGACCTGATGCTTTTTCCCGAACGATCCAAGCCAATGAGGATCCGATGCTCATGAAAATCGCAGACAAAGACCTCGCCGCGCCCGCCCCGGCCAGCGAGCGGACCGGGCAGGAACGCTACCTGTCGGTGAGCCGGCTGCGCAAGTCCTACGACGGGCGCACCGATGTCATCCAGGACGTCGACCTGCAGATCGGCAAAGGCGAGTTCGTCACCTTCCTCGGGCCCAGCGGCTCGGGCAAGACGACCATGCTGTCGATGATCGCCGGCTTCGAGACGCCCACCCAGGGCGACATCACGCTCAACGGCCGCTCGCTGGTGCAGATCCCGGTGCACAAGCGCAACATCGGCATCGTGTTCCAGAACTACGCGCTGTTCCCCCACATGAGCGCGCTCGAGAACGTGGCCTTTCCGCTGCGCATGCGCAAGGTTCCGCAGGGCGACATGGCGCAGCGCGCGCGCCGCGCGCTGGCCATCGTCGGCCTCGAACAGCACGGCGACCGGCTGCCGCGCCAGCTCTCCGGCGGCCAGCAGCAGCGCGTGGCGCTGGCGCGGGCCCTGGTGTTCGAGCCGGACGTGCTGCTGCTCGACGAGCCGCTGAGCGCGCTGGACAAGAACCTGCGCGAGCAGATGCAGATCGAGATCAAGCGGCTGCACACCGAGCTGCGCATGACCACCGTGTTCGTGACGCACGACCAGAGCGAGGCGATGACCATGTCGGACCGCATCGCCGTGTTCAACCAGGGCCGGGTGGAGCAGTTCGACGCGCCGCTGCGGCTCTATGGCGCGCCGTGCACGCACTTCGTCGCCTCGTTCATCGGCGACAGCAATTTCTTCGAGGTCACGGCCGAGGACGCCGCCGCCGGGCGCTACCGCTCGCCCGCGCTCGGTGCGCTGGCCGGGCCTTCGAGCCGCCATGCCCCGGGCACGCCGCTGTGGCTCATGGTGCGCCCCGAATCGCTGCAGTTGCGGATCGGCGATGCCGCGCCCGGCCAAGGCCTGCCCTTCGAAGTGGACGGCGTGATCAACTACGGCAACAGCGCCGTCGTGGCCGGGAAGGCGGCCGGCCAGGCGGTGCGCGTGCGCGTGCCGCAGGCGGGCATCGCCGCGCTGCACGTGGGGGCCAGGGGAAGCCTGACCTGGGCGCCCGACCAGGCGCACGTCGTGCCCCGCGACCGGTAGCCGTGGCGCCTGCTTCTTCTTCCCTACCTCCTTAGACATCCATCCATGAACGACCTGACCGCCCGCCGGAGCGAGGCCTGCCCGCGCGGCATCGCCACGGCCACGCCCATCCACGTCGCCCGCGCGCTGGGCAGCGAGCTCTGGGACGAGGCCGGGCGGCGCTACATCGATTTCGTCGGCGGCATCGGCGTGCTCAACACCGGCCACCGCCACCCGCGCGTCGAGGCCGCCATCGTGGCCCAGGCTGGGGAATTCATCCATTCCTGCTTCCAGGTGGTGCCCTACGCCAGCTACATCCGCCTGGCCGAGCGCCTGAACCGGCTCGCCCCGGGCGGCTTCGCGAAGAAGACCCTGCTCATGTCCACCGGCGCCGAGGCGGTGGAGAACGCCGTCAAGATCGCGCGCGCGGCCACCGGCCGCGCCGAGATCATCGCCTTCGACAACGCCTTCCATGGCCGCACGCTGATGGCCCTGGCGCTCACCGGCAAGGTCGCGCCCTACAAGGCCGGCATCGGCCCGGTGCCCGGCCACGTGCGCCGCGTCCCGTTCCCGGCGCCTTCGCTGGGCGTCACCACGCAGGACGCGCTGCAGGCGCTGGAGCGGGTCTTCGCCTCGGACGTGGCGCCCACGCAGGTGGCCGCCATCATCGTCGAACCGGTGCAAGGCGAAGGCGGCTTCCATCCGGCCCCGACCGACTTCCTGGTCGCGCTGCGCCGCCTCTGCGACGAACACGGCATCGTGCTGATCGCCGACGAGATCCAGTCCGGCTTCGGCCGCACCGGCCGGCTGTTCGCGATGGAGCACCACGGCGTCGCCGCCGACCTGATGACCACGGCCAAGAGCCTGGCCGCCGGCATGCCGCTGTCGGCCGTCGTGGGCCGCGCCGAGATCATGGATGCGATCGCCCCCGGCGGCCTGGGCAGCACCTACGCCGGCAACCCGCTGGCCGTGGCCGCGGCCCACGCCGTGCTGGACATCTTCGCCGAAGAGCCGCTGCTGGAACGCGCCACCGCGCTGGGCGCACGCCTGACGCAGCGCCTGCAGGCCGCGCGCGCGGGCTGCCCCGCCCTGGCCGAGGTGCGCGGCCTGGGCGCGATGGTCGCGGCGGAGTTCCGCGGCGCCGGCGGCGCGCCCAGCGCCGAAGCCGCGCAGCGCGTGCGCCAGGCGGCACTGGACGCGGGGCTGATCCTGCTGACCTGCGGCCAGCACGGCAACGTGATCCGCTTCCTGTTCCCGCTGACCACCAGCGACGCGGTCTTCGACGAGGCCCTGGACATCCTCGATCGCGCGCTGGCGGCCGGCCGATCCTCCGGCGGCGTTCAGGCCGCGGCGCCGGATGCGCGGTAGCCCGGGTGAAGCGGCGCACGGTGCGATCGCCCGCCTGGACGGGGGCGTGCAGCAGAGTTCGATGGAAAGTGCAGCAGGTGGTTGGCATCCGTCGGTTTGTCCGGCCCTGCGTGCTTATTTGGGCAAAAGCATGTCGACGATGACCTTGACCAGCTCGACGTAGCTGCGCATGAGCAGGTGCAGGAATGCGGCACCCAGGACGACGACCGGGATGGCCCACAGGGGCCCGGATCCACCGATCAGCAGGCCCACGCCGAGCAGCATCAACGCCAGGGAGACGATGGCGGCGCCGGCCTCCCCATGCCGCACGAGGAAGTGAAGGGTGGCGTAGCTGGGGCGGGTGTTCCGAGGCGCGGAGGCGACGTCACGGGCCGGTAACGCGCGTGGTCCGGCATGCTCCGGCGCGTGCGCCTCCGGTGCGCCGACGATGTGCTCGGCGGCGCGCAGACCGGTCACGCTGGATTTCACCAGGCCACCCACGTAGCCGTGCGCTGAGCCCCCTTCGAGGCCGCCGGCCGCGCAACCCACCGCGTACAAGCCGGCCATGGGCTCGCCGGCCGGGGTGAGGGCCTGGCCATCCGCGTTGATGGAAATCCCGCCCATGGTGTAGGTGATGCCCGCGCACACGGGGAAGGCGTAGAAGGGCGCCACTTCGATCGGGCGCGCCTGGAGGGCGGGGGTGCTGCTGCGGGCGGGCGTGAGCTCTCCGGTCCTTCCCGCCTTCACCGCCGCGTTGTACCGGCTGACTTCCGCCTCGAGGGCTGCGGGATCGATCCGGCACAGCCTGGCCAGCGCTTCGATCGAATCCGCCTGGTGCAGGGTGCCGCCCGCGTTGGGCAGGTTGGGGTTGGGCGAGAGCAGGCGAAACGTCCCCGCGTCCTGCCAGATCCGTGCATCGGCGATGACGATCTTGTCCAGCGGGTCGTCCGAGCCGGCGATCAGATTGGCCATCACGATGCCGCCCCGGCCCTCGTCCGCAAACCGCTGGCCACGCTTGTCCACCAGGATGCCCGCGCCCAGTACGAAGTCGAGGAAGGGGTAGGGGGAAAGTTTGTCGTTGGTGAACGCGTCCCGGGACAGCACGTGTCCGTAGAAGGAGCGCAGGTCGGTGACGCCAGCGCCGGCTTCCTGCGCCATCGCCAGACCGTCGCCCATGCCGGTGCGCGCGTTGCGCTGGAACACCTTCCCAGGCTGAGGGAAGGCGAATGCCCCGGTGAGCCGCTCGTTGGCCTGGAAGCCGCCGTCGGCGATCACCACTGCGTTGGCGGAGACGGTGAACGGCGTGCCGCCGGACGTCTGTCCCTCGACACCCGCGACCTTGCCCTCGGTCTGGACCAGGCGCAAAGCCCGGTATCCACGCAGGATGCGGCCGCCGAGCCTGTTGAGCTCGGCCTCGAGCGTGCGCAGCATGGCGTCGCCGCCGCGCCCCTTCCATTGGTGGCCCCCCTCGTTGGTCACGGAGGGCGGTGCGAGGACGAAGCTCTGGTAGCTCAAGGGTCCCTTCATGAAGCTGACGCCCACGCTCTGCATCCAACGGACCACGCGCAGACCGTCGCGCGCCACGGCGCGCGCCAGATCGGGCCGGGCTTCGTGCGCCGTGGTTTCCATGATGCGGGCCTCGAGCGCGTCGGGATCGCTCAGCACGTCGGCCAGGGCGCAATGCCACACGCCCTGCGTCAGCCGGGAGTTGCAGACGTAGCCTTCTTCCGTCAGCTTTTCGAGGACCAGGACGCTGCGGCCACTCTGGGCCGCGCGAACGGCCGCGACCATGCCCGACACGCCCGCGCCGATCGCGACCACGTCGCAGCGAAGCGCAGGGGCCTCCTGCTCAGCCACCAGGCGTCTCGATCTTCAGCGTCTTGCCGACTTCGCGCCATTTCCCCACCTCGGTTTCCATGAAATGGGTGAATGCATCGACGGACATGTTGACGGGCTGGAACGACAGATCGCGCATGCGCTGGATCACATCCGGCATCGACGACGCCTTGTTCGCCGCGTCGTTGAGCGCGGCCACCACCGCCTTGGGCATGCCCGCGGGTCCGACCAGGCCATAGAACGTGTAGTCCTCGATGCCCTTGATCTCGGGAACATTGGCTTCCGCCAGGCTGGGCACATTGGGCAGTTCCTGCAGGCGCTGCGAGCCGGTGACCGCCAGCGCGACCAGTTTGCCCGACAGCGTCAGCGGGATGGCGAACTGCGCGATGGTCAGCCCCACCTGGATGTTGCCGGCGGCCACCTCGCGCGTGACGTCCTGGTCCGATTTGAAAGGAATGTGCTCCATCTGCACGCCCGTGGCGCGCATCAGGTACTCCATCTGGAGGTGGTTGGATGCGCCCACGCCCGCCGAGCCGTAGTTGAGCTTGCCGGGATTGGCCTTGGCGTAGGCGATCAGGTCGGCCATGGTCTTGATGGGCAGGCCGGACGAGACGAAGAACACGCCCGGCGCCCGCGTGGTCAGGGCCACGGGGGTGAAATCCTTGAGCGGGTCGTAAGGGAGGTCCTTGCGCACGCCGGGGCCGCTGGCGAGCGAGCTGCCCACGCCCAGGAACAAGGTGTAGCCATCGGCGGGGGAGGCCAGCATGGTGCGGATCGCCAGCAACTGGGAGGCGCCCGGCTTGTTCTCCACGATCACCGGCGACTTGAGCAGCTCCGACATCTTTTGCGCGTACACGCGGGCCACGGTGTCCGTCCCGCCGCCCGCGCCAAAGCCGACCAGGATCTTGATGGGGCGCTGCGGGAACGACGGGGTTTGGGCATGAGCCAGCGGTGCGATGGCGGCTGCGATGCCGCTCATCAGAACGGTGCGGCGGGTGAGGTGGGGGATTCGGCGGTTCATACCAGATTCACTTTCTTGAGAGGTGTCTCCAACAGGGAGGAGCCCGGGAAGGGGTCCAGCGCGTCTCGCACCGACCATGCCGTGCCAACGGCCGGTGGTGTCAGACCGACCGCGACTGTACGCATCCGCGCGCGTCAAGTCAATAAAATAGAATCAGTTCCAATGCTCGAAACCAATGGGAAGCCCATTTTTGCGAGCTGCATCCCTTTTTTGTATTCCATACATTGGAACTTAAACCAACTAACGGAACTGGTGCTAATATCCGCCCTGAATCGGCGGCGACGTGCCGGCGAGGTGCCTCGTGACACAGGGTCGAGGTGACGCGTAAGCAAACAGTTGGAGAGGTATTCATGATCTATGCACGCAGTGGTGCCGATGCACTGGCCAATCGTTATGAGGTGTTGTCGCCGGGCTCCGGCAGCAAGCATTGGGGGACGACGTTCTTCGGGGTGCGCGTTTCCACGGAGACCAAGCCGGGCCCTCAGGCGACGATGTCGGAGTTGGCCACGAACGAGACCATTCAGCCCCACTTCCATGGGGTCACCATGTACCAGTTGTTCATCGCGGGCTCTGGAACGATCGGCAACCGCGGCCAGCAGCTCCAGCCGCTGACCATCCAGTTCAAGGACCACCACACCGCCTATGGCCCCATCGTGTCGGGCGATCAAGGCCTGACTTTCGTGGCGCTCCGCATGTATTCGGCGCATTCCAAGCCGGTCTACCTGAAGGAAGAGGGCTACCGCGATGCGCTTCGGCCCAGCAAGCGCCGCAACCTCACGTCGGAGCCCATCCCGCTGTCGACCGAGCCGGTGCTGCAGAACCGCAGGGAAGCGCTGTGGCAAACCCTGTTGCAGGCGGACGACGGCATGCACGCGCAGGTCGTGAGGCTGGGGGCCAACATGTCGGTCCAGGCCCCCGATCCCAGGATCGCCGGTGGCTACTACATCTTCGTGGCGAACGGCAACCTGGTGCACGACAAGGCCGTGCTTCCGCTGTGGTCCATGGTGGTGGTCGAGAACAACGAAAGCGAATACACCATCCAGGCGGGTGACAAGGGCCTGGAAGCGCTGGTGCTGCAGTACCCCAACGAGCCGCGCCAGGAAGAATGAGCGTGGCTCGACACCCGGCGAACGGCCGCGTGGCGGTGGTCACGGGCGCAGCCTCCGGGATTGGCTGGGCGATCGGCCAGCGCCTGGCCCGTGACGGTTTCGGTCTGGTGCTGGTGGACAAGAGCGCCAGCGTGGCCGATCGGGCGAGGGACGTGCAGCAGCAAGGCGGCCGGGCGGCCGGCATCGTCGCCGACCTGGCGGACCTGTCCTCGCTGCCCATGGTCGCCCAGTCGATCCTGGACGACGCGGGCCGCTGCGACGTGCTGGTCAACAACGCGGGCACCCACATCAAGCACAAGGACGGAAGCCGGTTCCGTTTGGAAGAGGTGACCTTGCGCGAGTGGGACCTGTCGATCGCCCTGCACATGACGGCCCCCCTGTTGCTCAGCCAGGCGTTTCTGCCCGGGATGAAGGACCGGCGATGGGGCCGGGTCATCAACATCTCGTCGCGCACGGCCAGGACCTTCGCCATGCAGTCCAGCGCCTTCTACGCGGCTTCGAAGGCGGGCAACCTGAGCCTCACCCGCACCATCGCGGGTGAGTACGCGCCGCATGGCATCACCTGCAACGCGATCGCGCCGGGGCGCATCGAGACGCCACTGACGGGCCTGGACGGAGCGGCCTTCAACGACGCTTCGCTGGCGGGCCTGCCCGTCGGGCGTGTCGGCCAGCCCTGGGAAATTGGCGCCGCGGCCAGCTTCCTCGCTTCGGACGAGGCCGGCTTCATCACCGGCGCCGTGCTCGACGCCAACGGCGGTGCGTTCATGGCGCCTTGAGCGCCCGTTCCGGCAGGGGGCGGCAGGTCCCGGGCTGTGATCTACTACGGATTTCGACCTGCGGCTTGACATCCCATGACCATGATGCGCTCGGTGCAACGAATACTCGCGGTATTCGAAGTTTTCACCTCTGAAAAGAACAGCCTCACTCTGCAGGAAATCGCGGACGGCATCGGTTTGGCCAAGTCGACCACGTTCCGGCTGGTGCAAAGCCTGGAAAAGGCGGGCTACCTGATACGCCTGCCGGACCAGCAGTACTGTCTGTCATTCCAGTTCACGCGCCTGGCCGGCCTGGTCAAGAGCACCATCGACATCCGCGACATCGCCAGGCCGGTGATGACCGCATTGGCCGAAGAGACCAAGGAGACGGTATCGATCCACACCGTGTCCGGGCGCAATCGGGTGTGCATCGATTCGTTGGCCACGGCCTCGTCCTTGCGTGCAGTGGTGCAGCCGGGCGAACAGGTGCCGCTGCTGCTGGGCTCCGCCACGAAGACACTGATCTCCCACATGCCCAAGAAGGAGCTGGCACCCATTGTGGCGGCCATCGCCAGGGCGACCAAGAAGACGCAGGCGCAGGTGCACGCAGAGCTGGCGCAGGTGAGCGCGCAGGGTTATGCCATCTCGCACGGAGAACGGCTGCTGGGCGTGTCGGCGATCTCGGCACCCATCCGCGGGGTGAACGGCGAGGTGCACCATTGCCTTTCGATCGGTGGACCGACGGTCCGCATGCAGATACACGAAAAAGCGTTCGTCAAGCTCGCCATCGCCGCGGCGGCCGACATCTCGCGCCAGTTCGGCGCTTGAAGAAAGCATTCCCACACGCCGCTCGGCGTCACCCCTTCTAGGGGCGACGCCGGCCAACTGGCGAAGCCCGGCCGGCGGGCGTTTAGGCATGCCTTGGCGTGCCGCATCTGCGCTTCGCCATGCGTGATTGATGGTTCCAATTGTTGGAACTGATTCCAAAATAATTGACGAACCGAAGCTTGCGCGCTACAGTCCCGTTTTCGAAGCCGCAGCCTGCGGCTTCGTCGGTGCGCAACACAACACGAACAGGCATGAACAAGTTCCAGCATCTTCTCGAGCCACGCGCCATTGCCGTGGTCGGTGTGTCCGACGATGCGGCGCGCCCCGGTTCGCAAGCGGTCAATGCGCTGTTGCGCAACGGCTATGCCGGCCAGGTCTATCCCGTCAACCCCAAGTACGACAACTTCGGCAACCTCAAGTGCTTTCCCTCCGTGGCAGCGATCCCGGGGCCGGTCGACCTCGTGGTCATCGGCGTGCCGGCCAAGGGCGTGCTGCCCGTGCTGGAGGAATGTGCGCAGAAGCGGGTGCCCTATGTCGTGATCCTCAGCGGAGGCTTTCGAGAGAGCGGGCCGGAAGGCATCGAGCGCGAGCGCCAGATGCTGGAAATCGCGCGCAAGGCGGGCATCCGCATCGTGGGCCCCAACTGCCTGGGGTTCGCGAACATCCATTCGAACGTGTACGCCGCCTTCGGCAGCATCACGCGTGCGCCCAAGCTCAAGCGGGGGAGCGTCTCGCTGGTCACACAAAGCGGCGGCTTCGGCTACAGCATCGCGCTGGCCTGCGCGGATGCCGGTGTAGGGTTTCGCCACGTGATCGCCACCGGCAACGAGAGCGACATCGACACCGTCCAACTGATCGATGCCCTCATCGACGACGAGGGGACCCAGTGCATCGTGGCCTACATCGAGGGCACGGGCAACGGGCGGGCGCTGCTCGAGGTCGGGCGCCGGGCGCTCGCGGCGGGCAAACCGGTGCTGCTGTGGAAGGGCGGGGTGACGGAGCAAGGCGCCAAGGCCGCCGAATCGCACACGGCCAGCCTGACCGGCACCTACAGCTTCTACCGCGCACTCTTCAAGCAGACCGGCATCGTCGAGATCCAGGAGCTGCACGAGGCGGTCGATTTCGTGAAGGCCCTCGCGGCGCGCAAATACCCGGCGGGCCGTGGCGCCGCGGTGATGGGTGTCTCGGGCGGCTCGGCCATCGTGTTCGCCGATGCCGGCGAGCGGGCCGGGGTGAGCATGTGCGAGCTCGCGCCGCAGACGCAGCAGCGCCTGGCCGAGGTGGTGCCGAGCATCGGCGCCATCCACAACCCGATCGACCTCACCGCGGGCTATTTCTCGGCGGCCAACCAGCAGCGGATGGAAACCGCTCTGAGGGCGGTGCTGGACGACCCGGGCGCGCACGCGGTGTGCGTGAACCTGGCGACGACGGGCAAGGCCGGCAGCGTGGCAGCGGCCGAGGTGCTGGCGCGCGTGGCCAAGACCGCGGCCAAGCCCATCGTGGTGTTCTCCTCGTCGCCTCCCAGCGAGGTGGGCGAAGCGCTGCAGATCTGCGCCGATGCCATGGTGCCGGTGCTGCCCGCGCCTTCGCGCGCCGCCCGTGCGATTGCCATGCTGGCCAGGTACGGCGAAGCGAGGTCGGCAGCGCGCGCCGGCGGTGCGAACGCGGTGCAGGCGCAGGCCCCGGACGGGCGGGTGAAGGACCTGGTTCATCAGGGCGGCACCTTGTCCGAGACCGAATCCAAGCGCATCCTGGCCCAGGTGGGCGTGGCGGTGACCAAGGATGTCCTGGTCCAGGCCGGCGCTGCCGATGTGTTCGACCAGCTCCAGGCGCCGCTGGTGGTGAAGATCGTTTCGCCCGACATCCCGCACAAGACGGAGGTGGGGGGGGTCCGCGTGGGCATCCGGACCCGCGAGGAGCTGGCGAGCGCGATGGACGAGGTGCTGGCCAACGCCCGTTCCCGGGCGCCCAAGGCGCGCATCGAAGGCATCCTGGTCTCGGAAATGATCCGGGGGGGCTTCGAACTGATCGCCGGTGTCGTCAACGACCCGGTGTTCGGCCCGATGGTCGTGGTGGGCGCCGGCGGCATCTACACCGAGATCCTGCGCGACTCCGCGTGCCGCATCGCGCCCTTCGACGAGGACACCGCACGCGAAATGGTCGATGAACTCAAGTGCCGCCCCCTGCTCGATGGCGTGCGCGGCGGGCCGGCCCTGGACGTGGACGCCGTGGCCAGGACCTTGGCGAACCTGTCCGTGTTTGCCTGGGACAACAGGCGCTCGGTGCGCGAGGTCGACATCAACCCCTTGTTCGTCCTGGAAAAGGGGGCCGTGGCGGCCGACGGCCTGATCGTGCCCCACGAGGCCGAGCGTGCCTGAGGCCAGGCGGCACCGCGGAACACACGACATGGACGCCACCGCATCGCCACCCACCGACACCACCTTTCCCGTGGTGTGCAAGCCGCTGGACCGGACGCTGGAGGTGCGGGCAGACGAGACGATCCTGGATGCCGCGCTGCGTGCGGGCCTGACCTTGCCGCACAGTTGCCGCAACGGGGTGTGCGGCACCTGCAAGGCCAAGGTACTGGAGGGCACGGTCCAGCACGGTGGGCGCGAGGCCACCGGCCTGTCGGAACCGGAACGCCTCGACGGCTATGCCCTCATGTGCCAGGCCCGCCCTTGCGGGCCGGTGACGATCGAGTCCGCGGTGGTGGCCGAGACCGCCGGCATCCCGATGCGCAAACTGGTCACGCGCGTGCAGTCCCTGGAGAAGCTCGCGCCGGACGTGATGCGCATTCGCCTTAAGCTGCCCCAGAGCCAGTCGCTGCAGTTCCTGCCCGGCCAGTACATCAACATCGTCATGAACGGTGGCATTCGCCGCAGCCTGTCGCTGGCCAACCCGTCGCACGAGAGCGACTTTCTCGAGTTGCACCTGCGCAACTACGGCGGACCCTTCAGCACGCATGTCTTCACCGCGATGAAGGAAACCGACCTGGTGCGCCTGGAAGGGCCGCTGGGCACCTTCTTCGTCCGGGAGTCGAGCGACAAGCCGATCATCTTCGTGGCCAGCGGCACGGGCTTCGCGCCGATCAAGGCCATGATCGAGCACCACCTGCACCACGGCGCGCGCCGGCCCATGACCCTGTACTGGGGGGCACGCCGTCCGGCCGACCTGTACCTCCACGGCCTGGCCGAGCGGTGGGCCCGCGAGCACGGGCTGGACTACGTGCCGGTGGTCTCGGATGCGCAGCCGCAGGATGGCTGGGCCGGGCGCACCGGCTTTGTCCACCGGGCCGTCATGGCCGATGTCCCGGACCTGTCCGGCCACCAGGTGTATGCCTGTGGCGCCCCCATCGTGGTCAGCTCGGCGCGGGACGATTTCATCGCCCACTGCCGCTTGCCGGCCACCGAGTTCTTTGCCGACATGTTCGTCTCGGGTGCCGCGCCTGCTGCCGCGGCCTGACTTTCCATCGCCGCCGATCCATGAATACCGCAACGCCTGCTCCCACGGCCACCGACCTGCTGCTCGTGCAACGGCGCGATGCCCATCTGTGGCTCACGCTGAACCGCGCCGACAAGGCCAACGCCATGACCGTTGGCGTCATGGGGCGCTTGACGGCGCTTATCCAGGAGGCGGGCCAGGATTCCGGCGTTCAGGCCGTGCTGGTCACCGGTGCGGGCGAGCGCATCTTCTGCGCCGGCGTGGACGTGCGCGAAAAGCCGGCCGACGGCGACATGGCCCGGCAGAGCGAGCGCCGCTCGCACGCGCTGGCCGCGCTTCAGGACGCTTTCATGCACACGCCCAAGCCCGTGATCGCCGTGCTCAATGGCAGCGCGATCGGCGGCGGCGCGATGCTGGCCTTGCTGGCCGACGCCTGCGTGGCGGCCGACACCGCCGACCTGTCGCTGCCGGAGATCGACCTCGGTATCCCCACCTTCTCGGGCGCCAACATTCTGGCCGTGCTCGGCGGCCGTGCGCTGGCGCTGGACCTGATCCAGAGTGGCCGCCGCATGCCGGCCGGGGAAGCGGCCGGCCGCGGGCTGGTGCGCGCCGTGGTGCCCCGTGCGGAACTCGAGGCGACGGCCCGCGCGCTGGCCGCCGCGCTGGGCGCCAAGGACGGCCGGACATTTGCAGAGAACAAGCGCTGGATCAATCGCGAGCTGGTGGCCGCCCTTGCGCAGGCCCGCCAGGAGCATGCCCGGCACCGCGCGGCGGCCGCCCACTGAAACACCCCGGAGAAAACCCATGGCCGATCTGGAACTCACCACCACGGGCCGTGTGCTGCTGGCACGCCTGAACCGTCCCGAGAAGAAAAACGCGCAGAGCGAGGACATGCTGGATGCGCTGGCCAACGCCTTGAAGTCGGCCAACGAAGACCCCGGCATCGGTTGCGTGGTGCTCACCGGCGCGGGGGATGCCTTTTGCTCGGGCGGCGACCTGGGCCGGCGGGCCCGCGAAGGCGGCGCGCCCACGCCACTGGAGCGCAAGCAGCGCCTGCAGAAGGTGTCGCACAAGGTGGCTCTCGCCGTCGCGGACTTCGAAAAACCGCTCATCGCCGCGGTCAATGGCGCGGCGGTGGGCGCGGGCATGGACATGTCCCTGATGTGCGACATCCGCTTCGCCGGTGCCTCTGCGCGTTTCTCCGAGGGGTACATCCGCGTGGGCCTCCTGCCGGGCAACGGCGGCGCCTATTTCCTGCCCCGGCTGGTCGGGCCGGCGCGCGCGCTCGAGCTGCTGTGGACCGGGGATTTCGTGGATGCCGAGGAAGCGGCGCGCATCGGACTGGTGAACCGGGTCTTTCCGGACGAGGAACTGCTGGACAGGACCCTGGCGTTTGCCCAGCGACTGGCCGAGGGCCCGCCGCTGCAGCAGCGCGATATCAAGAAGCTGATGCACCAGGCCATGCAGAGCGATCTGCGCACCAGCCTGGAGATGGTGTCGGCCCACATGGCGGTCATCCAGTCGACGGAAGACTACCGCGAGGCCATCGATGCCTTCAAGCAAAAGCGCAAGCCCACGTTCAAAGGCCGTTGACAGGAACGAACCATGCATGCTTCCCAGAGCGCGGACGCCGAACGCGTTCACTTCACGGTCGATGAGGCGCATGCGGCGATGCGCGAGATCATCGGCCGCATCGGGTACGACGAACGCGAGCGCACCATTTTGGCCAACCACATGCTGGACGCGGCCTTGTGCGGCTACGAATACTCGGGCCTGCCCAAGATCCTCGACCTGGCAGGACACGCCAAGGCGCGCCTGCCCCGGAGGGCGCCCCGGACCGTGCACGAGACACCGATTTCCGCCCTGATCGATGGGGGCAACACGGTCGGCATGCTGGCCGTCGACGCGGCGACCGACGACGTGATCCGGCGTGCGAACACGCACGGCTTCGCGATCGTGGGGGTCTTCAATTCGTGGATGACCGGCCGCAGTTCGTACTTCGTCGAGCGCATCGCCCAGGCCGGGCTGGTCGGCATGCACACCGCCTCCACCTACGCCATCGTGGCACCGCCGGGGGCGGCGAAGCCGGCGATCGGCACCAACCCGGTCTCGTTCGCCTTCCCCACCGAAGCCGACCCGCTGGTGATCGACCTCGGCACCTCGGCCTTCATGATGTCGGAGATGGCCCTGCTCGAACGCCAGGGCGGCCAGTTGCCCGAAGGCGTGGCCATCGATGCCAGCGGCCAGCCGACGCGCGACCCGGCGCAGGCCCGCCAGGGCGCGGTGCTGCACTTTGCCGGCTACCGCGGTTTCGCCATCGGGTTGGCGGTGCAGGCGCTGGGCGTGATGGCCGGTGCGGGCTTCAGCCCGAACAAGGACTATGGCTATCTGTTGATCGCCATGCGGCCGGACCTGCTGGTGCCGCTGGACACCTATCGGCGCCAGTTGAGCGAGACGCTGGCGCGCATCAAGGCGGCGTCCGCCGGCGCGCAGGGCATCCGCCTGCCGTCCGAGCGCGCGTTCCGCGAGCGCCGCCGCCGCCAGGTGGAAGGGCTCGAGATCGATCGCCGGATCTGGGACAGCCTTCAGGCGCTGGGCCGCTGAGCCGGGCGCCGTCCGCTCTCGTTTCATGGTTCCATTTATTGGAACTGATTCCATAAAAATTGACGAGCATTCAAGCAAAGCCTATAGTTCGACGCGACGCAGTCTTCACACGAGAAACAAGCCATGCCCGATAAAGAAACCCCTCCCACCCCGGCCGCCTGCAAGAACTTCATCAACGGCGAGTGGGTGGCCGCCGCCACCGGCAGGACGTACGAGCGCCGCAGCCCCTACGACCAATCCGTCGTGGGCATCTACCAGGACTCCGGCGCCGCCGATGCCGAAGCCGCGATCGATGCCGCGCGCGCCGCGTTCGACAAGGGCCCCTGGCCGCGCGTGCCCGCCGCCGACCGGGCGGCGGTGTTCAAGCGCGCCGCTGCCCTGCTGCGCCAGCGCGCCGATGCCCTGTCGATCACCATGGCCAGGGAGGTCGGCCAGCCCAAGCCGGAGCAGCTCAAGTTCGTCAACGGCGCGGCGGACACGCTGGACTACTACGCGAACCTGATTGTCAGCCGCCGCGACGAGGCCGTGTACGGCCAGCACCCGCACGCCCTGGGCGTCGTGGCCAAGGAGCCGGTGGGCGTCGTCGGCACCCTGACCGCCTGGAACACGCCGCTGTCCGTGGCCCACAAGTGCTGTCCCGCGCTGGCGGCCGGCTGCACCATCGTGATCAAGCCCGGCCACCAGGCGCCCGGCGCGCTGGTCCGGTTCGCCGAGATCCTCCAGGAAGCGGGCCTGCCCGCCGGTGCGTTCAACCTCGTGACCAGCCAACTGGAAAACGGCGCGGTGGTCGGCCAGGCGATTGCCGGCAGCGACAAAGTCGACATGGTGACCTTCACCGGTTCGTCCAACACCGGCAAGGCCGTGATGCGCGCGGCCGCCAACAACCTCAAGCGCGTCAAGCTGGAGCTGGGGGGCAAGTCGCCCCAGGTCATCTTTGCCGATGCCCCATCGCTCGAGGTGTGCGCAGCCTCGGTGGCCAAAGGCATCGTGCGCCTGGCCGGCCAATCGTGCCAGGCGGGCAGCCGCGTGCTGGTGCAGCGTTCGATCAAGGACGCGTTCGTCAAGCTCGTGCTGAAGCACGTGGCCGCGACCAAGATGGGCGATCCGCTCGCGCCGGACACCACCTGCGGCCCGCTGGTGACCGAGGTGCAACTGCAACGCGTCGAGGCGTACGTGAAAGAGGCGCGCGGCGTGGCGAAGCTGCTGGTTGGCGGCAACCGCCCCACCAGCGCCGACCTGTCGAGCGGCTTCTTCTTCGAGCCGACCGTGTTCGACGACGTGCCGCGCGACGCCCGGATCGCCAGGGAAGAGGTGTTCGGCCCGGTGCTGAGCATTCTGACCTTCGAGGACGAGAACGACGCGATCGAGCTGGCCAACGACACGATCTTCGGCCTGGTGGCCGGCTGCTGGACGCAGAACCTGGACACCGCGATGAACTTCGCCTCCAGGGTGCGCGCCGGCATGGTGTGGGTCAATGGTTTCCGCGACGACTCCATCCTCAAGTACATGCCCGTGGGCGGCTTCAAGCAAAGCGGCATCGGCCGGGAGGTCGGTCCCGAAGGGCTCGACGAGTTCCTGGAGACCAAGAGCATCATGATCCGCTACAACAACGGCCGCCCCGTGCCGCAGTTGGCGAAGTAAATCTGGAGAACGTTCACATGAAGCAGAAAGTGGGTTTTATCGGCCTGGGCGCGATCGGCGCGGGCAGTTGCGGCTGGACCGCGAAGTCGGGCGAATTCGACGTGATGGCCTTCGACGTCGATCCCGCACGCGTTCAGGAGATGGTGGCCCTGGGCGCGCGCGCCGCAGCTTCGGCGCGCGAGGTGGCCGAGTTCAGCGACGTGATCGTCGTCGCCTTGCCCAACCCGAAGATCATCCGCAGCGTGCTGGCCGGCCCCGGTGGCGTTCTCGAGCATGTGCGCCCCGGCACCGCGGTGTTCGACCTGAGCACGAACGATGCCGACACCAGCCGCGAGCTGGCCAAGCTGTTCGAAGAGAAGCAGGCGCTCTACATCGACGCCCCGCACAGCGGCGGCAAGGCCAACGCGGCCAACGGCACGCTGCCGCTCATCGTCGGCGCGAAGGAAGAGGAGCTGACCGCGTTCATGCCTTTCCTCAAGTGCCTGAGCAGCTCGATCTTCTTCGTCGGTTTGCGCGGCGCGGCCAGCGTGGTCAAGATCGTGAACAACGTGATGTCCATGGGCAACCTGCTGGTCGCCGCCGAAGCGTTCACGCTCGGCGTCAAGGCCGGGGTGGATGCGGGCACCCTGTTCAACATCATCCAGCACTGCGGCGGCAGCTCGCAGCGCCTGCTGGTGCGCTTTCCCAAGGTGCTCAAGGGCGACTTCAGCCCCGCGTTCGCCGTGGACCTGGCCGAGAAGGACCTGGCGCTCGCCCTGGATTCGGCGCAGAAGATGCACGTGCCCATGCTGATGACCAGCGCTTGCCACCAGTTCTACCAGCTCACCAGCCGCAGCGGGCGCGGCGCGAGCGACGTCACGGCGGTGGTGCAGTACCTCGAGGAGCTGACCGGCGTCGAACTGCGCGGCGAAGCCAAGGTCGAAGCCGTGAAATGGGGGGCCTGAGGCATGTTGAGCCAGACCACCATCCAGCGCTACTTCGAAGCGCTCAGCACGCACAACGGCGCGCTGGCGGCGTCCCTGTTCACCGAAAAGGGCGTGATCGATGACTTCCGCGGCAAGCACCACGCGGGCCGCCAGAACATCGAAGCGTTCATCAACCAGGTGCCCGAGTTGACGCTGGATTTCCAGTCGGACTTCATCGAGGAGCCGCCCCGGGTGACCGCATACGGCCACATCCTCTATCCCGGCAAGGAGCCGGTGCTGGTGCGCTGGGTGTTCTCGTCGAGCGAAGGTGGTTTGATCGCGCACCTGAACAACTCGCGCATCGAACTCGTGCCGCCGGAGCGGCAGAAGCGCGCCCGGGCCTGAGCGCGCGTCCATGGATCTTCCGCCGACAGGCCCCGACGGGCGGCCGCTGCGGGGCGTGCAACCCCACCTGTACGTCGACGACGAATGGCTGGCCTTGCGCAGCGAGGACGTGATCGAACCCGAACGGCCGATCGTCGATCCGCACCACCACCTGTGGGAGCGTTCGGTGCCCTATTGGGTGCCGCAACTGCTGGAGGACCTGCGCTGCGGCCACAACCTGCGCGGCACGGTGTTCGTCGAGGCCGGCGCCATGTACCGCGCCGACGGCGACCCCCGGCTGGCCTGCGTGGGGGAGGTCGAATACGCCAATGGCGTGGGGGCGGCCTTTGCCAGCGGCCGCTACGGCGCGGTGCGCGCCTGCGCCGGGATCGTCGGCAAGGCCGACCTCCTGCAGGGGGCCGCGGTGGAAGAGCTCCTGCTCGCCTGCCTGGCCCGTGCGCCCGACCGGTTTCGAGGCGTTCGCCAGATGGTGGCGCTGGACCCGAGCCCCGAGGTCAGCCAGTTGGTAAATCGTCCACCCGAGGGCCTGATGCTGGACAAGCGCTTCCGCGAGGGCTTCGCGAAACTCGCGCCCTTGAACCTCTCGTTCGATGCGTATTGCTTTCACCCGCAGTTGGGCCAACTGTTGGATCTGGTGGACCGTTTTCCCGACACCCGGGTCGTGGTGAACCACTGCGGCGCCCGCATCGGCGAGGGGCCTTACGCGGAACACCCGCAGGAGGTGTTTGCGGTGTGGAAGTCGGCCCTGCAGGCGCTGGCCAGGCGGCCCAATGTGTTCATCAAGCTGGGCGGCCTGGGTGGGCGCCTGCCAGGCTGGTCGTTCATCGACCGCGCGCTGCCGCCGGGCTCGGAAGAGCTCGCGCAGGCCTGGGCGCCGACCATCGAGACCTGCATCGACGCCTTTGGCCCCGAACGCGCCATGTTCGAAAGCAACTTTCCTCCGGACAAGGCGGGGGTGTCGGCGGTGGTGCTCTGGAATGCGTTCAAGCGCGTGGTGCAGGGCTTTTCATCGGACGAAAAAGCGCAACTGTTTGCCGGTACCGCCATCCGGGTGTACCGGCTGCCCGAATCGCTGGGCATTGTGGGAGATCGATAAATGGAACAACGGGTTGCCGTGGTCACCGGCGCAGCGCAGGGATTGGGTCAGGCGATGGCGCAGCGCCTGGCCCAGGATGGCTTTCACGTCGTGCTGGTCGACCGCAGCGAGCAGGTGCGTGAGCGTGCGGCCGAACTGGCGCAGTCGGGCTGGCGTGCCTCGGCGGTGGTCGCCGATCTCCTGGACTCGCCGGCGCTGCCGGCCATGGCGCAGAACGTCCTGCACCTCCACGGGCGCTGCGATGTCCTGGTGAACAACGCGGGCATCCACCTGAAAAAGGCGAACGGGGAGCGGTACCGCCTGGAGGACCTCACGCCCGACAACTGGGCGTCCACGCTGGCGGTGAACCTCACCGCTCCCCTGCTGCTGTGCCAGGCCTTCCTGCCCGGCATGAAGCGGCGCCAGTGGGGGCGCGTCATCAATGTTTCTTCACGCGCGGGACGCACCTATACCGCCGCATCCAGCCCCAGCTACGCCACCACCAAGGCCGGCATCGTCGGTTTGACGAGGTCGATGGCGGGCGAGTACGCGCCGCACGGGATCACCTGCAATTGCGTGGCACCCGGCCGCATCAGGACCCCCATGGCGGAAGCCTCGGACCCGGTGATGCGCGCCAATGCCCTGAAGGAGATTCCGGTCGGCCGGTTGGGCGAGCCCGCGGAAATCGCCGCCACCGTGGGTTTTCTCGCGTCCGAAGAGGCCGGTTTCGTGACCGGTGCGGTGATCGATGTCAACGGTGGCAGCTTCATGGCCTGAAGCCGGCGCCTGGCAGCCCATTCACCCACCCATTTTTCCAATCAACCCGCAAAGGAGACTTCACATGACCCATTTGACACGCCGAAGCGTGGTCTGCGCGGTGGCGGCGGGTGCCGCGGCCATCGCCATGCCCCCCCGGCTGGCGTTCGGCCAGGCGCCGGCTACCGGCGGCTACCCCAGCAAACCCATCACCTTCATCGTGGGCTACGCCGCCGGCGGCCCGACCGACGTCATGATGCGCGCGCTGGCGCCCTACCTGAGCCAGGCCTTGGGCAAACCCGTCATCGTGGACAACAAGATCGGCGCCAGCGAGTCCATCGCGGCGCAGTTCGTGGCCAATGCCGCGCCCGATGGCCATACGGTTCTCATGACCACCGAAGCGCCCTACACGATGAACCAGTTTCTCTACCGCAAGCTGCCCTACAACCCGGAGAAGGATTTCGCCCCGGTCTCGCACCTGTTGAACTCGCCCATGGCGCTGGTGGTGCCCGCTTCGTCGCCGGCGAATACCGTGCAGGAGCTCATCGCCCTGGCGCAATCGCGCGCCGGCAAGCAGCAGCCACTCAACTACGGTTCCGCGGGCCCCGGGTCGCCGATCCATCTGGCGATGGTGTCCTTCCTCAGCCAGAACAAGCTCGACATGGTGCACGTGCCCTACAAAGGTCTGGCCCCGGTGGTCACGGAGTTGCTGGCGGGGCGCATCGATGCCGCCTGGGGCGGTCTCGCGGCGATGGTGCCGCATGTGCGGGAAGGCAAGCTGAAGGCGCTGGTCATCGATGCGCCCGAGCGCGTCAAGACATTACCGGATGTGCCGGTGTTCAAGGAGACCGGGGTCGCGCGGTCGCAGGCGAACTTCATCTTTGCCCTGGCCGCGCCGGCGGGCACGCCCGCACCGATCCGGGAGCGGCTGGCGCTGGAGCTGAGGAAGGCGCTGAACGACCCGGACTTCCGCGCCAGGCAGATCGACCCGTATGGCTACGTGCCGGTCGGATCCACGCCGGCTGAGCTGGAACAGTTCATCGTCAAGGACCGCGTCTCGCAAGCCGAGCGCATCAGGCTCAGCGGCGCGGTCATGGATTGATGCCGCGCCACCTGCGGTGCCGGCGGTGTTGCCGCGGCCGGCACCGCGGCGCCGGCCCCATCCGTGGTCCGGCGCGGGGCGTCAGATCTCGACCATTTCGAAGTCGGCTTTGGGGGCCGAGCATTCCGGACAGACCCAGTCTTCCGGCACGTCGCGCCAGCGCGTGCCGGCGGGGATGCCCTGGTCGGGCATGCCGACCGATTCGTCATAAAGGAAACCGCACAGGATGCACATCCAGACCTTGAGCGTGGTCTCCGCTTCGGGTGTCGTTTTGTCGGTCATGTCGAGTTACTCGTGAGGTGGGGGCAGCAACGGGCTGCCCGGTGGTCAAGGAAGACCTCTGGGGTCCATCGGTTCACACACGGCCTTTCAGGTCGCGCAGGTTCCCACCCGAGCGGGCCGTTGCCGTCAGCAACTCGCTGGGCTGCCAGCGCCTGTCATAGCGTTCGTGCCATTCGCACACCTGGCGGTGGATGGCGTCCGCGCCCACCGTGTCGGCCCAGTACATGAGCCCGCCCCGGTGCCGGGGAAAGCCGAAACCGTGCAGCCACATCGCGTCGATGTCGCTGGCCCGGTAGGCCTTGCCTTCGGCGAGGATCTTGCAGGCCTCGTTGACCGAGGCGAACAGCAGCCGGTGCAGGATGTCCTGGGGGGTGAAGCTGCGCTGCGGGATGCCGAACGCCCGGGCGACCTCGGCGATGACGGCCTTGACGGTGTCGTCCGGATGCGGTGTGCGGTCGCCTTCGTCGTAGCGGTACCAGCCCGCGCCCGTTTTCTGCCCCTTGCGGCCCATTTCGACCAGGCGGTCGGGCACGTGCAGCTTGCGGTAGCCCGGGTCGGCCGCCGCGCGGCGCTTGCGGCCTTCGTAGCTCACGTCGAGGCCGGACAGGTCGTTCACCGCGAACGGACCCATGGGGTAGCCGAACTCGACCATGACGCGATCGACCTCCTCGGGCAACGCGCCTTCTTCGAGCATGAGCATCAGCTCGGTCATCATGGGCGTCCGGCTGCGGTTCGCCGCAAACCCGTCGCACGATCCGGCGACGGCGGCGATCTTGCGCATGTCCTTGGCCATCTTCATCGTGCGCGCCACGGTCGACAGCGCGGTGTCGGTGCCGCGCACCACTTCGCAGAGCTTCATCACGTTGGCGGGGGCGAAGAAGTGCGCGCCCGCCACGCTGCCGGGCCGTTTCGTGGCCTGCGCCATCACATCGATGTCGATCGCCGACGAATTCGTCAGCAGCAAGGCGTCGGGCTTCATCACCGCATCGAGCTTCGCGAACACCTCCTTCTTCAGGTCGACGTGCTCGAACACCGCTTCGATCACGGCGTCGCACGGGGCGATGTCGGCGTAGTCGGTGACGCCGGTGACGAGCGAGAGCCGCTCATCGAGCTGCGCCTGCGTCAGGCGCCCGCGCTTGACGCTCACCGCGTAGGTGTCGCGCATGCGCTTCAGGCCCCGCTCCAGCGCGTCGGCGGACACCTCGAGCACTTTCACGGGGATGCCGGCATCCGCGAACGCCATGGCAATGCCGCTGCCCATGGTGCCGGCGCCGATGACGGCCGACGAGCGCACCGGTGCCGGTGCGCTCGCGCTTTCCAGCCCGGGAATCTTGGCCACTTCGCGCTCCGCGAAGAACGCATAGCGCAAGGCCTTGGCCGTGTCCGAGCTTTCAAGCTCGGCGAACAGCTTCTGTTCGAGCGCAAGACCCTCGTCGAAGGGGCGGTTGGCCGCTGCCTCGATGCAGGCGAGGGCGTGCAGAGGGGCGGGCACGTGGCGCGCGGCGCGGGCCAGCGCCTTGCGCTGCTCGTCGAAGAAGCCCGGCGCCGTGGCGGGCACCGTGAGGTCGCGCAGGCGCCGCAGCGGCCGCGCCGCCGCGATCGACCGGGCGTAGCGCACCGCAGCCGCGCGCAAGTCCGCATCGTCCAGGATCTCGTCGATGAGGCCCAGGCGGCGGGCCTCCGCCGCGCCGATCTGGCGCGCCTTGGCGATCAGGTCCAGCGCGGCCTCGGCACCGATGAGGCGCGGCAGGCGCTGGGTGCCGCCGCCGCCTGGGATGAGGCCCAGGCTCACCTCGGGCAGGCCGAGCTTGGCACGTGGCGTCGCCACCCGGTGGTGGCAGGCCAGCGCGTGCTCCAGGCCGCCGCCGAGGGCGTAGCCGTCGATGGCCGCGACCAGAGGCTTTTGGCTCGCGTCCAGCGCCGCGGCGCTGGTGCGCGTGGAGACCGGCCGCGG
Source organism: uncultured Hydrogenophaga sp. (assembly GCA_964487025.1). Classification (GTDB taxonomy): domain Bacteria; phylum Pseudomonadota; class Gammaproteobacteria; order Burkholderiales; family Burkholderiaceae_C; genus Hydrogenophaga. The sequence goes on from CAZAPJ010000002.1 coordinate 109,325, forward strand.
GCCGCCGAAGCGGCGGATGTCTGCGCCGGCGATGAAGTTGCGCCCCGCGCCCATGAGCACGATGGCCTGGACGCCCGCGTCGGCATTGGCGCGTTCGGTGGCCGCCATGATGCCCTCGCGCATCCCGGGTGCCATGGCGTTGAGGGGTGGGTTGTCGACGGTGATCACCGCGACACCCTCCTCGACTTCGTACCGGACCCATTCCACCAGAACTTCGCTCATGCGGTCTCCTGTCGCTGTGCAGCCATGGCGACCACTCGCCATGAAATCGAAGCCTTGATGTTATCATGGGTTCTGTTTATCAGTACCAGTTCCATTTATTGGAATAGTTCAAATGACGATCAAAGGCAAGGCATACATCGTTGGGGCCTACGAGCACCCCCTGCGCAAGGCGCCCGACCACTCCGTCGCGCAGCTTCACGCCGAGGTGGCCAAGGGGGCGATCGAAGACGCGGGCTTGTCCAAGGACGACATCGACGGCTACTTCTGCGCGGGCGACGCGCCAGGGGCCAACGCCTGGTCGATGGCCAACCATCTGAACCTGAACCGCCTCAGGCACGTGGACTCCACCGACATGGGGGGCTGTTCCTACCTCGTCCATGTGGCGCATGCGGCGGAAGCGATCGCGGCGGGCAGGTGCAACGTCGCGCTGATCACGCTGGCGGGCCGCCCCAACTCGGAGGGCAGCTCAGGCACCCAGGTGCGCATGCGCGGCGCCAACCTGCCGGACGCGCCTTACGAGTTGCCTTACACCCCGGTGAACCTGAACCTGTACGCCATGTGCGCGATGCGGCACATGCACGAGTTCGGCACCACCAGCGAGCAGCTCGCCTGGATCAAGGTGGCGGCGTCCCACCATGCGCAGCACAACCCGAGCGCGCTGCTGCGCAAGGTGGTGTCGGTGGAAGACGTGCTGGCCTCGCCGCTGATCGCCGACCCGCTGCACCGCCTGGATTCCTGCGTGGTCACGGACGGCGGCGGCGCGGTCATCGTGGCCAGTCCGGCCATTGCCAGGGCACTCAAACGGCCGCGCGTCAAGGTGATCGGTGCCGGCGAATCGACCAAGCACCAGATGGGCGGCAAGCTCGACCTCACGTACACCGGCGTGGCTTGGACGGGACCGCGCGCCTTCGAGGAAGCCGGCGTCAAGCCCGCCGACATCCAGTACGCCTCCATCTACGACAGCTTCACCATCACCGCGCTGCTGCAGCTCGAAGACCTGGGTTTCTGCAAGAAGGGCGAAGGCGGCCGCTTCGTCGCCGATGGCGGCCTGATCTCCGGCGTCGGCAAGCTGCCCTTCAACACCGACGGCGGCGGCCTGTGCAACAACCACCCGGCCAACCGGGGCGGGATGACCAAGATCATCGAAGCCGTGCGCCAGTTGCGCGGCGAAGCGCACCCGGCGGTCCAGGTGCCCGGGTGCACGCTGGCCTTGGCCACCGGCATCGGTGGCGCCATCGGCCACCGCCACGGCGCGGCCACCCTGATCATGGAACGGGAGTAAGCGACATGCCCACTTTCAGCGAAGGCCGCATTCTCAAGGAACCCGTGCTCAACCCGGGTGACGAGCCCTATTTCGAAGCCGCCGCCCAGGGGCGGCTGCTGGTCAAGGCGTGCAAAGCCTGCGGCGAAGTGCACCATTACCCGCGCTCGTTCTGCCCGTTCTGCTGGAGCACCGACGTCGAGTGGCAGGAGGCGAAGGGCACCGGATCGATCTACACCTACAGCGTCAGCCGGCGCGGTGCGGACGCGCCGTATTGCATCGCGTACGTGACGCTCGACGAAGGGCCGGTGATGCTCACCAACATCGTCGACACGGACCTCGATGCGGTGCGCATCGGTCAGCGGGTGAGAGCCGTGTTCCAGAAGGCCGAGGGCGGGACCGCCATCCCGATGTTCACGCCCATCGCCGGCGGAGACCGGTGATGGCGAGGCGCGTCGCCCTGTACAGCGCAGTGGACCAGGCGTTGACGCACTTCGATGTCGACGTCGAAGCGGCCACGCTTGCCCGGAGGTCGACCATCGATCTGCCTGCCAAAGTGCAGTACGCCTGGCCGCATCCGTCGCGCCGGCACCTGTATGTTTCCACCAGCAACGGTGGTCCGCGCGTCCCGTCGGACGTCAATCACGTCAGCGCGCTGGCCATCGGGCCCGAGGGGACCCCGCGCCTGGATGGGGAGCCCCGCCCCCTGCCGCGCCGCGCGGTCCACATGTGTGTGCACCCCGGCGGGCGCTTCGCCTTGAATGCGCACAACTTTCAGGGCGGCGGACTCACGGTGCACCGCATCGGGCCGGACGGGCGGCTCGGCGATGCGGTGGCGCAGGACGCGACGCTGAACCTCGGCATCTACCCCCACCAGGTCATGGTGTCGCCGTCGGGGCGCCGGGTATGGATGATCGACCGGGGCAACAAGGCGGTGGACGGGAAGCCGGAGGACCCCGGCGCCCTGCGCTCGTTCGTGTTCGATGACGGCGAGCTTTCGCCGGGGCAAGTGGTGGCGCCAGGCGGCGGCTACGGATTCGGCCCGCGCCACGTGGTGTTCCACCCCACGCAGCCGTGGATGTACGTCTCGGACGAGCGGACCAACCGCTTGTACATGTTCCGGCTGGTGGGCGATGCGCTCGAACCCGCGCCGGCCTACACGCGAGCGACCTTGGCGAACCCGGCCGACTGCCGGCCCCGGCAGATCGCCGGCGCGATCCACATGCATCCGCACGGCCGGGCCGTGTACGTGGCCAACCGCGCCGACCAGGCGATCGACGTGAATGGCGCGAAGGTGTTCGGCGGTGGCGAAAACAACATCGCGGTATTCGCCATCGATCCGGCCACCGGCGAACCCACCCCGATCCAGCATGCCGACACCCGTTCGATCCATGTCCGCACCTTCGCCTGCGACCCCAGCGGCCGGCTGCTCGTGACCGCGAGCATCAAGGCGCATGCCGTCCTGGAGGGAGGCCGCGCGCAGCCGGTGCCGGCGGCGCTGTCGGTGTTCCGGATCGGCGATCGGGGCACGCTGGACTTCGTGCGCAAGATCGACATCGAGACCCGCGGCGATGGCATGCAGTACTGGATGGGCATGCTGGAGGTGCCGGGCCCCTGAGGCTGCGAAGGGACTGGAGCCCTGAAGGTGGTGCGGGCGTGGTTCGAGCCTCACCGGGCACGGCCCAGCCGGACGACAAGTTTCGGTTCGAGCGGCGCGGGTACTTCGTGGCGAACCGGATGGAGCATGTGCCCGGGACCAAGCGAGTGCACGGGGCGGCGGTCGCTCGAACGGCTGGCACGGCATCTGAACCGCGCCACCTGGCGCATCAGTCGCCAGGCAGGGCGCCAGCGCTCGGACCCTTGTATCCCAACATGCCGGAAACCTTTTCTGCCGATTCACGAACCGCGCGGGCCAAGGGACTTGACCATCTCGCGTCAAAACTGCCTCGGTAGCCCAGGATGGTGAGCGACAGCACCAGCCGCCCCCGGTCGTCATAGACTGGGGCCGCGAATGCGCAAGTGCCCGGTATCAGCTCACCGATCGAGCGCGCGATGCCGCGGCGCTGCACCTGCTCGATGGTTTCGATCCCGGCTTCCTGCTTTTCGATTTGCCCCGTCTTGGCGGCGTGTTCACGAATCAGCGAAGGCTGCATGAAGGCCGCGAATACCCTGCCTGTCGCAGTCCGATAAAGGGGATAGACCGTACCGAGCCCGGCATTGACAAGGACCGGCCGGTCGGTCTGTTCCCATCGCACGACGGTAGGACCAAAACTTCCCCATACGCAGATCGCGACGGTATGACCCGTGGCCGCGCACAGCGCCTGTGCCTCGCGTGTGGCCACCGCGATGGGCTCGATGGTCGCCAGGCAGGAAAGACTGAATTCCAGTGCCGCCGGCCCCATTCCATACAGGCCGGTCTCCTCGTCCTGCGAAACAAATCCTGAGCGGATGAAGCTCACCAGGTAGCGATGCGCCTTGCCGGGCGAGATCCCCGCCCGCTCCGCGACGACGGTCAGCTTCATGGGACGCCGGTTGTGCGCCAGCACCATCATCAGTGAAAGGCCGTTCTCCAGCGACTGGACGCCATGCTGCGTTCGTTCGGTCTCTTCAATGTCGTCTTCTTTCATAGGCCTCGAACTGTACCGCGTGCGGCCGCCGGACCGGAACCCCGGTGCGCATTCGCTTGACACCGCGCTCCAAGAAATTTACTATTTCAGAAATCATTTCCGATAAATAGAAATTCACAAGGACACCAGCATGCGCTCCGACCCCGGCTCGAGCTCGCCAACGCCACTCCAAGACCCCGCTCGAAAGCCCCATGAACCCTCCGCTGATCGTGAGAACGGGGTCGAGCGGCATCTGCGGCTGGAAGGGGTTTCCAACTTCCGCGACATGGGGGGGTATCCCGCGACCGATGGCCGGCAAGTCAAGTGGCGCAGGCTTTTCCGATCGGGAGCGCTGGGCCAGATCACATCGCAGGACATCGAAGCGCTCGATCGGATCGGCATCCGGACGGTGATCGACCTGCGCTGTCCTGACGAACGAGAGCTGGTGCCGACGCCCTGGGATCGGCCCGCCATCCATGCTTTCGGCTACCCCTTCGAGGCGGTGTTCGCCAAGGCGCTTGGCAGTGAAAACTGGAGCCTCTACGAGAACTACCTTGAATTGCTGCGCCCGCACTTCCGCGCGACGCTGAAGGCCATGCTGGAAGGCCATGGGCCGCTGGTGGTGCATTGTTCGGCAGGACAGGACCGCACCGGCGTCGTCGCGGCCGTCGTGCTTTCCACGCTGGGGGTCTCTCGCGAGCACATCGTGGAGGACTACATGCGGACCACGGCCCTGCGTCAACGCGAGAAAGAACTGGATCTCCAGCGCATCCGTGCGCTGGCGAACCAGAACCGCGTGGCGTCCTTTTACGCAAGGATCGTCGACGAAAGAGGGGTGGAGGCATTGGATCCCCGTCCCTTGCTCGACCCGTCGGGCCGCCCCAAGATCCTGCTGGCATTCGAGACGATAGAGAAGCATTGGGGCAGCGCAGAAGACTACCTGATCGATATCCGCGCCATGAGACGCGCCGACATCGAGACGCTGCGCAGCCAGTACCTCGAAGACCTGACGCCCGCGCGCACCCAGTCCGTCGGCGGAGATGGACCGTACACCGTGACGCTCGACCAGATCGGCGCGACGGATCTCGCGCTGGTGGGGGGCAAAGGGGCCAACCTCGGCGAACTGGTGGGTGCAGGTCTGCCTGTTCCGAGCGCGTTTTGCGTCACAACGCACGCCTATGATGCGTTCGTCAAGCACAACGCGCTGAGGAATGCCATCGCGCAACAGTTGAGCGGCATCGACTGCGAAAACGTCACCGATCTCGCACGCCGGGCCACCGCCATCCGGGAACAGTTCATGGCGGGCGAGGTGCCCCCAAAGGTCCGGCAGGCAATCGAGAAGGGCTATGCCGCGTTGTCCCACGCATCGGGTGCGGAGCTGTCCGTTTCGGTGCGGTCGTCTGCCACGGCGGAGGATTTGCCTGGCGCCTCATTCGCCGGCCAGCAAGATACGTATCTGCACGTTCAAGGTGTGGAACGCGTGGTGGAGCACGTCAAGCAATGCTGGGCATCCCTGTGGACCGACAGGGCGATTTCCTACCGTGAGCGTCAGGATTTCGCGCATGACGATGTATCGCTTGCGGTGGTCGTGCAGGAGATGTTTCCGTCAGAAGTGTCCGGCGTCATGTTCACGGCAAACCCGGTCACGTCGAATCCCAACGAAGTGTTCATCAACTCAAGCTGGGGGCTCGGCGAGTCGGTCGTTTCCGGCAAGGTCAATCCCGATCAGCACATCGTGGACAAGTCCACGCGCGCCATCGTTGACCAGCAGATCAACGACAAGGTCATCATGACAAGCCGCCGCGCTGACGGCCTGGGGGTCAAAGAGGCTCATGTTCCCGCCGACAAGCGCACCGTCGCCGCGTTGGACGATGCGCAGCTCGTGAAACTCGTCGACATCGGCCTGCGGGTCGAAAGCCACTACGGCATTCCACAAGATATTGAATGGGGCTTTTCTCAAGGCCGATTCGCCGTTCTGCAGTCGCGCGAAATCACGGCGGCCGACCTCGACTTCTCGCATGACCTGGAGGCCTACAAGAGCCAGGAAGCGCTTGCCGACATGGCGAACGAGCGCTGGACCTGGACACGCGCATGGTCCGACGAGTTTCAGACCGGCCCTTCCACGCCATGGTGGTACAGCTATTTCAACCACACCATGACCTACTTCCGCCGCCAGTCGTTCGAGCTGACGGACACACTGAACGTGCTGGGGTTCGACAAGGAGGACTTCGACAAGATACCGATGTTTCGCTGGTACGGTGCCCGTGCCTACATGAACGTGGAGATCGAGCGGGAGCGCACGCGCCTTTTCCAGCCGCCCTTTGCGCGTGACGAGGCCGCGTTGTGGACATTTCCGGCATCGCAACGCGAAGAGATCCGGAAGATGGCCTTCAACTGGCCGCGCTTCCTTCAGAAGCTATGGGACATCCACCTGAACAAGCCGCACATTTCGCTGCTGGAGAACCATCAGGTCGGCCTGGAGAGCCTCGCCAAGTGGAAGGCCCATGAAGACGCTTGCTGGAAGAAGCTCGACCTGAAAACCGCATCCGCCCGCGAAATGACGGATCTCCAGTTCAATCTGCGCATCGAGACCGGATTTGCGGAAAACATCTGCCTGGCGTTCACGATATACCTGCTGTTCCTGCCCAATGCGCTCAAGCTGATCTGCCGAGACTGGCTTGATGATGAAAACGGAAGCATCTACAGCGCGCTGAGCAGCGGCCTCGGCAGCAAGACGTCGGAAGAAAACATCGCTCTTTGGCGGATGGCCCAGGCGCTGAAGAAAACGCCGGAACTGGAACAGTTGGCGCAATCCGATACACCGCTGGAGACGTTGCTCGTCCAACTCAGGCAAGCGCCCGACAGCGCCGAATTCGTGGCGCTGTTCGATGCATTCATCGAAACGCACGGCCACCGGGGTGGGGCGGAGCGGGATGCCTTCCACCGCCGGTATCGGCACGAGCCGTATCGCGTGCTGCTGCCGGTCCGGTCCATGATGCGGCTCGATGGGCCATCAAGCCCCGAAGCGCGTGAGCTCCAGAACCAGATCACCATGCGAGAGACGCGTGACAGGTGTATTCAGAAGCTCCGCAAGGAGCCGCTGGGCTTCTTGCGCGCGCCCTTCTTCGCCTGGTTCGTCGAACTGGTTCAGCAGTGGCTCTACTACCGAGATTTCGAGCGTTTCTACAACGAGAAGACGCTTTCCCGGCCTCGCGAATGGCTCAGCGTGTTGGGCCGGCGGTTCGTGGACAGAGGCTTGCTGAGCGATCCAGAGGACATCTTCTTCCTGGGCAAGGAAGAGGTCATTCGCGCCGACGAAGGCCAAATGAGCGCGCGCGACATTGCCTTGCGGATCCGCTCCCGCCGACGCGTCTACGAGCGCTACACCCATCAGGAGCCGCCCAAGTACATCCGTGGCTGGAAGACCTTCGATGACGAAACGCCGGTCGACGATGGCGGTGGACTGCGCGGCACGGCAGCCAGCGGCGGTGCGGTCAAAGGTCGGGCAAGGGTTTGTCGGCAATTGCAGGACATCGGGCGCGTCAGGAAAGGCGACATTCTCGTGACGGTTTCGACCGACCCGGCATGGACCACGGTGTTCGCGTTCGCCGGCGGCATCGTGGTTGAGACCGGCGGCGTGGTCGCCCACGCCGTGATGATTTCACGGGAATACGGTATTCCTTGCGTATCCAACCTGACCAATGCGTGTGAGCGCATTCCGGATAACGCACTGGTTTCCGTGGACGGAACGAACGGCATCGTGGTCATCCACGACGAGACCGAGGACTCCGCCACCGCATCGTAACCACACCCTGGAAGGGGTGCTGCCACACCTCTAGGTTCGTATGGCTGTGCGCGGGTCGGCGCCTGTCCGCGCACGTTGATGAAATGCTTTGCACAGGCGACCATTTCAATGGAGACATCATGCAGTTCAACGCACACCCAACCCGTTCAAAGATCAGCCGCAGGCAAATGATCGCATCGGCCACAGCGCTTGCAGCCGTTGGGGCCATGCCTTTGAGCCACGCCCAGTCCGCATGGAAGCCCTCCGGCCCCATCAAACTGGTGGTGCCGTACTCCGCCGGCGGCGCCACCGACATCCTTGCCCGAATGGTGGCACCTGGCCTGAGCGAGCGATTCGGCCAGCCCGTGATCGTCGAAAACAGGCCTGGTGCGACGGGCACCATCGGTGCGGGTCTGGTTTATGGGGCGCCAGCCGATGGCACCACTTTGCTGGTGGCGGTGCCCGACATGATCTCCATCTATCCCAACCTGGCCAAGACGTCTTACGACCCGACCAGGTTCGTTCCCGTGGCCAATCTGGGCACCACGGCGTTCGTGCTGCTCGCAAGACCAGGGCTGCCCGCAAAGAACCTGCAGGAAGTCATCAGCCAGGCGCGCAAGCAGCCACTCAATTTCGGCAATGCCGGTATGGGAGGAAGCGTGCACCTGATGACGCTGGCGTTTGGCCTCGCCGCAAGCATCCCCAACATGACGCACGTGCCCTATGTCGGAATGGCGCCCGCCATTCAAGGCCTGCTGGGCGACCACATCGACTTCTATTTCTCGGCGGTGGGCGGTGCCACGCAATACCAGTCGAAGTTGAAGTACCTGGGCGTATCGTCGGCCCAGCGGGTCAATGTCCTTCCAGACGTACCGACGTTCACGGAGCAGGGCCTGAAACTGGTACAGGATCTTTGGTTCGGTGTTCTGGCACCGCCGAACACCCCCAGGCCCATCGTGGAAGAACTGAACAAAGCGATCAGCGACGTGGTCCAAACGGCAACCTATACGAACAAGGCAGCGGAATATGCGGTCACCGTACCAAGGATGACGCAACCGGAGTTTGCTCGCTACTACGAGCAGGACTTCCGCAATTGGAGCGACATCATCCGTGTTGGCAAGGTCAAGCTCGACTGAATGGCGCAGCCGAAAGATCGTCGATGCGCCGACAAAAAGCCGCGGGCGGAAGCGTCCGCTCTCGGAGCGGATCTGGGAGTTTCACAATGTTGAAGGACAAGGTGGTTTTGATCTCCGGCGCGGCGGCAGGGATCGGGCGCTCGACGGCCATCGCGGCCGCCGCGCAAGGTGCCCATCTCGTTCTCGCAGATATTGAACTGGAAGGTGCTCAGCAAGTGGCCTCGCAGATCAGGAAAGCGGGGGGAAATGCCATGGCACTGCGGGCGGACATCTGCAACGCCACCGAAGTGGATGCGATGGTCGCCAGTGCCGTGGCCCATTTTGGACGCCTGGATGGTGCGTTCAACAACGCGGGCATCAATCAGGGGCACGTGGGTATGCCCAACAGGAAGCTCGCAGACATGGACGAAGCGGCCTTCGAGCGCCTGATGAGCACCAATGTCAAAGGCACATGGCTGTGCATGCGGGCCGAGCTGCAACACATGAGCCGGCAGGGCAGCGGCAACATCGTGAACACATCGTCCATCGTCGGGTTGCGGGGGCGAGCCGGATCCGGTGCCTACAGCACAAGCAAGCACGCCATCAACGGCCTGACGCTGTCGGCTGCACTGGAGTATGCGGATGCTGGTATCCGAATCAATGCGGTATGTCCGGGACTGATCAGAACGGATTTCCTGCGCCCTGCATTGGACAACTTCGGCGAAGAAACCCTCGTCGGCTCAATCCCGCTGCGGCGCCTGGGTGAACCGGACGATGTCGCCGAGATGGTGGTGTGGCTGCTTTCCGATCACGCTCGCTACGTCACGGGAAGCCTCCTTGGGGTCGACGGAGGTTTCATGGCCGGTTGACGGAGGCCCATCGGAAAGCGAAGCGAGGAGCTTGTTCGTGCAGCCCAAAGATGCCGCATCTGGACGTCCTTGCTACTGAAGGTAAAAAGACAAATGCAATACCCCGCTATTGGCAAAGATGGACGCCCCACCCGCGGTGCCCACCCCGACTTCTTCTTTGACGACGAATGGCTGGCCCTGAGAACGGAGGAGGCCATCGAGCCCGATCTGCCCATCGTCGATCCGCACCACCACCTGTGGCAACGCTCGGTTCCGTATTGGGTGCCGGAGTTGCTGAAAGATCTGCAATGTGGACATAACATCCGGGGCACGGTCTACATCGAAGCGGCTGCGATGTACCGGGTGGATGGGGATCGCCGTTACGCCAGTCTGGGCGAGGTTGAATACGTCAACGGCGTAGCCGCGGCGTTCGCCAGCGGCTATTACGGTCCCGTGCGCGCTTGCGCGGGCATCGTCGGCAAGGTGGACCTTCGAATGGGTGCGGCGGCCGAGGAGCTTTTGCAGGCGTGCATCGCGCGTGCGCCCGATCGCTTTCGCGGCATCCGGAACATGGTGGCGCTGGATCCGCATCCGAACGTGAGCCAGGTATCGGTGCCTCCACCGAAGGACTTGATGTTGGACAAGGCGTTTCGCGCCGGCTTCGCGAAGCTCGCTCCGCTCAACCTGTCATTCGAGTCGTATTGTTACCATCATCAGTTGCCGCAACTGCTGGATCTCGTGGACGCGTTTCCGGACACGAGGATCATCGTCAACCATGCCGGCGCGCGTATTGGAGAAGGCCCCTACGCCAACCGCAAGGACCAGGTGTTTGCCGAGTGGAAGGCCGCTCTCCAGGCACTGGCCGAACGCCCCAATGTGTTCATCAAGATTGGCGGCCTGATCGGGCGCCTCGGAGGCTTGGACTTTATCGACCGCGAACTTCCACCGACGTCGGAAGAGCTGGCGTCGGTGTGGGCTCCCACCATCGAGACCTGCATCGAACTGTTTGGGCCGAAGCGGTCCATGTTCGAAAGCAACTTTCCTCCGGACAAGGCCGGCGTATCGGCGGTGGTGCTGTGGAACGCTTTCAAGCGGGTGGTTAGAGGCTATTCAGATGCCGAGAAAGCCGATCTTTTCGCGGGGACCGCCATACGGGTCTATCGATTGCCCGACGCATTGGGGCGGCCTGCTTGACGGGATCGCACGCCTGTTCAATCCGCGCCCAACCCGATCGGGTTCGGCTGCCGCTTCTCCACCGCGTGCCGCAGCAATGAGGCGGTGCGGAACACGCCGTGCGCGAACTTGCCGTAGGGCAGGGTGGCGAACAAGGCCATCACCGCGCCCAGGTGCAGGCACAGCAGCACCGCCAGCGCGGGCGTGCCACGCCCCAGCCACAGCGCCAGGCCGCTGGCGCTGGTGAGGAACAGCAGGGCGATGAAGCCCAGGTCCATTGGCTTTTGCGCCGCGTCGCCGTGCAAGGGGTGGCGGCGGCGGTTGAGCCGCCACAGGCCGGCGGTGCCGATGAGCAGGCTCACGCCGCCCACCACGCCGAGCAGCTTGGGCAGGCTCGGCAGTTCGTAGGGCGCGACCCAGCCGAACACGTAGTGGTAGACCGTGGCCACGCTGGTGGCGGCGAAGCACAGCATGAAGCCGTAGAAGGTGAAGTGGTGGAAACGGCGGCGCGAGAGCGTGTAGGCGTCGTCCTCGTTGTGGCAGCCGTCGCCGTGGCCGCCGTCGAGGTACTTCAGGCGCAGCGCGTCGTGCGCGGCTTCGGTGGTGGCGGGCAGGTTCAGCGGTGCGCCGCTGGTGGCGGGCTTCACGTCGCGCCAGAAGCGCGTCACGCCCATGCCGAGTGCGAACACCACGAACAGGAACACCGGCGCGAACAGGCTCACCAGCAGGTTGTGCGGGAACAGGTTGTAGAAGTTGCCACCGAGGTCGGTGGGCCAGAGGTTGCCCTTGAGCGCCACGGCGATCAGCAGGAACAGCGCCAGGCCGGCGGCCAGCGCCACGCTCAGCGTGAGGCCGTTGCGCTGGTAGAGCTTGCCCAGCGCGGGCGGCCAGGCGTAGTCGGCATAGGTCTGGCCGCGCACCTCGGTCATGGCCTTGGGCACGTTGACGGCGAATTCGTGCGGCGGCGCGTACTGGCAGGCGTGCAGGCAGGCGCCGCAGTTGTGGCAGAGGTTGGCCAGGAAGTGCACGTCGGCCTTGCCGAACTCGAGCCGGCGCGTCATGGCCGGGAACACTGCGCAGAAGCCTTCGCAGTAGCGGCAGGCGTTGCAGATCTGCAATTGGCGCGCGACTTCGGTTTCGGGCGGCGTGAGCACGGTCTCGCCCTGCGCGAGCGCGCGCGCTTCCCGCGCCAGGGATTCAAGCGTTTGCATGTTGTCGTGCTCCTGCTTCCAAGGCGGCGCGCGCCGCGTTCGTGCCGGCGATGCGGCCGAACGCGGTGCCGATGGACATGCCCACGCCGGCGGTGTAGCCCTTGCCGAGTACGTTGCCGGCCATCATCTCGCCGGCCACGAAGAGGTTGGGGCTGGGCCGGTCGTTGAAGCGCACGGCGGCGGTGTCGTCGGTGTGCAGGCCGAGGTAGGTGAAGGTGACGCCGGGGCGCACCGCGTAGGCGTAGAAGGGCGCGGTGTCGATCGGGCGCGCCCAGTGGGTCTTGGCGGGCGTGACGCCTTCGGTGTGGCAGTCGTCGAGCGTGGTGTGGTCGAAGGTGCCGACGCGGCAGGCGGCGTTGTAGTCGTCGAGGGTCTGCATGAAGGTGTCCACGTCCAGGCCAAGCTGGCGGGCGAGGTCGGGCAGGGTGTCGGCTTTCACGCCGGGGAACACGGGGGGCATGAAGCGGCCGATGGCCTTGCTGTCGATGATGGAATAGCCGATCTGCTGCGGCTGCTGGGCGACCAGGCGGCCCCAGATGGCGTAGCGCTTGGGCCAGAAGTCCTCGCCCTCGTCGTAGAAGCGGCGCGCCTCGCTGTTGACGACCACGCCAAGCGAGACGCAGTCGATGCGGGTGCAGATGCCGCCGTCGTAAAGGGGTGCGCGCGCGTCGATGGCGACCATGTGCGCCTGCGTGGGGTCGCCGATGCGGTCGGCCTTGTGGTCTTCCAGCATGTGCCTGAGCAGCACGCCCTGGTTGAAGGCGGTGCCACGGATCAGGAAGTTGTCGGCCGGCCATTCGCCGCGCTCGTTCTGGCCCCAGGCCGCGCGCAGCCATGCCCGGTCGGACTCGAACCCGCCGGCGGCGAGCACGCAGGCGTTCGCGGTGATGCGCTCGCCGCCCCGCGTGTGCGCGGCGATGAAGCGGCCTTCCTCGATCTCGATGCGCTCCACCGGTGTTTCGTAGCGCACGCGCACGCCCAGTTTCTCGGCGCTGCGGTAGTAGGCGTTCACCAGCGCCTTGCCGCCGCCCATGAAGAAGGCGTTGGTGCGCGCCACGTGCAGCGCGCCGGAGAGCGGCGGCTGGAAGTGCACGCCGTGGCGGCGCATCCAGTCGCGGCAGGTGGACGAGGCGCGGATGGTCAGGCGCGCCAGGTGCTCGTTGGTCTGGCCGCCGGTGACCTTGAGCAGGTCCTGCCAGAACTCTTCTTCGGGGTAGGCCTCCACCAGCACGTCCTGCGGCGCGTCGTGCATGCAGCGCAGGTTGCGGGTATGGCCGGAGTTGCCGCCACGCCAGGCGCGCGGCGCGGCCTCGAGCAGCAGCACGCTGGCGCCGGCCTCCCGGGCCATGAGCGCCGCGCAAAGCGCGGCATTGCCACCGCCAATGACCAACACGTCGGGTTTCAAGATGCGCTCCTTCGGGCCCGGCGTGGGTCCGAGCATGGCGCACTTTAGGCCGCCGATGGCTGGCGGTGAAGCCCGCTATCGGCATGAGGGCATCACGATTCGTGATGCCAGAGCCGGACGCCGGACCAGTGGCCGTGGTCCACCAGCGCCCGCACGGTGTCGCAGATGACCAGGCGGGTGGCCAGCGCCGCAGGCGTGAGCTCCTCCTCGGACAGGCTGCAGAGCAGGTTGACGCGGTGGGTCTGCGCATCGTCGATATGCACCAGCACGAAGCGCTGCTCGGCGTCGGAGAAGCGGCCGACGGCGGCGCGCGGCTGGATGGTGGCGCCCAGGCCGGCTTCGACGGCGGCCATCACCATGGAGAGCGAGTCCACTTCCAGCACCACGTGCGGTACCACGCCGGCGCGGGCGAAGGTGGTGTCGAGCGCGCTGCGCAGGCCGTGCGGCCCGGTCGGCAGGATCAGGGGCTCGTCGCCCAGCTCGGCCAGTTGCATCGCCGCCGGCCGCGGCGGGCGCGCATGCTGCCGCGAGGCGATCAGGAACAGGTCTTCCGACAGCAGGGGCTGGACCTGCCAGAGCCGGCTGCCGGGCGCGTCCGTCGAGGTCTGGCGGCGCGCGTCGAACAGCACGGCCAGATCGAGTTCGCGCGCGTTGAGCATGGCCGCCAGGTGGCCGGACATGCTCTCCACCATGTGCAGGCGCACATCGGGATAGCGCGCCTGCATGGCCTGCATCAGAGGCAGGCCGAGCATGGCGGCGGTCGTCGGCGCCAGCCCCACGCTGACCGTGCCCGACAGGCGGGCCTGCCGGGCGGCGCGCGCCGCTTGCTCGGCGTGGCGGAGCGTCAGCTGGGCTTCGCGAAAGAATGCGGCACCCGCCTCGGTCGGCACCACGCCGCGCGGGGTGCGCTGCAGCAGGCGCGTGCTGAGTTCGCTCTCCAGGCGGCTGATCTGCTGGCTCAGGGCGGATTGCACCAGGTCGAGGTCGATCGCGGCGCGGCCCATGGAGCCCAATTCGACCACCCGCACGAAATAGCGCAGTTGTCGCAGTTCCAAAGCGCTTCCTTGGTGTTTCCCCATCACACATCGTGATGCTCGGCATGATCGCACAAGTGCGCGCGGCCTTGGCATCGGCAGCGGCCAGCCCCGCTCCTGCAAAATATGCTGCATTGCAGCAAAATGGCGGCATGCCCACCCAAACCGTTCGAGCCGACCCCGATCCCGCGTTCCGCGCCGCCGTCTGGGCGCTGGGGGTCGGGGGCTTTGCCATCGGCACTGGCGAATTCGTCATCATGGGCCTGCTGCCCGAGGTCGCGGCGAGCCTGGCGGTCAGCATCCCGCAGGCCGGCCACGTCATCAGCGCCTATGCGCTGGGCGTGGTGATCGGCGCGCCGCTGCTGGCGGTCGTGACCGCGCACTGGCCGCGGCGCCGGCTGCTCATCGCGCTGATGGCGCTGTTCGCCGCCGGCAACCTGGCCAGCGCGGCCGCGCCCGGCTATCTCAGCCTGAACCTGTTGCGCTTCCTCGCCGGCATGCCGCACGGTACCTACTTCGGCCTGGCCTCGCTGGTGGTGGCCGCGCTGGTGCCGCCCAGCCGCCGCGCCCAGGCGGTGGGGCTGATGATGCTGGGGTTGACCGGGGCCACGCTGTTCGGCGTGCCGGTGGCGGCCTGGCTCGGGCAGCACTGGGGCTGGCGCAGCGCCTTCGTGCTGGTCGGGCTGATCGCGCTGCTGGCCTGCGCGCTGATCCGCCGCGCGCTGCCGGACCTGCCGGCCGCCGAAGGCGCCAGCCCGCTGCGCGAACTGGGCGCGCTGCGCAACCCGCAGGTCTGGCTGACGCTGGGCACGGGCGCGATCGGCTTCGGCGGCATGTTCGCGGTGTTCAGCTACATCAAGCCGACGCTGACCGAGGTCACCGGCCTGCCGCTGGGCGCCGTGCCGCTGGTGCTGGCGCTGTTCGGCGTGGGCATGATCGCCGGCAACCTGCTGGGCGCGCGCCTGGCCGACAAGGCCTTGCTGCCCGCGATCGGCGGCGTGCTGCTGTGGTCGGCGCTGGTGCTGGTGCTGGTGCAGTGGACCGCGCCCTACGCGGTGCCGGTGTCGGTCAACGTGCTGCTGGTCGGCACCGTGGTGGCGCTGGCGCCGGCGCTCCAGATCCGGCTGATGGACGTGGCCGGCGAGGCGCAGGCGCTGGCCGCGGCGCTGAACCACTCGGCCTTCAACCTCGCCAACGCCATGGGCGCCTGGCTCGGCGGCCTGGCGATCGCCGCCGGCCTGGGCTGGACCTCGACCGGCTGGGTCGGCGCGCTGCTGGCGCTCGGCGGCCTCGCGGTGTTCGGCGCTTCGCTGTGGCAGCATCGGCGGAGCCGCCGCGGCCTCCTGCCGCAACCCTGAACCCGGAAATCGACCCGCCGCCATGCCTCACGCCCCGCTTGCCCCGCTGCTCGTCGGCCTGAAGGCCGTCATGGTCGACCTCGACGGCACGATGGTCGACACCCTCGGCGACTTCGATGCCGCCCTGAACGCCACGCTGCGCGAACTGGGCCGCCCGGCCGTCGACCGCGCCGACATCGCGCGCATGGTCGGCAAGGGCTCGGCGCACCTGATCCGCGCTGCGCTGCGGCACGGCGGCCTGGACGACGGCGCGGCCGAGCGCCTGTACGCCGACGCCTGGGCGCGCTACCAGGTGCACTACCTGGCCGTCAACGGCCGGCACAGCGCGGTCTACCCCGGTGTGCCGGAAGGCCTGGAAGTGCTGCGGGCGCGCGGCCTGCCGCTGGCCTGCCTGACCAACAAGCCCACCGGCTTCGCGCGGACGCTGCTGACGGCCAAGGGCCTGGACCGCTTCTTCGGCCACGTGTTCGGCGGCGACGCCTTCGCGCGCCAGAAGCCCGACCCGCTGCCGCTGCTCAAGACCTGCGAGGCGCTGGGCACGCCGCCGGCGCGTGCGCTCATGGTCGGCGACTCGCGCAACGACGCCGAGGCCGCGCGCGCGGCCGGCTGCCCGGTCGTGCTCGTGACCTACGGCTAC
The DNA here is from genome assembly GCA_964487025.1 of uncultured Hydrogenophaga sp. GTDB lineage: Bacteria > Pseudomonadota > Gammaproteobacteria > Burkholderiales > Burkholderiaceae_C > Hydrogenophaga. Next base: position 125,979 of record CAZAPJ010000002.1, read on the forward strand.
AACCACGGCGAGCCCGCGCTGCAGGTGGCGGCCGACGCCCACATCGACTCGCTGGCCGAACTCGGCGGCCTGCTGGACGGGCCCGGCCGCGCGCCTCAGCGGCCGTAGTGGCGTTCCTCTTCCTCGGCGATCTTCAGGCCGGCGTCGAGGATGCGCTGGCGCTGGCCCATGGGCACGACGATGGCGCCGTCTTCGTCGGCGACCACGAGGTCGCCCGCGCGCACCTGCACGCGGCCGATCATCACCGGCTCGCCGATGGCGGCGGTCTCGAAGTCCCACTGGCTCTTGAGCGGCGTGAAGCCGCGGCAGTAGGCCGCGAAGCCCATGCGGCGGATGCGCGCGGCGTCGCGGATGCAGCCGTCGATCAGCAGGCCGGCGATGCCGTGGTTCAGGCAGAAGCGGCTGTGCATCTCGCCCCACGAGCTGAGGTCGTCGAAGCCGCCGGCGTCCATCACGACGAAGGCGCCCGGCGGCGCGTCGCTGCGGATCGCCTGCGCGTGGCGCACCAGCTTGTCCTCGCGCGCGGCGCTCACGTGCTTGATCACCTGCCGGATCGTGAACGCCGGGCCCACGGTCACCGCGTCGGGCGCCGTGGTGCGCAGGCCGGTCACCACCGAGCGGCGCAGGTTCATCGCCTCCATCACGTCCGAGACGGTGGCCACGCCCAGCCGCTGCCAGGCCGCGATCTCTTGAGGGTCCAGAGGGGGTGTTGCGGTATCGCTCATGCGTGCTCCTCGCGTTCCATGGCCTTCACGGCCTCGTGCCAGCCCAGCCATTCGCACAGGCCGCGGCCCATCACCCAGCGCAGGTCCTGTGCCGAGAGCCAGGGCAGCTCCTCGGTGAACAGCGTCACGCATTCGCGGTAGCTGCAGGGCATGCGCGTCATGTCGCTGCCCCAGAAGGTGCGCCGGGGGCCGTAAGCGTCGAACATGCGGCGGATCAGCGGCTGGATGTCGGCGAACGGGTAGTTCTCGTTGGAGAACAGCGGCAGCGCCGAGACCTTCACGGCCACGTTGGGCAGCCGCGCCATCGCCGCCACGCGCCCGATCTCGGCTTCGTCGATCTCGAAGCGGCCGCTGCGCCCGCTCACGCGGTGCAGCGAGCAGTGGTCGATCACGATGCGCAGGCCCGAGTGGCGCTCGGCGACCTGGGCGATCGCGCCGAGCGAGCCGGTGGGCAGGATCATCAGCGGCACGCCGGCCTGCTCGGCCGCCGGCCAGAACCAGTCGACCGTGCCGTCCTCGAGCCACTGGCGCTGCGGCGCGAGATGGAAGGTCAGGCGCAGCCCGAGCATGCCGCCCTGCCGGCGCCAGTCGCGCAGCCGCGGCGCCTGTGCCGGGTCCTCGATCGGCAGGCGGCCCATGCAGGCGAAGCGGTCGGGATGCGCCCGCGCCGCGGCCAGCACGAGATCGTTGCGGTCGCCCTCGTACGAGGGTGGCACGAGGATGGCGCGGTCCACGCCCGCCTGCGCCATCTCCACCAGCAACTGGCGGTGGTCCAGCGGCACCGGGCGGTGCGCGCGCGCGGCCTGGCCGGGCACCCACGGCCGGTCGGGCCGGTCGGCGGCCCAGATGTGCACCTGCGCGTCGACGACCATCGATCAGGACTTCGGGATCTTCGCGACCGCCAGGTGGCGGCCCCAGGCCTCGATCTCGCGCTGGATGAGGTCCTGGTAGGCCTGGCGCGTGGTCCAGGTCGGCACCACGCCGAGGCCGCGGTACTTCTCGGCCACGTCGGGCATGGCCAGCACCGCCTTGATCTCGCGGTTGAGCAGGTCCAGCACCTCGTCGGGCGTGCCGCGCGGGGCGACGAGGCCGTTCCACGACGTCATCTCGTACGGAACGCCCTGTTCCATCACCGTGGGCACGTCGGGCAGCGAGGGGAAGCGCCGGGCGGTCGTCACGCCGATGGCGCGCAGCGCGCCGCTCTGCAGGTGCGGCTGCAGCGGCGGGATGGTGTCGAGCGCGAGCTGGACCTGGCCGCTGCGCGCGGCGGCCACGACCTCGCCCGAGTTCTTGAAGGGCACCGTGGTGCACTCGATGCCCGCGGCCGCCTTGAACAGCTCCACGCCGATGTAGGGGGCCGAGCCGACCGCGATCGAGCCGATGTTGAGCTTGCCCGGGTTCGCGCGCGCATGGGCGACCAGCTCGGGCACGGTGCGGATCGGCAGCGCGTCGTTGACCACGATCAGGAAGCCGAACTCGGCCAGCATGCTGACCGCGACGAAGTCGCGCGCGGTGTCGTAGGGCAGCTTGCTGAACAGGTGCGGCGTCATCGCCATGTTGCTGGACGCGCCGAGCATCAGCGTGTAGCCGTCGGCGGGCGACTGCAGCACCTGCTGGCCCGCGACGAGGCCGCCGGCGCCGGGCCGGTTCTCGACCACGAAGCCCTGGCCGAGCCGCGCGGCCAGCTTCTCGGCCACGATGCGCACGGTGACGTCGCCGTTGCCGCCGGCGCCGAAGCCGACCACGATCTTCACCGGCCGCGACGGATAGCCGGATGCCTGGGCGTGGGCGGCAGGCGCGAGCGCGCCCCAGATCGGCAGCGTGGCCGTGGCTTGCAGCAGATGGCGTCTTTGCATGGCGGGTCTCCTTGCCGTGTCGGCGGGTGAGCGAATCAGTCTAGGCGCGCCGGGCGATATCCACGAGTGATATATTTTTATAGACATAAAACCGATGGATATACCCATATGACCCCATCGACCGCCGACCGGGTCGAGCTCGACCGGCTGCTCGCGCGCCTGCGCTTCCGGCACCTGCAACTGCTCGCGGCGATCGACGAGACCGGCAGCCTGCGCGCGGCCGCGCAGCGGCTGCACCTGACGCAGCCGGCGCTGAGCAAGGCGCTCGGCGAGCTCGAGGCCATGCTGGGCTTCAAGCTGTTCGAGCGCACCGCGCGCGGCCTGGCGCGCACGGCGCGCGGCGAGGTGGCGGTGCAGGGTGCTCACGTGCTGATCGAGGAACTCGCGCACGTGCGCCAGGAGGCCCTGGCCACCGGGCCCGAAGGGCAGGCCGCGACCCTGCTGCGCCTGGGCATGCCGCAGTTCGTGGCGGTCACGGTACTGCCGCAACTGGTGGCGCTGCTGTGGCGCGTGCAGCCGCCGGTGCGGCTGCTGGTGCGCGAGAGCAACGCACCCCAGTTGTTCGAGGATCTCAAGAACGGCGTGGTCGACGCGCTGATCACGGTCTACTCGCGCGACGCCGTCGTCGCCGCCGCGGGCAAGACCTTCCACTACGAGCGCGTGGCCGACGGCGACTTCGCGGTCATCGCGCCTCCCGCGCACCCGCTCGCGGCGCGGCGCACGGTGAGCTGGGAGCAGCTCGCCGCCGAGCCCTGGATCGTCACCATCCCGCCCTCGGTGAACCGCCAGTTGCTGGAACAGGCCTTCCTCGGCGCGGGCGTGGTGCCGCCGGTGCCGGTGATCGAGTCGGACAGCCCCGTGACCAACGTGCGCCTGGTGGCCAAGGGCCACGGCATCGCGCTGGTGCCCGGCGCCGTGATGCGCGAGGCGTGCGCCGCGGGCGCCGTCTGCCGGTTGCGTGTGGCGCCCGAGCTGCAGGGCACCTCGGTGGGCATGGTGTGCCGCGCCGCCGCGCTGCCGCACCCGCGCATCCGCGCGCTGCGGGAGGCGCTGCAGGCGCTGCGCGTGCCCGGCAGCACGCCGCTGCGCCTGCGCTGAGGCCCGGTGCGTGAGTCGGTCGCGCGGGCGGCGGCGCCTTTGCTACACTTGCTCCCCTATGTTCATTCACAGCACCATCACCACAGGTTGCAGCGACCGGGGAGCCTGGCCCTGGCGCAAGCCTGCGTCCGTGCTCATCTGACGCATGGCCGCCGGCGCCGCCGGTCCTGCCCATGCACCCGTCCCACCCCGTCCGCCGGGGTCGTCCGATCGAATGAACCACCAGGCCGCCGCCGCGCGGCCCCGGGCTGGAGGGCCCGCCCCGTGATCACCGAACTCGAATTCAAGAGCCTCGCGCTCGAAGGCTACAACCGCATCCCGCTCATCGCCGAGGCGTTCGCCGACCTCGAAACCCCGCTGTCCCTGTACCTCAAGCTCGCGCACGGGCGCGGCGATGGCCGGTACAGCTTCCTGCTCGAGTCCGTGGTGGGCGGCGAGCGCTTCGGGCGCTACAGCTTCATCGGCCTGCCGGCGCGCACCTTGCTGCGGGCCTCCGGCTTCGGCGCCGAGGCCCGGACCGAGGTGGTGCGCGACGGCGCCGTGATCGAGACCGCCCACGGCAACCCGCTGGACTTCATCACCGCCTACCAGCAGCGTTTCAAGGTCGCGCTGCGCCCCGGCCTGCCGCGCTTCTGCGGCGGGCTGGCCGGCTACTTCGGCTACGACGCGGTGCGCCACATCGAGAAGAAGCTGGAACGCAGTTGCCCGCCCGACACGCTGGGCTGCCCCGACATCCTGCTGCTGCAGTGCGAGGAGCTCGCGGTGATCGACAACCTCTCGGGCAAGCTCTACCTGATCGTCTACGCCGACCCGGCGCAGCCCGAGGCCTATGCCGGCGCCAAGAAGCGGCTGCGCGAGCTGCGCGACGCGCTCAAGTATTCGGTGAGCGCGCCGGTGGTCCGCTCCAGCCAGGGCCACCCGGCCGAGCGCGAGTTCGCCAAGGCCGACTACCTGGCCGCCGTGGAGCGCGCCAAGGAGCTCATCGCCGCGGGCGACTTCATGCAGGTGCAGGTGGGCCAGCGCATCAAGAAGCGCTACACCGAGTCGCCGCTGTCGCTGTACCGCGCGCTGCGCTCGCTCAACCCGTCGCCCTACATGTACTACTACCACTTCGGCGACTTCCACGTGGTGGGCGCGTCGCCGGAGATCCTGGTGCGCCAGGAGAACACCAGCGAAGGCAGCAAGGTGACGATCCGCCCGCTGGCCGGCACGCGCCCGCGCGGCGCCACGCCCGAGCAGGACCTGGCCACCGAGCGGGAGCTGGTGAGCGACCCCAAGGAGCGCGCCGAGCACGTGATGCTGATCGACCTGGCGCGCAACGACATCGGGCGCATCGCGAAGACCGGCACCGTCAAGGTCACCGAGGCTTTCGCGGTCGAGCGCTACAGCCATGTGATGCACATCGTGAGCAACGTCGAGGGCCTGCTCAACGACGGCATGACCAGCATGGACGTGCTCCGGGCCACCTTCCCCGCGGGCACGCTCACCGGCGCGCCCAAGGTGCACGCGATGGAAGTCATCGACCAGCTCGAGCCCAGCAAGCGCGGCCTCTACGGCGGCGCCTGCGGCTACCTGAGCTACGCCGGCGACATGGACGTGGCGATCGCGATCCGCACCGGCATCGTCAAGGACCAGACCCTGTACGTGCAGGCGGCGGCCGGCGTGGTGGCCGACTCGGTGCCCGAGATGGAATGGCGCGAGACCGAGCACAAGGCGCGCGCGCTGCTGCGCGCGGCCGAGCTGGTCGAGGAAGGGCTGGAGTAGGCCGGCCCCGAGCCTACGGTTTCTGGACCCAGAACAGGTACATGCGCACGAAGGTGCCGGGGTACTCGGTTTCGTAGGCGTGCCATTTGGCGAGGTCGTGCACCGCGTCGTCCTCGGGGAAGCGCGTGCGAAAATGCTGCAGCACCGCGGGTTCGGCCTGCAGCCCAACGAACCGCAGGCCGAGCCGGTCCAGCAGCGCGCCGATCGCGGGCAGGCTGGTGCGGTGCTCCTGCTCGTGGAACAGCAGGTCGCGGCAGGCGCTCAGGCCGAAGAAGTCGCCGAAGCCCGTGAGCGGCTGCAGGGCGGGCGGGCAGTCGCCGCCCATCACCGCCGCGCGGCAGGCGCGAATCCCGTCGGCCGTGGGGGCGTAGCCGCGCTCCGCGATGAACCGGCGCGCGGCCACCACCGGCGCCCGCGCCTGTTCGCTGTAGAGCCCGATCAGCATCAGGCCGCCCGGCCGCAGCAGCGGGACCAGGTTGCGCCAGCCCGTTTCCGGGTCTTCCAGGTGGTGCAGCACGCCGACCGATTCGATGAGGTCGAAGCGGCGCTCCAGCGCGGCCAGCCGCACGATGTCGGCCTGCGCGTATTCGATGTTCGTCTGGCCCAGCTCCTGCGACTTGCGCATCGCGTAGGCCAGGCTGTTGGCGCTCAGGTCGATCGCGAGCACGCGCGCGCCATGGTAGAAGCGCGCGGTCTCGCTCGAGTGGCGCCCGGTGCCGCAGCCGGCGACCAGGATGTCGACCGCTTCGCGCCGGCCGGTGGGCCGAAAGCGCGCGTGCGGCAACTGCTGGCGCAGCCGGTCGTCGAGCGGCAGCGCGGCCGGCGACAGCGCCGGCCGGGTCCAGCGCGGGTAGGGGTTTTCCTCGTACTGCTGGCGCACCTGCGACGACACGCCCTGCGCGATCTCGGTCAGGCGCTTGAGGCCGGCGCGCAGGCGCGCCTCCTGCCGCGGCTCGTCGACCTGCTGCCGCCAGACCGCGCGCACCGCCTCCGGCCAGGACGCCTGTTGACGATCGGCCAGGGTGTCGGCGCCGGGCAGGGTGTGCAGCGGCTCGTAGCTCGCGAGCGCCAGCACCTGGCTGGCGCGGGGCAGGGCGCCGCTGCCGGCCGCGGCTTCCACTTGCGCCCGAAGCCGGCCGAGCTGCGCGGTCTCGCTGGCGCTGCGGACCCAGGCGTATTCGTTGATGAAGCACTGCCGCGCCAGCGCCGCGCGCAAGGCGAGCGCCGTCGGCGGGGCCTCTTCGCCGTCGCCGTCTTCCAGCGCCGAGGCCAGCAAGGCCGCCCGCATGGCGGTCAGCCAGCGTTCCAGCGCCACGTCGCACACCGTGGCGTTTTCCAGCAGGCGTAGCAGCAAGGCATCGCCGCCGAGCGCGGCCAGCGACGGCGCATCGAACCGGCCGCCCTCCAGGCGGTGCTCGCCGGCGATGAGCGCGCCGGCCGCGCTGGCCAGCTCTTCCGGGCGGCGCCAGGCCTCGGCGATCGCGCGCGTGAGCACCGGCCGCCGATGCGCCTGCGATGGGCCCATCGGCAGGCGCTGCAGGCACTCGGCCGCGCCGATCTTGGCCGCCACCGCTTCGCGGATCGCCAGCGCCCGCAGGTAGCTTTCGAGCGCCTGTTCCGGCTGGTTCAGGTGGTTGAGCGCCAGGCCCAGGTTGCAGTGCGCTTCCAGCAGATCGGGCGCGGCGTCGATCGCCTGCCGGTAGTGCGCGGCGGCCTCGTGGAACCGGCCTTGCTGCATCAGGATCAGGCCGAGGTGGTACTGCGCCTGCGCAAAGCGCTGCTTCGCGCGGACCGCGCGCATCAGGTGGTCGAACGCCGCCGCCGGATGGCCGGCCTGCAAGGCCAGCATGCCCAGCAGGTACAGGGCATCGGGCTGTTCCGGGTCCAGCCGCAGGATCTGCTGGCACACCTCGGCCGCCTGCGGCCATCGGCCCGCTTCCGCATGGGCCAGCGCGATCTGAAGCGCCGGCGCCAGGTCCACCGCCGCAGGGCTGCTCGGGCGCGCATCGGGGCTGTTCAGGCAGCAATGCTTGTACTTCTTCCCGCTGCCGCAAGGGCAGGGGTCGTTGCGCTTCACCGCGCTCATCGGCGTGTCTCCTGCAAAGTGGCCGCCCAGACGCCTGGACCGCTTTGCTTGTTTTTCGAATGCGATCAGGCGGATTCTAATGAGACAGCGCGGTTCGCCGAGCCCTGCGGCAGCGCATCCCGTCGCGGGACGCGCGGGCTTGCCGAAATCAGGCGAAGTTCCAGCCCATGCCCTCGACCATCCGGGTCTTCACGTCCGCGCCGAACCGCTGCACCACCATCTCGCCGATCTCGCGGCCATAGGTCACGTCATTGAGCTTGTCGTTGTCGCCCTGGATCAGCACCAGCAGCAGCGCATCCTCGCTGCCGATGTTGCGGAAGGCGCGGTACTCGTTGGGTGGCACGCTGATCATGTCGAAGGGCCGGAGGGTGGTCTGGTGCTCACCCTGTTCGCCCCAACGGACCTCGAACTCGCCTTGCAGGCACATGAAGTTCTCCACCGTCCTGACGTGGCGGTGCATCACCGGCCCGTTGCCTGGCGGGCATCGGGCGATCTGCACCGTCAAGCCCGGCGTGCCCTTGATCGGCGGGTTGTGGTTCGTGCCCTTGGCCCCTTCGGGCGCCATCACCAGGTACAGCGTTTTCGCCGTCAAGGCCTCGAAGGCTTCCTGCGGAACGCCGTGCGTCGATTCGTAGGACCGGCTCTTGGTGGGCAACTGCGCGAAGCGGGCGATCTGCGGCCCGTCGCAGCGGGCTGCCGCGGTGGCGCCGGAGGCGGTTGGCTGCGTCGTGGCGGTCGTGGTCATGTCAGGCTCCTTGTGCGGGGGGTGTGCCGTGCGCTGCCCGGCTATTGCGGCGTGAGGTGGTTCTCCTCGACCAGTTTCTTGTACTTGACCAGATCGGCCTGGACCTTGGCCGTGAACTGCTCCGTCGTGCTGGGCACCAGGCGGTAGCCGCGCTCGAGGAACCAGTTGCGGGTGTCCGGGTTGGACAGCGACTTGCGGATTTCCTCGGCCAGCCGCTGCACCACGGCCGGCGGCGTGCCGGCGCGCACGAAAACGCCATGCCAGGGCTCGAGTTCGAAGTCCGGGTAGAAATCGTTGATCGAAGGCACGCCAGGGAGGGCTTTTTCCGGCGGTCCGATGACGGCGATCGCGCGCATCTTGCCGGCCTTGACGTGCGGAGGAATGCTGACGGCCGATTCGATCGCCATGTCCACTTCACCGGTCATCACCGCCGTCTGGTTCTCCGGCGCTCCCTTGTAGGGAATGTGGCGGGCGGTGAAACCCACCTGCTTTTGCAGCATGGCCATGCCCAGATGGGACCCGGTGCCGGGTCCGTTGGTGCCATAGGTGATGTCGCCGCTGTGCTTCCTGACGTAGGCGACGAACTCCTCGAAGTTGGTCACGCCGGTCTTGTTGCTCACGATCAGGGCGTAGCTGGACGCGGCGGTCTGCAGGACCGGCTGCAGATCCTTGGCCACGTCGAACTTGAGACGCTGCGTCCAGGGCGTGATGGTCACCTGGAATGCCGTGCCGAGCAGCGTGTAACCGTCCGGCTCGGAGCGCGCCACGAACTCCGTCGCGATGTTCCCCCCGGCGCCCGGCCGGCCTTCCACGATCACCGGCTGACCCATGCTCTTGTGCATGTCGGCCGCCAGCGCGCGGGCGATGGTGTCGATCGAGGTGCCCGGCGAGAAGCCCACGACCATCTTGATGGGCCGGTTCGGGTAGTCGGCCCACGCCGGGGCCGCGGCCGCGAAGAGCGCGGCCGCGGCGAGGCATGGCAGCCAGCCGCGCAGGCGCGATGCCGCGGAGGGTGTCGCCCCCCGCACTTGAGGCGCGGACACGCGCGGCGGCCCGGATCGGACGGACCACGGGAGGGGGAGCGACTGCGTCATGGCTTTGTCTCCTTGCGGCAAAGGTATCCAGAGGGACACTTTAATGTCTGACATTCAGACTATATGATGGAGATTGCGTGGCGTCAACCCGTCCGCGCCGTGCTGCGCCCATCGATGACCGCGGTAAAAATCGGCTACCATGAAAACGATGTCAGACAATCATACGGAAGTGTGCAATGACCCATCTGTTCATGGATGGTGTCCATGACCGGAGACGAATCCCTGATCGCGGACGCGGCGCGGCGCGTGCTGGAGCGGGCCGATCTGGCGCTGGCCCGCGAACAGGCGGCTGCCGGCGGGCTGCCCGAGGCGCTCTGGGGCCAGGTGGTCGAGGTCGGCCTGCCCTGGCTGCTGGTGCCCGAGTCCGCGGGGGGCTTCGGCGCGTCGCTGGCCTCGGCCGCCCAGGTGGCGGGCTTGGTGGGCCGTTACGCGGCGCCGATCCCGCTGGTGGAGACCATGCTGGCGAACACGCTGCGCGCGGCCTGCGGATGGGACGTCGATACCGCGCCGGCGAGCCTCGCGTTCGAGCGCCTGTCCCGCCGCTGCGCCGACCCGGCCGGCGCGATCCGGCGCGTGGTCGAGGTGCCCTGGTCGCCGCCCGTCGCGCCTCTCCTGCTGCGGGAAGACGGAACGGTGGCATGTCCCGCGCCGGATGGCGCGCCGCCGCAATGCCGCGCGAGCCTGGCGCGCGAGCCAGCCGCCCTCTGGCCGCTCGATGCGTGGTCGTGCCAGCCGCCGGCCCTGAAGACGGCGGCGTCGGGAGACATGCCCTGGCTGGCCCGGTGCGCCTTGCTTCACGCGGCGCAGATCACGGGCGCGATGCAGCAGGCCTTCGAGCTGGCGCGCGGCCATGCCGCCGAGCGCCAGCAGTTCGGCAAGCCGCTGGCGGGCTTCCAGGCGATCCAGCACCAGTTGGCGGCGATGGCCGCGCAGGTCGCTGCCTGCCAGGCGGCGGTCGCCGCGGCGGCCCAAGGACCGATCGACCGGGACGATGGCCTGTGGCTCGCGGCGGCGGCGAAGGCGTGCGCGAGCGCGGCGGCGGCGCAGGTGGCGGCCGGCGCACACCAGATCCACGGCGCCATGGGGTTTGCCGAGGAAACGGGCTTGCATGTCTTCACCACCCGGATGCTGGCGTGGCGCGACGCCTACGGCAGCGAAGGCTGGTGGCATGCATGGATCGGCCGCGCGGCGGTGCGGGCCGGGGCGGCCGGTGCGTGGGCCATGATCGGCCGCGAATCGCAGGTGGCGGACACCTAGAAGGAAAAAGACGATGCAGAGACTGCCGGAGTGGGACGCATGGGGCCGCTGAAAGGCATTCGCGTGGTGGAGATGGCCGGTATCGGCCCGGCGCCGTTTTGCGGCATGCTGCTGGCGGACATGGGGGCCGACGTGGTGCGCATCGACCGGCCCGCCGGCGCGGCGGACCTGGGCATCGACCTCGGTCAGGACGCCAGGGTCCACATCACGGCGCGCGGCAAGCGGTCGGCGGCGATCGATCTGAAGCGGCCGGAAGGCCAGGCGGCGGCGCTGGCGTTGATCGGCCGTGCCGACGCGCTGATCGAAGGCTTCCGGCCGGGCACGATGGAGCGCCTGGGCCTGTCGCCGGCGCGCTGCCTCGGCCGCCATCCGAGGCTGGTGTATGGCCGCATGACCGGCTGGGGCCAGACCGGCCCGCTGGCCGCCGCGGCGGGCCACGACATCGACTACATCGCGCTCACCGGCGCGCTGCACGCGATCGGCACGCCGGCGCAGCCCTTGCCGCCGCTGAACCTGGTGGGCGACTATGGCGGCGGCGCGATGTTCCTCGCCTTCGGCGTGGCGTGCGCGCTGCTCGAATGCGCCCGCACCGGGCAAGGCCAGGTCGTGGATGCGGCCATAGTCGATGGCGCCACCTCGCTCATGGCGCCGGCGTATGCGATGCTCGCCGCCGGCCTGTGGCGCGACGAGCGGGGCGCGAATTACCTGGATGGCGGCGCGCCCTGGTACGGCACCTACGAGACGGCCGATGGCGGGCACGTGGCGGTCGGCGCGATCGAGGAGCGCTTCTACGCCGAGCTGCTGGAGCGGCTCGGCCTCGATCCGGCCGCGCTGCCGCCGCGCGAAGACCGCGCCCGATGGCCGCTGCTGCGCGAGCGGCTGGCGGCGCGCTTCCGTTCCAGGTCCCGCGACGAGTGGGCCGCCCTTTTCGAGGGCACGGATGCGTGCGTGGCGCCGGTGCTGGGCATGCGCGAAGCGCATCGGCACCCGCACAACCGCGCGCGGGACATCTTCATCGACATCGATGGCGTGGTGCAGCCGGCGCCCGCGCCGCGCTTCTCGCGCACGCCGCCGGACACGCCGTCCGTCGGTTCCGTGCGCGGCCAGGACACGCTGGCCGTCATGCGCGACTGGGGCGTGCACGAGGACACGATCGCCGCCGGCGTGGCGGCCGGCGCCCTGGCCTGACCTCGCCACCCCTCGAACGGAAACAAGGAGCGAACCGTGAACGAAGATCTTCTGGTGCACCAGGACGGCGGCATCGTCACCCTGACGCTGAACCGGCCCAACCAGCGCAACGCCGTGTCCGATCGCATGATCGAGGCGCTGGAGGCCGAGTGCACCCGCATCAACCGCGACATGCAGGTGCAGTGCGTGGTCATCACCGGTGCCGGCGAGGGCTTCTGCTCGGGCGGCGACCTGCAGGACATGCGCGAAAGGCGCGGGCACTTCGCGAGTCCGCCGGTGGCGGCGCGCAGGATTTACCGCCACGGCATCCAGCGCATTCCGATGGCGCTGCACCACATCGAAGTGCCCACCATCGCGGCCGTGAACGGGGCTGCCATCGGGGCGGGCTGCGACCTCGCGCTCATGTGCGACATGCGCATCGCCGCCGACAGCGCGACGTTCGCCGAGTCCTTTCAGCGCGTCGGCCTGATATCGGGCGACGGCGGCGCCTGGTATCTGCCGCGCATCGTGGGGCCCCAGCAGGCGGCCTTCCTGACCTACACCGGCGAGGTCATCGATGCGCGGACGGCCCAGGCGATGGGCATGGTGCTTCGGGTGGTGCCCGCGGCCAGCCTCATGGACGAGGCCCATGCGCTGGCCAGGCGCCTGGCCGCGCAGCCGCCCCATGCCCTGCGGCTCAACAAGCGGCTGCTGCGCGCGTCGGCGTCGCATTCGCTGGACGACTTGCTCGAGCTGGCGGCGGCCATGCAGGCCATGGTCCTGGAAACCGAGGATTTTCGCGAGGCCTACACGGCGTTGGTGGAAAAGCGAAAGCCGGTGTTCCAGGGGCGCTGAGTCAGGTCGCGAGCGACTTGGCGACGATGCCGCGCAGGATCTCGCGCGTGCCGCCGCGCAGGCTGAACGACGGCGCGTCCAGCAGCACCTGCCGGAGATGGGCGTCGAGCGACGGGGTGGCGGCCAGGCCCGGGTGGGCCTGCAGGCCGCGCCTGACGGCTTCGGGCGTCGCCTGTTCCAGCAGCGAGCCCAGTTCCTTCACCAGCGCGGCCTGCACGTCGGGTTTGCGGCCTTGGGCGATCGCGCCCGCCACGGCCAGCGACATCTGGCGCAGGGCGATGGTTTGCGCCAGCAGCAGGCCGAGGTCGCGGAACAGGGCGTCGCCGGTTTCGCCGCGCTCCGCGGACGCTGCGGACATGGCGGGGCTCGCGTTCAAGACGTCGATCCATTCGAGCAGCAGCGGCAGCGAGGACATGTAGCGGTCCGGCCCGCTGCGCTCGAGCGCCAGCTCGTCGGTCACGATCCGCCAGCCCTCGCCGGGCGCGCCGAGCACCATCGCATCGGGCACGTAGCAGCCGTCGAAGGTGACTTCGTTGAACTCGTGGTGGCCGGCGATGTTGCGGATCGGCCGCACGCTCACCTGCGCATCCGGCATCGCCACGATCAACTGCGACAGGCCGGCGTGCCGCCGCGACGAGGGATCGGTCCGGCACAGCACGGTGAGGTACTGCGCGTGGTGCGCGTTGGTGGTCCAGATCTTCCGGCCGTGGATGCGCCATCCGCCATCGACCCGCTCGGCCGACGTGCGCACGCCCGCCAGGTCGGAGCCAGCCTGCGGCTCGCTCATGCAGATGCCGAAGCACGCCCGGCCCGCAGCGATGCGCGGCAGGATGGCCTGGCGTGCCGCTTCGGTGCCGAATTTCAGGATCTGCGGCCCGCTCTGGCGATCGGCCAGCCAGTGCCCGCCGACCGGCGCGCCGGCGGCCAGCATCTCCTCCACGACCACGAACTGCTCCAGTTGGGAACGCTCGCTGCCTCCATAGGCCCGGGGCCAGGTCATCCCGATCAGGCCCTCGCGGCCGCATGCCTCGCTGAACGCGCGGTTCACGTCGGTCCATGCGTTGGACTTGGGCTGAAAGACGCCCAGTTGGCGCTGCCGGGCAATGAACGCGCGCACGCGCTCGCGCAGCGCCGGCAGGCCGGCGGGCAGCGGGGGTGGCGAGAAGTCCAGGGACATGTCGGCTTTCCTTTGCGGCTTGTTCATCAGTATGTCTGACATTCAGACTATAATTTTGCCATTGCCGCTGTCAATGGCGTTCATGAGAGGGACAGTGCGTGCACATCCGCGCCGGGACTTCATACGACGAGATATACCGGGCCTTTCGCTGGGCCGTGCCGCAACGCTACAACATCGCGCACGACGTCTGCGATCGCCATGCGGCGGCGGACCCTTCCGCCGTGGCGCTGATCGAGGAAACCGCCCAGGGCGTGAGGCGCTGGACCTTCGCGCAGATCCGGCAGGCGGCCAATCGGCTCGCCAACAGCCTGCTGGCCCTGCCATTGCCGCGCGGCAGCCGCCTGGCCATCCTGCTCGGCCAGGACGTCGAGGCGCCCATTGCCCATGTGGCGGCATGGAAATGCGGCATGGTGTCGGTGACGATGTCTCGCCTGTTCGGCACGGACGCGCTCAAGCACCGCCTGGTGGACAGCGGTGCCAGCCTGCTCGTGACGGATGCCGCAGGCTGCGCGCTCGTCGACGGGTTGCGCGGCGAGCTGCCCGCGCTGCAGCGCGTGCTGTGCACGGACGGGCCGCATGCCGGTGCCGACGGCTTCTGGCAGACGCTCGAGCGGGCCAGCGATGCGTTCGCCAATGTGGACACGCTGGCGGTCGAGCCCGCCTTCATGAACTACACGTCCGGCACGACAGGCGCGCCAAAAGGCGTGCTCAAGGCCCATCAGGCGATGCTCGGGCAGATGCCGGCCACCGAGTTCTGCCACGACTTCTTTCCACAGCCGGGCGATCTGTTCTGGTCGCCGGCCGACTGGTCCTGGCTCGCGGGGATGATGAACATCCTGTTTCCGGCCTGGTTCCATGGCAAGCCGGTGCTGGCGTTCCGTGCGCGCACCTTCGATCCGGAGGAGGCGCTGGCGACCATGGCGCGCCACCGGGTGCGCAATACCCTGCTGACGCCGACCATGCTCAAGCTGATGCGGCAGGTGCCGGATCTGCGCGCGCGCCACGAACTGCCTTTGCGCAGCGTGATTTCGGGCAGCGAGGCGGTCGGCGCCGAGCTGTCGAATTGGGCGCGCGAGGAGCTCGGGCTGGCCATCCACGTGGTCTTCGGGCAGACAGAGTGCAACTGCGCCATCGGCAACAACGCGCGGCTGATGCCGGTCAAGCCGGGCGCGCTGGGGCGGCCGCTGCCCGGCCACGTGGCGGCCATCGTGGACCCGGCGGGCCAGCCCGTCGCCGACGGCACGGTGGGCCAGATCGCCTTCCGCCGGCCGGACCCGAAGATGATGCTGGCGTACTGGGGACAGCCCGAGGCGACGCGCCAGAAGTTCGCCGGCGACTGGATGCTGACCGGCGACCTCGGCTGGCGCGACGACGAGGGCTACTTCTGGTTCACGGCGCGCGACGACGACGTGATCTCCAGCTCGGGCTACCGCATCGGCCCCGGCGAGATCGAGGATGCGCTGCTCAAGCATCCGGCCGTGGCCATGGCCGCCGTGATCGGTGTTCCCGACGCGCGCCGCGGCGAGTCCATCAAGGCGTTCATCGTGCCGGCCAAGGGCGTGCCGGCGGACGATCCGTTGAAGGAGGCGATCCGCGCCTTCGTGAAGACCCGGCTGGCCCGCCATGAGGCGCCGCACGCGATCGAATTCGTTCGCTCGCTGCCCCTGACCGCCAACGGCAAGATCCTCAGGCGCGAACTGCGCGAGATCGAACGAAGCCGCGCGGCGGGCCCGGCGCAGCCGTAGGCCGCCACGCGCTTCTAGAGGGGATCAGTGGCCGAGCCGGGTGGTTACGCGGCGCCGGTGGCGACCGCGGCGGACCGGGTCGGCGCCGGGCGCTCGAATGAGGCCGACGGGGGGCGCGACACCGAGTCCACGGCGGCATCCAGATTCAGGCCCGCCGCTTCCCATCCGCGTTTGAAATCGCTGATGTGCTTGTGCATCCATTCGCGCGCGCCGGCGGCGTCGCGTTCGGCCAGCAGCTTGTAGAGCTGGCGGTGCGCGGTCAGCAGCCGCTGCCCTGCACGCGGCACGGAGTTGAGGACGGACTCGAAGGCCGAGTAGAACAGGTTGGCCAGCGGCTCCCGGGACATCTTCAAGGCCGGGTTGTGGACCGCGTCGGCGATCAGCACGTGGAACTCGAGATCGAGTTCCACCAGCGACCGGCCCGCCTTCAGCGCGACCTCGGTGCGCGCGAGGTTGTCGCGCAGGGCCTCCAGATCGGCCTCGGTGATGTGGCGCGCCGCCTGCTCGCTCATCGCCGGCTCCAGGATCATCGCGGCCTCCCAGAGGTTCCGGAACGACACCTGGTGCAGCACCATGGCCCGCTGGACGTGCGTGCTCACCTCGCCGGTCGACGGGCGGCTGGCGACCATGCGCTTGCTCGATTCACGGCGGATCAGCCCCGTCTCCTCGAGCAGGCGAATGCCTTCGCGCACGGTCGAGCGGCTGGCGCCGAACTCCTCGCAGAGCGTGGTTTCGGTCGGCAACTGCTCCCCGTGGCGGATGCGGCCCTCCAGGATTTCCTTCGCGATGGCGTTGGCCAGGACCTTGTAGGCCGGCAGTCGCTGGAGCTTGCTGAACTTCGTCGTCATGAACGGATTGTAGGATGTTCGGACCATGTTCCCTGGCGCCGAGGCCGCTTCAGGCCGGCCTCAGGTGGCGGTCCAGCCGCCGTCGACGAGCAGGCTGTGGCCCGTGACATAGGCCGCGCCGGGCGAGGCCAGGAAGACGACGGCGCCGCCCACTTCCGTCAGGCGACCGAAGCGCGCCATGGGGATGCGCGAGAGCAGCCGCGGCCCGAGCACGGGATGGTTGCGCACCTGCACGGTGAGCTCGGTCTCGATGTAGCCATAGGCCACGCTGTTGACGCGCACGTGCCGATCGGCCCAGTCGGCGGCCAGCGCGCGCGTGTATTGCTCGATCGCGCCCTTCGACGTGCAGTACGGCGTCTGGCGCTTGAGGCCCACGTGCCCGCCGATGGAGCTGATGTTGATGACCGCGCCGCTGCCGGCCGCCAGCATCGGCGGGCCGAAGACGCGGCAGCACGCGACCACGCCCTGCAGGTTGACGTCGAGGATGTCCTTCCATTGCTCGGCCGACGTCTTCTCGGCCGAGGCGTAGTGCGGGTTGATGCCCGCGTTGTTCACGAGCAGGTTGGCGGGTTGCCCGAACACCCGCGCGACCTGGTGCGCCGCCGCGTCGAGCGAGCGCTCGTCGGTGACGTCGGCGATCACGGGCTCGGCCGCGCCGCCCGCGGCGGTGATCGCCGCCGCCACCTGCCGCAGGGGCTCGGGCGTGCGGCCCGCCACCGCCACCCTGGCCCCATGGGCGGCCAGGGCCTTGGCGATCTCGCTGCCGATGCCGCGGCCGCCGCCGGTGACGAAAGCGACGCTGCCGGACAGGTCGAACAGAGGGGATGGTGGAGGGAAGGACAAGTCGGCACTCCTGTGCGTGCGCCTCGGCACGGCGCCGTGATGCGCTGCATTTATGACTGATTGTCTGATATTCTTCTCATCAGTCAATAGATACGCAGGGACCCCGCCATGGACTTCACCATTCCCGCCGAGCTGCAGGGCCTCGTCGCGAGGGCGCGGCGCAGGCGCATCGGATCCGGTCCGCGGGAGGGAGCGGCGTGAACCTCACCGCGGCCCACCAGGCGGCGCTGGCGCATCACCTGGCCGCGCACGGCATGCGCCTCGACGGCGTGGTCGAGCGCTGCGCGGGCGGGTTGGCGAACCTGAACTACCGCATCCTCGTGAACGGCCGGGACGCCGTGCTGCGGCGTCCGCCGCCGGGCGACCTGCCCGCGGGGAGCCATGACATGGCGCGCGAGCACCGGGTGCTGTCGGCGCTGTCGCCGGCGCTGGGCTTCGTGCCGCGGCCCCTGCATCTGTGCGAAGACCGTTCCGTGCTCGGCGCGCCCTTCCAGGTCATCGAGTTTCGAGCGGGCAAGGTGTTGCGTGGTAGCGATTGCCTGGACGCGGCCGGCAGCGTTCTCGTGGGCGCACGGCTCAGCACGATGCTGGTCGATACCCTGGCCGTCCTGCACCGCGTCGATCCGGTGCGCGTCGGCCTGGGGGCGCTGGGCCGGCCGCAGGGGTTTTTCGCGCGGACCGCCGGGAACTGGGCCGCGCGTGCCCGCGCGGCCGACGAGGACGGGGCGACGCACCGCGACGTGCTGGCCATCCACGCCTGGCTCGAGCGCCAACGCACGCTCGAGCGCGCGCCGCGCCTGCTTCACGGCGACTTCAAGCTCGACAACTGCATCCTTGATCCCGCGTCGCTCGCGTTGGCCGCGGTCATCGACTGGGACATGAGCACCCGAGGCGACCCGTTGTTCGACGTGGCCACGCTGCTGAGCTACTGGACCGAACCGGGGGATCCCCCCTGCATGCACCGCCTGGCGCAGATGCCGACTGCCTTCCCGGGCTTCCTGTCGCGCGAACAGGTGCTGCAGGCGTACGCCGTGCGCACGGGTTTCCCCGTGTCGGATTTCCATGCGCTGCGCGTGCTGGCCCTGTTCAAGCTGGGCGTGGTGTTCCTGCAATTGCATCGCAGCCGCGCACGGGTGGCGGGGGCTGCAACGGCCGACACGGATTTCCGGCGCCTGGGGCGCGAAATACTGGCCTGGACCCTGGCTTGCAGCCGGCAGGACGGGCTCTGATGCCGGCCCGGCCGGCCGGCCGGCGCGGTCGTCACTCGGGCTTGATGCCCGCCTTCTTCATGATGTCGGCCCAGCGCTTGAAGTCGTCGGCCACCATGGCGGCAAACTGGGCCTGCGGCGCGCTCGGCACGTCCAGTCCCATCTCCTGCATCTTGGCCGCGACGTCGGGCAGTTTCATGATGCGGTTGACCTCGTTCGCGAGCCGCTGCACGGTGCCGTCGGGCGTGCCTGCCGGCACGAACATGCCGATCCAGCTATACGACTCCAGCCCGTTGTAGCCCAGCGACGCGAACGTCGGCACGCTCGGCGTGGACGGGTTGGGCCTGGATACGCCCAGCAGGCGCAGCCTGCCCGCTTCGATGTGCGGCTTCATCGTCGCGAAGTCGCTGAAGGCCGACTGCACCTCCCCGCTGACCAGCGCCATGACGACCGGTGCGCTGCCTTTGTAGGGCACGTGCATCAGATCGGTACGGGCCAGGCCGTTGAGCACGACGCCGTACAAGTGGCCGATCGATCCCTGGCCGACCGACGCGTAGCTGTAGGTCCTGGGGCTCTTGCGGACCTCCTCGAGGAAGTCCCCCAGGTTCTGGGCGCTGGTCTTGCTGGTGTTGACCGCGAAGATCAGGGGAGCCCCGCCCAGTTCGACCACGGGGATCAGGTCGCGCTGGGGGTCGTACGGCATCTTCGCGATCAGGTTCGGGGCCTGCACGACCAGTTGGTTGGTCACGAGGATGGTGTTGCCGTCCGGCGCCGCCTTGGCCACCACGTCGGCCCCGATGGTGCCGCTGGCGCCGGGCCGGTTCTCCACGATCACGGTCTGGCCGTAGCTGTCCTGGAGCTTCTGCTGCACCATGCGGGCGAGGAAGTCGCCCGCGCCGCCGGGCGCGAAGGACACCACGAGGCGCATGGGTTTCGTGGAGGACGGCGCCGGCGCCTGGGCGTTCGCCGACGGGACGAGGAATGCCAGGGCGGCGGCCAGCGGCGCGCAGCGGGCGATCAGGTGTCGGGTGAAGGTGTTCATGGCGCTTCTCAGTCCAGCTTGACGCCGGCTTGCTTGATCAAGGTGGTCCAGCGCACGTAGTCGGTCTGCACCTGCGCGGCGAACTGGGGCTGCGGCGTGCCGCCGAGCTCGAAGCCCACCTCGCTGAACTTCGCGACCACGTCCGGGGCCTTGAGGGCCGCGGTCACTTCGGCATGCAGCCGCTGCACCGCGTCGGCCGGCGTCTTGGCCGGCACGAACAAGGCGCCCCAGCCGTAGGCTTCGAAGCCCTTGAACCCCAGCTCCGTGAGCGTGGGCACGTCCGGCGTGAGCGCGGGACGCTGCGTGCCCGTGACGGCGAGCAGGCGGACCTTGCCCGATGCCACGTGCGGCCTGAGGCTCACGTAGTCCGCGAAAGCCGCGCTGACCTCGCCGCTGACCAGCGCCACCATCGCCGGGGCGCCGCCCTTGTACGGCACATGGAGCAGTTCCACGCCGGTGGCGTCGGCGAGGCGGAATCCGTACAGGTGGTGGGACGAACCGCTGCCGACCGAACCATAGCTGACCTTGCCCGGGTTGGCCTTGGCGTGGTCGACGAACTCCTGGACGTTCCGGGCCGCGATCTTCTCGGTGTTGACCGCGAGCCACAGCGGGGTGCGGATGACGTCGGTCAGGGGCGTGAAGTCCTTCAGCGGGTCGTACGGCAGCTTGGCGTAGAGCGCGGCGGTCTGCACGATCAGCGGGCCGTTGAACAGCACGGTGTAGCCGTCGGGCGCGGACTTGGCGACGAAGTCGGAGGCAATGATGCCGCCCGCGCCGGGCTTGTTGTCCACCAGCACGGGTTGCTTCATGGACGCCTCCATCTTCTGCGCGATGGTGCGCGCGATGAAGTCGTTGCCCCCGCCCGCCGGGCTGTTCACGATGATCTTCACCGGGCGGTTGGGAAAGCCCTGTGCCGCGGTGGGCGCGGCGAGGCCCAGGGCCGCCAGGGCCAGCAGGCCGGTGCCGAGTGTCCGGGTTCGCTTCATGGGATGGGTCTCCTTCGCTTTGTGAAGCCGCTTCAGCTTCGGGGGCAATGCGCCTCGAGCGAGGCGACCAGGCTCTCCGGGGTGTCGGCCGTCTCGCGCGTGCGGGGAAAGATGTGCGCGGAGCGCTCCTTGCGGTCGAACCAGATCGATTCGTCCGATCGCTGGTCGGGCCGCCGGGCCGCCAGGTACACGATGGTGTCCGCGCCTTGCTCGTCGTTGCGCAGCACCGACTTCAAGGTTTCGCGGAAGCGCGGCATGGAGCGTCCGACCGCGGCGGTGTCCACCCAGCCCGGGTGCATGACGTAGAAGCGGCGCCGGGAGCCCGCGAACGTCTGGCGCCAATGCTGCGTGAGCACGACCTGAGCGCGCTTGGAGAGCCCATAGGCGCGCACGCCCAGGTAGCCGCTGCCGGTGATGTTCAGGTCCTTCACCACCAGCGGGTGGTTGTACATGCCGCCGGACGCGGTTTCGATCACGGTGGCGTCGTCGGCCAGCAGGCCGCGCGCCAGCGCTTCGCGCGTGAACAGGTAATGGCTCAGGATGTTGGTGGCGAACGAGGTCTCCAGGCCTTCGCGCGTGATGATCTGGTCGCGCTTCTGGATGCCCACGTTGTTCACGAGCACGTCGATCTTGATGCCCTGCGCCTGCAGGCGGTCCAGCAGGTCCCGCACGCTGCCGAGCAGCGAGAAGTCGGCCACCTCGGCCTGCACGCGGTCCGGATGGGCCGTCGACTGCGCGAACGCCGCGAGCTTGGCGGGGTCGCGGGCGACGCTGATCAGGCGCGCGCCCGCGGCCACCGCCGATCGCGCAGCCGAGCCACCGATGCCTTCGGAGCCGCCCACCACCAGCCAGGTCCGGCCCTGGAAATCCGGTTTCAGGCGCCGCCACAGCAGGCTCCTCGCGTGGTAGCCGATCTTGCTGTAGCTGGGCGTGAACCGCACGTAGAAGCCGATCAGCTTCTTCAGCGGCGCGTTGTTGGGGTTGCGCAGCAGGGATGTGCCGGTGGGTTTCTCGGTCGAGCTCATCGGGGGGCTCCTGGATGGGACGGGAGCGGGTGTTCGGTGGACAGCGGCGCGCGGCAGGCCAAGGCCGCGCCGGCGGTCACGCCGCTTCGCGCTCGACGACGAAGCTGACCACGGTGGCGCAGGAGCCGCCGATGTTGAGCGTCTGCATCCGCCGCGCGCCGCCGATCTGCGCGTCGTCGGCCGTGCCCGCCACCTGGCGCGCGGCGTCGAGCAGCATGCGGCTGCCGGTGGCGCCCACCGGGTGGCCGCAGCCGATCAGGCCGCCGCTCATGTTCACCGGGCAGCGGCCGCCGGGCGCGATGCTGCCGTCCTCCACCGCCTGCCAGCTCTGGCCCGGCGGGGTGAGGCCGAGGTGGTCGATCGCCACGTACTCGGTGGTGGTGAAGCAGTCGTGCGTCTCCACGCCGTCGACCGCCTCCACGCCCGGAATGCCGGCGCGCCGCCACGCGTCCTCCAGCGCCTGCCGCAGGTGGGGGAACACGTAGGCCTGGCCGCGGCTGCGCTCGAACTTGTCCTGCAGGCGCAGGCCGGCGTTGCGGTGCCCCCAGCCGGTGATGCGCGCCATGCCGTCGAGCGGGCGTCCGCTGCGCCGCGCGTGCTCGGCCGCGAAGCGCGGCGAGGCCAGCACGATGCCGGCGCCGCCGTCGGTGATCTGGCCGCAGTCCTGGCGGCGCGTGCCGGGTTCGATCCAGGGGTTGGCCTCGTCGTCGTCGGTGAAGCTGCGCTCGTCGAACGCCCACTTGCGCGTCTGCGCCAGCGGGTTGCGCCGCGCGTTGGTGTAGTTGATCTCCGCGATGCGGTTGAGGTGGCGCCGGTCCAGGCCGTAGCGCTGCTCGTACTCCTGCGCCACCTTGCCGAACGCGGCCGGCCACATGTAGGTGCAGTCGAAGCCCTCGTGCCCCTGCCAGGCGGCGGCGTTCTGGTTCACCGAGGCCTCGTTGCCCGAGAGG
Organism: uncultured Hydrogenophaga sp.; assembly: GCA_964487025.1. Taxonomy (GTDB): domain Bacteria; phylum Pseudomonadota; class Gammaproteobacteria; order Burkholderiales; family Burkholderiaceae_C; genus Hydrogenophaga. Next base: position 148,450 of record CAZAPJ010000002.1, read on the forward strand.
TTCTTGAACTCTTCCACGCCGACCACCAGCACGCAGTCGTAGCGGCCGGCCTCGATCTCGGCCATGGCGCTGAGCACCGCCAGCGACGCCGACGCGCAGGCGCCTTCGTGGCGCATGGCCGGTACGCCCCACAGTTCGGGCACCACCTGCGCCACCATCGCGCCCAGGTGCGCCTGCTGGCGCTGCAGTTCGCCGAAGGCGTTGCCCACGTGGATGCTCTCGACCGCGCCGGCGTCGAGGCCGCAGGCCTCCAGCGTGCCGAGCGTGGTCTCGCGGGTGATGTCGGACAGGTCCTGCCCGTGGCGCGACCAGACCTTGGCGAAGTCGGTCTGGTGGCCGCCCAGGATGTAGATGGGGGTGTTGCTCATGGGCGTGCTTCCGGGGTGGAGGGACTGGCGGTGAATTCCGACGCGTCGGCCCAGCAGGCGTGCGTGCCGCTGCTGATGCGGTGCGGCAGCAGGATGCGCGCGACCGGGCCGCGCGCGAGGTCACGCGCGTCGAGCACCACGCATTCCGAGCGGTCGGCCTTCATGTCCGTGACGAAGCTGACGACGTAGCCGTCGTCCTCGGCGGTGGCGTCGTGGCAGGGCGCCATCGGCGACTCGCTGCCGAAGCGGCCTTCGCCGAAGTGGTATTCCTGCGATTCGCCGGTGGTCCAGTCGTAGCGCAGGATGCCGTCGAACAGGAAGGCGCCGGGGTGCGCGATCATGTTGTACGAGTAGCGGTAGGGGCGGCCCCAGTACTGGACGTTGATCATCCCGAACTCCAGCAGGCGGTCGTCCAGGCGGCGCTCGGTGGTGCGGCCGGTGGCGAGGTCGAAGCGCCACTCGTACAGGGTCGGCGCGTAGCGCTCGGGCCCCAGCGTGTTGCCGGTGTTGTCGTAGCCCTTGGGTGGCATGGGCGCGGCCTGGTGGTAGCCGTGCAGCACGATCTCGCTGCCTTCCTCCCAGGCGTTGAGCCAGTGCAGCACGTAGGTCGGGCTGGCCTCGAACCAGCGCACGCCGGTCTGCGGCGCGTGGCGGCGCGGCACGATGGCGAAGCGCGAGGGCTGCTGATCGCGGTACACCAGCTTGTGGCGGCCCAGCGCCAGCGCGGCCTCGTCCCAGTGCAGCGGGAAGTCGTTGAGGATGGCGAAGTTCTCGGTGAACGCCATGTCGTGCGGCAGGCGCGGCCCGGGCAGCGGCACCGGCACGTAGTGCACCAGCTGGTCGTGGCGGTCGGCCTCGCCGTAGTGCATGTAGGGCGCGTTCTTCGAGTAGTTGAAGAACAGCAGGTCGCCGGTGCGCGGGTCCACCTTCGGGTGCGCGGAGATGCCGCCGCTGGCCAGCACGCGCTCGGCCCACGGCGACTTGCCGCGCATCGCCAGGGTGCGCGGGTCCAGGCGGTAGGGCTCGCCGCACTGGTAGAAGGTGGCCAGCGCGCTGCCGGCGTGCACGATCACGTCGGTGGCGGCGCTGTCGCGCAGGCCGCCGCGCGCGCCCCAGCCGGGCCGCTGCGCCAGCGAGGGTTTGTCGATCAGGCCGGCGTACAGGGCGCGGCCCGCGGCCTGTTCCTCCTGGAAGGCCTGCGTGCGCACGAAGCGGTTGCGGTATTCGCAGCGGCCTTCGTCGAAGTGCAGCGCGTGCAGCATGCCGTCGCCGTCGAAGACGTGGTAGGTGCCCAGCGGCTGGTGCACCGGGTTCTGGGTGTTGCGCAGGTACACGCCCTTGAGCCGGCGCGGCACCTCGCCGATCACCTCCAGCTCGGTGGCGTTGACCTCGTCGTAGTTGGGCGTGAACGCGCCCGTCATGTAGGGGTGGTTGCCCGGCACGAGGGTGTGCGGGACACGCTCGACGACTTCAAGCTGCATCGAAACTTCCTTCCAAGGTGCGGGCGAAGCGGCGGCCCGCGCGGTCGTACTCGGCGCGCAGCCGCTCGACCACGGTGTCCACCGTGTCCACCGCCTTGATCGCGCCCACGCCCTGCCCGGCGGTCCAGATGTCGCGCCATTGCGTGGGCTTGTTCACGTCGTTGCTGTCGTAGCTGCGCTTGGGCGCGCTGGGCATCTGGTCGGGGTCGAGGCCGCGCGCGCGCAGCGAGGGCTTGAGCCAGCTCGCTGGCGTGCCGGTGAGGCCGGCGCTGACCACCAGGTCTTCGGCGTTGCTGTCGACCAGCATCTGCTTGTACGCGGCGTCGGCCATGCTCTCCTGCGTGGCGATGAAGCGCGTGCCCATGTAGACCAGGTCGGCGCCCGCGGCGATCGCGCCAGCCACGCCCCAGCCGTCGGTGATGGCGCCGCCCACGATCACCAGGCCGTCGAAGAACTCGCGCACCGCGCTGACGAAGGCGAACGGCGAGAGCGAGCCCGTGTGGCCGCCCGCGCCGGAGCAGATGCAGGCCAGGCCGTCGACGCCCGCGGCCACGGCCTTGCGCGCCAGCGTCAGGTTGGTGACGTCGGCGACCACCAGGCCGCCGTACCCGTGCACCGTCTCCATCGCCGGGCGCGGGCTGCCCAGCGCCGTGACCACCAGGGGCGGCTGGTAGCGCGCGACCAGGCGCAGGTCGTCCGGCAGGCGGGTGTTGGACGAGTGGGTCACCAGGTTGGCGCACCACGGGCCGATGGTTTCGGGCGCCTGCTCGTCCCGGGCACGGGCGAGCGACTCGGTGATCTCGCGCATCCACTGCTCCAGCATCTCGATCGGCCGGGCATTGGGGGTGGGAAACGCGCCCACGATGCCGGCGCGGCAGGCCGCCACCACCAGCCGCGGACCGGACACCAGGAACATGGGCGCGGCCACCACCGGCACCCGCAGGCTGGACAGGAGATCGCGTCGGTTCATTCGTTCGCCTTGAAGCCGGAGAGCTTCACCGCCTCGGCCCAGCGCTTGCTGTCGGCCTGCACATAGTCGTGGTACTCCTTGGGCGTCATGGGCATCGGCTCGAAGTCGATGGCGCGCCACTTCTCCACGATCTCGGGCGACTTCAACGCCTTGACGAATTCCGCGTTGAGCCGCGAGACCACCGCGTCGGGCGTGGCCGCCGGCGCGGACAGGCCGGACCAGATGTAGATCTCCAGGTCCGGAAAGCCCTGTTCGGTGAAGGTCGGCACGCCGGGCAGCAGGGCCGAGCGCGCGGGCGTGGAAATGGCCAGCACCTTGACCTTGCCGGACTCGACGTGCGGTTTCACCGCCAGCAGCGGCAGGATGGCCGCTTGCACGTCGCCCGCGAGCAGGCCTTGCACGGCCGGCGGCGTGCCGTTGTAGGGCACGTGCACCATGTCGATGCCGGCGCGCTTGTTGAGGATCACGCCCGCGAAGTGCGAGGAGTTGCCCGCGGTGAACGAGGCGTACGACACGCCGCCGGGCGGGTTGGTCTTGTTCCAGGCGATGAATTCCTTCAGCGTGTTGGCCGGCACCTTCGTCGCGTTGACCGCGAACACCAGCGAGGCGCCGAGGAAGCCCGTGACGGGTTTGAAGGTCTTCTCCGCGTCGTAGGGCAGCTTGCTGAAGGTGTGCGGATTGATCGCCAGCATGCTGGTGTTGCTGAGCAGCAGCGTGTAGCCGTCGGCCGGCGCCTGCGCGACCGCCATCGCGGCGATCGTGCCGCCGCCGCCGGGCCGGTTGTCCACCAGCAGCGCCTGGCCGGTGTTCTTGCGGAACTCCTCGGCCACCTGGCGCAGCGAGGCGTCCAGCGTGTTGCCCGCCGCGAACGGCACGACCACCCGCACCGGCCGGTCCGGGAAGGTCTGGGCCATGGCCGGCAGGGTGGGCAGGGCGCTGGCGCACAGGGCGCCGGCGGCGCCCAACATCAACGAACGTCTTTGCATGTTGTCTCCTTCATGTGGGTTGAGTGATCTCCACCATCTGGCGAATGGCGTGTGCCAGATGGGCTGGTTGCTCGACGGGCAGCATGTGCCCGCACGCATCCACCGTTTGCAGGCGCGCGCCCGGTACCAGCGCCGCCAGTTCCTGCGACAGCTCGGGTGGGGTGACGCGGTCCTGCCGGCCGCACAGCACCGCCACCGGCAGGGCGAGCTTGGCCAGCGCGGCGCGGTGGTCCTGGCGCTGCATGACTGCCTGGTTCTGGCGGATCGCGGTGTCCGCGCCCACGCCGAGCATCATGGATTGCAGGCGCTGCTGGTGCGGCGCCGGATCGTGGGTGGCGAAGGTGATGACGCCGTCCACCACGCGCGCGAAGTCCTTGCGCATGGCGGCCATGGTTTTCTCGCGCACCGCCTGGGCCTGCGGGGACTCGGGGCGCGCCGAGGTGGACACCAGCACCGCCGCGCGCAGGGGCCGCTGCGGGCGGGCCAGCATCTCGATGGCCACGTAGCCGCCGAGCGAGAAGCCGACCAGCACCACCGGCGCCTCGGGCGGCAGGTCGGCCAGCGTCTGCCAGCCCGCGTCGGCCATCGCGGAGATGCTGTCCTGCGACAGCACGGGCACGCGGCGGACGTCGGCCAGCGCATCCAGCGCGGTCGCCACCTCGGTCCACAGGCTGGCGTCGTTGAGCATGCCCGGCAGCAGCAGGACCGTAGCCTTCATGCGGGCTCCTTCGGGCAGATCTGCGCGCGCAGGTCGCGCTTGAGCACCTTGCCCAGCGGGTTGCGCGGCAACTGCTCCACCACGACCAGCTTCTCCGGCCACTTGAACGCGGCGACCTGTTCCTGGCGGCGCAGGAAGTCCACCAGCTCCTCGAGGCTGATGTCGTGCCCGGGCTGGGGCGCGACCACCGCGCAGACGCGCTCGCCCAGCACGGCATCGGGATAGCCGATCACCGCCGCCTCGCGCACCTTGGGGTGGGCCAGCAGCAGGCCCTCGACCTCCTCGGACGAGATGTTCATGCCGCCGCGGATCACGATGTCCTTGTGCCGTCCCGCGAAGCGGTAGAACTGCAGGCGGTCGCCCGCGATCTCGAACAGGTCGCCGGTGCGGTAGTAGCCCTGCTCGTCGAACGCGCGCGCGGTCAGCTCGGGCGCCTTGAAGTAGCCGCTGAAGATCGTCGGCCCCTGGAAGCGCAGTTCGCCCACGCGGCCCGGCGCCTCGATGTCTTCGCCGGTGTCCAGGTCAACCAGGCGCGTGCGGATCTTCTTCGCGTTCGAGAGCGACCAATCGAAACCCTCGACGCCCAAGCGCGGGAAGTACTGGCTGCGCTCGCGCCGGTCGGGAATGTCCTGCGGCGCCGAGGACAGCGCCGCGCCCTCGTTGGAGCCGAAGTAGTTGACGATCTCGACCCCGAACTTCTGCGCGAACTGCTCGAACAGCCATTCGGCGACCGGCCCGCCGCCCGAGCCGAGCCGCTTGAGCCGGCCCAGGTTCACGCCCTCGAGCTTGGCCGGCTCCTTCAGCAGCATGGCCAGCACGGCCGGCGCCGCCACGGTGTAGTCGGTCGGCTCGTCGCGCAACTGGGCGATGAACACCTCGAGGTCGAACGGGTGGTGGTGGTGCAGCGTGCCGCCCACCAGCAGCCAGGCCACCAGGCTGGCCGAGATGCCCGCCATGTTGACGAAAGGGAACGGGATCACCATGCACGCGCCGGGCTGCAGCTGCCCGGCGTCGATCACCGACTGGCCGACGATCAGCCATTCGTTGTGGTTGCGCGGCACGCCCTTGGGCCGCGCCTCGGTGCCGGAGGTCCAGCACACGGTGAGCACGTCGTGCGCGGTGACGCCGACGCGCGCCATGTGCTCGCGCAGCGCCTGTGCGCTCCACGGCTCGGTGGCGGCCAGCGCCGGCCCCAGGGCCTGCACGCCCGGCGCCGGCTCGTCGCCCAGCGCCCAGACCTGCCGGAGCGATCCGGCGCAGCGCGGCGCGAGCTCGGCCCAGACCTGCGCCAGGCTGTGGCTGCCCACGCGCGCCGTGGTGATGGCCATGGCCGCGCCGGTCACGCCCAGCACGTGGGCCAGTTCGTGTCCGCGGTACTGCACCGGCACCGGCGAGACCAGGATGCCGCTGGCCGCGCACGCCAGGTAGAGGGCGTGCAGCTCCACGGTGTTGGGCAGCTGGGCCACGAGCACGTCGTCCTTGCGCAGGCCCTGGGCGTGCAGGAAGGCGGTCAGGCGGCCGACTTCCTGCAGCAGCCGCGCCCAGCTCCAGCGGCGCGGCGCGAGGCCGCAGATCGACGCCAGGTTGGGCGGGTCGGCCACGGCCAGCGCGTCCGGCTGGCGCAGCGCGGTCTCGATGAAGATCTCGGCGATCGTGCGCTCGCCCCACCAGCCCTTGCCGACGTAGTCGGCAATCTTCTCTTCGGGAACCAGGATCATGGGGACGTCACTTCCAGCGGTTCAGCGTGGCTTCGCTCACGAAGGTGGCGTGGAAGCCATGCGGCACGCGGCGCGGCAGGGGCACGCACGCCACCGGCCCCTGCGCGATGGCCGCGCCGTAGCAGTCGAACACCTGGATCTCGGAACGCTGCTCGCGCGGGTTCCACACCAGCGTGACCAGATAGCCGTCGTCTTCCGAGCGCGGGTTGTCGCGCGGCGCGAAGCCGGGCTCGTTGTAGAAGAACTGCGGCCCGGCGCTGAAGGCGATGTAGCCGCCGGTCTCCAGGTCGTACTTGACCAGGCCCGGAAAGCGCGGCTCCTCGCGCCCGCCGGGCGGGAACACGACGTGGTACGACCAGCGGTTCTTGCGCCCCTGGTAGGCGCTGTTGATGACCGGGAATTCGGTGTTCAGCACGTCGTCGATCACGCGCTCGGCGGTGCGGCCGGTGGCGAGGTCGAAGCGCCACTCGTAGAGCAGGAAGTCGCGCTGGCGCTGGTGGATGGTGCGCTCCAGGCGGCGGCCGTCGAGCTGGCCGTCGTTGGTGCGGTGCAGCCGGTAGGGCGTGCCGACCATCACGATCTCCTGGCCTTCTTCCCACGCGTTGACCACGTGCAGCATGTACGTGGGCTTGGCTTCGAACCAGCGCACGTCTTCCGGCTTGCCATGGCGCGGCAGCACGCCGAAGCGGCTGGGCAGGTCGGCGTGGAAGCGCACCTTGTAGCGGCCCGCCGCGAGCGCATCGGCATCCGGGCGCAGCGGGAAGTCGTGCAGGATGGTGTAGTGCTCGGTCACCGCCATGTCGTGCGGCAAGCTGGGGCCGGGCAGGTCCACGTCGATCGCGTGGCGCAGCTGGCGGTCGGGGCCGACCACGCCGTAGCGCATGTACGGCGGCTTGACGTCGTAGTCGAACCAGAGGAGTTCGCCGGTGTGCTCGTCGGGCCGCGAGTGCGCCGAGATGCGGCTGACCTGGCCCTCGCAGTCGACCGGCCCCAGGGTTTCGAGCGTGAACGGGTCCACCGCGTAGGGCAGGCCGGAGCGGTACCACATGGTGAGCAGGCGCCCGGCGTGGTACTTCACGTCGGTGTTGGAGGTGTTCTTCAGCGGCTGGTCCGGGCGGTCGGCGCGCATGGGCTCCTTCAGGCCCTTCCACAGCGCGTGGCCGGCCGCCTTTTCCTCCTGCAGCGCGGCCGTCTGCACCCAGCGGTTGCGGTAGCTGACCCGGCCCTTGTCGAAGCGCACGGCATGCAGCATGCCGTCGCCGTCGTAGGCGTGGTAGCGCCAGTCGGGCGGGAAGTAGGCGTTCGGCCCGTTGCGGACGTACAGGCCGCTGAAATCGCTCGGCACCGTGCCCAGCGCGGGCAGGTCGGCAAAATGGTCTTCCTGGTGGATCGGGGCGTTGTTCCCGGCGAGCGCGGGTATCTCGTGCAGGGGCAGGTCGGCAGCGTTCACGGGTGTCTCCTTGGCGCCTGTTCCGCATCCTCCGGGGGGTGCGCGATCCCGCAGGGGCGGTGAACAGGTTTTTTTCGATCGACCCAGTGTAGGGAGAGGGTATTTGCCCTCTCCCTTTGGTTTCGATATTTGAATCAGAATTTCGATATGTCAAACGATCGAACCGCTGCCCCCGCCGTTCCCGTACACCGGGCGCCGTCCGCCTACGAGGATTTCGAGGGCGATCGCCAGTTCGCCACCACGCTGGCGCGCGGCCTCGAGCTGCTGCGCTGCTTCTCCCCCATCCAGCAGGTGCTGGGCAACAAGGACCTGGCCCAGCGCCTGGGGCTGCCCCGGCCGACGGTCTCGCGCCTCACCTACACCCTGCTGCGCATGGGCTATCTGGCGCAGGACGTGGACTCGGGCAAGTACCGCCTGGGCTCGGCCGTGCTGTCGCTCGGCTTCCCGCTGCTGGAGACCTTTCCGGTGCGGCAGCGCGCGCGTCCCGCGATGCTCGAACTGGCGCAGGAGCTGCGCGGTTCGGTGGCCCTCGCGGTCCGCGACCGGCTGGGCATGGTCTGCATCGAAGTCACGCGCGGCGGCGAGCGCAGCGGCCACCCGATCGACATCGGGCGGACGTACCCCATGTGCGGCACGGCGGTCGGGCGCGCCTACCTGGCGGCCTGCAGCCCCGCGGAGCGGCAGGCGCTGATGAACCAGATCAAGATCAAGGCGCCGGACGAGTGGGCGCAGCACCAGGAGCGGCTGCACGAGTCCCTGGCGCAATACCCGCGCCTGGGTTTTTGCACCTCGGTGGGCGAGGTGTACCCGGACGTGCAGGCCGTGGCGGTGTCGCTGGGCAAGGTGGACCGGGGCGAACTGGTGGCGCTGAACGCCGCCTTCCAGCACCGCCGCCTCAGCGAGCGCTGGCTGGTCGAGAACGTGGCGCCCAAGCTGATCGCGCTGGCGCGCAAGCTGGCATAGGGCCCGTCGATCCTGGCGGGCGTGGAACGCCCCGGCGCGTTGACAGGGCCGGGGTGGCCGTTCTACCGTAGCGCCCTCATCACGCAACAAAGGGTTTCCGCGCCATGGCCTCCAGTCTGACCGACGAACAGAAGATCGACACGTTTCGCAAGATGGCCGCCGCCTGGGAAAGAAAGGACTGGCGCGCGTGCGCCGATCTTCTCGCCGTCGACGGCGCGCTGCATTCCATGATGAAGGATGAACCCATGGTCGGGCGCGAAACGTTTTACCAGCGCATGCTCACGCTGAGCTCGCCGGACAAGCAGGTCACCTTGCACATCGACCGCATCGGTGTCATCGATGGCGCGGTCGTGGTGGAGCGCCGCGACGAGATCGTGGTCGACGGCGTGAGCAAGTCCGTGCCCGTCGTGGGCATCCTGGAGTTCGATGGGCCGCTGATCTCGTTGTGGCGCGAGTACTACGACCGGGCCCAACTGCTGGCCGCGCAAGGCAAGACGGCGCCCAGCCACTGAGCGGCCCGGCGCCGGCCGGCCATCAATCGACCGTCAGCACGATCTTTCCGATGTGCTGGCTCGACTCCATCAACGCGTGCGCGCTCCGCGCCTCGTCGAGCGGGAACGTGCTGTGGATGACGGGCCGCACCGCGCCCGACTCGATCAGGGGCCAGACCCTTTCCCGGAGCTGCTGCGCGATCCGGGCCTTGAATTCGATCGTGCGCGGCCGCAGCGCCGAGCCGGTGATCAACAGGCGCTTGAACACGATGTCCCCCAGCGGCAGCGAGGCCTCTGCGCCGCCCAGGAACGCCAGCAGCACGAGGCGCCCGTCGGGCGCGAGTATGCCGATTTCCCTGGGCACGTAGTCGCCGCCCACCATGTCGAGGATCACGTCCACGCCACGGCCTTTCGTCGCCTCCTGGATGGCGCCCACGAAGTCCTGCCGCCGGTAGTTGATGGCATGCGCGCCGAGCGCCTCGCATGCCCGGCATTTCGGGTCGCTGCCCGCCGTGGCGAAGACGGTGTGGCCCAGCGCGCGGGCGAGCTGGATCGCGGTGACGCCGATCCCGCTGGAGCCGCCCTGGACCAGCACGGTCTCGCCGGGCTTCACGCCGAACGGGCCGAACAGGTTGCTCCAGACGGTGAAGAAGGTTTCGGGCAGCGATGCGCTTTCAGCGAGCGTGAGGCCCGCAGGCACCGGCAGGCAATGCGAGGCGGGTGCCGCGCAGAACTGCGCATAGCCGCCGCCCGGCGTCAGCGCGCAGACGCGGTCGCCCGGCTTCCAGCCCGTGACGCCCGCGCCGATCGCCTCGACCGTCCCCGCGACCTCCAGGCCGGGCAGGTCCGAAGCGCCCGGCGGCGGCGCATAGCGCCCGCGGCGCTGTCCCACGTCGGGCCGGTTGACGCCTGCGGCCGCCACACGGATCAAGACCTCCCCGGGGCGAAGCCCGGGCATGGGCCGCTGGACCGGCACCAGCACGTCCGGGTCGCCTGGCCTCGATATCTCGATGGCTTTCATCATGGGCATCGTTCGTCCTCTCGATGGTTCAACGCCGCCCATCCGTGCCACGCTGTTCGTGCGCGCGCCGGCGCCAGACGTCGAGTTCCGCCCCTGTCACGACGCGCACCATGACGTCGTGCGGCGTCAGCGGCTGCGCGCATACATCGCAGCGCACCTCGGTCCGGCAATCCGCGCCGCACATGGCATGGTGCATGTGGAAACGAACGCCGCGGTTTCCGCTGAGCCAACGATCGGCCCATTGCGTCAGGCACAGAATGACGGGGTATAGCGCGCGGCCCTTGTCGGTCAGGCTGTATTCGAAACGTTCCGAGGGGCCGCCTTGCGGCTGCCGCACGATGAGGCCATCCTCGACCATCCGCTTGAGCCGCACCGCGAGGATGTTGGTGGAGACGCCCAGCTCGGCGCGAAGCGCTTCGTAGCGCCGGACGCCCTGGAACAGCGCCACCATCAATGCCAGCGTCCATCGATCGCCGATCAGGTCGAACGCGCCGCCGGCGAACTTCAGGCGCGTCTTGCCCGACGTGTTTTCGACGCGCCGGGACGTGAGGCCCGCGAGGTAGTTGTTCTTGTCCAATCCGGGTCCTGGCCGCCAGGCAACGGCCTCCGGCTCCAGCGGAGCGGCACAGCAATCGCACACGAACTGGGGCGTCGTTTCGGTGTTGCAGCTCCGGTGCACCAGCAGGGGGAAGCGGTCATCCTCGGGCGCTGGCACCGATTTGTGCCAATCGCGCTCCCAGCGCCACACGGCCAGCGCCCAGGGATGCAGGCCCAGACCCTTGTCCGTCAGCAGGTATTCCATGCGCTCGCCAGAGGATTCGATGGGCCGCTGGCGCAGCACGCCCACGCTCACCATGTGCCGCAGCCGATTGGCCAGAACACTGGGGGTGAAGCCGGCGCTGCGTTCCCAGTCCTGGAAGCGGCGGTTGCCATTGAACGCGCCGAGGATCACCAGGAATCCCCAGCGGTCCGCGGCCAGTTCGGCGAACGCACGCGCAAAGGCGCTGGAGCAGATGCCGGATGGAACCATCAGAGGGATGCGATGTCCTGGCGCAGCTCGCGCTTGAGCACCTTGCCCATCGGGTTGCGCGGCAAGGCGTCACGCAATACCAGGCGCTCGGGCCACTTGAACCGCGCCAGACCGCTTGTATTCAGGTGCTGGTTGATGTCGGCCAGTTCCGGTGCGGCACCCGGCGCGGGCACCACCACGGCGCAAACGCGTTCGCCGAGGAGGGCGTCGGGGTAGCCGACCACCGCAGCATCGCGTACCTGCGGATGGGTGAGGATCAGCGCCTCGAGCTCGGCGGGGGCGATGTTGAGGCCGCCGCGGATGATCAGGTCCTTGAGCCGTTCCACGAACCGATAGTACACGAGCGCTCCGCGCGCATCGGGTGCGATCTCGAACAGATCGCCCGTTCGATACCACCCCTGCGCATCGAAGGCGGCGGCGGTCAGATCGGGCCGTTCGAAGTAGCCCGAGAACACGCTGGGTCCGCGCACGCGCAGCTCGCCGGAGATGCCCGACTCGGTCACCTCGCGCTCGGTGATCGGGTCGACCAGCCGCGTGATCATGCGCTGCGCCAGGCGCGATGGCCACGGGGAGTCAGGTCCCAGGCGTGGAAAGAGCACCGCGCGTTCACGGGGGTCTGGAACGTCGCGCGCGGTGGCGTGCATCGACAGGCCCTCGCTGCACCCGAACGAATTGACGATCTCGATGCCGAGGCGGGATTGGTACTGCTCGATCATCCAGGGCGACAACGGCGCGGATCCCGAGAAAATGCAGCGCAGCGAACGCAGGTCGTACCGCGTCAGCAGCGCTTCGTCTTGCAGCACGCTGTTGAGCAGGGATGGGCCCAGGACCGTGAAATTGACCTGTTCGTCCTGGATCTGCCGCAGGCACAGATCCACGTCCAAAGGGTGGTGCAGCACCAGCGTGCCCGCGATGGTGAGCCAGGTGGTGAGCGACGAAGCGATGCCGCCCATGTTCACCATGGGAAAGGGGCACAGGACGCGGTCGCCATCGGCCAGCCCGGCCACCTCGGCGAGGCCTTCGCCGCTGAGCAGCCAATTGTTGTGTGTGCGCGGAACGCCCTTGGCTTGGGCCACCGTCCCGGAGGTCCAGCAGATGGTGCAGACATCGTTGCCCCCCGCCGTCGACGGGGCATGCGGGGCGACGGGCAAGCTCTCCAGTGGCGTCGCGCCTGCTACCGCGCGGGTACTGGCCACGTGCAGCCGCCGCACGCCTGGGAGCAGGGATCGCGCGGTCTCGAAAAGAGGCTCGGCCAGTGGTGCGCCCTTGAAGTGCGCCGTCGACACCACCGCGCGGACCCTGTTGCCCAGCAGGCCAAAAACATCCCGCATCTCGTGCGCGCGGTACTGCACGGGCATGGGACTGGCGATGGCGCCCAGCGTGGCGCATGCCAGATACATCACCGGCAGTTCCACGATGTTGGGCAACTGCAGGACGACCACATCGTCCTGACCAATTCCGGCGCCCGCCAGGCGGGCCGCCGTGTCTTGAACTTCCCGGGCCAGCGCCGCGTAGTCCAGCCGGCGTGGGGCGCTGCCCACCAGGGCGTGGCGGTTCGGGGCATCGGCGATGGCCAGGCGCTGCGGGTGCTTCCGGGCGTTGTCGAAGAAGACGTCCGCGAGCGTGCGGTCGCGCCACCAGCCACGTTGCTCGAACGCGGTGATCAGGTCGGCCGGATACAGGATCATGAATTCTATCGGAACGTTTTACTCTCTTAATGAAAGTATATGAAGACCGAGTAGGCGCTGCTTGATGGCGATATCAGAGTAAACCCTTGTGATTTTCGGCATGGGTTGGAACACAATAAGCTTTCATTAGGATAGTTTTCAATGGATTTCCTGTGAGGTCGGAGCACAAGACGTTTTGCCGCTACTGCATTGCCACCTGCGGGTTGATCCTGACGGTGGAAGAGGGCGCCGTCGTCAAAGTGCGGGGTGACAAGTCCCATCCGCTCTCGCAGGGGCATTCGTGTCCAAAGGGCTTGGCCTTGGGTCTGGACCATGCGCGCCCCGACCGGTTGAACCGCCCGCGCATACGCGGGCAGGGAGATGTGGACTGGGAGACCTGGTACGCATCGGCCGGCGAAGGGCTGCGCCGTGTGCGCGAGGCGCATGGGGTCGACGCCATCGCGGTGGTCACGGGCGCGGCGCTCAGCTCCGATGCCACCGGCCGCTGGATGACCGACCGGTTCCACAAGGTACTGGGAAGCCGCAGCCGCTATAGCCACATGACGGTGGATACGCCGTGCAAGCCGCTGGTGTCGCGCCTGGTGGGGGGCACGTACGGACTGGCGCCCATGCTGGACCACGAGAGCGCGACGCTGGTGGTGCTCATCGGCATGAATCCGGTGGTGTCGCATGGGCACTGCAACGCGTTTTGCAATCCGGTCGTGCAGCTGAAGCAGTTGGCCGCGCAGGGCGAACTGTGGATCATCGATCCTTGCCAGACGGAATCCACCAAGCTCGCCACCGCGCACATGGCGCCTGTGCCCGGCACCGAATATGCGCTGCTGGCCTGGCTCGTGCGTGAGCTGTTGCGGGAGGGCGCGGACCGCGAATACCTGGAGCACCATGCGCGTGGCGTGGACGCCCTGCGGCAGGCCGTCGAGCCCTACGACCTGCAGCGGGTGGTCGAGTTGACGCAATTGCCCGCGGAGCAGGCCGAGCAGCTGCTCGCCGCCATCCGCCGCCATCGCCGTGTTGCGATCCAGACCGGCACCGGCGTCACCTTCTCCGAAACGGCCAACCTCACCGAATGGATGACATGGGCGCTGTCCATCGTGACGGGGTCCTACGACACGCCAGGCGGCATGTGGTTCAACCCCGGCTTCTTCTCGCAGATGGACCGCCGGCCGCCCGCGCAGGCGCGGGACACGGCGCCGGAAACGGTCGAACGTGGTGGCCCCCTCAGTCGGCCGGACATTCCCGCGATCGGCTTCGAGCACCCGGGCGCGGCGCTATGCGACGAGATCGAGGCCGGCAACGTGCGTGCGGTCGTGCTGATCGGCAACAGCATCCTCACCTCGTACCCCGACGTGGAGCGAACCCGTGCGGCCCTGGCGCGCCTTGACGTGCTCATCGTGGCCGAGTTGAGGGACAACGAGACCACCGCCCTGGCCTCGCACGTGGCGCCCGTGCTCGGGCCGCTGGAGCGCTCCGACGTGAACTTCTACCTTGGCCGCCTGGGCCAGGCGGTGGCCGGCGCGTACACGCCGGCCATCCTGGAGCCCACCGCCGAGCGCCAGCCCATGTGGAAGGTCGTCGAGCGCCTGGGCGCGGAGCTCGGTTTACGCGTAGCACCGAGAGACCTTGTCGTCGAGAACGCGCAGAACGACGACATCCTGCGCATCATGGCCGATCGAGGCCGTGTGAGCTTCGATGAACTGCGCGACGCGCCCTCGGCCGTCGTCGCAGAGCATGCCACGTTCGGCTGGGTGCGGGAGCACATGCTCCCGGGCGGCCGCTGGACGCTCGCGCCCCGCTTGCTGGTGGACCAGTTGCGTGAGCGCAGCGCCCACCGCGTGGACGGTCTTCGCATGATTCCGAGACGGCAGTTCCGCCACTACAACTCCCAATTGGCCGGCATGCGGCTGGTGGGCGGCGGGCGCGACGAACCAGACATTCTGATGCACCCCGCCGATGCGGCCGATGCGGGGTTGAGCGACGGGATGTCCGCGCGCCTGTTCAACGAAGTCGGCAGCGTCGTCGGAACGGTCCGCACCAGCGCTGCCCTGCGCCGTGGTGTGGTCAGCTTCCCGCACGGCTACATGGAAGCCAACGTGTGCGCCTTGACCAGCAGCCGCTCCCGGGTCGATCCGCTCTCCGGCATGGTCCATCAAGGCGGCATCCCGGTGGAAGTCGCTCCCATCTGAACCGCCGCGGCGCTCAACACATCGTCGAATCCATTCCATTGGTTTTCCCCACCGGGCAGATCCCACCTGCCGCCTACAAAACCCAACCTAGGAGACAACAATGGCTTTCGATGCACATCGCTGCAACATCGGACGCAGGCACGCGATTGCCTGGTCGGCGCTGGCGGCCTGCGGCCTGGTCAGAGGCCCTGCCGCCGCGCAAACGGCGTGGCCCAGCCAGCCGATCAAGCTGGTCGTGCCGTTTGCCGCGGGCGGGGGAGGGGACGCGCTGGGACGCCTGCTGGCCGATGGGTTGCGAACCGTGTTCAGCCAGCCCATCGTGGTCGAGAACAAGCCGGGCGCGGGCACGATCATCGCGAGCGAGTACGTGGCGCGGGCAGCGCCCGACGGCCACACCATTCTGCTGAACAACCAGGCCTTGCTGCTGAACGCTTTCCTGAACGACTCGCTGCCCTACAAGCCACTGGAGGATTTCGTGCCGGTCGCCGAAATGGTGAAGGCGCAACTGTGGATGGGCGTGAGCACGGCGCGCACCGATGCCACGACCATCGCAGACCTCGTGGCGCACATGAAGCGTGACCCTCAGATGCGCTTTTATGCCTCTGCCGGGAATGGATCGCTCGGACACCTGATGGGCTTCAACCTGGCCGAAACGGTCGGCCTGAGCATTCAGCACGTGCTTTACAAGGGCGCCACGCCGGCTGCCACCGATCTCGCCGCGGGCCAGATTCCCATGGCGATCCTCGATCTCGCCGGCATCAAGCCGATGGTGGATGCCGGCAAGGTGCGGCTGATCGCGGTGTCCGGCCCAGCGCGCTCGGCCATGACGCCGGATGTGCCCACCTTTGGCGAAAGCGGCTACCAGGGGTTCACCACCTATTCCTGGGCCGGACTCTTCATGCCGGCGAAAACCCCGCCGGCCGTGGTGCGCCTCGTCGCGGACGAGACCATGAAGCTGCTGGCCCAACCGGCGACGGTCGCGAAACTTCGGAGCATGGGGTACGACCCCGGCACGCTGACGGAGACGAAGTTCGCCGAACTGGCGCGGACCGATTCCAGTCAGCTGGGCGCATTGATCAAGAAGAGCGGCCTCAAGTGACGACGGGTGTGGACGCCGGCGAGCTGCAGGCTTTGCTGGACAAGCAGGCCATCACGGAAGTGCTCTATCGCTATGCGCGCGCCTGCGATCGCGGCGACCTCGATCTCATGCGCGCCTGTTTCCATGCCGATGCGATGCGCGACGAAGGCCATACCCATCTGCCGATGTCCGAATACATCGACAAGTGGGCGGCGCTGATCGTGCACCCTGCGCGGGTGGTGACGCATTCGCTGAGCAACGTGCTGGTGGAGGTCGAGGGCGACTGCGCGCAGGCGGAAGCCCATGTGCTGAACTTCACGCGCCTGAAGAAGGACGGTGAAAAGTTCGACACGCTCACCATGTCGCGCTTCATTGACCGCTTCGAGCGCCGCGGGGGTGTCTGGCGCATCGCGGTGCACCGCGTGGTCTACGACTGGAACCACGAGATGCCCTTCGCGGAAACCTGGGGCCGTGGCCTGATGGCGGCCGCTCCGGAGGCCCTGGTGCGCGGCCGGCGCAAACCCGACGACCTGCTGTATCGCGCGGCCATCGGGCAACTCCCATGAGTGCTTTCGGCGAAGAAAAGGTGCTGTCCGCCCACCATTGGACCGATCGCCTGTTCACCTTCACCACGACGCGCGACCAGGGCCTGCGCTTCTCCAGCGGCCACTTGCATCACCCGCGACCCGGATACCTACGAGAAGTGCGAGCAGGTGATCCTGGTGCACGGCGTGCGCCAGGTGGACGAGCTGGCCTACCACGACCTGACCGCCGACCATCGCGTCATGCTGTGCGGCAGCCCCGGGCTGCCGGCCGATCTCAGGCACATCCTGGAGCGCCGGGGCTTTCGGGAAGGCAACACCAGCACCCCGGGCGACTTTGTCATCGAGCGTGCGTTCGCTGAAAAATGAACGCCGCCGCATTCAAGGAAATCCCATGTCGCAGACCAACCTGGACACCTTTCACCGCTACATGGACGCCGTGCACAGGCGGGATACCGATGCCCTGATCGCGGAGCTGCACGACGAAGTGGAATACCGCAACATGCCCTACGACCGCGTCATGCGCAAGCAGGACCGCAGCAAGTTCTTCGAATGGTTCGGCAAGGGGATGCGCAACCACCAGCTGACGGTTCGCCACCTCATATGCCAGGGCAACGTGCTCTTTTGCGAAGGCATCGAGAGTTACGAAAAGAACGGCCATCAGGTCATCCTGCCGTATACCTCGGTGATCGAGTTCAAGGATGGCAAGATGTACCGGCAGCGCGACTACTTCGACGCCCGTTGCATCGAAGTGCAGTTGGGTTTGACGCCGCCGCCAGGCCCGGCAAAGGCATCTGCCGCGGGGTGACGGGCGTGCACGTGTTCCGGCCGGGCATGTAGAATGCTCCCCGGACGGCTTTTTTGTATGACCTCTACATCCTTGACCAACGCAGCTCGGTGGTGGCGCTTCCAGTAGGAAGCGGCATGTCGCTGCGGTTTTTACCCGCACCTTGTCGCCGTACCGGTAGGCAAGGTCAGGTCAGATGGCTCTCCGGCACGGCGGCTCCAACCAACGGAGAATGGCCGATGTCCCTCAAACGACTTCCTTCAGACGATCCTTTCGCTTCGCGCCCGGAGGCGTTCCGGTTGCGCGCCCGTGCCCGATGCGGGGCGCCTTTCCCGTGTGCCTGGCGGGTCGCCCGCGCCTCGCTGCAGAAGTCCGTTTAATACATCCAGAGGCCAGATCCATGAAACTCCTCATGCTCGACAACTACGACTCGTTCACCTACAACATCGTGCAGTACCTCGGCGAGCTCGGGGCCGAGGTCAGCGTGGCCCGCAACGACGAGATCACGGTGGAACAGATCCAGGCCCGCCTCGACGCGGGCGAACTCGACCGGCTGGTGATCTCGCCCGGCCCGTGCTCGCCGGCCGAGGCGGGCGTCTCGGTCGCGGCCATCCAGCATTTCGCGGGCCGGCTGCCGATCCTGGGCGTGTGCCTGGGTCACCAGAGCATCGGCGCGGCCTTCGGCGCGCGCATCGTGCGCGCGCAGGCGCTCATGCACGGCAAGACCAGCGTCATCACCACCACGCGGCAAGGCGTGTTCGCGGACCTGCCGGAGCGGTTCACCGTCAACCGCTACCACTCGCTGTCGATCGATCGGGAAAGCTGCCCCGACTGCCTGGAAATCACCGCCTGGACCGACGATGGCGAGATCATGGGCGTGCGGCACAAGTCGCTGCCGGTCGAGGGGGTGCAGTTCCACCCCGAGAGCATCCTCACCGAGCACGGCCACGCGATGCTGAAGAACTTCCTGGAGCAGGCCGCGCAGTGAGCCGGCCGGTTCGGATGAAAAGATAATCGGGCACCCGATTCCCTGGAGACCCCATGTCCCAAAGCGCCGCCCACAAGATGATCACGCCGCAAGAGGCCCTGCAGCGCACCATCGAACACCGGGAGATCTTCCACGACGAGATGCTGCACCTGATGCGGCTGATCATGAGCGGCGAGATGTCCCCGGTGATGATGGCCGCGCTCATCACCGGCCTGCGCGTGAAGAAGGAGACCATCGGCGAGATCACCGCGGCCGCGCAGGTGATGCGCGAGTTCTCGACCCGGGTGCACGTGGCCGACAAGACCCACCTGGTGGACATCGTGGGCACCGGCGGCGACGGTTCGCACACCTTCAACATCTCGACCTGCGCGATGTTCGTGGCGGCGGCGGCGGGCGCGCGCGTGAGCAAGCACGGCGGACGCAGCGTCTCCAGCAAGAGCGGCAGCGCCGACGTGCTCGAGAGCCTGGGCGTCAACATCAACCTTTTGCCCGAGCAGATCGCGC
This sequence comes from uncultured Hydrogenophaga sp., assembly GCA_964487025.1. Taxonomy (GTDB): domain Bacteria; phylum Pseudomonadota; class Gammaproteobacteria; order Burkholderiales; family Burkholderiaceae_C; genus Hydrogenophaga. Next base: position 167,416 of record CAZAPJ010000002.1, read on the forward strand.
GCTGCATCGAGCAGGTCGGCGTGGGCTTCATGTTCGCGCCCAACCACCACCCGGCCATGAAGAACGTGGCGCCGGTGCGCCGCGAGCTGGGCATCAAGACGATCTTCAACATCCTGGGGCCGCTGACCAACCCGGCCTCCGCGCCCAACATCCTCATGGGCGTGTTCCATCCCGACCTGGTCGGCATCCAGGTGCGCGCGCTGCAGCGCCTGGGCGCCGAGCATGCCGTGGTGGTCTATGGCCGCGACGGCATGGACGAGGTCTCCCTGGGCGCGGCCACGCTGGTGGGCGAGCTCAGGAATGGCGAGATCGTGGAATACGAGATCCACCCCGAGGACTTCGGCCTGACCATGGCCAGCAGCCGCACGCTGCGCGTGGACACGCCCGAGGCCTCGCGCCAGATGCTGCTGGGCGTGCTCGAACGGCGGGGCGAGCCGGCCCTCAAGGCCGCCAGCGACATCGTCGTGCTCAACGCCGGCGTGGCGCTGTACGCCGCCAACGTGGCACCGAGCATGGGCGAGGGCGTGGCGCTGGCCCGGCGCACGCTCGATTCCGGCGCGGCGCTGGCCAAGCTCGGGCAGCTCAAGGCGTTTGCCGTCTGATCCCGGAGCCGCCTGCCATGAGCGATGACATCCTGCAGAAGATCGTGGCGGTCAAGCGCGAGGAAATCGCCGCCGCCAAGAACCGCAAGCCCCTGGATGCCGTGCGCGCCGATGCCGAGAGCCGCGTGCTCACGCGCGACTTCGAAGGCGCGCTGCGCGCGAAGATCGCCGCCGGCCAGGCCGCGGTGATCGCCGAGGTCAAGAAGGCCAGTCCGAGCAAGGGCGTGCTGCGCGAGGACTTCGTGCCCGCCGATATCGCGCAGAGCTACGCCGAGGGCAACGGCACGGTCAGCGCGGCCTGCCTCTCGGTGCTGACCGATCGCCAGTTCTTCCAGGGCAGTCCCGACTACCTCAAGCAGGCCCGCGCCAGTTGCGACCTGCCGGTGCTGCGCAAGGACTTCATGGTCGACCCTTACCAGGTCTATGAGGCCCGCGCCATGGGCGCCGATGCCATCCTGCTGATCGCGGCCTGCCTGGACGACGCACGTATGGCCGGGCTCGAGGCGCTGGCGCTCGAACTGAACATGGCGGTGCTGGTCGAGGTGCACGACCGCGCCGAGCTCGAGCGCGCGCTGCGGCTGCGGACCCGCCTGGTCGGCATCAACAACCGCAACCTGCGCACCTTCGAGGTGACGCTGCAGACCACGCTGGACATGCTGCCCGAGGTCCCGGCCGACCGCCTGCTCGTCACCGAGTCCGGCATCCTCGGCCCGGCCGACGTGCGGACCCTGCGCGCGGCCGGGGTGAATGCCTTCCTGGTGGGCGAGGCTTTCATGCGGGCGCCCGACCCCGGCCTGGCGCTGGCCGAGCTGTTCGCCTGAGGCCCGCCGGCGTGTCCGCGACCCTTTTCGACGACATGGCATCCGGAGCACCGGCGCGCCTGTCGTCGGCGAACCCGGCGGACTGGCCGGTCCAGCCCGGCTGGGCGGAGGCGGTCGCGGCGTTTTGGCGCAGCGCCGCCGGCCAGGGGCTGCTGGGCTTCCTGCAGCAGCGCCTGGACCAGGGCGCGGTGATCTATCCGCCGGCGCCGCTGCGGGCGCTCGAACTCACGGCGCCGGAGGCCGTGCGGGTGGTGATCCTGGGCCAGGACCCCTACCACGGCCCGGGCCAGGCGGAAGGGCTGGCATTCTCCGTGGCGCCGGGTGTGCGGCTGCCGCCCAGCCTGCGCAACATCTTCCAGGAGGTTGGGGCCGAGGGCGGCACCCGGCGCCCCGACGGCTCGCTGGTGCGCTGGGCCCGCCAGGGCGTGCTGCTGCTCAACACCAGCCTCACGGTGGAAGACGGCCGGCCCGCCAGCCATTCGCAGAAAGGTTGGGAAGTGCTTACTGACGAATTGATCCGTATGGTTTCAGGGGAAGGCCCGCCCAAGGTGTTCATGCTCTGGGGTGCGCATGCCCAGAAAAAGAACGCCCTGATCGACGCGGGGCGCCACCTGGTGCTGTGCGCCAACCACCCTTCGCCACTGTCCGCGCGCCGAGGTCCGGTGCCTTTCGTCGGCTGCGGCCACTTCCGCCAGGCCAATGCCTGGCTGCAGAACCTCGGGTTGGCGCCTGTGCGCTGGTGACCCCGGCGGGCCGCCCTGGGGATTGCCCAAGCCCTGGCGGAAATCCATGGCATAATCTAAGGCTGCGCTGCGGAGGGGTGCCCGAGTGGCTAAAGGGGGCAGACTGTAAATCTGTTGGCTTACGCCTACGCTGGTTCGAATCCAGCCTCCTCCACCAAAGATTTCAGTGCAATGCGTTGGCTCCCGAGCGGGAGTAGTTCAATGGTAGAACCCCAGCCTTCCAAGCTGATGACGCGGGTTCGATTCCCGTCTCCCGCTCCATGTCCTGTCGGTGGTGAGTGAAAGTTTTCGGGTGCCGGCGGTGCCGGTGCCTTGGCCCATGTGGCTCAGTGGTAGAGCACTCCCTTGGTAAGGGAGAGGTCGCGGGTCCGATTCCCGCCATGGGCACCAGTTGGTGTTGTTTCTTTCGTGTGTCCGGTGTTTTCGGCAGTTTGATTTTGGAGCTGAAGAATGGCAAAAGAGAAATTTGAGCGGACGAAGCCGCACGTGAACGTAGGGACGATT
>CAZAPJ010000003.1:0-141096 GCA_964487025.1 uncultured Hydrogenophaga sp.
GTGGCCCGGCAAAGCCGGTTCCACGGCATCTCTAAGTTCAGGCACGCGCTCCGGAGAAAGGGAGAGCTCGCGCGAGAGGAAGGTTTTCACCAACCGGCATCAGCCGGAGCGTGACCCGCAGCGCATGAGGTAACGCCAACCCAGAGACAGCGAGGGTCCGGCTCCGCCGGCCCGAGATGTCGTCCCCCCTCCAAGCGCCGCGCAGCGGCGCGCCAGAGAGGGGGGAAGCCGCGTCAGCGGCGCAGGGGGGAGTTACCTTAATTTTCTGTACACCGTGGCGCGGCTGATGCCCAGGGCGCGGGCCGCCTCCCTGACGTTGCCTCGCGCATCTTCCACCGCCTTGCGGATGAGGGCGGTTTCCATGTCCTTGAGCGGAACGCCGTGGGCGGCGCCGGGCATGGGCAGGCCGTTTTCGCCAGTGCGGTTGGTCTGGGCCAGCACGCACAGGCGCAGGCCCGACCAGAGCGGCACCTCGAACGGGCCGCGCTGGACGCGCGCCGCGTCGAACAGCGTTTCCATCGGCACCGCGAAGAGCTCGCTGCAATGCCCGGGCATGGCGGCGCCCGGGCCGAGGCCCAGCATGTCCGCGGCAGATCGGTTGAGGGCGGTGACATGGCCATCGGCATCGAGGCCGACCAAGCCGTCGCTGTCGTCGCCGATCACGCGGCCTGGCCAGTTCAGGCACAGCAGCAGCCGGTGCGGCCGGCTCAGCGCCAGTGTGTTCTCGATGCTGCGCGCCGACTGGGTAACGAGGTGCTTGAGGGCGGGCTGCTCCACCACGTTCACGCCGGTGAGATCCAGCATGCCCGCGCATCGGCCGTCCGGGCCCCAGATGGGGGCGCCCGCGCAGCTATAGACGCTGGTGTCCTGGTAGAAGTGTTCGCCGCGGTGCAGCCAGACCGGCTGCAGTTCGGCCAGCGTCGTGCCGATGGCGGTGGTGCCCACCGCGCGCTCCGACAGGTCCACGCCCACGCGGGCGATGCTGGCGGCATGGGGGTCGTGGCGATCGATCGGGCCGTTGACGTTGATCACCACGCCTTTCGCGTCGGTGAGGATGGCGAAGTAGCGGGTGTGGACCATGGCGCGGGAGAGCGACTGGATCACCGGTGCGGCCGCGCGCAGGAGCGGCTGGTTGGCCTCGATCGCCAGGCGCATGGTGCTGGCGGCCACGGCGTCGAAGGCGATGCGGCGATGGGGCTCCAGTCCGAGGTCCAGGCAGCGCCGCCACGAGCGTTCCACCCAAGGGGCGAGCAGCGGCTGCGTCTGCGGTGCGCGGCTTTCCAGCAGGGCGCGGCGCGCCTGCTCGATCAGGGCCAACCGGTGCTGGTGCGGCGCCGACGCGCGGTCCGAGCAAGGCGAAAGGCTGGTCACGGTGGATGGGGACAGAAAGGTGGGCTGGGCAGGGGCCGGGCTGGCGAATCTGTGGCTTCCAACCGAAGAAGCAGGTCACATTAAAGCAGTGTTGGGGTCCTGTGCACAGGCCTTAGAGCCTGTTCAAGGTCTTTTTGGGGATTGCGTTGGACCGCAATCGGGATGAGTGGCCCGCCCACATGCCGCCGCATGGGCCGTTGGCCCATGCAAGGGATTGGGCGGGGCAATCGCCCGATTTCGGCCCAACCCGAAGGGCAAGGGTGTATTCGGGCGATGCGCGGCGTTGCAAAGCCTCGTCGGGCCACCCGGCCCGGCTGCGTTTTGCGCCTGGCGCCTCATCCCGAATACACCCTTGCGCAACCCCAAAAAGACCTTGAACAGGCTCTTACGTCGGTGGAGGTTGGTCGGGTCGGCGCCACAGCCAGCGGGTTTCGCGCGCCAGCGCCTCGAGGTCCTGCGGGGTGTCGAGGTCGCGCGTGTAGTGCGGGTTGTCGACCTGCCAGAGCCGGACCGCTTCGGGGTGGGCGGCGCGCCATTGGCGCAGGCTGGGCTGCGGGGGGGCGAGTAGCGCGGCGCGCACCTGGGCGTCGAACACCACCGGGTGGCCGGGCTGGCCGTGCACCATGGGAACCTGCACGCGGGCGCCCGGGGGGCGGGCGTCGAAGGCGTCCAGCGCGGCGCGCACGTCGCCGGTGCCGATCAGCGGCTGGTCGGCCAGCAGCACGGCCACCTGTTCGGCCTCCGGGGCCAGTGCCTGCAGGCCCGTGCGCAGCGACGAGGCGGTATCGTCCTCCGGACTCGGGTTGATCGCGCACAGCGGTGCGAGCTCGCCGGGCAGGCGCGCCAGGTGGGCCTGGATGTCAGGCGCATGGTGGCCCAGCACCAGCACCAGCCCGCGCCGCGAGCGGTCGCGCAGCGGCTGCAGATGCCGCAGCAGGCGTTCGAGCAGGGTCTGCCTGTCGAGTTCGAGCAGGCATTTCGCGATGCCGCCCATGCGGCGGCCCGCGCCGGCGGCGAGGATGAGGAAGCCGGTCTTCACGGCGCGACGAAGCACACGGGGGCGGAGGGCGCCTCGGCCGACAGCGCGTTCTTCGCGCTGGCCACGTCCATGTCGCGCGGTAGCGGCACGCCGTTCTTCACCGCCAGCACCTCGGCCATGATGCTCACCGCGATCTCCGGCGGTGTCTTGCTGCCGATGTAGATGCCGATCGGCCCGCGCAGGCGTGCCAGGCTCTCGGGCGTCTGGCCGAAATGCTCGATCATGCGGGCGTGGCGCGCCTCGTTGTTGCGGCGCGAGCCGATCGCGCCGACGTAGAAGGCCTCGGTTTCCAGCGCCTCCAGCAGGGCCAGGTCGTCGAGCTTGGGGTCGTGGGTGAGGGCGATCACGCAGGTGCGGCGGTCGACGCGGAAGGTGCGCACCACGTCGTCGGGCATGTCGGTCAGCAGCGTGGCGCCGGGCACCGACCAGGCGGTGCGGTACTCCTCGCGCGGGTCGCACACCGTGACGGAAAAGCCGCTGAACAGCGCCATGGTGGCGAGGTATTCGGTGAGCTGGCCCGCGCCGATGAGCAGCATGCGGTACTCGGGGCCGAAGGTGTTGCTGAGCCATCGGCCGTCGTCGGCCAGCGAGGCCGGCGCGGCGGCCTCGCGCAGCGTCACCTGGCCGGTGGCGAGCTCGGTGCGGCGCTCGACCAGGCGGCCGTCTTCCAGGAGCCGCAGCATCGAGGCCAGTGCAGCGGCCTCGGGGTTGAACTCCAGCATCAATTCCAGCGTGCCGCCGCAGGGCAGGCCGAAGCGGTGCGCCTCGTCGGCGTTCACGCCGTAGGTCACGCGCTCGGGCGGCCCGTCGGGGATGTCGTGGGTGACGCCGGGCGGCGGCGTGGTGCCGGCGGGGGCCTGGTGCGAGCGGCTGTAGCGGTAGATCAGGTCGTCCTCGATGCAGCCGCCGGACACCGAGCCCACCACCGCGCCGTTCTCGCACAGGGCCATGATCGAGCCCACCGGGCGCGGCGACGATCCCCAGGTGCGCACCACCGTGGCCAGCAGCGCGCGCAGGCCCCGCTCGCGCCAGCCCAGCAGCGTGCGCAGGACGGTGACGTCAAGGTTTTCCACGTTCCGGTTCCTTCCATCAACCTCGCGTGGCCAGGTAGATCGCGATGGCCGCGGCGACGGCGATCGCGATCCATGCCCCAGCCGGCAGGCCGCGCGAAGCCGGTGGCGAGGGCTGGGATGCCGGTGCCGGCGCGGCTGCGTCGGGCGCCTTTGGGTGGCGGCGCTGCAGTTCCTCGTCGAAGCGGCGGAAGAAGTCCTCGGCCAGCGACTTGGCTGCCCCGTCGATCAGGCGCTGGCCGATCTGGGCGATCTTGCCGCCCACGGTGGAGTGCACCGAGTAGCTCAGTTCGCAGCCGCCTTCGATGGGCTGCAGCCGCACGGCGGCCTCGCCCTTGCCGAAGCCGGCTGCGCCGCCCTGGGCGTCGAAGCCGATCTTGTAGGACTCGGGCGGCACGATGTCGGACAGCGTTACCCGGCCGTTGAACCGGGCTGCCACGGGGCCGATCTTGACGGCGGTGGTCACGGCGTAGGCCCCGGGCGCCGTGAGGTCGAATTTTTCGCATCCGGGGATGCAGGTCTTGAGGACCTCCGGGTCGTTGAGGGCGTCCCAGGCCTGCTGCTGGGTGGCGGTCAACGGTCGGCTGCCTTGCATGTCCACGGTGAAATCTCCTGAGGGTTCTGCTGTTCTGGGCCGGAAGGGGAATGGTGCCGGTGAAACGGGCGCCTCAGCCGTCTTGCATCAGGGCGGCCATGGCGCGCGCGAGGTCTTCCAGGCGGGCCAGATTGTGCACGGCCAGCATACCGTGTGCGTGGCGGTGCAGCACGGCCGCGCCGCTGGCGATCGGCGCGTAGCCGTCGAAGCGCAGCAACGGGTTGAGCCAGAGCAGTTGCCGGCTGTGCCGGCCCAGCCAGGCGAGCTCTTCTTCCAGCGTCTCGGGCGCGCCGGTGTCCAGGCCATCGGTAATGAGCACCACCACCGTGCGACGGCCCACCAGGCAGCGGCTGTGCTCGCGGCGCAGGCGCGCCAGCGAGGCGCCCAGGCGCGTGCCGCCGGCGAAGTCGTCGATGGCGGCGTTGGCCAGGGCCAGCATCTGGTCGGTGTCGGCGTGCCGGAAGGCCGCGCGCAGGTCGCTCAGGTCGGTGCCGAAGGCGAAGGCCGCGCGCGGGGCGCCGCGCGTGGCCTGGTGCAGGAAGGCCAGCAGCAGGCGGGCGTAGCGCTCCATGGAGCCCGAGATGTCCACCAGGATCAGCAGCGGCAGCGGCCGGCGCAGGCGGCTCAGGCGCGGCAGGTCGAGCAGCTCGCCGTCGTGCCGCCGCGCGCGCTGCAGCGCACGCGGCCAGTCGGGCCGGTGGCCGCGCTGGCCAGCGCGCATGCGGCGCGATGCCACGGGCGGCAGCGGCAGCGGGATCTCGCGGACCAGGCGTTCGACCAGGCGGAACTCGCTCGCGGAAAGGTCCGCGAAATCGGCGTGGCGCAGGCGTGCCTGCTCGCTCGCGGTCATGGCCGCGTCGAGGCGCAGCTCGCTTTCCTCGCTGCCGGGCTGGCGGGCCTGCGGGCTGGCCACGCGCAAGGCTTCCTGCACGCGCGGCTTGCGCGGCACCGGGTGCGCCTGGGCCGCCTTGGGCAGCATCTGCGCGAGCAACTGCTGCGCGATCTCGGGGTTGCGGAAGAACGCCTCGAACATCTCGTCGAACACGGCCATGTCCTGCGGGCGGCTGAGCATCACGGCCTCCAGCGCGGCGCGCAGGTCGTCGCGCCGCTCCACGCCCACGGCCAGCGCCGCGGCGACGGCCAGCGCCATGCGGCTGCTGTCCACCGGTACGCCGGCGCGGCGCAGTGCGCGGCCGAAGGCGGTGATGTGGTCCGGCAGCTTGCCGCTGCGCGCATCGCCAAGTTTCATGGAAGCACCCCCGCCGCGCTTCGCGCGACCTCCTCAAGGGGGCGGCGCCTGAGGCCCGGCAAAGCCGGTTCCTCGGCACCTCTGGGCAAGGCACGGCCTGCGCGGTGTGTCATCTCTCATACCTCCGGCGCCAGGAGCTTGTCGACCATGGGCAGCAGGGCCGCCACGTCCTCGCGCTGCTTGAACAGGATGCCGGCGGTGTCCTGGATCACCTCGGGGTCGAGCGTGAGGGTGTCCAGCGCCACCAGGGCCTTGGCCCATTCCACGCTTTCGGCGATGCCGGGGCTGCGCTGGAAGGCGTTGGAGAAGGGTTGGCTGCGCAGGCGCGCGACGAAGTTGGTGATCTGTTCGGTGAGCGCCGCGCCGGCCTGCGGCACCTGGCTGCGCACGATGGCAAGTTCGTGTTCGCGCTCGGGGTAGTCGAGCCACTGGTACAGGCAGCGGCGCTTCACGGCATCGTTGAGGTCGCGCGTGCGGTTGCTGGTGAGCAGCGTGAGCGGCGCGGCCACGGCGCGGATGGTGCCGAGCTCGGGAATGCTCACCTGGTATTCGCCCAGGTATTCGAGCAGGAAGGCCTCGAAGGGTTCATCGGCCCGGTCCACCTCGTCGATCAGCAGCACGGCGCCGGGCTCGGGCGTCTGCAGCGCCTGCAGCAGCGGGCGGCGGATCAGGTAGCGGGACTGGTAGACCTCGCGCTCGATCTCGTCGGGGGTGGCGTGGCCGCCACCGCCGGGCCGCCCCAAGGTGGCAGACGCCCCCCCGGGGGGCAGTGAGGACACGTCAGTGCCGAACGTGGGGGCCCTCAGCTCTGCGGCGCGCATGTGCAGCAACTGCGCGGTGTGGTTCCATTCGTAGAGCGCCTCGCGCTGTTCCATGCCGTCGTAGCACTGCAGGCGCAGCAGCGGGCGCCCGAGCACCTTGGCGAGGGCCTTGGCCAGTTCGGTCTTGCCCACGCCGGGCTCGCCCTCGAGCAGCAGCGGGCGCTGCAGGCGCATGGCCAGGAAGACCGCGGTGGCCAGCCGCCGCGGGGCGTGGTAGCCCACGCCCTGCAGGGCCTGGACGAGGTCGTCGACGGATTCGCTCGCGGACGACAAGCCGCTCACCCGTTCGCCTGCCGCACCGCGGCCTGCGTCTGCACCGTGATCAGGTGCGCGCGGTAGGCGGCGCTGGCATGCAGGTCGCTGCTGATCTCGCTGGCATCGATCTGCACGCCGGCCACGGCTTCGGGCGTGAAGCTGGCGGCCAGTGCCGCCTCCAGCCCCGCGTGGCGGAACACGCCGTTGCCGGTGCCGGTGATGGCCACGCGGGGGCCGTCGGCGGTGAGCGCCACGAACACGCCCACCAGCGCGAAGCGCGAGGCCGGCTGGCGGAACTTGGCGTACGCTGCCTTGATGGGTATGGGGAAGCGGATCGCGGTGATCAACTCGCCCGGCTCCAGTGACGTGGTGTAGAGGCCCTGGAAGAAGTCACCGGGGGCGATCTCGCGGCGGTCGGTGATCACGGTGGCGCCCAGGCCGAGCACGGCGCTCGGGTAGCAGGCGGCTGGATCGTTGTTGGCCACCGAACCGCCCAGCGTGCCCATGGCGCGCACCTGGCGGTCGCCGATGCCATCGGCCAGCGCCGCCAGGGCGGGGATGTGCCGGTGCACGTCGGCGTGGCTGGCGACGTCCTGGTGCCGCGTCATCGCGCCGATGACCAGGGCCTGGCCTTCGACCCGGATGCCGCGCAGCTCGGCGATGCCGCCCAGGTCCACCAGGGTCCCGGGCTGGTTGAGCCGCTGCTTCATGGCGGCGATCAGGGTCTGGCCGCCGGCCAGCGCCTGCGCGCCGGCGCTGGCCAGGCGCTTGGCTTCGGCCAGGGACGCGGGCTGTTCAAGGGTGAATGCGTACATGTCTGCTGCTCCTGGATTCCTTGGGAATGGCGACGGCCCGGCCGTTCATCGGGACGACTGGATGGCCTGCCACACGCGGTGAGGGCTGGCCGGCATGTCGATGTCCTTCACGCCGAGCGGCGCGAGGGCGTCCAGCACGGCGTTGATCACCGCCGGTGGCGAGCCAATGGCGCCGGCCTCGCCGCAGCCCTTGGTGCCCAGGGGGTTGGTGGTGCAGGGCGTGCAGACGTGGCCGATGGTGAAATCGGGCACGTCGTCGGCGCGCGGCATGGCGTAGTCCATGAACGAGCCGGTGACGAGCTGGCCGGTCTCGCGGTCGTATATGCAGTGCTCCAGCAGCGCCTGCCCGATGCCCTGCACCAGGCCGCCGTGCACCTGGCCTTCCACGATCATCGGGTTGATGATGGTGCCGAAGTCGTCCACCGCGGTGAAGCGGTCGATGCGCACCACGCCGGTCTCGGGGTTCACCTCGACCTCGCAGATGTAGGTGCCGGCCGGGAAGGTGAAGTTGGTCGGGTCGTAGAACGCGGTCTCGTTCAGGCCCGGCTCCAGCTTGTCCAGCGGGTAGTTGTGCGGCACGTAGGCGGTGAGCGCGACCTGGCCGAACGGCACCTTCTTGTCGGTGCCTTTCACCGTGAATTCCCCGTTGGCGAACTCCACGTCGGCGTCGCTCGCCTCCATCAGGTGGGCCGCGATCTTCTTGGCCTTGGCCTCGATCTTGTCGAGCGCGCGCATGATCGCCGCGCCGCCGACCGAGATGGAGCGCGAGCCGTAGGTGCCCATGCCGAAGGGCACGCGGCCGGTGTCGCCGTGCACGATGTCGACCTGCGAGGGGTCCAGGCCCAGGCGCGAGGCCACCACCTGCGCGAACGTGGTCTCGTGTCCCTGGCCGTGGCTGTGCGAACCGGTGAACACGGTCACGCTGCCGGTGGGGTGCACGCGCACCTCGCCGCATTCGAACAGGCCCGCGCGCGCGCCGAGCGCGCCGGCGATGTTGCTCGGGGCCAGACCGCAGGCCTCGATGTAGCTGCTGTAGCCCAGGCCGCGCAACAGGCCCTGGGCGCGCGACGCCTCGCGCCGCGCGGCGAAGCCGGCCACGTCGGCCAGCTCGTTGGCCTTGGCCATGCAGGCGTGGAAGTCGCCCGTGTCGTACTGCAGTGCCACCGGCGTCTGGTAGGGGAACTGGGTGATGAAGTTGCGGCGGCGGATCTCGTCCTGCCCGAGGCCGAGTTGCCAGGCGGCGCGGCTGACGAGGCGCTCGAGCAGGTAGGTGGCCTCGGGCCGGCCGGCGCCGCGGTAGGCGTCCACCGGCGAGGTGTTGGTGAACCAGGCATCCACTTCCACGTGGATCTGCGGCGTGGCGTATTGGCCGGCCAGCAGCGTGGCGTACAGGATGGTCGGTATCGCGGTGGAGAAGGTGGAGAGGTAGGCGCCCAGGTTGGCGTCGGTGTGCACGCGCAGGCCCAGGAACCTGCCGTCCTGGTCCAGGGCCAGCTCGGCATGGCTCACGTGGTCGCGGCCGTGCGCGTCGCAGAGAAAGGCCTCGCTGCGCTCGCAAGTCCACTTGATCGCGCAGTTGAGCTTCTTGGCGGCCCAGGTCAGGCACACGTCCTCGGCGTAGAGGTAGATCTTGGCGCCGAAGCCGCCGCCCACGTCGGGCGCGATCACGCGCACCTTGTGCTCGGGCAGGCCCATCACGAAGGCGGTCATGAGCAGGCGCTCCACGTGCGGGTTCTGGTTGGCCACGTACAGCGTGTATTCGTCGCTGGCGCGGTTGTAGGCGCCGATGGCTGCGCGCGGCTCGATCGGGTTGGGCGCCAGCCGGTTGTTGACCAGGTCGAGCGTGACCACGTGCGCCGCACCCTCGAAGGTGGCGTCCACCGCGGCCTTGTCGCCGATGGCCCACTTGTAGCAGTGGTTGTCGGGCGCCGCCTCGTGCAGCGTGGTCGCGCCCGGTTTCATGGCGTCGCGCACGTCGACCACGGCCGGCAGGGGGTCGTAGTCCACCACCACCAGTTCGGCCGCGTTGCGGGCGTTCTCCACCGTGTCGGCCACCACCATGGCCACGTGGTCGCCCACGTAGCGGACCTTGCCCTGGGCCAGGATGGGGTGGGGCGGCTCCTTCATGGGCTGGCCGTCGGTGCCGGTGATGAGCCAGCCGCAGGGCAGGCCGCCGATCTGGTCGGCCGCCACGTCCTGGCCATCGAAGACGGCCAGGACGCCCGGCGACTGGAGTGCCGCGGTCTTGTCGATCGAGCGGATCGCGGCGTGCGCGTGCGGTGATCTCACGAACACCGCGTGCTGCATGTTGGCCAGCACGATGTCGTCGGTGTATTGGCCGGCGCCGGTGAGGAAACGGTAGTCCTCCTTCCGGCGCAGGGGTTCCCCGATGTGGGGGAGCTTGGCGAAGTCGATGGCACCCATGTCAATGGCTCCTGTGAGGTTCTGATCGGGCAGTGCGCGAAGCACGGCGGGGGAGGGTCACTTCATTCCGGCGGCACCCTGCTGCACGGCCTTGACGATGTTCTGGTAGCCGGTGCAGCGGCAGAAGTTGCCTTCGAGCAGTTCGCGGATCTCGGCGGCGCTGGCATCGGGATGCCGCTGGCACAGGCTGACCGAGCTCATCACCATGCCGGGCGTGCAGAAGCCGCATTGCAGGCCGTGGCATTCCTTGAACGCGGCCTGCATGGGGTGCAGGGTGCCGTCGGCGCCGGCCAGGCCTTCGATGGTGGTGATCTCGCAGCCCGTGGCCTGGGCCAGCAGCATGTTGCACGACTTCACCGCGCGGCCGTCCACCATCACCGTGCAGGCACCGCACTGGGCGGTGTCGCAGCCGACGTGGGTGCCGGTGAGCCTGAGGTGTTCGCGCAGCGCCTGGGCCAGCAGCGTGTGGGGGGGCGCGTCGATGGTCACGGCCTTGCCGTTGACCCGGAGTTGGACCTGCATGCTTGTCTCCTTGTCGTGGTGGGGCACGACAAGTGGAGCATGGGCCTGGAGCGTGGATTTGCGGGTTAACCCTCAAAAAACCCTTGCCGCCTCAATCATTCTCAAATTGAGACCCGACACGCCCGGTGCGCGGTCTTCTGCCGGCCGCTCAACCGGCGGTGAACCAGGGTGCGGCCGAGCGCATGCCCAGCCAGGTCAGCAGCAGCGAGCCGAACAGGTGCAGGCCGGTGGTGCCGGCCGCGAGCAGCCAGCGGCCGTGCTGAAGCATGGAGACGACTTCCGCCGAGAACGAGGAGAAGGTGGTCAGCGTGCCCAGGAAGCCGGTGATGATGGCCAGCCGCCAGACCGGGTCCAACTGCGTCTGGCTCTGGAAGAAGATCACCGAGATCCCGATCAGGTAGGCGCCGACCCAGTTGACCGCCAGTGTGCCCCAGGGCAGCAGTGCCGTCGGCTGGTTCAGCCACAGGCCCATCCGCCAGCGCGCGATGGCGCCCACGAAGGCGCCGATGGAGAGGGCGATCACGTTGTGCATGGGCGCTCCTGGCAAGGATCAGGCGTCAGAACGGCGGACCGTCGTCCTCATCGCCGTCGGCCAGCGCCACCGCGTCCTCGCTGGTGGCCGCGGGGCGCCCGGCCGGTGGCGCGGCCTCGGGGCCGGCACCCTGGCCGGGCACCAGTTCGCCGCCGAGCGCCTCGATCAGGCCGGGCAGCAGTTGGCGCAACTCGCCGGTGGTCAGGGCGACGTCGGTGTCGAAGCCGCTCTCGCCGTCGTCCGGCCGGTCGTCGAACACGCCTTCGAGGAACTGGATCTTCTTGAGCTGCAGCGACTCGGTGAGCACGAAGCCGATCCGGCCTTCCCAGCTCAGCGCCAGCCGGGTGGGCAGCTTGCCCTCGGCGATGTGCTGGCGCACCTCGTCGGTGGCCAGGTTGTGCCGGGTGAACCGCACGACCGACTTCTCCTCGTCGCCCGACCGCAGCTCGCACTCGCGCTCCACCGCGAAGCCGCCTGGCCATTCGTCCGGGCTGGTGGCCGAGAGCCACTGCGTCATGGCGGTCTGCGGCGTGACCGCGGTCTGCAGCAGCGTGAGGGCCAGGCCGTCGAAGGCGCGGACCAGCGCGGTGACCACTTCGTCGAGCTTGCCCTGGCTGCTGGCGTCGGTGACCAGCAGGCCGCGCTCCGCGTCGATCCAGACCCAGACCGAGGACTGGCGCTCGAACGCCTGGGGCAGCAAAGCCAGCAGGGCGTCTTCGCGCAAGGCCTTGGTTTCTTTCTTGCCGGGCTTGCGGCCGGTGGTGGCCTCGATGTGGCTGGCGGCTTCCTGCGCCTTGCGGCGCACCACCGAGGCGGGCACGCCCTTGGTCTCGATCTGCAGCTTGAGGATGCGCTGCCCGGCCACCGATTCGATCAGCGCGCCATGGGCCTCGCCGCGCGGCTCGACCCAGCCGACCGACTGCTCCTGCGTGGCGCCGCAGGGCACGAAACGCGCGGCATCCAGCGCCGCCTCCATGTCTTCCAGCGTCGCATCCCAGCCGGGCGTGATCCGGTAGATCGTCACATTCTTGAACACAGTTGACCTTGAGAGAAAAGCGGGTGAATCGGTTATGTCGGCGCACGCGAACGAAGCAACGCCAACCCAGAGACAGCAAGGGTCCGGCTCCGCCGGCCCGAGCTGTCGTCCCCCCTCCAAGCGCCGCGCAGCGGCGCGCCAGAGAGGGGGGAAGCGCCGAAGGCGCGCAGGGGGGTGTTCACAGCTCTTCCACCCGCCGCGCAGGATAGCTGTCCCAGGCCTGGCAGCCCGGGCATTGCCAGAAGTGCTGGCGGGCTTCGAAGCCGCAGGCGGCGCAGCGGTAGCGGCGCAGCGGCGCGCCGGCCTGTTCCAGCGCCAGCCCGACGCGGGCCTGGGCCTGGGCGTCGGAGAGCGTTTCCCCTTCCAGCCAGCGCGCGGCGATGACCAGCGAGGGCTCGCGCTCCAGATGGCTCAGGTAGCAGGACCGCGCCTCGGCGGGGTCCGTGCTCAGGCTGGCCAGCGCTTCGGTGAGGTCGATCGAGGGCGCGCGCGCCTGCGCCGCCTGCAGCAAGGCCCGGGCCTCGGCCTGCCGGCCGGTCTGGCGCGCCAGGTCCGCGAGCGCCCGCGCGGCCAGCGGCAGTCCCTGCGGCGCATGCTGGTGCAGCTTGAGCAGGGCGTCGAAGGCCCCCGCCGCATCGCCGCCCAGCGCGCGCTGCGTGGACAGTGCCATCCACCCTCGCGCGAGCTGCGGGGCGTGCCGCACCGCTTCTTCCAGCAGGGCCAGGGCCTTGGCGGGTTGGTCGCCACGCTGGGCCAGTTCGGCTTCCTCGCACAGGTAGTGGGCCAGGCGCGCCGCGAAGCTGCCTTGCTCGGCGCGGTCGAGCTTGAGCGCGATCTCCTTGGCGCGCGGCCAGTCGCGCGAGCGCTCGTAGATGCCGAGCAGGGCCAGCAGGGCCTCGCCTTCGAAGGCCGAGCCCTCGAGCTTGTGCAGGGCGGCTTCGGCCCGGTCCAGCAGGCCGGCCTTGAGGAAGTCCAGCGCGAGCGCGTGCTGGGCGCGGTCGCGGTCCTTGCGGTTGAGGTCGGCGCGCGAGAGCAGGTGCTCGTGCACGCGCACGGCGCGGTCGTAGTCGCCGCGGCGGCGGAACAGGTTGCCCAGGGCGAAGTGCAATTCGGCGGTGTCGGGGTCGCCCTGCACGGCCTCGATGAAGGCATCGATGGCCTGGTCCTGCTGCTCGTTGAGCAGGTGGTTCAGGCCGCGGAAGTAGGCCTTGGGCGCCTGCCGGCTTTCGATCCGCCACTGCCGCAGGTCGAGCCGGGAGGCGACCCATCCCAGCGCGAACGCCAGCGGCAGGCCCCAGAGCAGCCAGGTGAAATCAAAGTCCATGCCGGGAGGCGTCGCCTGGGTCGGGCAGCAGCGTGGACTCGGTGCCGAAGGCCGTGCTGGCCTGGCTGGCCGCCAGGCGCCGCGCCCGCTTGGCGCGCAGCCACAGCGGCAGCATCACCGCCACGCCGAGGAACAGGCCGAGCACCAGCGCCGCCAGGATCACCAGCACCAGGGGGGCCTGCCAGCTCGCGCCGAAGAACAGGTGCAGCGTCACGCTGTCCTGGTTGTTCAGCGCGAAGGCGAACAGCACAAAAAAAATGGCTGCATTGAGCAGCCACATCAGGTATTTCACTGCATCCCCTCTGTGGTGGGACGATTGTAGCGATCAGCCTGGTCGGCCGGGCTCGCGGCCGAGGATCTCGGCGGTCTTGGCATCCACCTGTTCGCGCAGGGCCTTGCCGGGCTTGAAATGGGGGACGCGCTTCTCCGGGATCATCACGCTCTCGCCCGAACGCGGGTTGCGGCCGATGCGGGGCGAGCGGCGGTTGACCGAGAAGCTGCCGAAGCCGCGGATCTCGATCCGGTGCCCTTTGACCAGGGCGTCGCCCATGGCGTCGAGGATGGCCTTGACGGCGAATTCCGCATCCCGGTGCGTGAGTTGGCCGAACCGGCTGGCAAGGGCTTCTACGAGGTCGCTTCGGGTCATGGGAGGTTGTGTATTGAGCGTTGTGCGTCGGGCGTTCGGCGCAGGGCGCTCGCATGGGCATTCCCACGCTCAACGCTCGGCACCGAACACCCAACGGTCATCAGCGGCCGCTGTTGCTGTTGTCCAGCTTGGCGCGCAGCAGCGCGCCCAGGCTGGTGGTGCCGGCGTTGCCCGCGTTCTGGCTCAGGCTGGCCATGGCTTCCTGCTGGTCGGCAGCGTCCTTGGCCTTGATCGAGAGCTGGATGTTGCGGGTCTTGCGGTCCACGTTGACGACCACGGCCGTGACCTCGTCGCCTTCCTTGAGCACGTTGCGCGCATCTTCCACGCGGTCGCGGCTGATCTCGGAGGCGCGCAGGTAGCCGACCACGTCCTCGCCGAGGTCGATCTCGGCACCCTTGGCGTCGACGGTCTTGACCTTGCCGGTCACGATGGAGCCTTTGTCGTTCACCGACACGAAGGTGGTGAACGGGTCGCCGTCGAGCTGCTTGATGCCCAGCGAGATGCGCTCGCGCTCGACGTCGATGGCCAGCACGATGGCCTCGACTTCCTGGCCCTTCTTGTAGTTGCGCACGGCGGTTTCGCCGGGCTCGTTCCAGGACAGGTCGGACAGGTGCACCAGGCCGTCGATGCCGGCGGCCAGGCCGACGAACACGCCGAAGTCGGTGATCGACTTGATCGGACCCTTGACGCGGTCGCCGCGCTTGGTGGACTCGGCGAACTCGTGCCAGGGGTTGGCGCGGCACTGCTTCATGCCCAGGCTGATGCGGCGCTTGTCCTCGTCGATGTCGAGCACCATGACCTCGACCTCTTCGCCCAGCGAGACCAGCTTGCTCGGCGCCACGTTCTTGTTGGTCCAGTCCATCTCGGAGACGTGCACCAGGCCCTCGATGCCGGGCTCGAGTTCCACGAACGCGCCGTAGTCGGCGATGTTGGTGACCTTGCCGAACATGCGCGTGCCTTGCGGGTAGCGGCGGCTCACGCCCAGCCACGGGTCGTCGCCCATCTGCTTGAGGCCCAGCGACACGCGGTGCTTCTCGGTGTCGAACTTGAGGATCTTGGCGGTGATCTCCTGGCCAGCCTGCACCACCTCGCTCGGGTGGCGCACGCGGCGCCAGGCCATGTCGGTGATGTGCAGCAGGCCGTCGATGCCGCCGAGGTCGACGAACGCGCCGTACTCGGTGATGTTCTTGACCACGCCGTGCACGATGGCGCCTTCCTTGAGCGTGTCCATCAGCTTGGCGCGCTCTTCGCCCATGGAGGCTTCCAGCACCGCGCGCCGGCTCAGCACGACGTTGTTGCGCTTGCGATCGAGCTTGATGACCTTGAACTCCATGGTCTTGTTCTCGTACGGCGTCAGGTCCTTGGTGGGACGGGTGTCGACCAGCGAGCCCGGCAGGAAGGCGCTGATGCCGTTGACCATGACCTTGAGGCCGCCCTTGACCTTGTTCGAGGTCGTGCCGTTGACGAACTCGCCGGATTCGAGCGCTTTCTCCAGCGACATCCAGGAGGCCAGGCGCTTGGCCTTGTCGCGCGAGAGCAGGGTGTCGCCAAAGCCGTTTTCCACGGAGTCGATGGCGACCGCGACGAAGTCGCCCACCTGGACTTCGAGTTCGCCCTGGTCGTTCTTGAACTCGGACAGCGGCACGTAGGCTTCCGACTTCAGACCGGCGTTGACCACCACGTGGCTGTGTTCGATGCGGACGACCTCGGCGGTGATGACTTCACCCGAGCGCATTTCGGCGCGCTTGAGGGACTCTTCGAACAGGGCGGCAAAAGATTCAGACATTGAGTTTCCTAGAACCACTCGGGCCGGCAGCCAGCCGCGTACGCGACGCGGCGGAACGGGAGACGGCTTGAGTGGCGTTGACGTTGCGGCAAGCGTGCCGCGGGGTTGGTTGACAGAACCATCGGGCCTGCGGGCTGGGAGCGCCCGGCGGGGCCGTCTGGGCCAATGCGCGTGGTGTCCTCAGGGGTCCGAGAACACCGTCCGGCCTTGCCACCAGTCAAGTACCTGCTGCACCGATTGCTCGATGTCCAGCCCGGAGTTGTCCAGTTGCAAGGCATCTTCGGCGGGTTTCAAAGGGGCGTGCAGCCGGGAAGCGTCCCGCTGGTCTCGCGCCTTCAAATCCGCCAAAAGACTGTCGATGTTAGCAGCAATTCCCTTTGAAATCAACTGCTTATGGCGCCGCTGGGCGCGCTGCTCGGCGCTTGCGGTGAGAAAGACCTTCAGCGGCGCGTCGGGAAAGATCACCGTGCCCATGTCCCGCCCGTCGGCCACCAGGCCGGGCAGGCGCCTGAAGCCGTGCTGCAGCGCCAGCAGGGCCTGCCGCACCTCGGGGACGGCCGAGACGCGCGAGGCGGCCATGCCGGCGGCTTCGCTGCGCAGCGCGTCGGTGACTTCCTCGCCGTCCAGCCAGGTGCGCAGGCCCTCGAAGCGCACCTGCAGGGCCGCGGCGATGCGGCCCAGGCGTTCGGCCGTCTCGGGCTGCTTCACGGCCTCGTCCGTGATGGGCAGGCCGGCCCGCTCGGCCGCCAGGCCGACCAGCCGGTACAGCGCGCCCGAGTCGAGCAGGTGGTAGCCCAGCCGGACGGCGACCTCGGCCGAGAGCGTGCCCTTGCCCGAGGCGGTCGGGCCGTCGACGCAGATCACCGGGATGTGCCGGGCTTCGCTGCGGCAGACCTGGAACAGGGTCTCGAAGTAGTCCGGGAATGTCTTGCCCACGCACTTGGGGTCCTCGATGCGGATCGGCAGCCGCGCCGGGTTGAAGGCGGCGAGCGAGAAGCACATCGCCACGCGGTGGTCGTCGTAGGTGTGGATGGCCTGCGTGCGCCAGTGCGCCGGGCTGGCCGGCGGCGTGATGCGGATGAAGTCGGCCCCTTCCTCCACCTCGGCGCCGAGCTTGCGGCATTCGAGCGCCATGGCGGCGATGCGGTCGGTTTCCTTCACGCGCCAGCTCGCGATGTTGCGCAGCGTGGTGCTCCCCTTGGCGTACAGCGCCATCACCGCGAGCGTCATGGCGGCGTCGGGGATGTGGTTGCAGTCCAGGTCGATCGCCTTGAGCGGCCAGGCGCCGCGGCGGATGTGCAGGCGGTTGGCATCGCCCGAGATGTCGGCGCCCATCTGGCGCGCGGCTTCGACGAAGCGGATGTCGCCCTGGATCGACGACAGCCCCACGCCCTCGATGGTGATGCCGTCCGTGCCCGGCGCGGCGGGGGCGATCGCGCCCAGCGCGATGAAGTAGCTGGCCGACGAGGCGTCGCCTTCGACCGCGATACGGCCGGGCGAGCGGTAGCGGCTGCCGGCGGGAATGGTGAAGCGCTGCCAGTCCTGCCGGCGCACCGCGACGCCGAAGCGTTCCAGCAGGTTGAGGGTGATCTCGATGTAGGGGCGCGAGATCAACTCGCCAACCACCTCGATCGTCACGTCCCGCGCCTGCGCCACCAGCGGCAGGGCGAGCAGCAGGGCTGTCAGGAACTGGCTGGAGACGTCGCCGCGCACGCGGATCGGCTGGTCCAGCGCCAGCGCCCGGGCCTGGCCGTCGCCCAGGCGCAGCGGCGGGTAGCCCTCGCTGCCCAGGCACTGCACCGGACAGCCGAGCTGGCGCAGCGCGTCCACCAGGTCGCCGATCGGGCGCTCGTGCATCCGCGGCACGCCGCTGAGCTCGAAGGCGCCGCCGTGGCGGGCCGCCAGCAGCGCCAGCGAAGCGGTCAGCGGCCGCATGGCGGTGCCGGCATTGCCCAGGAACAGGCTGGCCTGGCGCACGGGGAGCTGCCCGTCCAGGCCGTGCACGCGCAGCGCGCCGCCGGGTTGGGGCTCGATGCGGCAGCCGAGCTGGGACAGCGCTTCCAGCATGACCCGCGTGTCGTCGGAGTCCAGCAGGTCGTGCACGTCGGTGTGGCCGCTGCTGAGCGCGGCGAGCAGCAGCACGCGGTTGGAGATGCTCTTGGAACCGGGCAGGCGCACGCGGCCGCCGGCGGCATCGAGCGGCGGGATGTCGAGGTGGTCGATGGCGAACATGCGGCGGTCTGGCGGCGCTGGGGTGAAAGACCCTAATGGCGCGGCTTGACGGCGCTCATGCGCCAGTTCGCGCGCGTGCTGCTGGCCAGGTCGATCAGGGCTTCGAGGGCCTCGGGGTCGTCGGCCTTGATGGCGGTTTCCAGGGTGTGCAGCGCGCGCTGGAAATGGCGCGACTGGGACAGCAGCTCTTCCCGGTTGGACATGAGGATGTCGCGCCAGATGGCGGGATCGCTGGCCGCGATGCGGGTGAAGTCCCGGAACCCGGGGCCCGCGAGGGACAGGAAGTCCTGGCCGGAGGACTGGCCCTGGATGGCGTTCATGAGCGCGAACGCCACCAGGTGCGGCAGGTGGCTCACCGCCGCGTAGGCGGCGTCGTGCGCCTCGGGCGTCATCAGCTTGACGTGGCAGCCCAGGGCGGTCCAGATCTGCTGGGCCTGCTCCAACTGCCTCGGCAGCGTGCGCTCGATCGGGGTCAGGATGACCTGGCGGTCCAGGTAGAGGTCAGCGTCGGCATGCTCCACGCCTGCGACTTCCTTGCCGGTGATGGGGTGCGCGGGCACGAACACCCCGGCGTGGTCGCGCAGCACGCGCCGCGCGGCGTCGATCACGCCGCGCTTGGTCGAGCCCACGTCCATGATCAGCACGTCGTCGCTGCGCACCAGGTGGCGGATCGCCTTGAAAGTCGCCTCCGTCGCGACCACCGGCACCGCCAGCAGCACCAGGTCGGCGCCGGACACCGCGAGCAGGGCGGAGGGCGCCTCGACGTCGATCACGCCGAGTTGGCGTGCGCGTTCCGTGGTGGACGGGGACTTGCTGTAGCCCACCACGCGCTTGACCAGTCCGGCGCGCTTGAGCGCCAGTGCGAACGAGCCGCCCATGAGGCCGCAGCCGATCAGGCCCAGTTGTTCGAAGGCCATCATTCGCTCACCGGGTAGGCGCCCAGCACCTTGTAGAACGCGCACAGGCCCTGCAGTTCCTTCAGCGCGGCCGCCACGTGCGGCTGCGAGGGGTGGCCGGCGATGTCGATGTAGAAGTAGTACTCCCACTGCCCAGACTTGGCCGGGCGCGATTCGAAGCGGGTCATGGACACGCCGTAGTTCTTGAGCGGCACCAGCAGGTCGTGCACCGCGCCGGGCCGGTTCGGCACCGAGACCACGAGGCTGGTGCAGTCGCGCCCGGAAGCGGCCGGCATGGCCATGGTCTGCGGCAGCGCGATCACCGCGAAGCGGGTGCGGTTGTAGGCCTCGTCCTGGACCGCGTGGGCCACGATGTGCAGGCCGAACTGGGCCGCCGCGCGTTCGCTGGCCACGCCCGCCCAGGTCGGGTTGGTCGCGGCCAGGCGCGCGCCCTCGGCGTTGCTGGCGACTGCGCGCCGCTCGGCGTTGGGCAGGTGCTGCGAGAGCCAGCCTTGGCACTGCGCCAGGGCCTGCGGATGCGCCATCACGACCTCGATGTCCTCCAAGTCGTTGACCTGGCGCAGCAGGTTGTGGCGGATCAGCAGGCTGACCTCGCCGACCACGTGCACCGGCGAGCGCAGGAACAGGTCGAGCGAGCGGGCGACCACGCCTTCGGTGGAGTTCTCCATGCCGACCACGCCGAACTGCGCGGTGCCCGCGGCCGTGGCGTGGAACACCTCGTCGAAGCTGCCGCAGTGGATCAGGTTGGCGGCGCTGCCGAAGAACTCGATGGCGGCCTGCTCGGTGAAGGTGCCCTCGGGGCCCAGCACGGCCACGCGCTGCGGCGCCTCCAGCGCCAGGCAGGCCGACATGATCTCGCGCCAGATCGCGGCCACGTGCTGGTTGAGCAGCGGGCCCCGGTTGGCGCCCTGGATCTTCTCGATCACCTGGGCGACGCGGTCGGGGCGGAAGAAGGGCGAGCCCTCCTGGCGCTTGATCTCGCCGACCTGTTCGGCCACGCGCGCGCGCCGGTTGAGCAGGTCGAGCAGTTGCTGGTCCAGCGTGTCGATTTGCACGCGCAGGTTCGCGAGGGGGTCTGGCTGGGTTGGCTGGGTCATGGTGGTGTTCAGGCCTGTGTCTGTTCGAAGTGCCGCATGTAGTCCACCAGCGCCTGCACGCCCTCGATCGGCATGGCGTTGTAGAGGCTGGCGCGCATGCCGCCCACCGATTTGTGTCCCTTGAGCTGGAGCAGGCCGGCGGCCTGGGCTCCCGCGAGAAAGGCCTCGTTGCGCGAGGCGTCGTGGAGGAAGAACGGGATGTTCATGCGCGAGCGGCAGTCGGCGGCGACCTTGTTGGCGTAGAAACCGGAGCGGTCGATGCAGTCGTAGAGCAGGGTGGCCTTGGCGATGCTGCGCGCCTCCATGGCGGCCACGCCGCTCAGCGCGCCTTCGGTCTGGCGCTTGAGCCATTGAAAGGTGAGGCCGGCCATGTAGATGGCGTAGGTCGGCGGCGTGTTGTACATGGAGCGGTTGTCGGCCACGTTCCGGTAGTCGAACGCGCTGGGGCAGATGGGCAGGGCCTGCCCGATCAGGTCCTCCCGTATCACGACCAGCGTGAGGCCGGCCGGTCCCAGGTTCTTCTGGGCGCCGCCGAAGGCCAGGCCGACGCGCGACCAGTCCACCGGGCGCGAGGCCACGTGCGAGGAAAAATCGATCACCAGCGGCGCGTCCGAGCCCAGCGCCTTGAGATCGGGCAGCTCGTGCACCTCGACGCCGTTGATGGTCTCGTTGCTGCACAGGTGCAGGTAGCTGGTGCCCGGCGTGAGCCGCCAGGTGGCCGGATCGGGCAGGGTGGTGTGGCCGTCGGCCGCGTTGCTGGCCGCCACCTGGGCCTGGCAGTAGCGGCCGGCCTCCTTGAACGACTTCTGGCTCCAGCTCCCGGTGACCACGAAGTCCACTGCCCGGCCGCGCGAGAGGTTCAGCGGCACGATGGCGTTCTCCCCCAGGCCGCCGCCCTGCATGAACAGGATGCGGAACTCGGGCGGCACCGCGAGCAGCTCGCGCAGGTCGGCTTCGGCGGCCTCCAGGATCTGGCCGAACGCCTGCCCCCGGTGGCTCATCTCCATCACGCCCATGCCGCAGCCATGCCAGTCGAGCATCTCGCTGGCGGCCTGCTGCAGGACCTCTGCCGGCATCGCCGCCGGCCCGGCGGAGAAGTTGTAGGGCCGCCGCGGCGTCACGGCTCGGTACCCGGCTCGCCGGCCGCCGCGTCATCGGCCGCGTCCACCCCGTTGGCGTCGTTCTCCACGATGCGCTGCAGGCCCGACAGCTCGGCGCCTTCGTCCAGCGCGATCAGCGTCACGCCCTGCGTGGCCCGGCCCATTTCGCGGATCTCGGACACGCGTGTGCGCACCAGCACGCCCTTGTCGGTGATCAGCATGATCTCGTCGTCCGCGCGCACCAGCGTGGCCGCCACGACCTTGCCGTTGCGCTCGCTCTGCTGGATCGCGATCATGCCCTTGGTGCCGCGGCCGTGGCGGGTGTACTCGGCGATCGGCGTGCGCTTGCCGTAGCCGTTGACCGTCGCGGTGAGCACGCTCTGCTGCTCGTCCTCGGCCACCAGCATGGCGATCACGCTCTGCGTGTCCTCGATCAGCATGCCGCGCACGCCGCGCGCGTTGCGGCCCATCGGCCGCACGTCGTTCTCGTCGAAGCGCACCGCCTTGCCGCCGTCGCTGAACAGCATCACGTCGTGCTGGCCGTCGGTGAGCGCCGCGCCGATGAGGTAGTCGCCTTCGTCGAGGTCGACCGCGATGATCCCGGCCTTGCGGGGGTTGCTGAACTCGTCGAGCGCCGTCTTCTTGACCGTGCCCATCGAGGTGGCCATGAACACGTAGCGGTCGGAGGGGAAGCTGCGCATCTCGCCGGTCAGCGGCAGCACCACGTTGATCTTCTCGCCTTCCTGCAGCGGGAACATGTTGACGATCGGCCGCCCGCGCGAGCCGCGCGAGCCGGCGGGCACCTCCCACACCTTGAGCCAGTACAGCCGGCCGCGGTTGGAGAAGCACAGGATGTAGTCGTGCGTGTTGGCGATGAAGAGCTGGTCGATCCAGTCGTCTTCCTTGGTCGCCGTGGCCTGCTTGCCGCGGCCGCCGCGTTTCTGGGCGCGGTACTCCGACAGGGGCTGGCTCTTGATGTAGCCGCTGTGGCTGAGCGTGACCACCATGTCGGTGGGCGTGATCAGGTCTTCCGTGGCGAGGTCCTGCGCGTTGTGTTCGATCCGGCTGCGGCGCGCGCCGAGCTTGGTCTGGCCGAACTCCTGCTTCACCAGGGTCAGCTCTTCGCCGATGATGGTGGAGACGCGCTCGGGCCGGGCCAGGATGTCGAGCAGGTCGTCGATCTCGGCCATGACGTCCTTGTACTCGGCCACGATCTTGTCCTGCTCCAGCCCGGTCAGGCGCTGCAGGCGCATCTGCAGGATTTCCTGGGCCTGCGTTTCGGACAGGCGGTACAGGCCGTCGCTGCCCATGCCGTAGGCCTTTTCCAGGTTGTCCGGCCGGTAGTCGTCGGCGTTGACCTGGCCGCCGTCGGCGCGCGTGCGGGTCAGCATCTCGCGCACCAGCTGGCTGTCCCAGGGGCGCGCCATCAGCTCCGCCTTGGCCACCGGCGGCGTGGGCGACTCGCGGATGATGCGGATGAACTCGTCGATGTTGGCCAGCGCCACCGCCAGGCCCTCGAGCACGTGGCCGCGCTCGCGCGCCTTGCGCAGCTCGAACACCGTGCGCCGCGTGACCACCTCGCGCCGGTGCTCCAGGAACACCTGGATCAGGTCCTTCAGGTTGCACAGCTGCGGCTGGCCGTCGACCAGGGCCACCATGTTGATGCCGAAGGTGTCCTGCAACTGGGTCTGCTTGTACAGGTTGTTGAGCACCACCTCGGGCACTTCGCCGCGCTTGAGCTCGATCACCAGGCGCATGCCGGACTTGTCCGATTCGTCCTGGATGTGGCTGATGCCCTCGATCTTCTTCTCGTGCACCAGCTCGGCGATGCGCTCCTGCAGGGTCTTCTTGTTGACCTGGTAGGGCAGCTCGTCGACGATGATCGCCTGGCGCTGGCCCCGGTCGATGTCCTCGAAGTGGCACTTGGCGCGCATCACCACGCGCCCGCGCCCGGTGCGGTAGCCGTCCTTGACGCCCTGGACGCCGTAGATGATGCCGGCGGTGGGGAAGTCCGGCGCCGGGACGATCTCCATCAACTCGTCGAGCGACGCCTGCGGGTGCTTGAGCAGGTGCAGGCAGGCGTCCACCACCTCGTTGAGGTTGTGCGGCGGGATGTTGGTCGCCATGCCCACCGCGATGCCGGCCGAGCCGTTGACCAGCAGGTTCGGGAAGCGCGCCGGCAGCGCCAGCGGCTCCTGCTCGGAACCGTCGTAGTTCGGCCCGAAATCCACCGTCTCCTTGTCGATGTCGGCCAGCAGTTCGTGGGCGATCTTGGTCAGCCGGACCTCGGTGTAGCGCATCGCCGCGGCATTGTCGCCATCGACCGAGCCGAAGTTGCCCTGCCCGTCGACCAGCATGTGCCGCAGCGAAAACGGCTGCGCCATGCGCACGATGGTGTCGTAGATCGCGCTGTCGCCGTGCGGGTGGTATTTACCCATCACGTCGCCGACGATGCGCGCGCTCTTGCGGAACGGCCGGTTCCAGTCGTTGTTCTGCTCGTGCATGCCATAGAGCACGCGCCGGTGCACCGGCTTGAGGCCGTCGCGCGCATCGGGCAGGGCGCGGCCCACGATCACGCTCATCGCGTAGTCGAGGTAGCTGCGCCGCATCTCCTCTTCCAGGCTGATCGGCAGGGTCTCTTTGGCGAACTGTGTCATGGGCGGCGGCGGGATGGCTGGCGTGAAACTCGAAGGCAACCCGCCATTCTAAGATGCGCGCCAAAGGGTCCGCCCGAAGCGCAGGGCACCGGTCTTTGTTGTGTATCGACAACGAATGGGGCCGCGGGTTGGTGGTGCGCCGAAGGTGCCCCGGGGCTCCGGGCGGGGGGCGAGGTCCCTTGTGGCACAATCATTTCTAGCGTTTTTAGTGGTGGTCACTACAAGCGTCGTTCTTGTTACGCAGCCCGTCTGCGGCTTACATAGAGGAAAACCATGAAAAAACTCAACAAAGTGGCAATGCTGTTCGCAACCGCCGCCATGGCAACGGCCGCCGGCGCACAAACCATCGACAACTGGCGCAACGGCACCAGCCAACTGGTTTGGAAGAACGGCACCAACGAACTCTGCTGGCGCGACGCTAGCTGGACCCCCGCGACCGCCGCACAAGGCTGCGATGGCGCGATCGTGGCCCAGGCACCCGCTCCGGCGCCCGCACCGGCTCCGGCCCCTCGGCCCGCTCCGGCACCTGCTCCGGCCCCGGCCCCGGCCCCTGCGCCCGCTCCGGCACCTGCCCCCGCCCCTGCTCCCGCTCCCGTCGCCTCCAAGGTGACCTATGCCGCCGACGCCTTCTTCGATTTCGACAAGGCCGTCCTCAAGCCCGAAGGCCGTGCCAAGCTGGATGACCTGGCGAGCAAGGTATCCGGCATTGCCCTGGAAGTGGTGATCGCCGTGGGCCACACCGACTCCACCGGCCCGACCGGCTACAACCAGGCCCTGTCGGTCCGCCGCGCCGAAGCCGTGAAGGCCTATTTGGTGAGCAAAGGTATCGAAAGCAACCGCATCTACACCGAAGGCAAGGGCCTGACCCAGCCGGTGGCCGACAACCGCACCCGCGAAGGCCGCGCCAAGAACCGCCGCGTGGAAGTGGAAGTGGTCGGTACCCGGCGGAACTGATCTTCCCACCCGCCGCTGAGGCACAGAAAAAACCGCGCTTCGGCGCGGTTTTTTCATGGGCGCGGCCCCGCTGCGGCCATGGCGATAATCGGACCATGAACTCGAACGTCAACGCCGACCCGGCCGAGCTGGCCAAGTTCTCCGACCTGGCCCACCGGTGGTGGGACCCGGAGAGCGAGTTCCGTCCCTTGCACGAGATCAACCCGTTGCGCCTGGGCTGGATCGACGGGCTGGCCCCGCTGGCGGGCAAGACAGTGGTGGACATCGGCTGCGGCGGCGGCATCCTGGCCGATGCCATGGCCCGCAAGGGCGCCGACGTACTGGGCATCGATCTCTCGGTCAAGGCCTTGCGCGTCGCGCAGTTGCATGCGCTGGAGGTGGGGACCCGCAACGTGCGCTACGAGGAGATCAGCGCCGAAGCGCTGGCGCAGCAGCGTCCCGGCGAGTTCGATGTGGTCACTTGCATGGAGATGCTGGAACACGTGCCGTACCCGGCGTCCGTGGTGAAGGCCTGCAGCACGCTGGTCAAGCCGGGCGGCTGGGTGTTCTTCTCCACCATCAACCGCAATGCCAAGGCGTTCCTGTTCGCCATCCTGGGGGCGGAATACCTGCTGCAGTTGCTGCCGAAGGGCACGCACGAATACGCGAAGTTCATCCGCCCGAGCGAGCTGGCCGCGCACTGCCGCGCCAGCGGCCTGGAGCTGGTGCACACCCGGGGCATGGAATACAACCCGTTGACCCGGCGCTATTGGCTCAGCGGCGACACCAGCGTGAACTACCTGCTGGCGACGCGGCGGCCATGAGGGCGGCATCCATGGCGTTCCAGGGCATTCGGGCCGTGCTTTTCGATCTGGACGGCACGCTGATCGACAGCGCGCCGGACCTGGGGGCGGCGGCCGATGGCATGCGCGTGCGCCGTGGCCTGTCTTCGCTGCCCTTGGCCAGTTACCGGCCGTATGCGGGCGCGGGTGCGCGCGGCATGCTGCAGGCCGCTTTTGGCCTCACGCCGCAGGACGCGGGCTACGAGGCGCTGAGGGAGGAATTCCTGGCCGCGTACGCGGATTGCCTGCTGCAGCGAACGCGGCCCTTTGGCGAAGTGCCCGAGCTGCTGGCCTCCCTGGGCCTGCGGGGTTTGCGGTGGGGCGTGGTGACCAACAAGGCCGAGCGGTTCACCACGCCGATCACGGGCGCGATGGACCTGTTCGCCACCGCGGGCGCCATCGTCAGCGGGGACACGACGCCGCATGCCAAGCCGCACCCGGCGCCCTTGCTCGAGGCTGCGCGGCGGATGTCGATGCCGCCCTCGCAGTGCATGTACGTGGGCGACGATGAGCGAGACATCCAGGCCGGGCGCGCCGCGGGCATGCCCACGGTGGCCGTGCACTACGGTTATCTGGGGTTCGGGGCCGACGTGGCCGCCTGGGGCGCCGATGCGGAGATCGTGTCTCCGCTCGGGATCCTGGACTTGCTCGCGCCATAGCGGCGCGGGAGCGGCATTCCTTCAGCGTGCCGGCAGCACGGTGCCTACGCAGGGGCCGAAGCCGATGCGGGCGGCGCCCTCGCGTTCGCACCAGCCACGCAGCGCCACGGTATCGCCGTCTTCCAGGAAGGTGCGCTGCTCGCCGTTCGGCAGCGCCAGGGGCTGCTTGCCGCCCAGGGTCAGCTCGATGAGTGCGCCGGCCTGGTCCAGCGTGGGGCCCGAGAGCGTGCCGCTGCCGAACAGGTCGCCGCTTTGCAGGTTGCAGCCGTTGACGGTGTGGTGGGCGACCATCTGCGCCACGGTCCAGTAGGCGTGGCGGTAGCTGGTGCGGCAGATGCTGGCGCCGTCGCTGCCGGCTTCGCGCAGGCGGGACGTCTGCAGCAGCACTTCGAGCTGGATGTCGACGCTGCCGGCGGCGCGGTTGTGCGCCGAGTCGAGGTAGGGCAGCGGCTGCGGATCGCCC
Organism: uncultured Hydrogenophaga sp.; assembly: GCA_964487025.1. GTDB lineage: Bacteria > Pseudomonadota > Gammaproteobacteria > Burkholderiales > Burkholderiaceae_C > Hydrogenophaga. The sequence goes on from CAZAPJ010000003.1 coordinate 26,386, forward strand.
TCGGGCCGCGTGAAGGGCACGCGGTAGGGCGCGAGCGCCTCCAGCGTGACGATCCATGGCGAGATGGTGGTGGCGAAGTTCTTGGACAGGAAGGGGCCCAGGGGCTGGTATTCCCAGGCCTGGATGTCGCGCGCCGACCAGTCGTTGAGCAGGCAAAGGCCGAACACGTGGTCTTCGGCCTCGATGATGGCGATCGGCTCGCCGCTGGCATTGCCGCTGCCGATGAAGACACCCAGCTCCAGCTCGATGTCGAGCCGGCGGCTGGCGCCCAGCACGGGGGCCGCGGCGTCGGGCGCCTTGAGCTGGCCCTTGGGGCGGTGGAAGCGCTGGCCCGAGACGGCGATGCTGGAGGCGCGGCCGTGGTAGCCGATCGGCACCCATTTGTAGTTGGGCAGCAGCGGATTGTCCGGGCGGAACTGCTTGCCGATGTTGGTGGCGTGGTGGATCGAGGTGTAGAAGTCGGTGTAGTCGCCGATGCGCGCGGGCAGGCCGTACTCGGCCTCGGCTTGCGGCACCAGGCAGGCCTGCAGCGCGGCCTGGGCTGGCGAGCCCTCGCGCAGCGCGCGTGAGAGCGCCAGGCGCAGCGCGCTCCAGGCGTTTCGGCCCAGCGCCATGAGGGCGTTGAGCGTATCCTGCGAGGCGGCCTGCAGCGCCTGCCGGGCCTCGCCTTCGAAGGCGCCGCTGCGTGCGGCGGCCGCGGCGGCGAGGTCGAGGACCTGGTCGCCGATGGCCACGCCACCGCGCCAGGGTTCGCCACTGCTCGCACGGCGGAACACCGCGAACGGCAGGTTCTGGATCGGGAAGTCGGTGCCGGCGGCGTTGGCGCTGGCGACCCAGCTGCGCAGCGCCGGGTCGTGGGTCTCATTGGTCATCAGGGGCGTCGTCATGCAGGGCTCCTCACTGCCGCATGCTGCCGTCGTGCATCCAGGCCGCGTGCGTGGGCGCGCGCTTGGTGCGGCTCCATTCTTCCAGCATGTCGCGCTTGACCTCGTCGAGCATGCGGTACATCTCGGGCGTGCCGACGTCGGCCGCCAGTTCCAGGCGGTGGCCGTTGGGGTCGAAGAAATAGATGCTCTTGAAGATGGTGTGGTCGGTCGGACCCACCACGGCGATGCCGGCGGCTTCGAGCCTGGCCTTGGCGGCGAGCAGCGTGTCCATCGAATCGACCTTGAGCGCGAGGTGCTGCACCCACTCGGGGGTGTTGCGGTCGCGGTCCATCTCGGGTTGGCCGGGCAGCTCGAAGAAGGCCAGGATGTTGCCGTGGCCGGCGTCGAGGAAGACGTGCATGTAGGGATCGGGCGCCTTGGTGGAGGGGACCTCGTTCTCTGCGATGGCGAGCACGAAGTTCATGCCCAGGTGCTTCTCGTACCACGCGACGGTTTCCTTGGCGTCCTTGCAGCGGTAGGCGACGTGATGGATGGAATGGATGGTGCTCATGGGGTGGTTCTCACAGGTTGAGGAGGGCGGTCTTCGCTGCTGCCCGCATTGGCGTTGTCGTCGTCTCCGCGGAGGCTGTGTTCAGCGTGTTCGAGCAAGCGGTCGAGCAGGTCGCTCAGCGTCACCTGCTCGGCCGGGCGCAGGCAGCCGAAGATTTCCTGGTTGCGCTCGGCCACCAGCGCCATCGCCTTGCGCCAGACGCGCCGGCCCTCGGGGCTGAGGGTCAGTTCCACGCCGCGCCGGTCGTCTGGCCAGCCCTGTTTGCGCACCAGTCCCTGTTCGACCAGGTACTGGGCGGCGCGGCTGGCCTGGCCCTTGTTGAGGTTGGCCCGCTGCGCCAGCTGGTTCACCGACAACGGCTCGAACTGCCCCACCGCGGTCAGGCAGCGGCCATCGCTGAGCGACAGGCCGGTGACCTCGGGGTAGCGGCGCTGGCTTTCCAGGTCGGTCAGCTTGTGCAGCCGGTGCAGCCGGTAGGTCAGGGTGCGGCTCAGGTCCGGCAGGTCGGGCGAGTGGCTCATGGCGGGGGCAGTCAGTCGACCTTGATGCCGGCGGAGCGGATCAGCGGACCCCACTTGGCGCGCTCGGCGGCGGCGTACTCGGCCATGCGCGCCGGGCTGCTGGGCGTGGCTTCGAGGCCGAGCACCTGCAGGCGCGCCTTGACGGCCGTGGTGTCCAGCGCGGCGAGCAGCGCCTTGTTGAGTTTGTTGATCACCTCGGCGGGCGTGCCGGCCGGCACCACCAGGCCCTGCCAGGCATAGGCCTCGAAGCCCTTGAGGCCTTGCTCGCTCAGCGTGGGGATGGATTCGAAGTTCTTCACCCGCTTGGCGCTGGCGACGCCGATGGCGCGCAGCTTGCCGCCGGCGATGAATTGCTGGCCGGCGGCGGTGTCCACGAACATGAAGGGCACCTGGCCGCCCACCACGTCCTGCACGGCGGGGGCGGCGCCGCGGTAGGGCACATGGGTCAGGTGGGTGCCGGTCTGCACGCGGAACAGCTCGGTGGCGAGGTGGTGCGGACTGCCCGAGCCCGGCGTGGCGTAGTTGGCGCCTTTCTGGGCCGCGAGCCAGGCGGTGAACTCCTTGAGGTTCTTCGCCGGCACCGAGGGGTTCACCACCAGGAGCAGGGGGAAGCGCACCGTGAGGCCGACCGGCGCGAAGTCCTTCTCCACGTTGTAGCTGAGCTTGGAGTAGAGGAAGGGGTTGGCGGCCAGCGTGGCGGTGTCGGCCGACATCAGCACATGGCCGTCGGCCTTGGCGCGGGCGGTGTATTCGGCGCCGATGTTGGTGGCGGCGCCGGGTTTGTTGTTGACCACGATGGTCTGGCCCAGCGACTCGCCCATGACTTGGGCCAGCGTGCGGGCGACGAGGTCGGTGCCGCCGCCGGCCGGGTAGGGCACCACCCATTCGATCACGCGGTTGGGGAAGTCCTGGGCGAAGGCGGAGGCGCTGACGGCCACCAGGGAAACCAGGGCGGCGCGGCGGGTAAGGGTCGGAAGGTTTTTCATAGGCGTTCTTCGGCAGCTTGTCGTTGAAGGGAGCCGCTCGGCGGCCCATACGGTTGCGTGTGCAACCATTGCATTGTCGGTAAATGGTTGCGTACGCAACATAGTATTTACCCTAGGTCCGGATGGGCCGGCAGGGTTCTTGCCGCCGCTTCCGGGCAGGGCTTGAAATGGCCCGAACTGCCTTAAAATCCGAACCCTGGGGCTGCATTGGTTTCGACGTGGGTTCGGACACGCAGCAGGGCATGTCGAGGTTCTGTCACCTCGTAAAACCGCAGAAAAAAAGTAACTGCAAACGACGAACGTTTCGCACTCGCCGCTTAAACACCGGTGAGCCTCGCAACAGCAGGCCGATGGGCTGGGCAAGGGGGTCGCAAGACCTCCCGGCTGCGAGGGCATTCACATCGGCTGGCTCTGTGCCGGGCATCTTGGTACAGGGTGAGATCCAAGGATGCTGGCTTGCCGGGTAGCGTGCCGCTGCGCGACCCGGACGGCGAGACCCAAAACAGACGGCTACACATGTAGAACTGCGCGAAGAAGGCTTGCGGACGGGGGTTCAAGTCCCCCCAGCTCCACCATATCCCTAAACAAAGGCCACCAAGGACAACCGCTTGGTGGCCTTTTTCTATGGTAAATCAGTCACTTACAAAGCAGGGGCGAACAAGGTCAACCATTGACAGCCAACCCGTCACCGGGGAACATATCGGGGAACAAAGGCTATTTTTGGGGCTGTCAAGGGGATTGTTCCCCGGAAAACCGGGGAACGGCCCCGCCGGGGAACACCATGCTGACCGATGCCCAATGCCGAAATGCCACCTGCCCAGCGGGCAAGAAGCGCGAGCGCCTGACCGATAGCGGGGGGCTGTACCTTGAAATCAGCCCGGCGGGTTCCCGGCGCTGGTTTCAGAAAATCTACCGTGATGGCAAGGAAACCCGGCTGGCGCTGGGCAGCTATCCGGCTGTGGGCCTGACGGCGGCGCGGCGGGCGCGGGATGCGGCAAAACTGCAAAAGGCCGAGGGGAAAGACCCCATTGAAGCGCGCAAGGTGGAGAGGCTCAAAGCAGTCAACCCGGCGGGTGACAGCTTCAAGGTTGTGGCCTTGGAGTGGTACGAAAAGCAGGCACCCCATTGGAGCGAGGCCCATGCAGTCCGGGCAAAGCGCCAGTTTGAGCGTGACCTGTTCCCCTGGCTGGGGGAAAGGCGGCTGGCCGAAATCGAACCCGTGGAACTGCTGGCGGCGCTGCGCAAGGTGGAGGAACGCGGCGCTGTGGAGACTGCTGACCGGGGCTTGATGCTGGCGCGGCAGGTGTGGCGCTATGGGCTGGCAACGGGCAGGGTGAACCGGGACATTACCGTGGGCCTGCAAGGCGCACTGACACCGTACCGGGGAACACACTTCGCGGCCATCACCGAGCCTGAGCGGCTGGGCGAGCTGCTGCGTGCCATCAAGGGCTACAAGGGTGGCCCCGTGGTGCGTGCGGCCCTGCGGCTGGCCCCTATGCTGTTCCAGCGGCCCGGCGAGCTGCGCGGCGCACGCTGGACAGAAATCGACCTGGAGGCGGCGCTGTGGACGATTCCCGCTGCGCGGATGAAGCGCACCAAGGACGGCAAGGAAAACGGACAGCCCCACCTTGTCCCGCTCCCCGCCCAGGCTGTGCAGATTCTGGAGATATTGAAGCCCTATACCGAAGTAACCGGGTTCGTGTTTCCTGGCGAGCGCCAGCGCAGCAAGCCCATATCGGAAAACTCGGTACGTACGGCCCTAATAGCCATGGGCTACACGCCTGACATTCAGACGTGGCACGGGTTCCGGGCGACGGCGCGCACCATGCTGGCCGAGCAATTGGAGTGCGACCCGCTGGTAATCGAAGCCCAATTGGCCCATGCCGTGCGCGATGCCAACGGGCGTGCCTACAACCGCACCACCTACCTGAAGCAGCGCCAGACCATGATGCAACGCTGGGCGGATTACCTGGACAAGCTGGCCGTTGGCGCTGACGTGATCCCGCTGCGCGCCTGAGATACCGGCAAGCCCTGCGCCGGATTGAGCAGGCCAAAAGGCGGCGGCCGGGAAGATTGAGCCCACCCCGGCCGCCTGACCATCAACAGAGGAACTAAAAATGGCTGATTCGATTGTCACCCCTGAAGGGGCCACCCCTGCGCAGGCAGAAACCAACGTCGCCCAGCGGGCTGCCGCCAAGGGCTTTCGCCTGTACTACTGCATGCCCTTGTACGCCGCCGGTGTGCAGCCGCTTTGGATGCTGCACCATGACGCATCGATGCGCTTTTGCAATTCGTGGGATGCGCTCACAGAGGCAGTCGATGCACTGCCCGCATATGCGCCGCTCACGGTTGAGCAAACCGAAGCGCAGGCCCGCATGAGCGCCGCGTTGGCTGAACTGATGGGCGAATGAGATAACCGATTTGCCAGCCCTAGGCTGATCCCCGAAAACCCGTTTCCCTGACGGGCTGGGCTGGCACCTTTTCAAGGGCGCATGAAGGGATGCGTGATGGACTTTCCTGCTTACGTTCCTGCGGGCGCGCGCAAGCATATCCGCTACACACTTGAGGGCAACGGCAATGCCGGGGGGTTTCCTGGCGTGAACGCCTTTGTGCAGGAGCACAGCCAACGCGCCGATTCAGGCGATGCACTTGAAGAACTGAAGCGCGAGCAAGCCTGTGTGACGCGCTTCGCGCACGACGCACGGATGCAGGATGTTTACATCGCATTGAACGAAACATTCACGCAGGACGATCAATACCGCGTCTTTCTGACGGCAGCATTCAATGCGCATCAAGATTACACCCCCTGGCGGGAACGGGCAAAAAAGCACAAGGAACTGACTCCAAAGATTGCCAAGGCGGCGCGGGAACTTGCCGACCTGTTGAATGAGGCAGGAGCAATAGGTGCCGGCACAGCTCCGAGCGAATTTTTCTCTGTTCGTGCGCTACTGGACGAAACAGAGGGAACAGGCCACAACCGCAATTTTTGGCCTTCTGTCCGAGGCACTATCACGGGGGCTCGGCGATGGCCTGCCATGGCCGAGCATGAACGACCCCAACCTGACGCGTTGCCGTCAGTAGTGGAGATTGTTTGTATTGAACCCAGCGCGCAATTGATGCGCGATCCCATAGAGGAAAGTCGAAACATGCTGGCCTATGCTTGGGAGAAGGCCCCCGACCTGCCCGCGATGCTTGAAACCGTGGCGTGCGCAGCGGAGCAATGGAGGTTGGACGTGGGTGACGTGCCTAATGCAGCAATCGCAAGCCGCAAGCAAAGCCCCAAGACCGAATATCTGCGGGCATTCGCTGAAATTTTGCGGAACGAGCTGAGACTTTCTACACTGCCTGCGCTCGTCATCACAGCGATGGCAGGAATCGCCAACGTGGTGTTGAACGACCCCAACCTTGATGTGTCGCGGGACGATGTTCGCAAAGCTGCGATTGGTCCTCCCGTGGAAGATTCGATCTGATTTTTTGCCCCGAATCTTCCGCAGGTCTGGAAGATTCTCACTGAAATTTCCCACCGAATAAATGTGACTGACCGCTGATGAAAAACCAGACTGCCACCCATCGAAACACCGGCAACCAATGCCGAGGAAAGATGGACACCTATGGCACTTTGGAGAATCGACGCCTGCAAGGCTGAAACAGGCGACCGCAGCAACACCAGCATTTACAACGCCATCCGGGCGGGGACATTCACCAAGCCGGTAGCCATCGGGCAGCGTGCAAAGGCATGGCCCGACTACGAGGTGAAGGCCATCGTTCGCGCCCGCATCGCAGGCCAGTCCGACGATGAAATCCGCGCGCTGGTGAACCGCCTGCACGCCAAGCGGGTAGATCAACTGGCGACGGTTTGAAGGGGTGGTGATGCACGCAGATACCACCCCAAAAGAAAAGCCCACCGGGGACGGCAATCACCCGGCAGGCCACGCAGACACGGCGACTGTAGCCCATGGGGCAGACAGCATCAACACATTCCACACCCTGCGCAGCGCCTTTGCCCAGCACGGGCACCGCCTGCACAGCGTGACGACCCCCAGCGGCAGCACCACCTATTGGGCCGAGCGATGGGGGCTGGTGCGCTACCTGCCCAGCTTGCACGATGCGGCGTTGTTCCTGGCGCAGATTGGGGGACGGCTGTGATGACCGCCATTGACCAATTCCAATCGGCCATTGCAGCGGCTGGCCTGCCTGTGCCCGAGGTGATCCACGGCGACGGCGCTTTGCACCGCTACAGCAGCAACGGCAAGCGCGGCGACACCAGCGGCTGGTATGTTCTGCACGACGATGGAGACCTGCCCGCCGGGGCCTTTGGTTGCTGGCGCGCGGGCGTGTCGCACACCTGGTGCAGCAAGGACGTGAACACCCTCGCGCCCGCACAGCGCAGCGCCCACCAGCAGCGCATGCAGACCATTGCCCAGCAGCGCGAAGCCGACAAGGCCCAGCGCCAGCAGGATGCAGCGGCCGCTGCGGCAGAGCGCTGGGAGGCTGCGGCACCGGCCACGGCCGAACACCCCTACCTGACCCGCAAGGGCATCAAGGCCCATGGCACGCGGGTTGAATCCGACGGATATCTGATCGTCCCAATGCGTGACACAAGCGGCAAGATGTGGAATATCGAGCGCATCAACCCCGTGGACTCGAAAGACAAGAAGGGACTGTATGGCGGGCGGCGAACCGGCTGTTATTACGCCATCGGCAAGCCTGCCGGCGCGTTGATCGTGTGCGAGGGCTACGCCACCGGCGCGAGCATTCATGAGGCTACCGGGCACGCTGTGGCCGTCGCCTTCAATGCCGGCAACCTGCTGGCCGTGGCCCAGGCCCTGCACCGAAAATACCCCAAGCAGCGGTTGACCGTGGCCGCTGACGATGATGCTTTCACCGACGGCAACCCAGGCATCACCAAGGCCACCGAAGCGGCCCAGGCCGTGGGCGCGCTGCTGGCCGTGCCCCGGTTCACCGGCGAACGCGGCAACGAGGAAACCGACTTCAACGACTTGCACCAGCGTGAGGGATTGGACGCCGTGCGTCAGTGCATGGATGCTGCGGCGATGGTGGAAACCGGCCCCGTGTTTCCACCCTTGGAGGATGCCGACACCGGCAACGTATGGCCTGACCCTGTTCCACTGCCCGATGCCCTGCCACCCGTGGCCCCGTTCGACGCCGAGCTGTTGCCCGAGGCCCTGCGCGGCTGGGTGATGGACATTGCCGAGCGCATGCAGTGCCCGCCGGACTTCACCGCTGTGGGTGCTGTCACGGCGCTATCGAGCCTGATTGGTGCGCGTGCCGTGGTGGCCCCCAAGCAGCGCGATGATTGGCGCGTGGTGCCCAATCTGTGGGGACTGATTGTGGGGCGGCCTGGCGTGATGAAGTCCCCTGCGCTGGGCGAAGTGTTGAAGCCCCTGCATCGGCTGGAATCTGCCGAGCGCGAGCTGTGGCAGGCGGCACATGAAGCGTGGGCGTTGGACACCAAGGTGGCCGAGCTAGTGGGCAAGGCGAACGAGAAACAGGCGGCAAGCCTGGCAGCGAAAGACCCCGGCAAGGCCCGTGCCCTCCTGGCCCCTGTGGACACCCCTGCCGAGCCGACGATGCGGCGCTACGTGGTCAACGACAGCACCGTGGAAGCACTGGCCGACCTGCTGGTGGAGAACCCGTGGGGCGTGCTGGTGTACCGCGATGAAGTCCACGGCCTGCTGTGCAGCATGGACAGGCAGGGGCAGGAAGGCGCACGCGGTTTCTACCTGACCGGCTACGACGGCAATCAAGGCCACGCCGTGGATCGCATCGGGCGCGGGCATAGCTACGTGCCCCGTGTCTGCATGGCGATGCTGGGCGGCATTCAACCGGGCAAGGTGCAGTCCTACGTGCGCGAGGCCGTCAACGGAGGCGCTGGTGATGATGGCCTGCTGCAACGCTTTGGCCTGGCTGTGTGGCCTGACATTCAACAGGAATTCAAGCTGGTGGACAGGTGGCCCGACACGCCCGCCAAACAGGCGGCATGGGCCGTGTTCGAGCGCCTGAACCAGTTGCAACCGACCACCGAGGATGAGCCCCAGGAATGGCGGTTCAGTCCCGAGGCCCAGGCCATCTTCTATGAGTGGTGGACCCCGTTCGAGACGGGCATCCGTGGTGATGAATTGCACCCGGCGCTGGTGTCGCACCTGGCGAAGTGGCGAAAGCTGATCCCGGCGCTGGCGCTGATCTTCGCCCTGGTAGACACCCCCGACAGCGCGGGCGTGATCCATGAGCGCGAACTGATCCGGGCGCTGGCGTGGGCGGACTATCTGCGCACCCATGCCGATCGGCTGTATGCGGCGGCGCTGGTGCCCGAGACCACCGGGGCACATGCGCTGCTGGTGAAGATCAAGGGCGGCAAGCTGTGCGACGGTGACGGGGTGCTCTACGAATCGTTCACGCCCCGGCTGGTGGCCGTCAAAAACTGGGCCGGGCTGAACTCTGTGGATGCCGTGCGCAAGGCGGCGGAATTGCTGGCCGACTATGGCTGGCTGGCACGCGAGACCACGCCCACGGGGCAGGCGGGCGGCAGGCCCAGCGAGCGCTACCTGATTCACCCGGCACTGCTGGGCACTGCGGACAGGGGGCAACCATGAGCACCTGGCTTGCCCGCCTGAAAAATCAGAAAAGCCTCGGCCCCCACGCTACAAAACCTACGAAACCTACCCAGGAGGCCCCAAAAGGGGGTTTTGTAGGTTTCGTAGCGTACCCCCGGGGGCCTTTTGAAAAAATCGACGGGGCTGCGACGCCCGCTGAAACCCTGGCGGCAACCACGCCAGCACCTGACCCTGACCGCTGGACATGGCAGCACAGCAGCGCCATGAATGGGCAGGAGCTGGACACCTTCATGGCGCGGCAAGCCCTGTTCATGGAGCGCGGCGCAGTGCCCCAGGATGCCGAGCGTATGGCCGATAAGCTGGTGGCCCGTGACCGAGGCGACGATGCCCGACGGCTGTGCTTGGAGTGCCAGCACCTGCGCGGCGCTGGTCCCTACCGCTGTGGCAATGCTCGGGCGGCTGGCGTGCCTGCCGACCTGGCCCGCGAGCTGGTACTGATGCCGCAACGCTGCGACGGATTCAAGGACAAGACACCATGAGAAAAGCAAAGCTCCCGGCCAGCGTGAAGGCCGACGACAAGAACACGCTGAAGGTGTTGAAAGACCCGGCGCAATGTGAAGAAGCCGAGATTGCAGGCCTGGCGCTGGACGGCGTTGCAGCCAATGCATTGACGGCACGCACGTTTGCGTCTGGTTCTTTCGGCACGCTGGACCTGACCGAGTGCGTGAATGTGCTCAGGACGCGAGCAGGCAGCACACACGCGGGCGACCTTAAGCACGCGGAAACCGTCTTGACGGCACAGGCTGCCACCCTGGATGCCATCTTCAACGAACTGGCGCGGCGCGCGGCGCTGAACATGGGCGAGTATCTGGACGCCACCGAACGCTATTTGCGGTTGGCGCTCAAGGCCCAAGGTCAATGCCGCGCAACGCTGGAAACGCTGGCGGCGATCAAGAATCCGCCGATGGTTTTTGCGAAGCAGGCCAACATCGCCCACGGCCCGCAGCAGGTCAACAACGGCACGCCCGCGCACGCGGGGAAAACTCAAACCCAGCAAAACGAACTATTGGAGCGCCAGCATGGGAAATCCTTGGACTTTGGAGCGCAGGCAGCGGCAGGCCGAATTGATCCGGCAATGGCAACCATGGAAGCAAAGCACCGGACCGCAGACAGCCGAGGGTAAGGCGCGGGCATCACGCAACGCTTGGAAGGGCGGCTACCGGCAGCAGCTACAGCAGCTAACCAAGGCGCTGAATGCGGAGCTGGCCGAGATGCGCAAGGTCAACAGGATGGCGCGGGGGTGACTGGGATGCTGGGCGACTGCGGTAGCATCGTGGGCAGTTTGCAACACACCCAAAGCCTTGCTCATGGCGCGCAGGCAGTGTCCAAAAGTGGGGTATCGACACCGTGACCGGGGAACGAATCGGGGAACAATCGGAAAAATTGAACTCGAAATCCTATTGAAAATCAATTGGTTGCGGCATTCATTCAGTAGACCCCAGCCCACCATCCACACCGTCCAAGGGCGTTTACTGAGACCCAGTAAACGCCCTTTTTCTTTGAGAATCGATCGCTTATCGATGCTGGACAAGTCTTGCGGAACGTGCGGCTGAGGGTACGGGTCACTCGACCTTGATGTTGCGTGCCGTGATGAGCCGCCGGTAGGCCTCGAATTCGTTCTTCAGCGCGTCCGCGAACTGCATGCCCGGCTGTGGCGTGACCTGCACGCCCAGGTCGGCCCCGCGTTGCACCATGTGCGGCATGGCCAGGATCTGGCTGAGCTTCGATTCGAGCGTGGCCCGCACCCGCCCGTCCAGGCCCGTCGGTGCGAAGAGTCCCCACCACGAGACCGCATTGATGCGGCTCAGGGCGGGGAGTTCGGCGAAGGCCGGAACATCCGGCAGGCTGGGGTAGCGCTTGGCTGAAGCGACCCCGAACGCCTTGACCTTCTTCGCCTGAACGAAGGGCAACACCGTGCCCACGGGAAGAATCGCCAGATCCAGTTGGTTGCCGGCCACGTCCGTGATGATCTGCGTGCTGACCGAATACGGCACGTGGTTCAGCGGCACCCTGGCCTCTTGCACGATCTGTTCCCCGACGAGGTGCAGCGAGGAGCCGACGCCGGTGGTTCCGTAGCTCAGGCCCTTGGGATTGGATGCGAGCCATTGCAGCAAGCCCTTTGCGTCCTCCACGGGAAGCTCCGGCTTGCCGACCAGCACCAGCGTGGAGGTGGCGATGTTCAGGACCGGCACGAGATCCTTCAACCCGTCGTACTGCACGATCGCCGGCCGGGTCAACTGTGCCAGGAGGATGGTGCTCTCCACGCCCATCAGCAGGGTGTAGCCGTCCGCCCTCGCTCTCGCTGCCCGTGCGGTGGCGATGGTGCCTCCGCCACCGTTGACGTTCTCGACGATCACCGGGCTGGAGATGGCCTTGGCGAGTTCTTCTCCCATCACGCGGGCGAAGGCGTCCAGGGCAGAACCGGCACCGAAAGGCACGATCAGCGTGACCGGCTTGGACGGCCAGCTCTGCTGGGCGAAGGCTGCGGGCAGCGCGGCGGATGCGCCCAGCGCTGCCAGAAGGAGCGTGCGACGGGTCTGGAGGAGTGACATGGCGATTCCTTTCATTGATGCCGGATGTCGGCGGTGCGCGAGGTGGCTGATCCATTGCCCCCGGTTGAATGGGCGCGCGGGTGGTCCGGCCGGGCGCAGGCATGGCTGCGCCCCGGCGCAGGGGCTGACCCTCCGCGTGCGTGGTGAGAGAGGTGTTTCGTTAGCTGCCGACGAACCTCGGCGCGCGCTTGCCGTGGAAGGCGTCGACGCCTTCGCGGAAATCGTCGGTCGTGCGAAGCCGGCTGTAGGCGTGGCCTTCGAGTTCGATCGCGATCGACAACTGCGCGTCTTCCGATTCGTTCAGGACGCGCTTGGCTGTTGTTTGCGCGATCGGCGAGAACGCGCACAGTTCATCGACCAGCGCATCGGTGTGTTTCTCCAGATCGCCGTCTGCGACGCATTCGGTGGCGATGCCCCAGTCGAATGCCTGCCGGCCCGAGATGCGCAGCGATCGCATCACCAGGTTCTTGGTGCGGGCTGCGCCGATGAGTTTCTGCAGGCGCGCGGAGCCGCCCGAACCGGGAATCTGGCCGAGCTTCTGTTCGGGCAGGCTGTACAGGCACGTCTCCGATGCGATGCGGAAGTCGCAGGCAAGCGACAGCTCGAAGCCCACCCCGAAGCAGTAGCCTCGGTTCGCAGCCACCACGGGGACGCGGCAGCGCGCGGGTGCCGCGATGTCCCAGGCCAGGCGCGACACGCGCTCGGGCGACGCGGTCAGGAATCCCTTGATGTCCCCGCCGCTCGAGAAGTGCTTGCCGTCCGCGCGCAGGACGATCACGCGCAGGCGCTCGTCCGTCTCGAGCTGCTCGAAGCACGCGCGCAACTGGTTGCGCTGCTGCATCGAGATCACGTTGTAGGGCGGCCGGCTCAGGACGATGTCGGCGCGGCGGCCGTCCTCGGAGGTCTCGACGCGGAAGCCGTCGAGCGCGGTGGTGTTCAAGGCGATGGGTTGGCGTGTCATGGAGATTCCTTTGGCGCGTGGACGGTCGCGGCGATGCGGCGCAGCGCTTGCTTGTCGACCTTGCCGAACGGGTTCAGCGGAAGGCGGGGAAGGATGTCGATGGCCTTGGGCAGCTTGTAGCGCGCCAGGGTGCCGGCCGCGGCGGCGAGGATGTCGTCAGGGCTTGGCTCGCTTCCGTCCTTGGCCTCGACGAAGGCGATCACCCGTTCTCCCCATTGGGGATCTGCAATGCCGACGACGGCGGCTGTGCGCACCGCCGCGTGGCGCTCCAGCGCTTCCTCGACCTCGCGTGCCGAGATGTTCTCGCCGCCGCTGATGATCACGTCGCTGGTGCGGCCCTGCAGGAACAGGAAGCCGTCTTCGTCGATCGTCGCGATGTCGCCGAGCGTGATCCAGTCGCGTTCACGCTGGAACGGGGGCATGCCGGATTCGCCGAGGTAGCCGCTGAACACATAGTCGCTGCGGATGAAGAGCTGGCCCGTTTCGCCCGGCGGCAAGGGATGACCGGACGCGTCGCGGACTTCGAGATCGACGCCTGCGAGCGGCTGGCCCACGGAGCCGGGCTTGCGCCGGACTTCCTGCGGCCGCAGCACGGTGACCGGGCCGGCTTCGGTGCCTCCGTAGAGCACGCACAAGGGCAGGCCGGGGATGCGGGCCAGCAGCTCATCCCGCAGGGCCGGTCCGAGCGGAGCGCCGGTGCACTTGGCGTGGCGCACCGTGCGCAACTGATGGGGCTCGAACCCGGGCAGGTCGAGCATCCGGCGGTACATGGTCGGCACCATGGCCAGGACCGTGACGCCATGGCGCGTGATGGCCGCGAGCGACGCCGCGGCGAATGCCGTTCCGTCGATCACCACCTGAGCGCCGGCCGCGACGAGGGTCAGCGCCAGGACCAGGCCGTGCACATGGAACATCGGCGCGTTCAGCAGCGCCACGTCGGACCGCGTCAGTTCGAGGTCCAGCGCCTCCATCACCGCGCTCAGGTACTTTGCCCGGTGGCTGATCACCACGCCCTTGGGCTTCCCCGTGCTCCCGGAGGTCAGTGCGAGCAGCCAGGGCGCGGATTCATCTCCCTGGCACGCCAGGGCGCAAGGCGGTGCGGACGCGAGGAACGCGTCGAACGCGACGTTCCTCTCGCCGATCTGCAGGCTGGCGCCGCCGTCGAAGGAAACCGTCGCTTTGGCGGCCGCGCGCTCCCGGGCGTACACGGTCTCGGCTGCCGTGCTCTTCGGATGGATCGGCACCAGGACGAGGTTGGCCTTCGCGGTGGCGAACATCAGGACGAGCAACTCGAGGCAGTTGGGCAGCGCGGCGACCACGCAGTCGCCGCCGCGCAGGCCCGCGGCGAGCAGGCCGTTCGCCAGCCTGTTCGAGCTCTCGTCCAGCGCGCCATAGGTCATCGTGCGGCCGTCCGAGACCGCGACGACACGGGCCGGCTCCCTGCGGGCCTGTGCGCGCAGCAAGTCTTCGACTCTCACCTTGCGTCGCCTTTCCGCATGAAAGAACCGATGCGGCGTTCGTGCTCGCCCGACTGCATGGCCATGGCCATGAGCGAGCCCTCGTAGCGCAGCCCGGCCGCGAGACCGACTTCGTCGGCGGCGGCGATGGAGGCCTTCACGAGTTCGAGTGCAATCGCGTCGTGTCGGGTGAGCCGGCGCGCGAAGGCGATCGTTTCGTCGCGCAGCAGGTGCGCCGCGTGCATGAATTCGACCAGGCCGATCCGGTACGCTTCTGCGGCCGTGATGCGGTCGCCGCTCAGCACAATGCGCATGGCCTGTCCCCGTCCCACCAGGCGGGCGAGGCGTTGGGTGCCGCCGCCGCCCGGGATCAGTCCGAAGTTGACTTCGAGCAGGCCGATTTCCGCGCGGTCGCTGCAACTGCGCATGTCGCATGCGAGCGCAAGCTCGCAGCCGCCGCCGAAGGCGTAGCCGTTCAGCATCGCGATGATGGGCAGCGGGCACCGCTCGATGACTTCGAACAGCCGCGACGGCGAGCAGTCGCGCCGCCACTGCTCGATGCCCGGCCTGCCAACGAATTCGCTGACGTCGGTGCCGGCGCAGAAAGCGGTGTCGCCGGCGCCCGTCAGGATGACCGCACGCGTGTAGCCGTCGTGCGGCAGCGCATGGAAGGTCTCGACCAGTTCGTCCCGCATCGTTTGCGAGATCACGTTGCGCTTGTCCGGTCGATCGAGCGTGACGACGGTGACGCCGTCGCCAGCGGGCTCGACCCGGATCGTGCCGTAGGTCCGCGTCATTGCGCGTCCCTCCTGTCGCCGCGCGGCTCCTTGGTCTTGTCCGAGGCCTGCACCTGGTGGCCGAGGTTGCGCGACATCTGGTGCGCCGCCATGAGCACCTGGTTGAGGACTTCGCCGAGGCGGTCGCCTTCGAGCCGCTCGGCGGGCGCGCTCACCACGATGCCGCCAACGAGTTCGCTGCCGGCATTCCATACGGGGACGGCCACGGAGCTCATCTCGCTGCGCCATTCACGGATGGACGTTGCCCAGCCCTGCTGGCGGACCTGCTCCAGTTCGGCTTCGAGCGCCTTGCGATCGGTGATCGTGTAGTTCGTGTACTTGGCAAGGCTGTCCTGCCGCCACAGCTTTTTCAGGAGCTGGCTGTGGTGCGCGAGGAAGATCTTGCCGGCCGCCGAGGCGTGCAGGGGCGTCACGCCGAGGGCGTGCGCATTGACCTGGATCGCCTGGCTCGAATTGACGGATTCCAGGTAGACCACGGAGCTGGAATCGGTGATCACGAAAAGCGAGGTCTCGCCGGTCTGCTCCGTGAGCGTTTGCAGGTATGACCTCGCGATGGGACGCATGTCCAGCCGCAGCACGGCGCGCCGCCCGAGTTCCCACAACTGCAGCCCGAGGCCGTACCGCATGGTCGTGGCGTCCTTGTGGATGAAACCGTGCTCTTCGAGCGTGCTGGCGAGCCGGAACGCGGTGGCCTTGGGCATTTGCAGCAGGCGCGCGACTTCCGAGATCCCGAGCGGGGTTTCGCTGTCCGCCAGCACGTGCAGCAGCTGGAGGGCTTTTTCGACTGTCAGGGACATGTGTGTTCCATTTATTGAACCGATGGTTTGAAATATAGAAGGGTTGGAGACACCCAGCAACAAAGACCCAGTCGGGCGAGGTGTTTCTATAAATGAACTGTCGGTTCATTTAATAGACCGAATAAGAAGGATCCACGGCGCGGTGATGGCGCGCTTGGCATTGGAGCGAGCGCTGCCAGCCAGCTGTACCGATGAGGTGTTCCAGGCCCACCGGCAACGGCGGTACCCGCGCGAGCTGCTGTTCTCCCGCGGGGTGGAGTGGATGCTGTTGGTTGCGTTGAGGCTGCAGTCCTCGCTGCATGCGGCGGCACGCAAGATAGCCGAGCGGTTGCCAGTGTCGCTGGCGAGGTTGTTTTCCTATGGGGCGCCGCCGCCGCCGTTGTTGCCGTTCGTCACTTTCTTCAGAAAGGCGATCAGATCAGCGATTTCCGCGTCACTCAAGGCGGGCTGGTTTTTCAGCTGTGGCGCTAACCGGTCCACCATGGCGGTGTACAGCGTGGGGGCGTTCTGGCTGTCGCGGCACGCGACCCGGACGCCGGCCTGCAGGAGCGGCGCGTCGCTGTCGCAGCGGAAAGCCTGGGCCTGGCCGGCGGCGTCAAGGTGGTGGCGGATGGTTTTTTCCAGGCTGTCATAAACGCCATTGTGGAAATAGGGAGCGGTGGCACGCACCTCCCACAGCGAGGGCGTCAGAAAGGCGTAGAGGTCGGCATCCTGCCGCGTCACCTCGTAGCGCCCCTTGTCCGAGCGCTGCGCTTCGCTGGCGCCGCTGCCAAAGCCGGGGCCGATCTGCGGCACGGCAAGGTTATGGAACTTGGAGTCGGTCAGCTTCGGCCCGTTATGGCATTGGGCACAGCGCCCCTGGTCGAAAAACACCAGTGCGCCGCGCAACTCGTCTGCGGCCAGCGGCCAGCGCCCAGGGTCGCGCAGCCACCCATGGAAGCCGTAGACCGAGCCCCCCGCGTTCCAGCGCCGGGTCTGAAAAGAGGCCAGCGCATTGGCCACGTGCTGGATGCCCAGGTTGGCCGGCGCCACCTCGGGAAAAGCCTCGGCCAATCCGGCGGCCAGTGCCGGATCGGCCAGCACGCGCTGCATCACGGCGTCCCACACCGGATGCGGATTGGCCTCCACGGGGTCGCCGACAAGGCTGGCCATCGCGTTTTCCGAGCGGCCACCGTTGCTGCCCGGTGCATAGCCCAGCATTTCGTCGCGTGTGATCAGCGGTATCAGGGCTTGCGCCGCCAGCAGATTCTCCAGCCCGGGCGGAAGTTGGTCGCCCACGGGCGTGATGAAACCGCCCTTGCCATCGACCGCCACCCGGCCATCGTGAAACATGAACCGCGGGGCGCCGAGCAACTTGTTCACCAAGTCGGGCGCGTTGCGGTGGATGGACGTGGTGTTGGACGGGTCGTCGGCATCGCCGCCGCGCAGGCCTGGGTGCAGCGCACGCGCCAGCGTGCGGCCATCGATCGTGGTAAAGCTTTCGACCCCGGCATTGTTGTTGGCGTGGCAGGAGACGCACGCCACCTTGCCGGTACCGGAGAGCTTGGTGCTGGTGAAAAGCCTGACACCCACGGCGAAGCGGGCGTCCGATACCGCCGGCGGCGCCTCCAGGGGCGTGACGCCGTACAGGGCGGTAAAACAAGCCAGTTGCCCGTCCGGATGGGCCTTGGCGCGGCATGCGGCCATGGCCGAATCGGAAACCTCCCCATCGGCGGGGCTGGAAACAGCGCCGTCCCCACCGCCGCCGCAAGCGAGCAACAGGGCAGCGGCAGCCGCCGCTGCCAGCAGCGGGCGGATCACGGTGTGCCTGCTTCGAACACCTGGATTTCCGCAAGGTTCGAGACCTGGCGGGCGCCCATGGTCTCGGGGGTCGTGGGGTTCCTGGCGATGATCAGCCGCAGCTCACCAGCGTTGCCGAGCCCAGCGCCGTCCTCCCTTTCATAGGCCACGATGGCGGGCCTGTTGCCGAAGTTGGGGTGGATTTCGCCGAGGGAAATCACGGCGCGGAAGCCGTCGGTGGCGGTTGCCACGGCATACAACGACAGCGCGGCGTTGTTGCGGCCGGTGCTGGAGGTCGTCAGGCCCACGGTGGTATTGAGCAAGTCATACAGCCCCGCGCCCCTGTAGACAGTGCCGTTGTAGGTGGCGGTCTTTGCGGTCAGCGCCTTCAGGTCCGCGACAGTGAAGGTGCGGGCGGCCGTGACCTTGCCATTGATGACGACGGTGGTCGACTGCCCCCCGGGGTTGGTGCCGGACAACGGCGTCGACGGCGGGACCCCGACTTCGAGCTTGATGGCATTGGACGCGTAACGCCCACCCCGGATGTCGCCCGGAGAAGTGATGCGGAACGGGCCATCCGTGCTGTCATCCAGGGCCGTCGTCGTGCCATTCGACTTCTGGGCGTAGGCGATCAGTGGCTGGTTGGGAGCTGGGTTGCCGCCGTAGTTCGGACTCAGCTCGCCGAGCGAATACGCGATCTGGTACCCGTCGGTGGAGGTGGATAGCACGTAGTGCTCGATCAGCCGCCGACCCGCGTTCCCGGTGTTGGTGGCGCCGGGGGTGTTGTTGTCGATCGCGAGCGCGTCCTGCACCACGTCGAACAGAGGCACGCCCAGGTAGGTCTTGCTTGTCGGGGTGGAGCCGGCAAGGTAGCTGACATCCTGCGTGACCTCGGTGTACTGCCCCTTCAGGTCGGCGCTGGTGAAGTTGCCGGGCTTGGCTACCTTGCCCTCCAGGCTGATGCTGGCAGCGGGTGCGTCGTTGCCACCGTCACCGCCGCCGCAGCCCGCCAGAGCCAAGACCAACAGTCCGCTGATGCCGCAAGCGGCAGATGTCATGTGTTTCATGGGGTTTCTCCTTCGATATATTCTTGTGAACATATCGGATATATGGCGCGTCTGGCGCCTGGTTCGCCAGAAACCCGTTGGAGACAGGCGCAACAATGCATGGGCCGAACGTGGCCCGAATCGTGCTCGTCCAAGCGTCTCCCCATTGACAGGAAGTTGAACCATGAAAGTGCATTTTGTCGTGCCCTTGTGATACGGGAGATTCCGTAATCTGATGGCGTCGTAGTCGCTGCGGATGGAGGCAGCGGTGACGGCGGGCCTCGCCGCTGCCTCCGCCGTGACCAACTGGTTGGGTGGTCCGGGTTCAATGGGCAGTCACGCCATGGGGATTTTTCATCGAAATATATTGTTGTATATATCGAATATCCAGTCATGACCATTCATCCTCAGCGCAGAAGCGCAGCGACCTACCACCGCGTCGGCACCATCCGCAGCCGCTTCAGCCGACAGGGTCGTGTTCTCCGCATCCGGTCCCGTATACCGCACGGCCTGAGCAACGACTTGGTCGATGGCACCTCGCTGCCGGCCACCACAATTTGTGTGCCGGGCGTTGACCGTCGTGTAACGCCGGTGCCAGACCGGCTGCAGCGCAGCCGTTGCCACCCATGTGGGCCGTCTTCTTTCTGACATTGCCTACGCGGGCTACCACCGTGCGCATGCGGGTGGTGCGCGCGCTCAAAGGCATGGGAAGTCCGCTACTGCGCGACGCCACTTACCTGCTGCCCTACGAGCAGCGTGCACGATTCCTGCCGCTGGCCCGTGAAGTCGAAGCCCACGGCGGGACGGCGGACATCATGCGGCTGGTACCTGTGGACGACGTGCAGCGGGCCGCCGTGGTGGCCCTGTTCGACCGCGGCGAGCAATACGCCGCTTGGCAGGCTGCATGGGCAGCCTGGAGCCAGGACTTGCCGAAGATGACGCCCGGCGAAGCCCTGGCGCGGTGGAGCGCGCAGCAACAGGCGCTGGCCGAGTTGCAGGCCATCGACTACTACCCCGGCTCCGCCTCATCCCGCGCGGTGGCTGAGCTGTCTCGCGTTCGGCAGCAGATGCTGCGGTTCTTTCCGGACGAGGTGTTGTGGCTCGTGGAGCGGGTGGCCGATGGGGCGTGCGAGGCCGCCTGTTCCGCGCGCTGATCGGCCGGTCATCTCCACCATCGCGCGAAATGCCTTGCCGATTCCGAAGGCGCCGCGGCCTGCCTTGAACCTGTTTGTTGCCGGACCTACGGTGAGCGGGGTGCGTCGTCAGCTGGTCGGGCCTGTCGCGGCCAAGCGGCCCAGCACGGCGGAGATGTCCTGGGCATCGGTGGGGGAGAGGCGGTACAGAGCCTGGTGTCCATCGGCGCTGGTGAGGGTCATCACAACGGCGCCACCGTTCACCACCGATTCCACTCGCCATTCGTCCACGTCGATGACCTGCCGCAGCTCGCTGCAGCCGACAAAGGACTTGACCAAGGCGCTGTTCGTCGGGATCTGCATGCCAGTGGAACATGGAGCGGAGTGGTTGCATTATGGCGCATCGATATATCCATGTGAATATAAAGAAGATCCAATAGAAACTGCTCCCGGTCCACGCTGAAATGGATACCCTTCGGCGCAGTGGCGCGCACCGCGCCGACCATCGCATCGGTCGCCGCAGCGATACCGCAGGTATGTCCGAGCAGTTTTAGCGCCACTTTCCAGACGCGCAGCAACACCTCGGCCGATCCGGTTCCTCTGGATCCGGCCTTCGGACGACGGTCACGCTGTTCGATATCAACGGATGCGTGACGCTCCTAACCCAGTCTTCGTCGTCCTTCTTGGCGCGTGTTGACCAGACGTGGCGCTCAGCGCGGCTCCGCGCTTGCTGTCGTGTCCGGAATCGGCAGTTCGATGCAGTCCGATCCACAGGTTCCAGGCTCGGCGGGCTCAGAGCGGCGTGCAGGCCTGTGGAGCACGGCGCGGCTGCCCGCAAGGTCAGGCACTCCCGACGTCGGCATCTCTGCCGCCACCAAGCAATAGCGCGGCGCAGTGGCCAACGGCTGGGCCTGGTCTTTCGCCGGGCACCAGACACCCGGCGATCGGTCCACGCATCGAGGTCTGCCCGTTCAGTCGACCGTGACCTTGACCCGTTTGAGCACCTCGGCGTAGCGCGCGCGGTCGGCGCGGGTCAGGTCGGCCACCTGCTGCGCCGGGCCGGTGGCGATGGCAAAGCCGAAGCTG
Source organism: uncultured Hydrogenophaga sp. (assembly GCA_964487025.1). Taxonomy (GTDB): domain Bacteria; phylum Pseudomonadota; class Gammaproteobacteria; order Burkholderiales; family Burkholderiaceae_C; genus Hydrogenophaga. The sequence continues at coordinate 47,573 of CAZAPJ010000003.1, forward strand.
GCCATTTTTTCTTTCACGTCGGGTTGCGCCAGCGCTTCGTTGACGGCCTTGTTGATGTCGGCCACCACGGCGGCCGGCGTGCCCTTGGGCGCCATCAGGGCCACCCAGCTCAGCGCATCCAGGCCCTTGGGGCCGCCGGCTTCCTCCAGCGTCGGCACCGCGGGCATGGCCGGCGAGCGCTGCTGATCGGCCACCGCCAGGAAGCGCAGCTTGTTGCCGCGCTCCAGGCCGCCGGCCGTGGCCACGCTGCCATAGGCCCAGTCGATCTCGCCGCTGACCACGGCGGCGTAGAGCTGCGAGGTTTCCTTGTAGGGCACGTGCAGCATCTCGGCGCCCATGGCCGCCTCCAGCCGGGCCGACCCGAGGTGGATCGGGCCGCCGACCGCGTTGGAGCCGTAGCGCAGCTGGGCGCCCTTGGCGGTGGCGGCGCTGGCCAGGTCCTTGAATGACTGGTAGGGGCTGTTCGCCGCCACCGCCACGAAGAAGGCGGTCTTGTACAGCAGGGCGACGGGGACCAGGTCGGTCTGCGGGTCGTAAGAGAGCTTGCGGAAGATCAGCGGGTTGATGGACAGGTTGCCCACGTCGACCACCACCAGGTCGTGACCGGTGGGCGCTGCGTTCTTCATGCCGTTGATGGCGACGGCGCCCGCGCCGCCGGGCCGGGCGTCCACGAGCACCGGCTGGCCCCAGCGCGCCTGCAGCTTCTCGGCCACGACGCGGGCCACCACGTCGGGGCCGCTGCCGGTGGGGAAGACGCTGCTGATGCGCACCGGCGTGGTGGGGGCGAACTGGGCCATGGCGCTGGTGCTGACGGCGAGGGCCAGGGCGAGGGCGGCGAAGGTCTTGGCGGCGGCTTGCATGGGTTTGTCTCCGTTGGGTTGTGTTTTCAAGGAAGGGGTGAAAGGTCGACTCGCGCCTGCTCAGGCTTCGTCCACCACCGTGTTGCGCAGCACGCCCACGCCTTCGACCTCGACCTCGCAGACGTCGCCGGGCTTCATGAAGACCTGGGGCGAACGGGCCAGGCCTACGCCTGCCGGGGTGCCGGTGATGATGAGGTCGCCCGGCTGCAGGGCCATGGCTTCGGAGCAGGCCGCCACCAGGGTGGCGATGTCGAAGATCATGTCGCGCGTGTTGGCGTCCTGCAGCACCTGGCCGTTGAGGCGGCACTGCAGCCGAAGCCCCACCGCACCCGGGGGCAGTTCGTCGGCGGTCACGAACTCGGGGCCGAAGCTGCCGCTGGCGTCGAAGTTCTTGCCCATCATCCATTGGTTGGAGCGGAACTGGTGGTCGCGGATCGAGCCGTCGTTGAACAGGCTGTAGCCGGCCACGTGCTCCAGCGCACGCTCCTTGGGGATGTAGCGGCCGCCCTTGCCGATCACGGCCACCAGCTCGGCTTCGTAGTCGAACTGGTCCGAGATGCGGGGCCGCACCAGCGCCTGCCCGTGCGCCACCCAGGACGAGGGGTAGCGGTGAAAGATCACCGGGTACTTGGGCGGCTCGAACTTGCTTTCGGTCGCATGGTCGACGTAGTTCAGGCCGATGGCGAAGGCCTTGGCCGGGTGGAGCACCGGCGGCAGGTAGGCGATGCCGGCCAGCGGGCGGCGCTGTGCCGGGTCGGCACCGGCGATGGCCGCGCGCGCCGCCGCCAGGCCGGCCTCGCCCTGGCGCAGCAGCTCGTCCAGCGTGGCCGGCAGGCCCAGCGCGCTCAGGTTGATGAGCTCGTCGCCCACGCAGGCGCCCAGCGCGGGTTGGCCTTGGGTGTTCTCGAATGCAATCAGTCTCATGGTGATGTCCTTTCGGCGCCGCCGCGTCAGGCGGGCGCGTGCTCGTGGTTGGTGATGAAGTCTTCCGGCAAGGCGGGCCCCCAGACATAGAGCGAGTCCTGCGGGTCGTGGTCGGCGGCGGGCCAGTCGAGGTCGGCCGGCACGAAGTCGATGTCGCACGAGTACTCGCAGAAGCTGCCCCAGGGGTCGCGCACGTAGTTGAAGTAGTTGGAGCCGAGCACGTGCCGGCCCACGCCCCAGCCCTGGCTCCAGCCGGCGTTGCGCATCTGCTCGGCGCCCAGGCCCACTTCGTTCACGCTGCCGACGTCCCAACTGCTGTGGTGCAGGCCGGGCGCGTGCGACTTGGCGAAGGCGACCAGGTGGTGGTCGCTGCCGTGCGGGGTGTGGGTGAAGGCGATCACGTCGCCCGAGTGGTCGGACAGGCGCAGGCCCAGCACCTCGTGGCCGAACGCCACCATGCGCGGCACGTCGGGCGAGAAGCGCAGGATGTGTGAGAGGTAGCGCGGCCGCACGGGCCGCACGCGGCTGCGGCTGGGCGCCGCACCCTGGCCCGGTGGCACCGCGGCCGTCGGGCTGGGCCGGGTCTTGGCCGAGGGCGAGACCTTGGGGGCCACCCGCAACTGGGTGGCGATGCCGTCGGGGTCGCGCAGCCACAGGCCGTCGCCGCGCCCGATCGCCGCCGCCAGCGGGTGCGGCTCGATGGCTGCGCCCAGGGCGCGCACGCGGGCCTCGAAGGCGGGCAGGTCCTCCGCGAAGATGCCGTAGCTCACGTACTGGAGCTGCTTGCGTTCGCCGGCCTCGTGGATGGAGGCCCAGCAGTGCGGATGGCCGAAGGTGTGCAGGTCCAGGCGGTCGCCGTGCGCGCGTACCTCCAGGCCGAAGGCCTCGTAGAAGCGTTTGGCTTCGGCCAGGTCGGGTACCGTGAAGACGAAGCGGTCGACGGAGTGCACGGCGAGCACGCCGGGACGGCGGCTGGGGGCTTGGGCTGTGGTCATGATGGGGTGTCTCCTCGTGTCGTCGTGTGGGGTTCAGGCGACGGCCGCCGCCGGGACGGTGGCATCTTGGCGCGCCGTCGCCTGGCCCGCGACCTGCTCGAACAGGCCCGCCGTGGCGTGCGGCCAGGCGTTGCCGCGCCAGGCCACGTGCTGGTCCGGGCGCACCAGGGTGAAGCGGTGCGGGTACAGCGCCGCCAGGCCGGGCTCGGTGGGCTGCAGCACTTCCAGCGGCACGCCCGCGTTGCGGGCCTGCAGGCGGATCTGCTCGATCGCGGCGGCCGGCGCTTCCGGGCTCGCGACCAGGGTGAAGCCGGGGCCGAAGTGGTCGTAGAGCGAGCTGCCGTCGTGCAGCCACAGGTGCGGCGCGATGCCGCCGGGGCGTGAGGAGGGCACGTAGTTGATGAAGTCGTGGCCGGGCGCCGGGCTGCCGTCGGGCACGATCACCGGTGAGCCCTCGTAGCGGTAGCCCTTGACCACGCCCAGCGTGGTGAACTCGCGCATCTTGGCCATCTGTATCCGCTGTCCGGCCTCGCGGCGCAGCGCGGCGCCGGTCTCGCCGTCGTCGTCCATGCCGTCCTGCCAGAGCTGGTTGCTCAGCAGCTTGTGGTTGTTCACCGCCTCGTCCAGCACCATCTCGTGCACCGGCCGGCGTTCGGCCTCGTAGCTGGCCAGCAGCGGCTCGCCGCCCCAGCCCTGCAGCACCGCGGCCAGCTTCCAGCCCAGGTCCACGCCGTCGGCCACGCCCATGTTCATGCCGTAGCCGCCGAAGGGCGGGTGCAGGTGACAGGCATCGCCCGCCAAGAAGACGCGGCGCTCGCGGTACTTGTCGGCGAGGAAGCGGCTGGCGACCCATTCGTCGGTGGACAGCACTTCGTAAGGCAGGTCGATGCCGGTGGCCTGGCGGATCAGCGCGGGCGCGTCGGCCGGATCGAGCTTCCAGCCTTCGGGCAGGGCGGTGGGCATGAAGAACCACTTGTCGCCGCAGTCCATCGGGCCGATGAGGCTGGGCACCTCGCCGTTGACCTGCCAGTACATGATGGCCGGGCCGTGCGCGTGGGCCTCGGCCAGGCCGGGCGCGCGGAACACCACGTTGTAGTTGCGCGAGAGGCCGTAGCTGCCTTCGAGCCTGGCGCCGATGAGGTCGCGCACCAGGCTGCGCGCGCCGTCGGCGCCGACCAGGTAGTCGGCCTCGACCTCGAATTCGCGCCCGCTTTCCAGCTCGCGCACCACGGCGCGCACGCGCTGAGCGTCCTGCTCGAACGACCGGAGTTCGTGGCGGAAGCGGATCTCGACGCCGGGCAGGGTTTGCGCGTGCGCGCGCATCACCTCCTCCACGGTGTACTGCGGTATCCACTGGGCGTGTTCCGAATACAGGGGGTTGCGGCCCGGCGCGCAGTACATGGCGTTCTCGAAGCGCGTGATGCCGGGGCCGGCGAGCCGGGTGCAGAACACCACGTTGGACGGGTAGTCCAGGCCCAGCGGCGAGGCCGCCTTGAGCGCGTCCGCGATGCCCCAGCGCCGCAGGTGCTCGCGGGTGCGCACGTTGGTGGTCTTGGCGCGGGGCGCGTAGCCCACGCGGTCATTGCGCTCGATCAGCAGGCACGCGATGCCCCGGTGGCCCAGCTCGATCGCCAGCGCCAGCCCCACCGGGCCGGCACCCACGATCAGCACTTTCGTCTGTGACGAAGCGGTGTCCATGGACTTGTCTCCTCTTGCGATGACGCGGTGCCGAGGGGCCGTGCGTCGAATGGAACGTGATGGTAGGGAGGCGCGGGTTATTCAGGAAGATGGCAATTTTCTCGATCCGATGTAAGAATTCGATCACTGCCGAAGGTACCGGCCGCATCGGCGATCGAGGAGACAACACGCATGAAATTCAACGCCATCCGCGACTTCCTCGCCGTGGCCGAGCGCGGCAGCCTGCGGGCGGCCGCGCGGCAGACCGGTGGCTCGCAGCCGGCCATGAGCCGCAGCATCCAGGAGTTAGAGCGCGAGCTGGGGGTGGTGCTGTTCGAGCGCACCGGCACCGGGGTCAAGCTCACGCCCATGGGCCAGGTCTTCCTGCGCCGCGCCAGCGGCGTGCACAACGAACTGCGCCGCGCGCAGGAGGAGCTTGATCAGTTGCGCGGCGAGACCCACGGCCGCCTGACCGTGGCGCTGTCCAGCGTGCCGCACCTGGCCCTGCTGCCCCATGCGCTGCGGCCCTTCCGCCAGCGCTATCCCCAGGTGACCATGGACATCATCGACGCGGTGTTCCCGACCATCGAGCTGGACCTGAGGGAAAGCCGCATCGACTGCTACATCGGCCCGGCCCCGGCCGACGTGGGCCCCGACCTGCTGGTGGAGAAGCTGTTCGACAACACCCGCCTCATCGTCGCCCGCAAGGGCCACCCGCTGAGCGGCGCCCGTTCGCTGGCGGACCTGGCCGATGCCGAGTGGGTCTCGACCTCCATCACCCGCGTCGCCGAGGACGAATTGGGCCCGCTGTTCGAGAAGCACGGCCTGCCGCCGCCGCGGCTCCGGATGCAGTTGCATTCGACGCTGAGCTTCCTGGTGGTCCTGGTGTACTCGGACGCGCTGATGATGGCGCCGGTGCAGTGGATGCGTTCGCCGCTGCTGCGCGACAAGGTCGCGCCCATTCCCGTGCGCGAGCTGCTGCCGGCGCCGCCGATCTGCCTGATCCGCCGCGCCGGCCTGCCGCTCACGCCCGCGGCCGACTACTTCTGCGACATGATGCGCCGCGCCGTCCTGCACATGGAGTGACGCCCCCCTGCGCCGCTTTGCGGCTCCGTGCCGCCGGCAAAGCCGGACCCTCGCTGTCTCTGGGTTTTGCCGGCTCGCTTCGCTCGCCTTTTTGCGCTTCGGCTACTGGGGAGCTTCTACTCAAGACGAGCGTATGTACGCCGCTGCCGATCGGCGGAACATATCGGCCAGGTACTCGGCCGCGGGCGTGAGCGGCAGGGCCGTGCGGCGGATGATCACCACGCGCGGCGCCGGCAGGGCTTCCCGGACCTCGATCACCTGCAGCGCGCTGCGCGTGAGCGGGAATTCGTTGTACTGGCGCAGCGAGATGGCCAGCGCGTCCGACGACATCACCATCATGAGCGCGGACAGCATGGACTCGGCCTGCGCCACCACGCGTGGCGCCGGCAGGCCGTGCCGCGCGAACACCTCGACCAGCTTCGCCTCGGCGTCGTCGGTGGCGCCGGTGGTGATCCAGCGCGCCTCGCTCAGCTCGGCCAGGGAACGCGCGTGCGCCAGCGGGTGCCCGCGCCGGGCGTAGACCAGCCGCGTGTTGTCGAACAGTTTGTCCAGCGCGAACTCGCGCGACAGTCCCGCGTCGGGCGCGGGGCCGATGAAGAAGTCCACGCTGCCATCGCGCAGGCGCGATTCGACGGCCGGGAAGGAGGCCTCGATGACCCGCAGCCGCACGCGGGGGAAGCGCTGCTCGAACAAGGGCAGGGCCATGGGCAGCAGCGCCAGGTGGGCGACGATGGACAGGCCCACCACCACCTCGCCATGGTCGCTGCCCAGGAACTGGGCCACCTCCTCGCGCGCGCGGCGCGACTCGCTGATGATCACCTTGGCCCGGTGCAGGAACAACTGGCCCACCGGCGTCGGCGTCATGCCGTGCGAGCGGCGTTCGAACAGGGCCGCGTCCAGCTCGCGTTCCAGTTCGCCGATGTTGTGGGTCAGCGCGGGCTGGGACATGCCCAGTTCGCGCGCGGCGGCCCGCAGGCTGCCTTTTTCGGCCACGCGCAGCGCGGCTTGCAGTTGGTGGAGTTTCATGGTGATCAATTTATTCGATTGCCAGAACTTTTCTGACATCTTTTCCTTTTCGGTCACGCTCCCTAGACTGCCTGCACGGATGGCAAAGGCCTCGATGAAGGCCTGCCGATCCCGGCCACGCAACGGCCGGTTTCCCAGGAGAAGCCCCCGACAACCTCAAGCCCGGTGAAGCCGTTGCCCGCAGAGTGCCGGGGCGCGCCGCCGCGCCCACCGCTGCCCGATGATGCCCCCAGGAGCCCGCATGTACTACCACCGACCGCCCAAGCTGAAACTGATCGCGCTGGAAGAGCATTTCCTGCACGCCGAGGTCAAGCGCATGCTCGACCCGGTGGACCAGGAGCTGCTCTCGCCCACGCGCGTGCCCGGCCTCGACGAGCTCGGCGAGGCCCGCATCCGGATCATGGACGAGGCCGGCATCGACGTGCAGGTGCTGTCGCACACCAAGCCCGGGGTGCAGGAAATCACCGATGCCGAACTGGCCGACCGGCTGGCCCGCGAGGCCAACGACCACCTGGCCGAGGCGGTGGCCGCGCACCCGGACCGCTTCGCCGGCTTCGCCACGCTGGCGACCGCGCTGCCCGAGCGTGCGGCGCGCGAGCTTGAGCGCACCGTCAGGCAGCACGGCTTCAAGGGCGCCATGATCAACGGCCACACGCGCGGCGAGTACCTCGACCGGCAGCGCTTCTGGCCGATCTTCGAAGCCGCCGAAGCGCTGGACGTGCCGATCTACCTGCACCCGGCCAACCCCCACCCCGCCGTGCTGGAGGCCTACTACAAGGACTACCCGGTGCTGGGCTACGCGCCCTGGGGCTATGCGGTGGAGACCGGCACCCACGTGCTGCGGCTGATCCTGAGCGGCGTGTTCGACCGCTTCCCAGGCCTGCGGATGGTGATCGGCCACATGGGCGAGTTGCTGCCGTTCGCGCTGTGGCGCGCCGACAACCGCCTCACGCCCAAGTACCCGCAGCTGAAGAAGTCGGTGCGCCAGACCTTCCTCGACCACTTCAGCCTGACCACCTCGGGCGTGTTCTCCACTCCCGAGCTGCTGTGCACCGCCGGCGTGGTCGGCTTCGACAACATGCTGTTCTCGGTCGACTACCCGTTCGAATCCAACCACGAGGCGGTGCGCTGGTTCGAATCGCTGCCGATCGCCGACAGCGACCGCGCCAAGCTCGCGCACCTCAACGCCGAGCGCCTGCTCAAACTCTGACGAACCACCACGGAGACACCACCATGCAAAGACGCCACTTCGCCGCCGCAGCCGCGGCCTGCCTCGCGATGCCCGCCCTGGCCCAGGCCCAGGGCACGGCATCCTTTCCCTCCAAGACCATCACCCTGGTCGTGCCCTTCACGCCCAGCAGCGGCAGCGACATCATCGCCCGCATCATCGCGCCCCGGCTCTCGGCCCGCTGGGGCCACCCGGTGGTGGTGGACAACCGGCCGGGCGCCAGCGGCAACCTGGGCGCGCAGGCGGTGGCCACGGCGGCGCCCGACGGCCACACGCTGCTGATGGCGATCAACACCTTCACCATGACGCCCGCGGTCTACAAGAGCGTACCGTTCGACCCCGTGGCCGATTTCGCGCCCGTGGTCAAGCTGGCCGAGACCGGCTTCGCCTTCGTGATCCACCCGTCCGTGCCCGCCAAGGACATGAAGCAGCTCATGGACCTGGTGAAGAAGAGCGGCGGCAAGCTGCACTACGCCTCGCCCGGCAATGGCACGCCCCACCACCTGGCCATGGAGCTGTTCAAGTCGGCCCACGGCCTGGACATCCTGCACGTGCCCTACAAGGGCATCCAGGGCGCGCTGACCGACCTCATGAGCGGCCAGGTGCAGATGATGTTCGCCACCGTGCACTCGACCCGTCCGCTCGAGCAGGCAGGCCGGATGCGCTTCATCGCCGTCACCGGCGCGGGCCGCAACCCGATCGCGCCCGAGATCCCCACCTTCAGGGAGCAGGGCATCGACGTGATGGACGGCATCGACGCTTGGTACGGCGTGTTCGCCCCCGGCCGCACGCCGGCCGACACGGTGGCGCGTATCAACCGCGACTTCATCGAGGTGATGAACGCCCCCGACGTCAAGGCCGAGCTCGCGGAGAAGGGCCTGGCGGTCAAGACCTCCACCCCGTCCGAGTTCGCCCAGGTGGTCAAGAGCGACCTGGCGCGCTGGAAGAAGGTGGTGACCGACGCGCGCATCAGCGCGGACTGACCCCCTCCCGGTGGCCCGCCTCGGAAGGCGGTATCAGTCGAGCTTGATGTTGTTGCTGCGGATCACCGTTTCGTAGCTCTTCGTGTCCGCCTGAATGCGCTTGGTCAGCGCTTCGACGCTGGCGTCCTCGACGCGCCATCCCTGGGCCAGGAGCTTCTGGCGGACCTCGGAGCTTTGCACGATCTTCTGTATGGCCTTGCTCAGGATGGCCTGGTGTGCCCTGGGCATCGTGCTCGGCGCCATCACGGCGTTCCAGACCTCGATGTTGACGCCCTTCGCGCCGAGCTCCTCCATGCCGGGCAGCGTCGGGAGCAGGGCGCTTTTCTTGGCGCTGGTGGCGGCGATGGCCTCGATGCGGCCGGCCTGGATCATGGGGGCGGCCGTGGAGGGCGGGATCAGCGCCATCTGGACCTGGCCATTGGCCAGCGCGATGAGCGCCGCGGGGCCGCCGTTGAAGGGCACGTGCAGGGGATTGATGTTCAGCGCCGGTTTCAGCAGCTCCACGCCAAGGTGGGTGCCCGAGCCGGGGCCGACCGATGCGTAGGTCAGCTTGTCGCCTTCCGCGCGGGCATGGCGAATGAACTGCTCCGCGTTCTGGATGTTGGGATTCTTGGAGATGACCCACACCAGCGGAGAGGCGCCGATGAGCGCGATGGGCGCAAAGTCCTTGGCCGGGTTGTAGGGGAGCTTGCTGTAGAGGAACGGGGAGCTGGTCAGCGGCCCGTTGCCGATGATCCCGATGGTGTAGCCGTCGGTGGCCTTGGCGATGGCGTCCGCGCCGATGTTCCCGCTCGCGCCGGGCTTGTTCTCGACCACGACGGGCTGGCCCAGCGCCTTGGACAGCGGCTCGGCCAGGAGCCGTGCCTGCACGTCGGGCGAGGAGCCGGCCGCGAAGCCGACGATCATCCGCAGGGGCTTGGCGGGCCAGTCCGCCGCCAGGGCGCTGCCGGATACCGCCGCCAGCGATGCGGCCAATGCCATGGCCGGCGCGAGCGCGAGGGACTTGGAAAGTTTGAACATCATGGTCTCCAAAGGGTTCTTGGTTGGGGGTGCAGGATTCGCGCGGTCAGACGATCGCGCCATGGGAAGCGAGCAGGGCTCGAAGTGCCTGGGGTTCGACCGGGCGCTGGAGCGCGAGAACCGCCGCCGTGCCCGCGGCCTGGCCGGTCGCGAACGCCGTTCCCATGACGCGCAGGGAGCTGTAGGCGGTCCGATCCGCACCGACCGTGCGGCCCGCAAACCACAGGTTGTCGATGCCGTCCGCCTGCAGGGACGCCAGCGGCACGTCGAAGAAATCCTCGCCGCCGATCGGCTGCATGCTGGGCTTGCCGGGAACGTCGTGGCGTTCGATGTTCCAGGCGGCGCGGGCGATGCCGGACGGGCTGCGTGTGCCCCGTTTCGCATCCGATTCGGCCAGCATTTGCCGGGCGAGCGGGTGGCGCGTCTCCCGCACCCCGATCTGCGGGCCGGTGGACACCAGCGTGGCCGCCTGGCAGCCCGGCTGCAGGCGCAGCGCTTGCACGAAGCGCCAGATGGCTTCGCGGCTGTGTTGTTCGGCCGCCGTCAAGCTGGCTGCGCTCAGCCCATCGGTGGCGACGTCCACGCCCATCCACCAATGGTCGTCGCTGCCGGGGATCCGGGTCGTGAAGCCGCCCGACTCGCGGACATTGACCGTGAGCCCGGTTGAATTCGCCCGCGCGGCCGCGGCGACCAGCCGCTGGCGATCGAGCGTCACGTCGGCGGGAATGCCACCGATCCGCGCGCACAGGGAGGCCGCAAAGCGCGCGCCATCCATGTGCACCATCGGCACCCCGGCCAGGGCCGCCAGATTGGCTTCACCGCTGGCATCCACGAACTGGCGCGCGGACACCTCGAAGGTGCCGCTGTGGTCGGCCATCACGATGGACGAGAGCTTGCCGCCCGCGGCGCGCGCATCCACCAGCAGCGCGTGAAGCAGGCAGGTGGCGCCGGACTGCAGCACCAGCGCATCCAGCGCGAGCTTGGACGACTCCGCGTTGAACGGGACGATCCAGTTGCCGTTGGAGGACAGCAAGGGCGTGGCCGGCGGACCGTAGGACGACAGCTGGGCGAGGAACGCGGCGCCGAGGCCTCCGACGGCGAACTCGGGCTCGCTGCGGCGGTAGTAGAACCCATCGTAGGTCAGGACCGAGGACGCGGTAGCGGCCCCGCCGAGAAAGCCGTAGCGTTCGATCAGGACCGTGCGCGCGCCCGACATCGCCGCGGCCGCGGCGGCCGCGACACCGGCGGATCCGCCGCCAACCACGGCGACATCGAAGGCCAGGGAACGCTGCTGCATGGGCATGTTGGCGGGTGATGGGGGGTTGGGCCGTGAGTGTCTGGGGTCGATCCTGCCGTGCGCCGGAAGGCTCACGCCGACTCGCCCTCGTAGGGGGTCTGGCCGTAGATCACCTTCCTGATCGACTGGTCGTGCGACTGGTATCCGGGCAGCGCGGCCTGCAGCGTCGCGGCAATGGCGGGCTGGGATGCGCGGGCGCCGGCCTCGCTCATCGCTTCGACGACCAGCAGGTAGTCGAAATCGCCTTCGACGCCCTTGCGCATCGTCTTCTCCTCGCTCTGGATGCCCGTGGTGGCGCGATCGGTTTCCAGCAGCCGCACGGAAACCACGTCGTCCAGTTCGAGCAGTCGGGCCAGCGCTTCACGGCAGCGGGTGGCATCCCGTGTCGCCGCCTGCGCGCGGACGCGGCTGACCAGCACGTGCGAACCGAACCCTACGCCCACCTTGAGCACCACCCCACCCGCCGCGCGGTCGAACGGGCCGAACTTCGGCATGATCCGCTTGGTCCATGCCGACGGGTTGTTCAGGATGTGGACGTAGGACGGGCTGCTCATCACGGCAGGACTTTCCGTTGAGTACAGGAAAAAGTGCGCCCGTTCATTATCGACAGAGCAGAACAGCCGAACACCCAGGAAACCCGGAGAGAAGATCCGGTCCGCGATGTGCTCGCGCGTCAGCCAATGGCGGTAGTCCTTGAGATCGTCCGGCCCGATTTCGCACCAGATGGCCAGGAAGCCTTGCGTGTTCATGCGTGTTCTCCTGAAGTGGCAATGATTTTCTGCACCCCCCCTGAGGGAAGGTTCAGGCGGCACCTGACAGGGCAGCCCTCGCGACGTCCAGCGGCATGTCTCTGCCGCTCCATAGCTGGAAGGCGCGCACCCCCTGGAACAACTGCATGCCCAGCCCGCCGACCGTCTGGCAGCCCGCGGCCTTGGCGAGCTTGAGCAGCGTGGTCTCTTGCGGCACGTAGATGAGGTCGCACACCACGAGCGCGGGGTGGAAAAACCCGGTGTCCGGTATCACGCTCTGCGACCTGGTGTCCTCCATGCCGATGGGCGTGCCATTGATGAAGATGTCACTGGCGGCGATTTCCCTTTGCAGGGCGGTGGTGTCCGCAAGATCGAACAGTTGGGCATCGCAGCCGAACCTGGCGTGCAGCAGGCGCATGGTGTGCTCGCCGTTGGCGAAGAACGCATCGCGCGCATTGAACATGGAGATCGCCCGCACCCCTCGCGAAGCCGCCTCGATGGCCACGGCGGTGCTGGCGCCTCCGGCGCCCACGATGGTCATCTTCCGGCCGGTCGGGTCGACACCTACGTCGGCCAGGGACATCATGAAACCCTCTCCGTCGGTGAGGTGCCCGGTCAGGACGCCGTCGTCGTTCACGATGACGTTCACGGCGCCCGCCAGCTCCGCCGCGGGCGACAGCTTGTCCAGGTACTGGCAGACCGCCCGCTTCAGGGGCATGGTGACATTGCCGCCGCGGACATTCAGCAGCCTCAACGCCTGCACCGCCTGCTCGGCCTGGTCCAGCTTGACATCGAAGGCCAAGTAGACGAAGTCCGCGCCGACGGCCTGGAAACAGGCGTTCTGCATTCCCGGTGATTTGCTGTGGCTCACGGGGGAGCCGAGCAAGGCGATGAGGCGTGTCTTGCCGGTAATTCCTGCGCGCATGCGGCGGCTCCACGTTTTCCGGCCCGAAGAAGATCGCACCGTGAGGCAAGGGGTGGCGCGCGCCAATCCCCTTGGCAGGGAAGTCTATCTGACGCTACATTGAATATTTGACGCAAATTCTGCTCTCACTGAGCACCAAACATGCTTGATTCCCTGAGAATTGCGGACCTGCTGACCTTCAAGCGGGTCGTGCAACATGGCGGCTTCAGCGCCGCGTCCCGCGCCGAAAACATCCCGCAAACGACGATCAGCAAGCGCATCGCCGGCCTGGAGGCGGCACTCGGCGTCAAGCTCCTGCACCGGACGACGCGGCAGGTCAGCCTGACGGACGAAGGCAAGCGGTTCTACCAGTGGGCCCACAAGCTCCTGGACGACACCGCCGAAATGGCGGATGAGCTCGTGGCCGGAAAAGGCGAGCCGCGAGGTCCGCTGCGCATCAGCGCCAGCGCCCGCCTCGGCAGGGACTATGTGGCGCCCGCTCTGGCGCGGCTGAAGACGCGGTATCCGCAGCTCGATATATGGCTCGAGATCGTGAACCGGCCGGTGAACCTGGTCGACGAAGACCTGCACCTCGACATCCGGACAGGGCAGCCGAACGAGCCTCATCTCATCAGCCACCGGCTGTTCGAAAGCTCGCGCATCCTCTGCGCCGCGCCGTCCTACATCGCCCGGCATGGGGCGCCCGCAAGCTTGAGCGAGGTCCGCAACCACCGGTGCATCCTGTTCAAGGACCGCAACGAGCCCCTGGGCGAATGGCGCCTCGAAGGGCCCAATGGCTGGGAAAGCGTGTCGATCCACTCCGACCTGGCATCCAACGACAACGAAGTGGTCCTGTCGTGGGCGCAGAGCGGGTTCGGGATCATGCTGGGCACGGACTGGTTCTTTGCCCGAAGCCTCAAGGCAGGATCGCTCCAGCGTGTATTGCCCGACTGGCGCCAGCCCGCTGATGTGTGGGCCGTGTCGGCCAGCCGGGCATCGCAGTCGGCCAAGCTGAGGGTGTTCATCGGGGAACTGAAGGAAGAGATGCATCGCCAGCATCCTGAAAGAAGGATGCGCGGGGCTTGACTCCGTGGTCGCTACAGGGTTTGCAATGGCTGCATGAAACCTGAACATTCCCATGCAGCAGCGGGCCAGACCTTTCGCATTCCGGCCATGGACTGCGCCGCGGAGGAGGGGGAGATCCGGCGCGCGCTGGCCGACCTGCCGGGCTTGCGCGGCCTGCGGTTCCAGTTGGCTGCGCGCACGCTCACCATCGATGCGCCGCCCGAGGCGATGCCGGCGGCGCTGGAAGCGATCCGCCAAGCCGGGTTCAAGCCGCTGCCCTGGCCGGGCGCCGATACCGATGCCGAGGCTGGCCACGGCGCGTGCACCCATGGGCATGCCCATGGCCATGACCATTCCCATGCCGCGGAGCAGGGCATCGGCTCCAGGTGGTTCGGCGACGGATGGGCACGCTCGATCTGGGCGCTGGTGTTCGCCATCGGCGCCGAGCTGGTGTCCTTCTTCCTGCCGGACGGCCCGGCTTACTCGGCCATCGGCATGGCGCTGGCGGCGCTGGCCATCGGGCTGGCCGGGTTCTCCACCTACGCCAAGGGCCTGGCCGCGCTGCGCCAGGGGCGGTTGAACATCAATGCGCTGATGACGGTGGCGGTCACCGGGGCGTTCCTGATCGGGCAATGGCCCGAGGCCGCGATGGTGATGGCGCTGTACGCGATCGCGGAGCGGATCGAGGCGCGTTCGCTCGACCGCGCCCGCAACGCCATCAAAGGCCTGCTCGACATGACGCCCGAGACCGCGGAGGTGCGCCAGCCTGATGGGACCTGGCAGCGCACGAGCGCCAAGGCGGTGCCGGTGGGCGCGGTCGCGCGCGTCAAGCCGGGCGAGCGCGTGCCGCTCGACGGCGTGGTCGTGGCCGGCTCCACCGCGATCGACCAGGCCGCGGTGACCGGGGAGAGCCTGCCGGTGGACAAGACCTTGGGCGATGCGGTCTACGCCGGCACGATCAACACCACCGGCGCGTTCGAGCTGCGCGTGAGCGCGCCGGCGGGCGACACGCTGCTGGCCCGCATCATCCATGCGGTCGAGCAGGCCCAGGGCTCGCGCGCGCCGACCCAGCAGTTCGTGGACCGGTTCGCCGCGGTCTACACGCCCGCGGTCTTCGGGCTCGCGCTGGCGGTCTGCCTGCTCGCGCCGTGGCTGCTGGGCTGGAGCGGGATGGAAGCGGTCTACAAAGCGCTGGTGCTGCTGGTGATCGCCTGCCCCTGCGCGCTGGTGATCTCCACGCCGGTGACGGTGGTCAGCGGCCTGGCGGCGGCGGCGCGGCGCGGCATCCTGATCAAGGGCGGCGTGCACCTGGAGAACGCCCGCCGCATCCAGGCCATCGCGCTGGACAAGACGGGCACCATCACCGAAGGCCGGCCCCAGCTGGTGGCCGCCGAGTTCCTTCCGTCCGACCACGATGAGGCACAGGTCCGCGCCTGGGCCGGGCGCCTGGCCGCGTATTCCGACCACCCGGTGTCGCGCGCGATCGCGCAGGGGCTGGGCGGCAGCGGGCACGGCGCGGACGAGCTGACGGGCTTCACGGCCCTGGCGGGGCGGGGCGTCGAGGCCGCGGTCGGCGGCGTGGAGCTGGCGCTGGGCAACCACCGGCTGATCGAGGAACGCGGGCTGTGCCATCCGCAGATCGAGGCGCGGCTGGCGGAACACGAGGCGCAGGGCCGCACGCTCACGCTGCTGGCGTCGAAGGACCAGGTGCTGGCGATCTTCGCGGTGGCCGACACCATCAAGGACAGTTCGCGCGAGGCGCTGGCGCAACTGCACGCGCTGGGCGTGGCCAGCGCCATGCTGACCGGCGACAACCCGGCCACCGCGGCGGCGATCGCGCGCCAGGCCGGCATCGACGATGCGCGCGGCAACCTGCTGCCGCAGGACAAGCTCGCCGCGGTCGAGGCGCTGCAGCGCGCGCACGGCTTCGTCGCCATGACCGGCGACGGCATCAACGACGCGCCGGCGCTCGCGCGCGCCGACATGGGCTTCGCCATGGGCGGCAGCGGAACCGACATCGCCATGGAGGCCGCGGACGTGGTCATCATGAACGACGACCTGCGCCGCATCCCGCAGGCGATCCACCTCTCGCGCAGGACCCACGCCATCCTGGTGCAGAACATCAGCCTCGCGCTCGGCATCAAGGCGGTGTTCCTGCTGCTGGCGCTGCTCGGCAGCGCCAGCATGTGGATGGCGGTGTTCGCGGACATGGGCGCCAGCCTATTGGTGGTGGCGAATGGACTGAGGATCCTGAGGAATACATCCCCAAGCCGGAGCGCGACCCGCAACGAGTGAGGTAACGCAAACCCAGAGACAGCGAGGGTTCGGCTTCGCCGGCCCGAGCTGTCGTCCCCCCTCCAAGCGCCGCGCAGCGGCGCGCCAGAGAGGGGGCTGAGGGCCGCGGCTCCAAGCCTGCCTGCGCAGGCTTGGACGTGCCCGAAGAGCAGCCGCCTCCGGCGGCCGCACGGAGCGCCGAAGGCGCGCAGGGGGGAGCTACGAATACAGCCCAGCCTGCCGAGCCCGCATCCGCGCGAGCGCGTACACGTGCTCCAGGTGGGGGACGGGCTGGCCGATGGCATGGGCGCATTCGATCGGCGCGCCCAGGATGGCGTCGAGTTCGACGCTGCGGCCGGCTTCGAAGTCCTGCAGCATCGAGCTGCGGATCGCGCCGAGCTGGCGGGCCTGGGCGATGCGCTGTTCGGCGGTGGTGTCGATCGGAAGGCCCAGGCGGCGGCCGAGCGCGATGCACTCGTTCATCAGGGTGATGTACAGCGCACACACACCCGGGTCGTCGAGCATCTGGTCGGTGGGCGAGGTGGTGAGCAGGCTCAAGGGGTTGGAGCACACATTGCCCAGCAGCTTGAGCCAGATCGCGGCGCGGACGTTGGGGCTGGCCGTGGTGTCCACGCCGGCCTGGGTCAGCACCTGCGCCCAGGACTCGGCACGGGCGCTGGATCCGCCAGCGGGTTCGCCGATCGTCAGCCGGTTGCCGCTGTCGTGGACGACCACGCCGGGCGCCGGGCAATGGCACGCGACCACGATGCTGCCGCCCAGGATGCTCGGCGCGGGAATGGCCGATTCGATGCTGCCTTGCGGATCGGCGCTGGACAGCCGCAGCCCGCTCAAGGGAACGCCGGGCACGAGGAAGTACCACCATGGCAGCCCGTTGCTGACCGGGAGCACGGTGGTGTCCGGCGCGATCAGCGGCCCCAGGGTGGGCACGACCGCCGGCAGCGCCTGCGACTTGAGCGCCAGGATCACGAGCTCCTGCGGGCCCATCGCCTCGGCGCTGGATTCGGCCCGGACCGCCAGGCGCTGCTGCGGCTGCTGGCCCGTGGTGTAGCGCAGGCCTTGCGCCCGCACGGCCTGCAGGGTGTCGCCGCGCGCGAGCAGGGTGACCGTGTGGCCGGCGATCGCCAGCCGGGCCGCCAGGTGGCCGCCGACGGCGCCCGCGCCGACGATGCCGATGCGTCTGGGGGTAGGGGGGGTAGGAGTGGTCAAGGTGGTCGTCCGGGTGGGTTCATAACTGGGCCAGGCGTTCGCCGATCTGGCGCGACAGGTCCCGCAGCGGTTGCAGGTAGCGCTCGACCGCCTGCTCGTCGCTGAAGGTGGAGGCGATCCAGGTCAGGCCGATCGTCGCTACCACGCGCCGGCCCTCGAAGACCGGGACCGCCAGCGTGCGCGAGATCGGGCGGATGCCCGGCTCCCTGAGCGCGTAGCCGTCATCGCGGATCTGGCGCACCATGCGGTCGATCGCGGGGCGGTCGTGCGCCAGTGCGTCTTCTTCGTGGGGGGAGAGCTGGAGGATGTCCAGCAGCGCGCGGCGCTCCTCCCGGCTGCAGAAGGCGAGGTAGGCACGGCCCATCGCGCGGCCCACCAGCGACAGGCGCATGTTGATGGTCGAGTGCAGCAGCGCCAGGGGCGAGTTCGGGATGGTGCTGTAGCGCACGATCACGGCGTCGTAGTCGGGCACGGCCAGCGCCAGGGGCCACTTGATCTTGCGCGTCAGCGCGTCCGCCGGCGCGGCGCTGGCCTCGACGATCCGGGGCTCACCGTGGTAGCCCGCCGACAGCGTCTTCACGCCCGACGACAGGCCGTAGGCCCCGTACTGGGGGGCATGGGTGACCAGGCCCTTGCTCTGCAGCGTTTCGAGCAGGCGCACCAGCGTGGGCTTGGGAATGCGGGTCTGCCGATGGAGCAGGTCGAGCGAGCACACCGGGTTCCGGTTCAGCGCCAGCAGCACGTCGATGGCGCGTTCGACCGAGCGGATGGGGGCGAAGGAGGGCATGCCACCAGGCGCGTCGGTCAGACCCGCTCGATGATCACGGCGATGCCCTGGCCGACGCCGATGCACATGGTGCACAGCGCGTAGCGCCCCCCGCCGGCGTGCAGCCGGTTGACCGCCGTGGTCGCCAGCCGCGCCCCGCTGGCGCCCAGCGGATGCCCCAGCGCGATCGCGCCCCCCCAGGCGTTGACCCGCTCGTCGTCGTCCCTGAGCCCCAGCAGCCGCAGCACCGCCAGCCCCTGCGCCGCGAACGCCTCGTTCAGCTCGATCACGTCCAACTGCTCCAGCTTCAGCCCGGTCAGCGCCAGCACCTTCTCGGTCGCCGGCGCCGGGCCGATCCCCATCACCCGCGGCGCCACCCCCGCCGTGGCCATGCCCACCACCCGCGCCCTCG
This sequence comes from uncultured Hydrogenophaga sp., assembly GCA_964487025.1. Taxonomy (GTDB): domain Bacteria; phylum Pseudomonadota; class Gammaproteobacteria; order Burkholderiales; family Burkholderiaceae_C; genus Hydrogenophaga. Next base: position 66,066 of record CAZAPJ010000003.1, read on the forward strand.
GCGTGAGCCCGTGCTTCGCGGCCGAGGCCTCGTCGGCCAGCAGCAGCGCGCACGCCCCGTCGTTGACCCCGCTGGCGTTGCCCGCCGTCACCGTGCCCTCGGGCCTGACCACCCCCTTGAGCCTGGCCAGCGCCTCCAGGCTGGTCTGTCTCGGGTGCTCGTCGCGCTCGACCACGACCGGATCGCCCTTCTTCTGCGCGATCGTGACCGCGCAGATCTCGCGCGCCAGGTGGCCCGCCTGCTGCGCGGCCACCGCCTTGAGCTGGCTGGCCAGCGCCATGCGGTCCTGCGCCTCGCGCTCGATGCCGTGGTCCTGCGCCACGTTCTCCGCCGTCTCCGGCATCGAGTCCACCCCGTACTGTGCCTTCATCCTGGGGTTGACGAAGCGCCAGCCGATGGTGGTGTCGTACACCGCGTTGGCGCGGCTGAACGCGCTCTCGGCCTTGGGCATCACGAACGGCGCGCGGCTCATGCTCTCCACGCCGCCGGCGATCATCAGCGAGGCCTCGCCGGCCTTGATGGCGCGCGCGGCGGTGCCCACGGCGTCCAGGCCCGAGCCGCAAAGGCGGTTGATGGTGGCGCCGGGCACGTCCAGCGGCAGCCCGGCCAGCAGGCTGCTCATGTGCGCGACGTTGCGGTTGTCCTCGCCGGCCTGGTTGGCGCAGCCGAAGATCACGTCGCTCAGGGCGGCCCAGTCCACGCGCGGGTTGCGCTGCATCAGCGCGCGCAGCGGGATCGCGCCCAGGTCGTCGGTGCGCACCGAGGACAGCGCGCCGCCGTAGCGGCCGAACGGCGTGCGGATCGCGTCGCAGATGAAGGCCTGGGTCGTCATGGGGTCTCCTGTGCTTGTCTTATCGCTGGCTGGGCGCCACCGGCAGGCCGATCAGGCGCTCGAGCCCGGCCAGGTCCAGGCCCGGGACGGTGTCGATCAGCCGCAGGCCCTGCGGCGTGCATTCGAGCGTGGCCAGGTCGGTGTAGATGCGCTTGACGCAGCCGATGCCGGTGAGCGGGTAGCTGCACTGCGCCACCACCTTGCTTTCGCCCTTCTTGGTGAGCAGGTCCATCATGACCCAGGTCTGCTTGGCGCCGATGGCCAGGTCCATGGCGCCGCCCACGGCGGGAATGGCGCCAGGCTCGCCGGTGCTCCAGTTGGCCAGGTCGCCCGTGGCCGAGACCTGGAACGCGCCCAGCACGCAGATGTCCAGGTGGCCGCCGCGCATCATCGCGAAGCTGTCGGCGTGGTGGAAGTAGGCGCCGCCGGCCAGCAGCGTGACCGGCTGTTTGCCGGCGTTGATGAGGTCGTAGTCTTCTTCGCCGCCGGCGGGCGCGGGCCCCATGCCCAGGATGCCGTTCTCGCTGTGCAGGATCACCTCGCGGCCGGCCGGCAGGTGGTTGGCCACCAGGGTGGGCTGGCCGATGCCGAGGTTGACCACCGCGCCATCGAAGATGTCCTGGGCCACGCGGGCGGCGAGCTGGTCCTTGGTGCGGCGTTGGTGGCTCATGGTCATGCGGCCTTCCTGAACCCGCCGGCCTGCGTGGCCACGCGTTCGATCCTGACGACCTGGCTGACGAAGATGCCCGGAGTGACGATGGCTTCCGGGTCCAGGGCCCCCAGCGGCACGATCTCGTGCACCGTGGCGACCGTCTTCTTCGCCGCCATGGCCATGACCGGGCCGAAGTTGCGCGCGGCCTTGCGGTAGGTCAGGTTGCCCCAGCGGTCGCCGCGCTCGGCCTTGATGAGGGCCAGGTCGGCGTGGATCGGGAATTCGAGCACGTGGGGCTTGCCGTCGATCACCCGGGTTTCGCGGTCGCCCGCCAGTTCGGTGCCGTAGCCAGTGGGGCAGAAGAAGGCGCCGATGCCCGCGCCGGCGGCGCGGATGCGCTCGGCCAGGTTGCCCTGGGGCACCAGCTCGAGCTCGATCCGGCCGCTGCGGTACAGCGCATCGAACACGTGGGAGTCGGCCTGGCGCGGGAAGCTGCAGATGATCTTGCGCACGCGTCCGGCCTTGAGCAGCGCGGCCAGGCCGGTGTCGCCATTGCCGGCGTTGTTGTTGACCACCGTCAGTTCGCGCGCGCCCTGTTCGATCAGGCCCTCGATCAGTTCGCTGGGAATGCCGGCGGTGCCGAAGCCGCCGATCAGCACGGTGGCGCCGTCCTGCACGCCTTGCAGCGCGGCCGCCACCGAGGGCGCTGTCTTGTCGATCATGGGTGTCTCCAAGGGGGAATGGGCTGGCTCTGCGTGGGCGGGCCGCGGCGCCAAGCCGCGCACACGGCCCATTCTCGCGACGCCCGCTCTGCAAAACCGGGGTTCAGGCCAATGGTAACGCCCGCGCCCATCCCGTGGCCGGGACGGATCAGGTGTGGGCCGGCTCCTGCTGCGGCATCGGGTATTCGTCGCCGTTGCGCACGACGCCCTTGCGCGCGAAGTCCAGGCGGGGCGGGGCGAAGATGTCGACCAGCACGCCGGGCGCGTCGATGTTGCGGCTGGTGTGCACCACCTTCGGCGGCACCACCAGCAGCGAGGGGCTGCCCATCTGCTCGGCCTGGTCTTCTCGCCACAGGGTCATGTCGGGCACCCAGGGGTAGCGCAGGTGGTGCACGTAGGTGCCCGACAGCGCCAGCGAGCCTTGCTCGAAATCGGCGTGGCTGTGGGGGCTGAGCTTGCGCACGTCGCGCGCCACGGTGCGCGCGAGCAGCGGGTTGATCATCAGCTTGCGGGTGCAGAAGATGCGCATCTGCGTGCCTTCGGTGACGTGCTCGGCCAGCCGGTAGTGGCGCAGCCGGTAGCCGCCCACCGGTTCGGGCCAGGCCGCGATCGGGGCCGCGTCCGGGTTGGGCGTTGCGTAGGTGGCCTGGTTGGACGCCAATGGCAGCAGGTCGGCGCCGGCGTCGATCGGGAACACGCGCACCAGCAGCCCGGCGCCCTTGACGTGCAGGGTGCTCGGCCCGGGCGGCACGATGGTCAGGCTGTCCGGGCCGGCCGTCAGCGTCTGGCCCGATGCCTGCACGTCGGCGGAAAGGCCGGGGGTGTCGGGCAGCAGCAGCACGTATTCGTCGGCGTCGTTGCGCTGCAGCGTGTCGCCGGGCCGGACGCGGGACACCGCCACGACGAAGTTCGCGCCGCGGGTGATCCAGGCCGGGCAACTGTCGCCCGGCACGGGGCGGGGCTCGCGGTCGTGGTAGCGGTCGCAGGTGGCCAGTTGAGAGGGCAGCAGGGGCATGGCGCGGGTCCTTGGGTGTCGGTCGGGGTGGTCAGTCGGGGTGTTGGGCGATGGCCTGCGCGGCCTGGCGCAGCAGGGTCTGGTCGGAGGACACGATGAACCAGTCGGCGCCCAGCGCCGCGAACTGGTCGCGCTCGGCGTTGCCCGACACGTGCATGCCGGCCAGCTTGCCGGCCGCGGTGGCGGCGGCCAGCACGCGGCGGGTGGCTTCGAGCACGCGCTCGTCGCGCGGGCTGTCCAGGCCCATGGTCAGCGCCAGGTCGGCGCGCCCCACGAACAGGCCCGCGACGCCGGGGACGGCCGCGATCGCCTCGGCGTTGCGCACCGCGTCTTCGGACTCGATCTGGCAGATCACCTGGGCCTCGTCGCCGATGCGCAGCGCTTCCTGCATGCCGAGGCTGCCGTAGGCGGCGAAGCGGGGCGAGCTGGAGAAGCCGCGCACGCCGCCCTTGTAGCGCGCCATGGCCACCACGTCGCGCGCCTGCTCGGCGCTGTCCACGTGCGGCACCAGCAGGCCGGCGGCGCCGATGTCCAGCGCCGACAGCACCACGGCCGGGTTGACCTCGGCGATCCGGATGAAGGCGGGTTTGCCGACCGCGCGCGCGGCCAGCACCATCAGGTCGAGCGTGGCGCGGTCGAACGGGGCGTGCTCGGCGTCCAGGCAGACGAAGTCCAGCGCCGTGGTGCCCAGCACCTCGACCACGTGGGGCGAGGCGGTCTTGACGAAGGTGCCCAGTTTCAGGTGTCGTTGTGTCATGAGGCGGAGGCGTTCACTTGGGTGGTTTCTGCAGTTGCGGCCGGTTGTGCAGCGTGCCGAGCTCGGCGTAGAGCGGGCCGCCCAGGCGGGCGATCGGCCGCATCTTCACGCTGTCGACGTAGCGGCCGTCGAACACGGTGTGGGACAGGTGGAACAGCAGCACTTCGCCGATGTAGAGCGTGTTCAGGCCGCGGCCGAGCGTGATCGCGCGCTCCAGGCGGCACTCCATCTGGACCGGCGAGACCGCCACCCGCGGCGGCGCGACGCGCTCGCTGGGCAGCAGCGCGATGCCCAGCGCCTCGGCCTCGCTGGTGCCGCTCGGGTAGTCGGCGCTGCAGCCGTGCATCGGCTCCATGGCGTCGAAGGTGGCGACGTTGACCACGAACTCGCCGGTCTCGACGATGTTGCGCGCGGTGTCCTTGAGCTGGCCGTCCTTGGTGCCGATGTTGACCGCGACCATCGGCGGGCTGTGGGCCACGTAGTTGTAGGAGCTGAAGGGCGCGGCGTTGACCACGCCGTCCTTGCCGCGGGTGGTGATCCAGGCCACCGGGCGCGGCACCACCGCGCCGACCAGCAGCCGGTAGGCCGTGGCCGTGTCCATGGTGGTGGCGTCCAGGGTGGTGAAGCCGGTGGCGTCGGACATCGGGGAAGGCCCTGGGCGCTCAGGCGCGGCGGCCGCTGCCGCCCTTCTGGAAGATGCGGCGGCCGGTGTCGTGGAACAGCGCGGTTTTCTCGGCCTCGCTCAGCAGCGCGGCGGAGTCGATGGCGCGCTGCACCATGTCCTTGTAGGTGCCCGACGAGGTGCCGATGTCCGAGCCCCACATCAGGCGGTCGGCGCCGTAGAGGTCGGTCGCGCGGCGCAGCACCCGGTCGGCGGGGATGCCCATCTCGCGGCAGATGTCGAGGTTGATCGAAGTCCACTTGAACGAGATGTTGCGGATCGGCGAGAGCGTCTCGTAGCGTTCGTCGAGGCCGAAGTGCTCGCCTTCGTCCATCTCGGGCTCGAGCAGGTGGTCCAGCACGATGCGCACGTTGGGGTACTGCCGGGAGAGCTCGATCAGCGTCGGGATGGACGGGCCGCCGCCGCCGATGGCCAGCACCTCCAGGTCCATCACCAGGCCGTGTTCGTCGGCCACTTCCCAGGTCTTGAGCGCCATCGGCGAGTTGAGCCAGGGCATGCTGCCGTCGGGCTGGCGGCCGCCGAACAGGCGCACGCCGGCCAGGCCGTGGTTCTCGATGTAGCGCCGCACCAGCGGCGCGGTGCCGGCGTCCTCGGCGTCGAGGATCACCACGGCCGAGAAGATCTCCGGGTACCGGTCCGACGAGTCGAGGATGTAGCTGTTGTCGTAGCGGTAGATCATGCGCTTCTGCACGGCCACCGCGCCGTCCACGTTCTCCTCCTTCATCCAGACCAGCATGCGCGAGACGTCGGGCACCTCGTTGATCGGCTTGGGGCCGTGGTGGCCGCCGGGCGTGCCGATCACGCCGGGCAGGCGCGGCGGCGCATTGGCCGCGCGCTGCATCGGGTTGCGCGGGTAGGCGGTCTGGTCGTCCGCGACCAGATGGGCGTGGGCGTCGAAGAGCAGGGGGCGGGAGGAAGGGCTCATGGCGGAAGTCATTCGATGGAAATCTTGGCGGCCGAGATCACCTTCTGCCACTTCTTGGAGTCCTGGTCGATCATCTTGCGCAGCAGGTCCGGCGTTCCCAGGTTGGCGACCAGGCCGTACTGCTGCATCTTGGCGCGGCCGTAGGTGGAGCCGACGATTTCATTGATCTCGGTGTTGAGGGTCTTGACGATCTCGGGCGGCATGCCCTTGGGGCCGACGATCGCGAACCACACGGTGGCCACCATGTCGACGCCCTGCTCCTTGGCGGTCGGGATCTCGGGCAGGCCGGGGTAGCGGCTCGCCGACGTCACCGCCAGTCCGCGCAGCTTGCCGGCGGACAGGTTGGGGATGAGCGCGGTGATGGGGATCGAGAGCGCCTGGACGTTGCCGCCGAGCAGGTCCGCCATGGCCGGGGTGTCGCCGCGGTAGGGCACGTCGATGAAGGGCGTGTTCGTCACCATGCCCATCTGCTTGAGCGCGAGGTGGCCGATGGTGCCGTTGCCGGGGTGGCCGACGGTGGCCGTCTGCGGGCGCTGCTTGGCCTGCGCGACGAACTCCTTGAGGTTGCGGGCCTTGACATTCGGGTTGGCGGCGATCACCAGCGGGATCTCGCCCACCAGCGCGACCGGTTCGAGATCGCGCTCCGCGTTGAACGGCATGTTCTTGTAGAGGAACTGGTTGTTCACCAGCGGGCCGGAGGTCGACAGGCCGATGGTGTAGCCGTCCGGCGCGGCCTTGGCCATCTGGTCGGTGCCGATGTTGCCGCCCGCGCCGGCGCGGTTCTCGACCACGAACGGCTGGCCGAGCTTCTCGCTCAGCCCCTGGGCGATGTGGCGGGCGACGACGTCGGTGCTGCCGCCGGCCGGGAACGGGACCAGCAGGCGCACCGGCTTGTTCGGCCAGTTGCTCTGGGCGTGGGCGGGCAGGGCGCTGCCCAGGCCGGCGATCATGAAGGCGGCCGTGGCGGCCAGCGTGCGTTGGAAGGTTCTGCGTTGCATGGAGTCTCCTGGTCTGGTGTGTTCGGATTTTCGGAAGGGTATGGGGCGTCAGCGCGCGGCCTGCCCGGCATCCCGGGCTTGTTTCGCCCGGGCCAGAATGCCGGGCATGCGGGAGGCCGCGCGTTCGCGCAAGTGCTCGTAGGCGCTGTTGCCATGCGCGTCGATCGAGACCGTGGCGGGGCCGAGGGCCTGCACGTCCAGCGTCAGCAGGCGGAACTGGGAGATGTATTCGTTCCAGTGCGAGCTGATCACGCCGCGCAGCGCACGCGACAGCAGCGGGCTGCCGCCGCCCAGGAACGACAGGTAGGCGCAGCCGGCATCGCGCAGCGCGTCGACGCAGGCCGCGTCCAGCCCGCCCTTGCCGCCCACCAGGCGCAGGCCGAGCCCGCGCACGATGTCGGGCATCCAGGCGTTGTAGCGCGTGCTCGTGCTGGGGTTCAGGTACAGCGGCACGGGCCGGCCGTCCTGCTCGCGCACGTAGGTGCTGAGGTGGAAGAAGGCGCCGCCGGCCAGGTCCACCGGCAGCGGCTGGCCACTGCGCGCGGCCTGCGCCATCCGCTGGTGCGTGGGGATGCCGATGCTCACGGTCACCGCGCCGGTGAGCGTGACCATGTCGCCCACGCGCAGCTCGCGCACGCGGTCCTCGGTCAGCGGCAGGCTCAAGGCGTGCAGCCGGCTGCGGCCGGCTGGGGTGGCGGATGCGGCGCCGTCACTCATGGAGCGTCTCCACCCGGCCGTCGCCATGGATGCGCGCCGCGGTGCGGCGGTTGATCCAGCAGTTGAAGCACACCGCCACCGGCACGAAGCCGTGGCTGGCCGAGTAGTCGATGTTCACCGCCATCGCACTGCAGTCGCCGCCCGTGCCCATGGCGCCGAACCCCATCTGGTTGATCGCGTCGAGCAGGCGCGCCTCCATGCCGGCCAGCATCGGGTCGGGCTGCGGCGTGGCGTGCGGGCGCAGCATCGCTTCCTTGGCCAGCCGGGCGGCATGGTCGAAGGTGCCGCCGATGCCCACGCCCACCACGATCGGCAGGCAGGGCTGCGATCCCGCGCGCAGCACCACGTCCAGCACGTATTTCTCCACGTCTTCGACGGTGGGGTAGACGAAGGCCTCCACGGCTTCCCAGCGCCCGGTGCCCATGGCCTTGGGCGAGCACACGATGTCCATGTAGTCGGCGCCGTCGATCAGGTCGAAGGAGACGATCGGGATGTCCTTGCCCGCGTGGCTTCGCTGGTGCGTCAGCGGATGCGTGACCATCTTGAGGATCGGCGGGTCCATGGTGGCGGCCAGTTCGGCGAAGCCGTCGGTGATGGCCTGGCGCACCGCGCCCGTGAACTGCACCCGGGTGCCGATCTTCACGCTGTAGGTGGGAATGCCGACGTCGGAGCACACCAGTTGGCCGGTGTGCGCCGCGGCGTCCGCGCTGTCCAGCATCATCATGATGGTGCGGCGCGCCGTCTCGTCGGTCTCCCGCTCGCGCGCCTGTGCCAGCACCGCGTGCGTGTCGTCCGGGATTTTCGTCAGCGATCGCCGGTAGAGCGCGGCCGTGACCGTCTTGATGGTGTCGCTGTTGATCGGCATGTCGTGGGGGCGGCGAGGCGGGAGCGCGGATGACGGCATCATGCATTTGCACCGGCCCGCACACAAGGCCGTTTTTGGGAGTTTTCATTGTCTGAAAAGATTACGAACCCCCATTTGCGCTCGAGCGGCATGCGAAGATGCGCCGTCCCGTTCCACCGCCGTCACGCACGTTTCCACTCCCATGGCCATGCAACTCCAGGACATCCTTTTTTCCCAGGGCTTCGGCACGCGGCGCGTTTGCCTTGGCCTGGTGCAGCAGGGCCTGGTGTCGGTCGGCGATCCGCCCGTGGTCTGCACCGACCCGGCCGCCACGTTCGAAGAGCCGGGCCTGGTGTTCCAGGTGCAGGGCGAGACCTGGCCTTACCAGGCGCGCGCCTACCTGATGCTGCACAAACCGGCCGGGTTCGAGTGTTCGCGCAAGCCCGGCGCCCACCCGAGCGTCTACACGCTGCTGCCCGGGCCGCTGCGCCAGCGCGGCGGCGGCGCGGCCGCCGGGGTGCAGGCGGTCGGCCGCCTCGACCAGGACACGACCGGCCTGCTGCTGCTGTCCGACGATGGCCAGTTCATCCACCGCATGACCTCGCCGCGCCACCACGTGCCCAAGGTGTACGAGGCGCAGGTGAAGCATCCGCTGGACGAACGCCAGGTGCGTCGGCTGCTCGACGGCGTGGTGCTGGACGACGACCCCCGCCCGGTGCGCGCGCAGGCCTGCGAGGCGGTGGATGCGCACCACTTGCGCATGACGCTCACCGAGGGCAAGTACCACCAGGTCAAGCGCATGCTGGCCGCGGTGGGCAACCGGGTGGAGTCGCTGCACCGCTCGGCCATGGGCGAACTCGTGCTGACGCCAGACCTGCCGCCGGGGCGCTGGCGCTGGCTGACGGCGGACGAGGTGCGCGCGCTGTCGGCGCCGAGGAAGCCCGCCTAGCGCGGCGGGTCCGGGTCTTCGAGGCGGCTCGAGGCGTCCGGCGCTAGCGCGCTCCGCCGAGGCTTTGAATGGCCACGGCCAGGTCATCCAGCATCCGGGTCATCGCGCCGGGCTCGACATCCGGGGATTGCGCGGCGGCCCGCAGCAGGCTCGCCAGATCGCACCATTGCCCGTCATGGCAGCCCGCGCGCTCGAACACGGCGCCGAGCGCTCCCGCGTGCTTTTCGTAGGCATAGGCAACGAGATCGTGCTCGAGATCGACGACCGGAACCCCGTCGAACGCGGAGCCGCAGGCGCAGGACATGCCGCCCGCGATGGCGAGGTGGGCAGCGGTCGCGCGCCGCCACTCGCTCATCAGGCCGATGGCGCGCAAGGCGACCTCCGGTCGTGCCGCGGAAGCGTCCATCGCAACTAGGCGGCAGGGGCTGTCGATGCCATCCCTTCGGGCGCGCGCAGCAACCGGGTCCGCGCCGCATCGACCGAGCCGTCCGGCCGCAGGGCGACCTTGTAGAGGTCGCGGGCGAGCGCCGCGCTCACATAGCCCTGGCGCACGTCGTTCGCGACGCGTTCGGGGTCGCGTTCCTCGGGCCGGCCGAAGCCGCCGCCGCCGCCCGCGCGCAGGAACAGGCGGTCGCCGGGCCGCAGGCGGTGGTTGCGCACCTTTCCGGTCTCCTTCGTGGCCGGGTCCTCGCCCCTCGCCGCGACGAACACTTCGTTGGCCAGACCCGCATGGCCGCCGTCCAGCCCCCAGGGCGGACAATGCATGCGATCGGATTGCACGTCGACCGACATGGCGGCGCGCGCCCGCACCACGGTTTCGGTGCCCAGCCCGCCGCGATGCCGGCCCGCGCCACCCGAGTCCTCGCGCAGCGACTGGCGCTCGATCAGGATGGGGTACTTGGCCTCCAGCTGCTCGCAAGGGCTGTTGTGCGTGTCGCCATCGTTGGAACACACGACGCCGCTCATGCCGTCCTCGGTCTGCTTGGCGCCCCAGCCCCCGCCGGTGGGCCCCACGAAGCCGATGAAGAACTGCCCGTCGCGCGGCGAGATGCCGTGGAACAGGGCGATCACCAGGTCCGCATGGTGCGCCGCGATCGTGCGGTGCGGGATCGCGTCGGCCATGGCCTTGAAGATCGTGTCCACGACCGTCATCGGGAACGTCATCCACTTGCGCATCGCCGCCGGCTTGCTCGCGCTCACCACCGTCCCTTCGGGCACGATCACCTTCAGCGGCCGGAAGCTGCCCTCGTTGATCGGGTAGTCGGTCGGCGAGGTCAGGCATTTGTAGGCCACCTGCGCGCAGGAATAGCCGGTGCTGGGGCCCGAGTTGAAAAAGCCCCGCACCTGAGGGCTCACGTCGGACAGGTCCACCGTGATCTCGTCGCCCTGCTTGACGACGCGCACCTTGATCGGCACGCGCGCACCGACGTCCAGGCCGTCGTCGTCCATGAATGATTCGGCCTCGTAGACGCCGTCGGGAATCGAGCGCGTGCGCGCGCGCGCCGCTGCTTCCGAGAGGTCCATGATGCGTGCGATCGCGCCCAGCACCGGCGAGCGGCCGTAGCGCTGCAGGATCTCGGTGAAGCGGCGGTGGCCGGTGTTGACCGCGACGATCTGGGCCCGCAGATCGCCCATGGCGCGATCGGCCAAGCGGACGTTGGTGCGGATGATGCGCACCAGGTCCGCATTGACGCGCCCATCGTCCTGGTACTTCATGATCGGGATCTGGATGCCCTCGGCATAGATGTCGGATGTGACGCCGCCGAGCGTGCCGCCAACGTCGGGCCAGTGCGCCATGCAGCAGGCCCAGGCGGTCAGCCGGCCTTCGAAGAAGATCGGCTGGCTGAAAGTGAAGTGGTTGAGGTGGCTGCCGGTGATGTACGCATCGTTGGTGACGAGGATGTCGCCGGGGCCGATGGTGCCGTTCTCGGGGTCCGCGTAGTGCTCGAGCTTGGCCTTGATGGTGTTCGCCATGCCGCGGATGAAGCTCGGCAGGCCGATGCCGATGGAGATCGTCTCGCCTTCGGCCGTGAAGAGCCCGACGGTGAAGTCCAGGGCCTCGTAGATGATCATGTTGTAGGCCGTGCGCATGAGATTGGTCTTCATCTCTTCGGTCACGGCGAGCACGCCGTTGCGCACGATCTCGGTCAGCACCGCGTCGGCATGCCGGTGTCGGATGGGTGCGTTCATGCGTCGTGTCCTCCCAGGTCGATGCGAAGATTTCCGTAGGCGTCGACCTCCAGGCGGTCGCCCGGCAGAAGAACAGTCGTCGATGCGTGCTCTTCGATGAGGGCCGGGCCGAGGATGCGGTTGCCCGCGAGCAGGTGCGTCCGGTCGAAGACCTCGGTATCGACCGAGGCGCCGATCTCGCTGAAGTAGACGCTGCGCGCGCCGCGCCTGGCCGCCGCGGGCGGCTGTGCACTGCCCTGCGCGATCCGCTCCAGGGCCGGCTTGTCCATCAGGCCAACCACGGCGGCGCGCAGCGTCACGATCTCCACCTTCTCCCGGGGCGCACAGGTGCCGTATCGCAGTTGGTGCACATCGTCGAAGCGGGCCTTGAGCGTCGCCGGATCGCGCGCGGCCAGCATGGCCGGCGTGATCTCGACGGTGACCGAATGCTCCTGCCCCACATAGCGCATGTCGGCGGCATACTCGACGCGCACCTGCGCCGTTTTCACGCGGCTTTCGGCCAGCGAGGCCTGCCCGCGTGCCGCCAGTTCACCCAGGGCCTGTTCGAGTTCGGCGAAGTCGATCGCCTCGAGTCTGCGGAAGGCGGTCCTCACGCTGTCGTAGCGCAGGTCCGAATACAGCATGCCGAATGCACAGAAGTGTCCCGGCGCACGCGGAATGATCAGGTGCCGCATGCCGATCTCGCGACCGATCGCACTCGCGTGCAGCGGCCCCGCGCCGCCGTAGGCGATCAGCGGAAAGGCCGCCGCATCGAAGCCGCGCTCCGTCGATACGCCCTTGACGGCGTAGGACATCTTCGTGACCGCGATCTGCAGAATGCCTTCTGCGGCCTGCACCGGATCGAGTCCGAGCGGATCGGCGATCTTCGCCTGGATGGCCTGCGTGGCTGCCCGCCGGTCCAGCGGCATCTCGCCGCCGAGGAAGCTGCCGGCATCCAACCGCCCCAGCACCAGGTTGGCGTCGGTCACCGTGGCGAATTCTCCGCCCCGGCCATAGCATGCGGGCCCGGGCTCGGCGCCGGCGCTGCGTGGACCGACGCGCAGCGCGCCGCCCGCATCGACCTCGGCGATGCTGCCGCCGCCGGTGCCCACCTCGAACACGTCGACCAGCGGGATCTGCACCGGCAGGCCTTCGTTGTAGCCGCCCACCATGGCGAGGTTCGTGGTCATCACCGCGTCGCCGTAGATCACGCCAGCCTTCGCGGTGGTGCCCCCCATGTCGAACGCCACCGCCTCGCGCAGGCCGAGCGCGCGGCACAGCGCATGCGCGCCGATCACCCCGGCAGCGGGCCCGGATTCGAGCATCCGCACGCACTGGCGCTGCGCCTGCTGCGAATCGTACAGCCCGCCGGTCGATTGCACGATGAGGAACTTGCCCGCGAAGGAGGCTTCCTGCAGATGCGCGTCGATCTGCGCGACGTAACGGCTCACGATCGGTCCGACGAAGGCATTGGCGACGGTGGTCGAGCAGCGCTCGAATTCGCGGTACTCCTGCGACAGCTCGTGCGAGGCGGTGACGAAGGCCTGCGGCAGCCGCTGCTGCACGATCGCCTTGACCGCGAGTTCGTGCCGGGGATTGGCGTAGCAGTGCAGCAGCAAGATCGCGACCGCTTCGACGCCCTGCTCGATGAGCTCGTCGCAGATCCGGTGCACGCCCGCCTCGTCCAGCGGGGTATCGACGTCGCCTTCCGCCGTCAGCCGTTCGCGCACCTCGAACCGAAGCCGCCGCTCGACCAGCGGGACGTGCTTGCGGAAGAACAGGTTGTAGGCGTCCGGCCGGTTGATCCGGCCGATCTCGTAGATGTCGCGAAAGCCCTCGGTGATGAGCAGCGCCGTGCGCGATCCCTTGCGCTCGAGCAGCGTGTTGATCGCCACCGTCGAGCCGTGGAGAAAGGTCTCGACGCTCGAGAAGGCCGTGCCGGCCTTGGCGACGCCGGCGGCGATGCCCTGCACCATGCGGCTGGGCGTGCTGAGCGTCTTGCCCAGCGACAGCGCGCCGCTCGCGGGGTCGAAGTAGGCCACGTCCGTGAAGGTGCCGCCGATGTCGGCGGCGAGTCGGCTGCCTTCGTGCATCTCAGGCCTCGCTCGCGACGTCGCCGCCCGCCGGGTTGCGCAGGGCGCCGAGATCGAACACGCCGTGATTCTGGGCGATGCCGCAGGCGTTGCGGTCACCGGTTTCGAAGTTGATGGGTTTCATGCGAAGTGAGGTGGGAGGAAAACGGGAGGCGGCGTCAGGCGAGCGCCGGATCGACCAGCAGCACGACCTTGCCGATCTGCTCGTTGCGGTCGAGGATGTCCTGGGCCTGCGCGGCCTGTTCGAGCGGGAAGGTGGTGTGGATCAGGGTGCGGATGCGGCGCTCGGACAGCGCCGGCCAGACCTGCGCCACCAGTTCCTCGGCGATCTGCTGCTTGAAGCGGCTGTCCCGGCGGCGTATCTGGGCCCCGGTCAAGGTGAGGCTGCGCTGCACGAAGGAGCGCGTGCGCAGCGTGGAATGCTCGCCGCGGTGGTTCGCGATGAGCGCAAGCCGCCCACCCACGGCCAGCAGCTCGACCTCGGGTGCGACATAGTCTCCGGCCTGCGGATCGAGGATCACGTCGATGCCGCGCGGACCGGCCAGGGTCCGCAAGGCGTCGGGCCAGCCGGGATCGCGGTAGCTCACGGCGCGCTCCGCGCCCAGCGATTCGCTGATGCGGCATTTCTCCGGACTGCCGGCCGTGGCGAAGACCCGCGCATCGCGCAGCACGCGGGCCATCTGGATGGCGGCCAGCCCGACGCCGCTGGTGCCGCCCTGCACGAGCAGCACTTCGCCCATCGCCAGCCGGCCGAGTTGGAAGACGTTGTGCCACGCGGTGAAGAACACCTCGGGCAGCGAGGCGGCCTCGACCAGGCTCAGGCCGGCCGGAACCGGCATCACCTGGCCCTGCGGCACGGCGCACAGCTCGGCATAGCCTCCCCCGGTGGAAAGCGCGCACACGCGATCGCCGGGCCGCACGTGTGCGACCGCTGCGCCGACGCGCTCGACGATGCCGGCCGTGTCGAGCCCGGGAATGTCGGATGCGCCCGGTGGCGGGTCGTACAGCCCCTTGCGCTGTTGCACGTCCGGCCGGTTCACGCTGGCCGCGCCGACGCGGATGAGGACGTCGTCCGGACCGACGGCCGGCTCGGGCCGTTCGCACAGGCGCAGCACCTCCGGGCCGCCGGGCTGGCTGATTTCGATCGCTTTCATTAGGTCTCCAGGATGTGTTCGGCCGCACACAGGGCCGACACCGTGGCCTTGCACAGGCCGCCGAAGTAGGCCGCGCCTTCGCCGCCTTCCAGTCCGCCGGCCGTCGAACCGGCGGCATACAGGCCCGGCAGCGGGCGGCCCGCTCGGTCCAGCGCGCGCGAATGGGCATCGACCGCGACGCCGCCGAAGGTGTAGGTGATGCCGGCCGCCGCCGGCAGCGCATAGAACGGGGCTTGCGCCACCGGCCAGGCCGCGAATTCGGTCGTGCGCCGGGCGGGCTGCAAGGTGTCGCACCGGCCCTGGTGCACGGCCTCGTTGTAGCGGGCGACGCTGCGCTCGAGGCCGTCGGGGTCGATGGCGGCCAGCGCCGCGACCTCGCGCAGGCTCGCGGCGCAATGGATCGCGCCGCCGCCGCGAACGAGCTTGGGGTTGGGCCCCGTCGGCCGCGCGGCGCCGGGCCCGTTCCATGCGGCGCTGTCGGCGATCACGAACGCGGACCGGCCCGGCGGCAGACGCGCGATGCAGTTGGCGAGATGCACGCCCCCACGGCCCTCGTCGGCGAAGCGGTGGCCGCGGTCGTCGACGAGCAGGCTGCTGCGCGCCAGCTCGTCGAGCCACGGATAGGGCCAGAGCTCGTCGTTGCACAAGGCGCTGCGCGACTGGACGTGCCCGTAGAACGCCGGAGACTCGCGCAGGTCGGCGCCGGCATCGCTGGCCATGCGCCAGCCATCGCCCCAGCCGGTGCGGCCGTTGCGCTGCACGAGCGCTTCGGGGCAGGGCGTGACGTAGCGGCGCAGCAGTTGCGGGTCGGTCTGGAAGCCGCCGTCGGCAAGAACCACGGCCGCGCTGCGCACCCGAATCGGCGCCTGCGGCGCATCGCAATCGACGCCGGTGCAACGCCCCGCCTCCATCACCAGCGACCGCGCGCGATGGCCGCGCCGCAGACGGCCGCCATCGCTCGCAAGACGGCTTTCGAGGCGGCGCAGCAGCACATCGGCGCCACGGCCTTGCCAGGGCCGGCCCGAGCGCGCCACCGCCGGCGGCGAGAGCACGTAGTCGTACAGCGGCTCGGCGCCGGCGCGGATGAAGTGCGCGCCGCCGATGTCGCGCAGCCAGCGTGCGGCGCGCAGCGCATTGAAGGCCAGCGCGTGCACCAGGTCCGGATCGGCGTGCGGATTGCGGGCCCGCATGCGCGCCTCCAGTTGTTCGGGCGCGATCGCCGGCGACGTCATGGCGACATGAAAGACGCCGCTGGCCAGGCGCGAACTGCAGGTGTGCCGCGCCTCGGAACACCGCTCCAGGACGACCACGCGACGACCGGCCTGCGCGCAGCGCACGGCGGCGACCAGTCCGGCCAGACCGCCGCCCACCACGGCGACATCGGTGTCCAGGAAGGCGCCGGCCCGCATCGTTCTACCTACTTCGGCAGCAGCGTGTCCGCGACCAGATCCAGCACGTCCACGGCGATGCGCAGCACCGCATACAGGCCGGCCGCCGCGCCCAGGCCCAGCACCAGCAGTGCCGCCGAGCCGGTGCGCGAGAACGCCGCGGCGGCGCCGATCGCCAGCGCGAGTCCGCAGCCGGCGGCGATGTACCGGCCGTGCCGCACGGTGCCTTCGAGCCAGGGATAGCGTTTCATGGCGAGGGCGGCGGTTTAGTCGAGCTGGATGTTGAGCTTCTTCACCGTGGCCGCCCAGGCCGCCGAATCCTGCTTGATGAACTGATCGAATTCCTGCGGCGTCCATTGCGGCACGCGCAGGCCGTCGCGCGTCACGATCTGCTGGACCTCCGGCGCCGCCATGGCCTGCAGCACCTCGCGGTTGAGCCGCTCCACGAGCGCCGGTGGCGTGCCCTTGGGCGCGAACACGCCAAACCAGCCTTCCTGCGTCATGCCCGGGTAGCCGAGTTCGTTGAACGTCGGCACGTCGGGCAGCAGCGGGGAGCGCTGCGCGCTGGTCACGGCCAGCGGCTTGAGTTTGTTGGCCCGCAGGTTGGGCATGGAGGTGACCGCCGTGTCGATGAAGAACTGCACCTGGCCCGAGATCAGGTCGACCAGCGCCGGCCCCGCGCCGCGGTAGTGGATGCTCGTGATCGGCACGTTGACGGCTGCGGCCAGGCGCTCGTTGAGCAGGTGCGTCACGCCGCCCAGGCCGAGCGAAACGGCGTTCACCTTGCTCGGCTCGCGACGCGCGTAGTCGATCAGTTCCTGGATCGAGTTCGCGGGCACCGCGAGATTGGCGCTCACGACATAGGGGTTGGTCACGAGCGGCGCGACCGGCACGAATTCGTCGGTGCGGTAGGACGGCTGCTTGGTGACCAGCACGTTGACCGAGAACGCCAGGCTGTTGACCAGCAGCGTGTAGCCGTCGGCCGGCGCGCGCGCCGCGGCCGACGTGCCGATCATGGTGTTGCCGCCGCTGATGTTCTCGACGAAGACCGCCTGGCCGAGCGACTTGGACATCGGCCCCGCGATCATGCGGGCAAGCTGGTCCGTGGAGCCGCCGGCCGGATACGGAACGATGAGCTTGATGGGCTTGGTCGGGTAGCCCTGCGCCATCGCGGGTGTGGCGAGCGACGCCTGCAGGGCGACGGCGGCAAGGGCGATGGCGCCGGCCACGGCGCGGCGGGAGAGGGGAATGGGCATGGCTGTCTCCTGGTTGTGCAGGCGTTGGCGCCTGGCGGCCTTCATGTTGGTAACCTAGGTTACCTTTGATTCGAGGTGAATGGTAACATGGGTTACCATCGGCTTGTCAACACCTAGAAAGAGGCGACGCATGAACAAGATTCCTGTCATCCAGGAGGAGAAGCAGCAGGAGACCATCACTGGCGTGGAGCGGGCGCTGTTCATCATCGAACAGCTCGCCGAGGCGCAGGAGGGGTTGTCGTTCACCGAAATCCTCAACCTGCTGGAGGTGAACAAGTCCATCGCCTTCAAGCTGCTCAACACCCTCATCGCCACGCGTTACGTGTTCAAGGACGAACGCACGGGCAACTACTGCCTCACGTACCGCATCAGCAATGTCGGAATGAAGAAGATGTCGCGCTCGCGCATGCTCAACCAGAGCCAGGTGATCCTGCGCGAGCTGGCCGACCAGACCGGCGAGTTCATCCGCCTCGCCGTGGTCGAGCGGGACACCATCACCTGGGTGATGTCGATACTGACCAAGAAGCGCATCCTGCAGATCGACCCGAACTACAGCACCGAGATCGGGCTGCACACGCACGCGGCCGGAAAGGCCTGGCTGGCCACGCTCGATCCGGACCGGGCGCGGCGGCTGATCCTCGAGCGCGGCCTGCAGCGCATGACGCCGCACTCGCTCGTCGACATCAAGAAAATCATGGCCGATCTGCGCCTGACCGCGGAGCGCGGCTACGCCATCTCGTACGAAGAACATGGCCTGGGCGTCGGGGCGGTCGGCGCGCCGGTCATGGTCCAGCCGTTCGATCACGACGGACCGCTGTGCGTCGGCGTGGTGACGCTGGCCGCGCCCGTGGCCCATATGGACCGCGCGGCGCTCGAACGCTGCGCGCCGCGGGTCGCCGCCGCGGCCGACAAGCTGGCTGCGGTCTGGCCGCACGCCTATGTCGGAGGTCCGCATGAGCTCGTGTGACGTGGTGGTCGTCGGCGGCGGCGGCTCGGGCCTGGCCGCTGCCATCACCGCGGCGGAGGCGGGCTGTTCGGTGACGTTGCTCGAAAAAGGCGACAAGCTCGGCGGCAGCACCGGCTGGTCGATCGGCTCGATCACGGCCGCCGGCACGCCCGACCAGCGCAGGGCCGGCGTGCAGGACAATTGGCAGGAACATCTGGCGGACATGCCGGCCTGGGCCGGCGAGCAGGCGGCACGCGACAACATGGCCTTGTGCGAGGTGCTCACGCGCCATGCCGCCGATGCGGTGGCGTGGCTGAGGGACAGCGGCGTGGAGTTCGTCGGCGTTTTCGAAGAGCCGCCGCACCGCAAGCCCCGCATGCACAACGTGCTGCCCAACTCGGGCGCCTACATCTACCACCTCTCGCGCCGCGCGCAGCGCGCGGGCGTGCGGTGCCGGCTGTCCACGCATGCCGAACGGCTGCTGCAGGGCGCCGACGGGCGCGTCACCGGGGTGGAGGTGCGCACACCGCAGGGCCAGCTCGAACCGGTGACCGCGCGCGCGGTGGTCCTCGCCGGCGGCGATTTCAACGCAAGCCGCGCGTTCAAGATCGAGTTCGGCAACGAGGACCAGATCGATATTCCCCCGATCAACAAGCTGTCGACCGGCGATTGCCAGCGCATGGGACGGGCGGCGGGTGGTGTCGTCGTCAACGGCGACATCGCGCTCAACGATCCGCGCTTTCGCTTCCTGCCGCCGGCGCGCCAGCCGTGGTTCCTCTCGCTGCCGCCCGTGCGGCCGATCACGAGCGTGATGCGCTGGGCCATGCACCACCTGCCGCCGCGCCTGGTGCGCCCTTTCGTGATGCGCTTCGTGACCACGGCCCTCGCGCCTGAACCGCATCTGCTCAAGCTCGGCGCCGCATTGGTGAACGGCTCCGGCGAGACCTTTCTCCGGCCGGGCGAGAAAATCGGCTACGGCATCGCACGGCAGCCGGGCAACGCGGCCTATCTTTTCATGGACCACGAACGGCTGGACCTGTTCTCGCGCTGGCCCAACTTCGTTTCCACCGCGCCGGGTGTGGCCTACGCCTACATCGACGACTACGAGCGCAGCCGGCCCGACCTCTGCACGCGTGCCGACGACCTCGCGACCCTGGCCAGGCGCAGCGGCCTCCCGGCCGCCGCGCTCGAAGCCACGGCCGAGGCGATGGGTTTTCGCCGCGGCCCCTACCTGCTTCTAGGCCCGATCCAGGCCGTGACGGTGCTCGCGGACGGCGGGCTGGCCGTCAACGATCGGCTCGAGGCGCTCGACACGAAGGGTGAACCGATCCCGGGTCTTTACGCGGCCGGCTCCGCGGGCCAGGGGGGCCTGCTGCTCAAGGGGCATGGGCACCATCTGGCCTGGGCGTTCGTGTCCGGACGGCTCGCCGGCCTTTCGGCGGCGACCCACGCGGGCAGCGCAGCGACCGGCTCCTAGAGCAAGTCGCCTTTGCGGCTGTCCAGCGGCATGAGGAACGAGTTCTCCGGCCACTGCGAATTGAAGTCGCTGCGCTGGAAGTCGCTGCGCAGTTCGCCGGTGGTGCTGTTGGGCCAGTTGGACAGGGGGCCGAAGTCGCTGTTGCGGTTGCTGCGCTGGCGCGTGAGCACGGTGCGCAGGTTGGCCTGTGCCGCGATGATGGCCCGCTCCTCCATCTCGCGTTCGCGCATCGCCTGGCTCAGGGTCGACTCGCCGAGGAATTCGGCGCGGATCTCGGCCACGGTGGGCAGGCTGTTGGAGCGCACCACCCAGTAGGGCAGGCCGCACTGCGTGAGCAGCGAGTGCTTGAGCGCGCGCGTGCTGCGCGGCAGGCCGGCGCTGCCCGGCACGTCCAGGCAGCCCAGCACGCGGCCGTCGAGGCGGCAGACCGTGAACGTGCAGTACACGCTGCCCAGCAGCCGGTACCACGCCATGCTCTGCTTCTTGTCCCGGGGCAGGGTGAAGCGGGTCACCGGCAGCTTGATCATCACGTGCTGGTCGTAGAACGCCCGGGCCAGCCAATGCCAGACCCGGGCCTCCTCGCTGTTCACGAGGGCCCGGGTGCTCAGGGGCCAGTGCTTGGGGATGCGGCGTTGCTGGCGGGCCCGCCGCTCGACCCACCAGCGGTGCAGCAGCGCGCCCAGGGCCAGCAGCACGAGTACGAGCGCGGCCAGCAGCCATGGATGGGTCCAATGAGTCATGGTGGTCCGTCGGCGCAACGAAAGGTTAATTTGTATCAAAGTGTAGACGCTTACCGGGTGAAATGGCGCGTCCGGGCACCAGTGTCGTACCAGATTGGTGTGAATTCCTTGGGGATTGTCTGGGGTTGTGCGGCTGGCGGCGCCCTGACCGGATGGCCGGATGGGATCGCGGTATTCTTCCCGCCATGTCCTTGCTCATCGACTCCTTCTGGCGCGCCGCGGTGTATTGCGTGTATCCCCGCGTGATCGCGCTGTCCCTGCTGCCGCTGCTGCTGATGGCGGCGCTGTCGCTCGGGCTCGGGTATTTCTTCTGGACCGATGCGGTGGCCACCGTCTCCGCCTGGCTGGAGGCCTTCGGCGTGGTCCAGGTTTTCCTGGGCTGGCTGGACCAGATCGGTCTAGGTGCGTTGCGCGTGGTGTTCGCCCCCCTGCTGGTGCTGGTCTTGGCCACGCCGCTGGTGGTGCTGCTGAGCCTGCTGCTGGTGGCGATGTTCATGACGCCGGCGATGGTCGACCTGGTCGGGCGCCGGCGTTTTCCCACGCTGGAGCGCAAGCATGGCGGATCGCTGGTAGTCAGCGTGTTCTGGTCGCTGGGCTCCACGCTGGTGGCCCTGGTGGTGCTGGTGCTGTCCATGCCGCTGTGGCTGGTGCCGCCCCTGGTGCTGATCCTGCCGCCGCTGATCTGGGGCTGGCTCACCTACCGCGTGTTCGCCTTCGACGCGCTGGCCACCCATGCCAGCCGGGACGAACGCCAGCGCATCCTGCAGACGCACCGTGGCAGCCTGCTGCTCATGGGCGTGCTCTGCGGCTACCTGGGCACCGCGCCGAGCCTGCTCTGGGCATCGGGCGCCTTGTTCATCGCGTTCGCGCCGCTGCTGGTGCCGCTGGCGATCTGGGTCTACACGCTGGTGTTCGCCTTCGCCTCGCTGTGGTTCGCGCACTTCGCCCTGGCCGCGCTCGAACGCCTGCGCGCCGGTGTGCCGGTGGAGGTGCTGGATGCCGAGCCGCGGCCCGGCGGTGCCGACGAGGGGGGCGCCGCGCCGGTGCGCGACGCCCCGCTGCTGCCTTCTCCACCTCTTCCTCCTGCTTCGAACCCATGACACCCGCATTCGGCCTGATCATCGTCGGCGACGAAATCCTCTCCGGCAAGCGCAGCGACAAACACCTGCCCAAGGTCATCGAGCTGCTGTCGCAGCGCGGGCTGTCGCTGTCCTGGGCCCGGCTGGTGGGCGACGAGCGTTCGCGCATCACCGACACCCTGCGCGACGCCTTCGCCAGCCCCGACGTGGTGTTCTGCTGCGGCGGCATCGGCGCCACGCCGGACGACCACACACGCCAGTGCGCCGCTGCCGCGCTCGGGGTCGAGCTCGCGCTGCACCCCGAGGCCCGCGAACTGATCGAATCGCGCATGCGCGACACAGCCGCCGAGCGCGGCGAGGTGTTCGACCCGGCCCGGCCCGACAACGTGCACCGCTACAACATGGGCGTGTTCCCGGTCGGCTCGCGCATCATCCCCAACCCCTACAACAAGATCCCGGGCTTCACCTGCGAGAGCCCGGGCGGCGGCGCGGTGCACTTCATGCCGGGTTTCCCGGTCATGGCCTGGCCGATGATCGAATGGGTGCTCGATCACGAGTACGCCCACTTGCGCGACCCGCAGGCCGACTGGCTGGAGCGCTCGGTGGTCGTGTTCGGGGCGATGGAGGCGGCCCTGACCCCGCTCATGGAGGCGATCGAACAGGCGCATCCGGTCAAGGTGTTCAGCCTGCCCAGCGTCGACCACCCCGAACTCGGGCGGCACATCGAGCTGGGGGTGAAGGGGGCCGCCACGGCGGTGGCCGCCGCCTATCAGGACCTCATGGCTGGCTTGCAGGCGCACGAGGCCCGGATCGGCCCTGAAATGGTGCGAAAATGAGCTGTTTACGCACTTGATTGGTGCATTTTGTGCATCAAGCAGGTGCCGATGCGCGCAAGCCGTCTGCATGTGGTGCAATCCGGTCGGCAAAACGGTCGCCGGGCATCGCGCCGAACCTTTGTGGCGCATGGCCAGTGCCAGCGCCCCGGGCGACAGCCGGGTGCGTGGCACAAATACTGCTTGATCCCGTGTCGTTTTCAATCTACCACCTACCCAGCAACAGGAGTATTTGATGGCCAAGACCGTCGCAGACGTCATGCAAATGGTGAAGGACAACGAAGTCAAGTTCGTCGACTTCCGCTTCACCGACACCCGGGGCAAGGAGCAGCACGTGACGGTGCCGATTTCCGCTTTCGACGAGGACAAGTTCACCTCGGGCCATGCGTTCGACGGCTCTTCGGTGGCGGGCTGGAAGGGCATCGAGGCGTCGGACATGCAGCTCATGCCTGATCCCAACACCGCCAACATCGATCCGTTCTTCGAGGAAACCACGCTGTTCCTGCAGTGCGACGTGATCGAGCCCGGCGACGGCAAGGCCTACGACCGCGACCCGCGCTCCATCGCCAAGCGCGCCGAGGCCTACCTGAAGGCCTCCGGCCTGGGCGACACCGCCTTTTTCGGCCCCGAGCCCGAGTTCTTCATCTTCGACGGCGTGCGCTTCAGCAACGAACCCGGCCGCGTGTTCTTCGAGATCGAGGAATACGAGGCGCCCTGGAACAGCGGCGCCAAGCTCGAAGGCGGCAACCGCGGCCACCGCCCGACCGTCAAGGGCGGCTACTTCCCGGTGCCGCCGGTCGACAGCACGCAGGACATGCGCGCCGAGATGTCGCTGATCCTCGAGTCGCTGGGCATCCCGGTCGAGGTGTTCCACCACGAGGTGGCCGGTGCCGGCCAGAACGAGATCGGCACCAAGTTCTCCACCCTGGTCGAGCGCGCCGACTGGACCCAGGTGCTCAAGTACGTGGTCTGGAACGTGGCCAACGCCTACGGCAAGACCGCGACCTTCATGCCCAAGCCCTATGCGGGCGACAACGGCTCCGGCATGCACGTGCACCAGTCGATCTGGAAGGACGGCAAGAACCTGTTCGCCGGCGACGGCTACGCCGGCCTGAGCGATTTCGCGCTGTACTACATCGGCGGCGTGATCAAGCACGCGCGCGCGCTCAACGCCATCACCAACCCCGGCACCAACAGCTACAAGCGCCTGGTGCCCGGCTTCGAGGCGCCGGTGAAGCTGGCCTACAGCTCGCGCAACCGCTCGGCCTCGATCCGCATCCCCTACGTGGCGAACCCGAAGGGCCGCCGCATCGAGGCCCGCTTCCCCGACCCTTCGGCCAACCCCTACCTGTGCTTCTCGGCCCTGATGATGGCCGGCCTGGACGGCGTGGAGAACAAGATCCACCCGGGCGAAGCCGCCACCAAGGATCTCTACCACCTGCCGCCCGAGGAGGACAAGCTGGTCCCGACCGTGTGCAGCAGCCTGGACCAGGCCCTGGACTACCTCGACAAGGACCGCGCCTTCCTGACCAAGGGCGGCGTGTTCACCGATTCGATGCTGGACGCCTATATCGACCTGAAGATGAACGAGGTGACCCGGTTCCGTATGTCGCCGCACCCGATCGAGTACGAGATGTACTACAGCCTGTGATGGGGTGCGCATGCCCGGCTCGCCGGGCATCGCCTCCGGACCCGAGGGGCCGCCTTGTGCGGCCCTTCTTTTTTGGCATGCGGAGGGCCCAATCCGGGTGTCTGGCGGCTCAAAACCGCCGTTCGATCCCGCGGGCACTTTTTGGCGTCTTTTTCCGTCATACTGCTTCGCCGTGCCCGCTGGCCGCCGCGCCAGGCGCCCGCCGCCGTTTCGCTGGAGTCGCCGTGTTTCCGAACCCCTTGCCATCCCACCACACGCTCCGTTCGCTCGTTTGTGCCGCCGCGCTGGTGCTGGCAGCCGGCGCCGTCGAGGTCCACGCCCAGGGCAGCATCTACCGCTGCGGCAACGAGTACACCAACGACGTCCAGGTGGCCAAGTCCCAGGGCTGCAAGCCCATGGAGGGCGGCAACATCACCATCGTCGAAGGCACCCGGGTCGCGCCGGCGGCCGCGCGTCCCGCGGCCGCCACCGCGCCCGCGGCGGGCCGCAGCGGCGGTGACCGCGTGGACGCCGCCGCGCAGCGTGCGCGCGACAGCGACGCGCGCGCCATCCTGGAAGCCGAGTTGCGCCGAGCCCAGGAGCGGCTGGCCCAGGCGCGCAAGGAATACGCCAACGGCGAGCCCGAGAAGCAGGGCATCGAGTCGCGCAACTACCAGCGCTACCTGGACCGCGTGGCCGAGCTCAAGGCCGCCGTGGAGCGCGCCGAGAGCGACGTGACCAGCATCCAGCGCGAGCTCGGCCGCCTCGGCGGCGCCTCGGGTTCTGCCGCAAAATAGGCGGCTTGAAACCGACCGAACCGCCTTCTTCCCGGCTTTCCCCGAAACCCGACGGTCCGCGAACGCCGGCACCGCCGGCCTCGTCCCGGTTCCAGTCGCTCGACCTGCTCGCGACACTGGTGGTGGTGGTCGATGCGCGGGGCCTGGTGCTGTACGCCAATGCGGCCCTCGAGGACGTGCTGGGCATCTCGCGGCGCAGCGTCACCGGCTCGCGGCTGCAGGACTGGTTCACCGATCCGGCCCAGCTGGAGGCGGCGCTGAACGGCGCCAATGGCAACCAGTTCGCCGCCTTGCGCTACGAGGCCTGGCTCAAGCGCCAGAGCCAGGATGCCTTGCCGGTGCACGTGGTGGTGGCGCAGACCGACGTGCCCGGCGAAGCGGTGGTGGAGCTGCTGCCGCTGGAGCAGCAGGCCCGCCAGGAGCGCGAGGAGCGGCTGATCGACCAGGCCCAGGCCAACAAGGAGCTGATCCGCAACCTGGCGCACGAGATCAAGAACCCGCTGGGCGGCATCCGGGGCGCCGCCCAGTTGCTCCAGATGGAGCTGGGCTCGCGCGAGCTCATCGAGTACACCCAGGTCATCATCCACGAGGCCGACCGCCTGCAGTCGCTGGTGGACCGCCTGCTCGCGCCCCACCGCCGCCCGCACGTGGTGGGCGACGTGAACATCCACGAGGTCTGCGAGCGGGTGCGCTCGCTGATCCTGGCCGAGTTCCCCAAGGGCCTGCGCGTGGTGCGCGACTACGACGCCTCGATCCCCGAGTTCCGGGGCGACCGCGAGCAGCTCATCCAGGCGGTGCTCAACATCGCCCACAACGCGGCCCAGGCCCTGCGGGAGCGCATCGCGGCGGGCGATGCGAGCATCGTGTTCCGCACCCGCGTCGGCCGGCAGGTCACGTTCGGCAAGCAGCGCTACCGGCTGGCACTGGAATTGCATGTGATCGACAACGGGCCTGGCGTGCCAGACTCGATCAAGGACCGCATCTTCTTCCCGCTCGTGTCGGGGCGCGATGGCGGGTCCGGCCTGGGGCTGACCCTGGCGCAGACCTTCGTGCAGCAGCACCACGGCCTGATCGAGTGCGAGAGCGTGCCGGGGGAGACGGATTTCAAGATCCTGATCCCGCTGCCCTAGACCACCGCACACGAGTGCCCGCCGATCGCCGCGCCACAGGAAAGGGAAGACGTTGAGATGAAGCCGATCTGGATAGTGGACGACGATCAATCGATCCGCTTCGTGCTCGAGAAGGCGCTGCTGCGCGAAAACCTGCCCACCCGCAGCTTCACGAACCCGCAGGACGTGCTGCAGGCGCTCGCGGAGACGCCCGAGAGCGAAGGCCCCCAGATCCTGGTGAGCGACATCCGCATGCCAGGCGGCTCCGGCCTGGAGCTGCTGGAGAAGGTGAAGGAAAAGCTGCCCGGCCTGCCGGTGATCATCATGACCGCGTTCTCCGACCTCGACAGCGCGGTCTCCGCGTTCCAGGGCGGCGCGTTCGAATACCTGCCCAAGCCGTTCGACCTGCCCAAGGCGGTGGAGCTGATCCACCGCGCGGTGGAGGAGAGCCAGCGCGAGGAGGTGGCCGAGGAGCGCATGAGCGCCGCGCCCGAGATGCTGGGGCAGGCGCCCGCCATGCAGGACGTGTTCCGCGCCATCGGGCGCCTGAGCCAGAGCCAGGTCACGGTGCTCATCACCGGCGAGTCCGGCTCCGGCAAGGAGCTGGTGGCGCGCGCGCTGCACAAGCACTCGCCGCGCGCCGATGGCCCGTTCGTCGCGATCAACACCGCCGCCATCCCGAAGGACCTGCTCGAATCCGAGCTCTTCGGCCATGAGCGCGGCGCCTTCACCGGCGCCCAGACCATGCGCCGCGGCCGCTTCGAGCAGGCCGAGGGCGGCACGCTGTTCCTCGACGAGATCGGCGACATGCCGTTCGACCTGCAGACGCGGCTGCTGCGCGTGCTCTCGGACGGGCATTTCTACCGCGTGGGCGGACACAGCGCGGTGCGCGCCCATGTGCGCGTGATCGCGGCGACGCACCAGAACCTGGAGCAGCGCGTCAAGGAGGGCGCGTTCCGCGAAGACCTGTTCCACCGCCTCAACGTGATCCGCCTGCGCCTGCCGGCCTTGCGCGAGCGGCGCGAGGACGTGCCCATGCTCACGCGCTTCTTCCTGCAGCAGAGCGCGCGCCAGCTCGGCGTGGAGCCCAAGCGCATCTCCGAGGCCGCGCTCCGGCTGCTCAGCGGCTTCGATTTCCCGGGCAACGTGCGCCAGCTCGAGAACGTCTGCCACTGGCTCACGGTGATGGCGCCGGCGCAGGTGATCGAGGTCAAGGACCTGCCGCCGGAGGTGCTGCCGGCGACCGGCGGCGTCCAGCCGCCGTCGCCGCCTGCGCCGGCCGTGGCCGTTGCTTCGGCGGCCCAGGCCGCGGCCGTGCCGGCGGCCGCACCGGCCGTGGCCGCGACAGCCTTGTCCTATCCGGTGGCGGCGGGCGAGGCCCTGGTGGCCACGGCCGCCGGCGGGCAGGAGGCGCCCGTGGCCGTCCCGGCGGCCAACGGCCCGCCCGCGTGGGAGCAGGGCCTGCAGGCCGAGGCGATGTCCCTGCTGCTGGAGGGACGCACCGACGTGTGGGACGTGCTCACGCGCCGCTTCGAGATCAGCCTGATCCAGACCGCGTTGGCCAATACGCGCGGCCGGCGCATCGAGGCGGCCCACAAGCTGGGCATCGGCCGCAACACGATCACGCGCAAGATCCAGGAGCTGGACCTGGAATAGCGCCCGCGGCGGCGCCCCTTGCTCAGGCTAGTACGCCAACGCGGAAATATCGGAACGAGATGAAAGCGACGGATTCGTGCCGAGGGCAAGGCGCAAACCGCAGCGATGCTGGGTGGCATCGCGAGGATTTGCAACGCCGCCATCGGTGCGAAGACGCGCTTTCATGTTTCGATATTTCCGGGTTGGTGTACTAAGGTCAGCACCACCGGCGCATGGTCGCTGGGCTGGGGGTTCTTGCGCGGCGCGCGGTCGATGTGGCAGGCGGTCACGGCATCGCGCAGCGCGTCGCTCACCAGGATGTGGTCGATGCGCAAGCCCCGGTTCTTCTGGAAGCCCAGCATGCGGTAGTCCCACCACGAAAAGCTCTTGTCGGGTTGCTCGAACAGCCGGTAGGCGTCCGTCAGGCCCAGCCGCAGCAAGTCCTGGAAGTGCGCGCGCTCCTCCACCGTGTGGTGGATCGTGTCCTTCAGGCCAACGGGGTCGAACGAGTCGCGGTCTTCGGGGGCGACGTTGAAATCGCCCAGCAGCACCAGGCGGGGATGGGCCTGCAGTTCCTCGCCCAGCCAGCGGTGCAGCGCGGCGAGCCACAGCATCTTGTAGGCGAACTTTTCGGTGCCCGGCGCCTGTCCGTTGACGAAATAGCCGTTCACCAGGCGCAGCGGACCTTGAGGGGTATCCAGTGTGGCGGCGATGACGCGCGCCTGCTCGTCGGTGTGGCCAGGGATGTTGCGCACCACGTCGCGCAGCGGCGTGCGGCTCAGGATCGCCACGCCGTTGTACGTCTTCTGGCCGAAGACCGCGGCGCGGTAGCCCGCGTCCTTCAAGGCGTCGTACGGAAACTTCTCGTCCGTCAGCTTGAGTTCCTGCAGCGCCAGTGCATCCACCGGGTTCGCGGCCAGCCAGTCCAGCACCTGGGGCAGGCGCACGGTGAGGGAGTTGATGTTCCAGGTGGCGAGTTTCATTTTCTAGAAACGTTACTGATTTTATGAGTGCAACCCGAGAGTAACCCAGGTGGCCCCCGGTGCGGTGATGGTGCACCTGTCGCTGGACAGGGCACTGCCGGCCAGTTGGATCGACGAGGTGTTCCAGGCCCATCGGCAGCGGCAGTACCTGTGCGAACTGCTGTTCTCCAGCGTGGTGGAGCTGATGCTGCTGGTCACGCTGGGGCTGCGGCCCTCGCTGCACGCGGCGGTACGGAAGTTGGGCGAGTGGCTGGTGCCGCTGGTAGGCTGTCTGCCCGAGCGCCAGAGCCTGACCGACTGGCAACTGCGGGTGTTCTATGGCAACCATCTGCCGGCCAGCGAGAAGCGGCTAGCGCCGCTGCGCGGGTTCCGCGGCGCGGCGCTGCCGGGTCACACCCTGGTGGTGTACGACCCGGAAAGCGCCTTGGTGTGCGACATCGTGGCCTGCGAGGACGCGCGCGAGATCGGCGCCGCAACGTAGCGGCCTATCCAGTCTTTGCAGTGCATTCAAAAGCTGCCGACTTCAATGAAAACCCACTTTGTCTCAGTGTTTCTCCTGATGCGATCGAGAATATAAATGTTCATGATCATTTATGCTCGGACTCATTTTGAGCGACTGACACCTCACACCTCACACCTCCGCCTATCGCTGCTTGCGGCGCAAGGCCAAGTTATGGGGCCAGGTGGTGCAGTACCGAGATCATCGCCGCAGGTGTTTCCGTAACTGTTTGTCCCACTCTTCAACCCAAGGTGAATAAATGATTAAAAGATTGCTGCTCCTTATCGCATCAGCCGTTTTGCTCGCACCCACGCTCGCCACGGCGCAAAGCGTTGATTTCCCGACTCGGACCGTGCGCCTGATCGTTAATTTCGGTGGTGGCTCTGCCCCTGATGTGGTAGTTCGTGTGCTCGCGGAAGAGCTTTCCAAGATGTGGGGCCAGCCCGTCATCGTCGAGAACAAGCCCGGTGCAAGCGGTATCCTGGCCATGCAGGAATTGAAGAGGGCTCCGGCGGACGGGCATGTTTATGCACTGGGAGATGTTGGCATCCTCGCCATCAACCCGCATGTCTTCAACTCGCTACCCTACGATCCCGAAAAGGATCTCCGGATCGTGACGGATCTTCTGGAGGTGCCCTATGTCCTGTTCGTGCCAAGGAGCAGCCAGATCCGGTCTTTAGAGGATCTCGTTCACGCGGCGACCAGCAAGCCCGGCGCTCTGACCTACGGAACGTCGGGGAAGGGATCGCCCAGCTCCATGGCGCTTAACATGGTGAAGCAGCGACTGAAGCTTGACATGCTTGAGATCCCGCATCGTAGTGGCACCGACATATTCGCCGCAGTGGCGACCGCCCGCATCGACTTGATGGCGGCATCCTTGTTATCGGCGGAATCCTTCAAGGATCGGCTGTTTCCGATTGCAATCGCTTCCGACAACCGAGATCTCGCGCCTCAAATCCCTTCGCTCTCGTCTGCATCGGGAGTTCCGGGTTTCGAAATCACCGCTTGGTCCTTGATCGTGACTAGAAAGGAGACCCCGGACGCTATCGTCGACAAAGTGAGAAAAGACATGGAGGCTGCCTTTGCTATGCCTGCGGTCCGCGAACGGATGGTGCAGTTTGGCACACTGGGAGGGGGCAGCAAGTCGCCTGCCGAATTGGAGGCCATGGTCAAGAAGGAGATGGCCCGTTACGGAGAAGTGGTGAAGGCGGAGAGAATTCAAAAGAACTAAAGACCATGGTGGCCTCCTTGGCCTGAACCGCCCCGGGTTTCGTGGAGGCCGGTTGGTTTAAGTCGGACCGCGATGGCGGCCTGATTGGCAAGATGCCGGTAGTAGTTTGCCTCAGCTTCCCTCGCGGTTGAGCTGCTTGCAGACCTTGTCGGCGCCGTAGACCTGTAGGTTGGCTTGCCAGACGCGTTCGATGTGAGGTGACAGGACACCGTCACGCTGAACGCGCTGACAACGCAGGGCTGGGTTGCGTTGCTGGGCGGCGTGGCGCCAGTAGCCAGACGGGGCGATCTGCAGCACCTTGCAGATCGACTCGACCCCGTAAGCCTGTCGATGCTGATCGATGAAACCTTTCAAGACTTCAGACTGCGGTCGAGCTCCGCCTGGGCGAAAAACGCGCTGGCCAGCTTGAGAATCTCATTGGCCCGGCGCAGCTCCTTGTTCTCACGTTCGAGTTCCCTCAGGCGCTGCAGGTCGGTCGTCGTGACACCAGCCCTGGCGCCGGTGTCGATCTCATCGCGTTTGACCCATTCATTGAGGGTCTGGGGCGCGCAACCGATCTTGGGGGCAATGGATTCGATGGCGGCCCACAGCGATGGGTACTCGCCTCGGAACTCCTGAACCATGCGAACTGCGCGCTCGCGGACCTCAGGTGAAAACTTGTTCGACTTCTTCATGGCTCAATTCTCTCAGAGTGTTGAGCCTCCTCAAAAATCGGGGCGATTCAACGGTGCACTATGTGCGAAAATATGCCAGATGAACGGCAATTCACAGTATGGAGATATCGCTCAGGCGGATCCGATTTGGGTGCAAACAGTCGCAGATGCTGCACAGGCGCCTGGTAGCCAATCCGTTCCGCCAGCGGTCGCTGGGTGGGGTCGTCGGCAAAGGCAGAAGTTGGAAAAATTTCAGCGAATTACGGCAGCGGCCCGTAGTGTTTTCATCGCCAGGGGATTCGACTCGGCGACGACACGCGAAATCGCACAGCTCGCCGACGTTTCGCAGGCCACGATCTTTCTGTATGCGAAGGATAAGAGGAATCTGCTATTCCTTGCCTTCAACGAGGATATGGATCGCTTGCAGGCCGAGGCTGTGGCGGCGATTCAGGCTCCTGGACTGCTTGTAGATCGCCTTGTACGCTGGTACAGGCCTTTCCTGCAATACTTCAGCGTCGAGGTGCCGATCGAGCTTATCGCCGCGCACGAGAGGATCATGGTGGCCACAGGTGATCCCCCAACAGCGCAAGGTCTTTGTGTTCAAAGGCGCGGCGATACTTTCATGCAGGAAGTGCTGGGATTGATCGAGGCCGCAATTTCTGCGAAGGAGCTGCGGGCCGACCTTAATCCGTCCCATGTGTTTCGGGTCATCCGATCCATCCTCTTTGGCGAACTGGAGCGCTGGCACGTTGCGCGACCACATCCACCATTGACACAGAGCCTAGACGATCTGCGCACTGCACTTGATCTCGTGGTTCAGGGTCTCCGGCGGAATTCCTAGATTTCCTGTGCAGGACTCTCCGCGGTTCATTGGTGTTGTACAGAGATCACAGGGCTACTTCGATCAAGCATGGACCCGGCGTTGCGATTGCCCGTGAAAAGGCGGTTGCCAATGCACTAAGGTCCTCGACGCGACTGGCTGGCACGCCATGGCCCTTGGCCAGTGCCACCCAATCAAGTGGAGGCTGACCCAGGCTGAGCATTGCCTCGGCCCGTGGCCCCACCGATGGGGCACCAACGTTGTCCAGTTCTCCGCGGAGAATCCGGTAAGAGCGGTTGGCGAACAACAGCACTTTCACTTCCAGTGCTTCACGAGCCATCGTCCAGAGGCTTTGCACCGTATACATTGCGCTGCCGTCGCCCTGCAACACAATGACGGTGCGGCCGGGTGCACCGATTGCCGCGCCTGTTGCCGCTGGCAACCCAAATCCGATCGCCCCTCCGACGATGTTGAGCCAGTCGTGTGGAGCGGCCGAGTCCGTAGGCAGGGCGAAACCACGGCCCGTCGTCACTGACTCGTCAATGACGACGGCCTGCTCCGGCAGCAGGGCGGCCAGGGTCGCACCGATACCCTCCAGCGTCAGCCGCCCCATGGGCAGCGCCGGGCGATCCAGTTTCGCCATGTATGCGGGCCGCGACGCCTGGGCACCGACCTCCTTCGCCAGTCGGCTCATCGCCTCAGCGATGTCGGCCTCCACACCAGCGAGGTTCGTGACCCGACAGGCGTCCGGGGCGAGCACGCCAGGCTTGCCTGGGTAAGCGAAGAATGCAACGGGTGCCCGGGCACCTACCAGCACCAATTCCTCGACATCCTTCAACATCTTCACAGCGGCTTCGATGTTGTAAGGAATGCGCTCCGTTATGACCCGGCCGGCGCCGCGCTGCAAGCGGGCCAAGTTGTACTCTGACAGCAGCCTGCAACCAGTGTGGGCGGCAATTCTCCCGGCCATCTCCAGCACATCCGCACGGCCTGCAGCGCCGCCGACAAGAATGGCCGACTTGCACCCTCGTCTCAATGCCATTCCCGCGGCCTCGACCGCCGTGTCGGTCACCTGTGCACGTAGCCCATTCGCAAAGTTCTGAACTGGCACAGGCAGAGTTTCTCGTTCAACCCGATCCCAGGCCGTGTTTGCAGGGAGAATCAGTGTGGCAATGCGCCCGGGTGGCATTCGTGCCGCCGAGATCGCATCGGCTGCCATGCGCACAATGGCGCTCGCGTCTGGCACTGTCTCGACCCAGTGCGACATCGGCCTGGCAATCGCCTCGATGTCTGCCGTCAGGGGGGCATTCAGGGCTATGTGTGACAAGGCATGCTGCCCTACGATGTTGACGATGCCCGAGCCCGCCTTCTTCGCGTTGTGCAGGTTGGCCAAGCCATTGGCCAGTCCCGGCCCGAGATGCAACAGCGTACTGGCTGGGCGGTCCGCCATCCGATAGTACCCATCTGCCGCACCGGTAGCCCCCCCTTCGAACAGGCAGGGCACACAGCGGATGCCCGCAACACGATCAAGCGCAGAGACAAAGTGCATCTCTGAGGTGCCCGGGTTGGCGAAGCAGACTTCGATGCCCCCGGATGCCAGGGTACTTACAAGCAGCTCGGCTCCGTTGGGGTGTTCTTGCGGCATTGCTGATTCCTTCTTCGTTTACTCAGGATGTGCGTGAGTAGTGGCTCACTACGTGATTTATAAGGGCGACAATCATATTATAATCATGATCACTATTATTTCATAGAATATTAATGAGGTATTTCTAAGGGTTAACACTAGATCTGATCACATCTGAACACTGAAATAATGATCAAGGTTATTTTTCATCGTGATCATTTTGGAGGAAGAATGGTTGACTTGTCAAAGCCGCCCTATCAGGCGGAAGAGCCGCTCATCCGTCCCATCCAGCTCGTCACCGGAACGTTGTTGGCCAAAGACTTGGTGCGTACGCGGCGCTTTTATGAGGACGTCCTTGGGCTGGAATGTGCATCCTGCGGCCCTGATCGGATGCTGGCCCGCAGTCGGCAAGGCCGCCTGCTGGATGCGCCCAAGTGGGTACTCGAAGTGCGCGAATCCAAGGTCATAGCAAACCCGCAACGCTTGCTGCATCACTGGGGCATCGATCTTGTCTCCAAGGCGGCTGTTGACGACATGAACCGGCGACTGAAAGAGAAGCAGGCGGAGTATGGGCTCGGTACCGTGCTCGATGTGCAGTTTCAGCACGGCGCTTACGCCTTCTATTTCAGCGACTTCGATTCGAACTGGTGGGAGTTCCAGTTCAGTTCCCCGCAGCGCTACGAAAAGAAGTTCGAACGCGGCGACGCCTTGTAGCCGCGGTGAAATCCCCCCCTCTCTCTTTTTTCATCGCTGGAACGAGCATGTCCAATTCACCCTTCCTCCAGGACGCCACAAGCTATGGCATCTCGCATGGCACGCTAGAGTGTCGTGATATCAATGCCACCCGGCGCTTCTTCCGCGAAGTCCTGGGTTTGCAAACCCTGAGGCATTCGCAGCCGTCTTTCATGACGTGGCTGGGAAAGCAACCTGGGCTCTTCGTCATCGCGTGCGTTGAAGCCGGAGACCAAACCGGCGTGCAAGGTCAGGAAAACCGCTGGGAACTGACGGTCGAAAGTGACGAGGCGGTTCTGCAAGCACATGCCGTCATGACAAAGGAAGCCGCCTCCTGGGGCATCCAGCATGTCTCGTCAATCGGTTCCCTGGATGGTTTCCCTTGGTTTTGCCTGCAGGACATGAATGGAAACTGGTGGGGTATAAGTTCGCGCGGGTCCGACTGGGTGATAAAAGTTTTCGAGGCGGAGCGAGAGGGGAAAAAATTATGAAGCTGATGCAAGTCCAAGTGGGCGACGAGTCCCACGTCGGCGCATCGCTTCTCCCAGGGCTGGTTGTCGATCTCACACTGCTCGGCGAGCGCCTACCTGAAGCCCGTGGCTTGGGGGCCTCCATCCAAGGCATCCTCGCGGCGCAACGCCTCGCAAAGGTCGAGGAGATTCTTGAGCAACTGCGCGGCAACGAACGTCTGCGTTCCGAATTCAGGGACGCGGGCGTGATCGAAGATGAGGAAAACCTTCGGCTGCTACCGCCATTTTCCCGCCCTCTGGTCATATCCACCGGCGGGGGCTACCGCGAGCACCTCAAAGAAATGGCTTCTGGTGGAACGCCGGAAGCGCCCGAAGTGCCAGGAGGGTTCATCAAGTGCGTGGCATCCATCGCTGGTCCACACAACCCCATCATTCTGCCGGCGAACGCTCCCGACATGGTCGACTGGGAAGGGGAGTTTGCCTGCGTGATCGGGAAGAAATGCCATCAGGTGAGTGTCGAGGAGGCGATGGAGTACGTTGCGGGATATACGCTAATCAACGACGTCTCGGCACGCGATTGGGTCAACCCCTTTCTGACGCGACCGGGAACTCCGTTCGAGATCAGCCGCCGCGCTGGCATGAACCTTATGGGTAAGCAGTTTCCCACCTTCTGTCCAATGGGCCCTTCGTTCGTCACGAAGAATGAACTCCCCGATCCGTTAAACGTCACGCTGACCACCCGGGTCAATGGCGAATTGATGCAGAATGCGCATACCTCTGCGCTGGTATTTGGTATTCCCGAAATCGTTTCATACTTTTCCCAGTGGTATGAGTTTCAGCCTGGCGACGTCATCACCACTGGCTCCCCAGCTGGCGTTGGTTACGCTCAGAATCCGCAGCGTTTCCTCAGGCCTGGCGATATCGTCGAGGTGAACGTGGAACCGATTGGAACGCTGCGCAATCAAGTCGTTGCTTCCGTCAAGAGGAGAGAGCATGAGCAGCTTTGACGAAATAAAGAAGTGGGTTCTGGGCGCTCCCGGGCAATACACGGGTCCCAGCAGCGACAACGAAACACGCAGCCGCCTCGCATGCATGAACCTGCATTACGCCTGCTTTGCCTTGACAGACTTTGGTCGGGCGTTCGAAACCCTTGTGCTCTATGCCCCTGACTTTACCGGTGTGACCGACGGTGTCGAGATGGACTACGAGGCGAGGGTTCAGTCGCTGCAGCGCCGTCAGGAAAACGTGGCGCGTAAGACGCGCCACGTTTGTTCCAACTACTTGTTTCGGCAGGTGGATCACGGCATCGCCTATGCCTTGTCCCTCGTCACCATCTATCTCGAAGACGATAGCCGTGTGATCGGGGTCAAACCGTTGACCGTGGCTGATTGTGGTGAGAAGTACGTGCGCAGCGACGAAGGTGGGTGGCGAATCCAGTACCGCTACCTGCAGCCAGTGGCAGGTGCCCCGCGTTGATTCCTAAGGGAGTACTTTTTGACCTCTACGTCTCTCGAGCAGGAGCACGTGCTTCACCTGACCGTCTCCTCCATCGTCGATTTGACACCCTGCGTCAAGCAGTTCGAACTGGTTTCCGATACCGGTGCGGTTCTGCCTCGTGTGGAAGGTGGAGCTCATATCGACGTCCTCACCGGCAACGGTGTCTTCAGGTCTTACTCCTTGGTTAACTGGGGTGAGGATCACCGCTATGTGATTGCAGTGGAGCTTGCACCCGGCAGTACGGCTGGGTCGCAGTTCATGCATGATTTCGTAGACGTGGGGGACACCTTGCCGGTGCGCCTCTCCCCCAACGGCTTTCCGCTCAGTTCCGAGGCCGGTCCAGCGTTGCTTATCGCCGGAGGTATCGGCGTTACGCCGATCCTCTGCCTTGCACGCGAACTTGTAGCACGGCATGGCGAGTTCGAGTTCCACTACTGTGGTAAGGACCTGCGGCAAATGGCGTACTGCGAGGAAATTCGAAGCGAATTTGGTGAGCGTGCTCGCTTTCATGTCAGTTCGGACGGGTCGCGTCTGGATTTATCGAACTTGCTCACCCGGAGGCCGGATGGGGCCCATCTCTATATTTGTGGACCGCGTCGCCTGATTGAAGCCGCACGCGCGGCCGCTGAGCATTGGCCCGTTGACTCCGTGCATTTTGAGTTGTTCATCAATGCGTCGGCCGACGCCGGTCGTATCGCATCTCCAGCAGAACCTTTCGAAATCGAGCTTGCCCGCAGCGGAACCGTCCTTCAGGTTTCCTCCACAGAAACCATCCTCGATGTGCTATTGCGCCAAGGGATTGCTGTCCCTCGAGCATGTGTCTCCGGTTGGTGCGGAACCTGTGCAGTGCCGCTCCTTGCAGGCCAGGCTGATCATCGCGACAAAGTTCTCTCGGAAGCTGAGAGAAGTAACCGCATTCAAACCTGCTGCTCCCGCGCACTTCCTGGACAGCGCCTTGTCTTGGGTCGTTGACACCAAGAGTTTATACATAGTAATGGTGAGACGCGCTGAAATCACACAGGCGTGTGCGGCCGTTAAAAGGCGACCAGGAGGAGGCCAGACTGCTTGACATCAGCGCAGAGTCGCATTCGATATTCATGTCGATGATGTTGCGTATCACAAGCATCTCATTGACTCATGTGATCTTTGTCACTGTGAATGATCTATGTTCGACGAGACGTACTGTGTGTTTTCCAATCCACAAGGCATGTGCGTCGTAACCCTTGACACGGCGCTACCAGTGTGCCGCGCAACACCCTAAAAAGGAGACGCCCATGCATGAATGCCCAGTCACAGTCTTCCCACAGCAGATTCAATGGGAGGCCGACGGCACCAGCCGCATACCATTCCAAGCCTACACCGATGAGGCCCTGTACCGTAAGGAACTGGACCGGTTTTTCTACCGCGACCACTGGAACTACGTTGGCCTGGAGGCGGAGATACCCAATCCTGGTGACTTCAAGCGCACGGTCATTGGCGAGCGCTCGGTGCTGCTGGTGCGCGACAAGGATGCCTCGATCCATGTGGTCGAGAACATCTGCGCACACCGAGGCATGGCGTTCTGCCGCGAGCGGCATGGCAACCGGGAAAGCCTGACGTGTCCCTACCACCAGTGGAACTACACGCTCTCCGGGGACTTGCAGGGCGTGCCGTTCCGCCGCGGCGTTAAGCAGGATGGCAAGGTCAACGGCGGCATGCCAGCAGACTTCAACCCAGCTGACCATGGACTGACCAAGCTTAAGGTGGCCACGCGCGGCGGCGTTGTCTTCGCCTCCTTCGACCATAAGGTCGAGTCGCTGGAAGACTTCCTCGGTCCGGTGATCCTGAGCTACTTCGACCGACTGTTCGATGGCCGGGAGCTCAAGATTTTGGGCTACAACAGGCAGCGCATCCCTGGCAACTGGAAGTTGATGCAGGAGAACATCAAGGACCCGTACCATCCGGGCCTGCTGCACACTTGGTTCGTCACTTTCGGGCTCTGGCGCGCCGACAACAAGTCGCAGCTGTTGATGGACGCGCAGCATCGTCATGCGGCGATGGTCTCCACGCGTGGCTCGGGTGGAAAGGCTGCCCAAGTAACGCAAGTGTCCAGTTTCAAGGCCAGCATGGAGCTGAACGATCCTCGATTTCTGGACATTGTGCATGAACCCTGGTGGGGCGCCCCGACGGCCGTGATGATGACCGTTTTCCCCAGCGTCATCTTTCAGCAGCAGGTTAACAGCGTGTCCACGCGCCACATCCAACCTGATGGCCACGGCGCCTTTGACTTTGTCTGGACGCACTTCGGGTTCGAGGATGACAGTGAAGAGATGACTCAGCGGCGCCTACGCCAGGCCAATCTGTTCGGCCCGGCTGGCTTTGTCTCTGCGGACGACGGCGAAGTCATCGAATGGTCGCAGGAGGGCTTCGAAACCAAACCCGTGCACCGTACGCTAGCAGAGCTCGGTGGGCGCGGAGTCAGCAACACGGACCACATGGTCACCGAGACGCTGATCCGGGGAATGTACGAATACTGGCGCAAGGTAATGGAGGAGTGATCATGGATCTGCAGAACTACTTTGAATTGACGCAGCTCTATGCCCGATACACCGCGGCTCTGGACGCGGCTGACTGGGATGCTTGGCCCGAGTTCTTTACCGACGCTTGCATCTACAAGTTGCAGCCGCGCGAGAACCACGAGCGTGGCTTTCCACTGGCCACGCTGGCCTTCGACAGCAAGGGTATGCTGAAGGATCGGGTTTACGGCATCCGGGAGACGCTGTTCCATGACCCCTACTATCAGCGCCATGTGGTCGGTGCACCACTCGTGCACAAGGTGGGTGCGGACGGGCGTATCCACAGCGAGGCCAACTACGCCGTGTTCCGCACGCGCATGTCCAAGGATTCGACCGTGTTCAACGTTGGCCGAACCCTCGACGAGGTGGTTTCCACGCCAGAGGGCTTGAAGTTCGCCTCGCGGCTGGTCGTTTACGACAGCGAGATGATCCCCAACTCGCTGATCTACCCCATCTAAAGACCGTGATGACCACGAACTGGATCGATGCGGCAGCGCAAGACGATGTACCACAGGATGACGTGATCGGACTGGATGTCGCGGGCCGTGATATCGCGCTATACGGTGTTGACGGTGAAGTTTTCGCCACCGACAACATCTGTACCCATGGCCATGCCCGGCTCTGCGATGGCTTCCTGGAGGGGCACGAGATCGAGTGCCCCTTGCACCAGGGCAGGTTCGACGTGCGCTCCGGCCAGCCCACCTGTGCCCCGGTGACCGAGGCACTGCGCAGCTACCCAGTGAAGATCGAGGACGGGCGTGTCTGGCTGGCCCTCGACTGATCGCTGCCCACTACCCACGAGGAGACCCGCATGAACGGTGAGCGACCAATGGTCGCG
Source organism: uncultured Hydrogenophaga sp. (assembly GCA_964487025.1). GTDB lineage: Bacteria > Pseudomonadota > Gammaproteobacteria > Burkholderiales > Burkholderiaceae_C > Hydrogenophaga. The sequence goes on from CAZAPJ010000003.1 coordinate 105,367, forward strand.
ACTGCTGCCTGCCCGATTGGAACCATCGTGATCGTCGGTGCCGGCCAGGCTGGCGGCTGGGCAGCCCAGACTTTACGCACCGAAGGCTTTCATGGTCGGTTGGTGTTGATCGGTGACGAGGTGCACCCGCCGCACGAACGGCCGCCCCTGTCCAAGGCCGTGCTTGCAGGGCAGGCGCTGCCTGATAGCACTTGGCTCATGAAACCTGAAGCCTTCGAGGCGTTGGCGCTGGATTGGCGACCGGGCACGCAGGCTCGTCGCATTGACCGCACCGCCAAGCAGATCGTGCTGGCCGATGGGGAAGTGCTGGACTACGACAAGCTAGTCCTGTGTACCGGCGGGCGCGCACGCGGGTTCGCTCTACCGGGGGCCGACCTGGTGCAGCTGTATACGTTACGCACCATCGACGATGCTCTGGCGCTGGCGCCGGTGCTGTGCCATGGCCGTAGCGTGGTAGTAGTCGGCGGCGGCTGGATCGGCCTGGAGGTGGCGGCCACGGCGCGCGAGCAGGGCGCAGAGGTCGTGGTTGTCGAAACCCAGGCGCGCCTGTGCGAACGCACGGTGCCGGCGGAGATCTCCGAGCATCTGCTGGCGCTGCACCGGGCGCAAGGTATCCGCGTGCTGCTCGGTTCAGGGGTGAGCGGCTTTGCCAGGGGAAGCGACGACCGTTCCGTGGTCCAGCTCGCGGACGGCAGCGCGCTCAAGTGTGATGCCATCGTGATTGGTATAGGTCTCGTGCCGAACGACGAGCTGGCACGCGAAGCCGGCTTGGCTTGCGATGGCGGGGTGCTCGTCGATGCGCAGTGCAGGACGTCCGACCCGGACATTTTGGCGGCTGGCGATGTGGCGGTCTCGCCCAACGCCTGGGCTGGTCGCCGGCTGCGGCTGGAGTCCTGGCGGAATGCACAAGAACAGGGTATCGCCGCCGCGCGCTCGGCCTTGGGGCTGGCGGTGGACTACCAACCACTGCCCTGGTTCTGGTCTGACCAATACGGCATGAATTTGCAGATCTACGGAATACCCCAGCCGGCACATCGTGTGGTGCGTCGCGGCAACGCGGCGTCCGAAAGCTTCATGCTGTTTTACCTGGATGGCAACGTCGTGCAGGCCGCCATCGGCCCTAACGCAGCGCGTGACCTGCGCTTCGCACGCAGACTGATCGAGCAGCGCAAGCCAGTCGATATTGAGCGCCTGGCGGATCTGGGAACACCCTTGTCCAAGCTCTGACCACCTCCCGCACTTCTTCCCATAAGCCTTCAAGGAAATGTCGTGACCGTTACTACCTACCTATGGACTCCTCCGCCCGTCAATTCGCTTCCGGTGCGCGGGTGCAGTGAGCGTCTGCCGATCAACCGCCTCTTCTTCGTCGGCCGCAACTATCACGCGCATGCTGTCGAAATGGGGCATCCGGTCGACAAATCAGCCGAGGTGCCGTTCTACTTCACCAAGGCGCCATCTACACTGATCGAATCCGGCGCAATGGTGGCTTATCCACCTGGAACGAAGGACTACCAACACGAGATGGAGTTGGTGGTGGTCATCGGGACGCCCGGTTTTCGTGTCAGCGAGGCCGTAGCACCCAAGCTCATTTACGGCTACGCCTGCGGTCTGGACATGACGCGGCGCGATCTGCAGCTCGTGGCGCGCGAGAAGGGGCGGCCCTGGGACCTCGGCAAGGATGTGGAGCAATCCTCTGTTGTGTCCGAGATCGTACCCATGCCGCAGACCGTCCTTGGCCAGGGCAGCCTAGTCATGTCGGTCAACGGCAAGGTGCGCCAGAAGTCCGATCTGTCCAAGCTGATCTGGAACATTCCCGAGCTGATCGCTGACCTCTCGAAGTACTACCACCTCCAGCCAGGCGACTTGATCTTCACGGGAACGCCGGAAGGCGTGGGGCCGGTGCAGCCGGGCGATCGTATTGAGGGACACATTGAAAGCGTGGGCACGATCGTGCTGAATATCGGTGCTGCCAAATGACCGTCGAGCTAAAACGGGAGATACCGACATGACCATTGATCTGACGCTTTCCCCGGTTCGGTTGCATGCAGTTGCTGGCCGCGGGCAACCCGACCCCTCTCCCGAGTTGGAGCAACTGTACCGCGGCTTCGAGCAAGAATTGCTAGTGCCGCTGTGGACTGAGATCGGGGACCTGATGCCTAGGCAGCCGAAGTCCAAGGCCGTGCCGCATTTGTGGCGCTGGGATCGTTTGAAAGCGCTGGCCGCACAGGCTGGCGAGATCGTGCCGGTAGGGCGTGGCGGCGAACGTCGCGCGATCGCATTGGCCAATCCCGCTCTGGGCGGCCGGCCCTTTGCCACACCCACGCTGTGGGCTGCAATTCAGTACCTGATGCCGGGTGAGGATGCGCCGGAGCATCGCCACACGCAGCATGCGTTTCGCTTCGTGGTCGAGGGCGAAGGCGTCTGGACGGTGGTCAACGGCGATGCGGTGCGTATGTCGCGTGGGGATTTCCTGCCGCAGGCGGGCTGGAACTGGCACGCTCACCACAACGCAGCCGTTGCGCCCATGGCCTGGATCGATGGCCTGGACATCCCCTTCTCGTACTACACCGAAAGCCAGTTCTTCGAGGTCGGCCGCGAGAAGATCACGCCGGCCGAGCGGACCACGGCCGAACGTTCGTACTCCGAGCGGCTGTGGGGCCACCCCGGCTTGCGCCCGGTGTCGGCCGCGGCGGCCCAGCGGGCCACGCCACTACTGGCTTACCGCTGGGTCGATACTGACCGCGCACTGGCCGACCAGCTTGAGCTGGAGGCCGAAGGCCAGGCGGGTACGCTGAGCCCTGGCCATGCGGCCGTGCGCTTCATCAACCCCACTACGGGTACTGATGTATTGCCGACGATGCGCACTGAGATGCACCGTGTGCGGGCCGGAGCGACCACACTGGTCCAGCGCGAGGTCGGCTCCTCAGTGTTACAGGTGTTCGATGGCAGTGGCACTGTCACAGTCGGCGAGCGCACCTGGCAAGTTTCGCGTGGTGATCTTTTTGTCGTGCCGTCATGGCAGCCGTTCTCGGCCCAGGCCTCAGAAGTTGGCGTACTGGACCTGTTCCGGTTTAGCGATGCTCCCATCTTTGAAGCCCTGCACGCGCACCGTACGCTGACTGAGGCTTAATCCCCACGAGAGCCCATGCTGCTCTACAACTTTTTTCGCAGCGGCACCTCGCACCGCCTGCGCATCGCGCTGAACCTCAAGGGATTGGCCTATGGCTACGTAGCGGTTGACCTGCGCACCGAGGAGCACCTCGGTACGGCCTATAAGGCGATGAATCCCCAAGGCATGGTGCCTGCTCTGGTGGACGAGAATCGAGTGCTGATCCAGTCGCCCGCCATCATCGAATGGCTGGAAGAGCGTCACCCTGAGCCCCCGCTGTTGCCAAAGGGTCTGGACGACCGTGCGCGTGTGCGGGCGCTGGCAGCCATGGTCGGCTGTGACGTGCACCCGGTCAACAATCGGCGAATCCTGGAAGCCCTTCGGCACAGATTCGGTGCTGACGATGTGGCTGTCCAACGCTGGTGTTCTCTCTGGATTGGGGCCGGCTTCGACGCTATCGAGGCGCTGCTGGCCGCCGACACACAGCGTGGTGACTTCTGCTTCGGTCATGAGCCTACACTGGCCGATGTCTACTTGGTGCCGCAGATCGAAAGCGCACGCCGTTTTAAGGTCGACATTGCGCGGTGGCCTCATGTGCAGGCCGTGGATGTGGCTTGTGGACAGTTGGAGGCATTCCGCAAGGCTGCACCGAGCGTGCAACCGGATGCAGGTTGAGCACCAGGAGTTCTCAATCTCCCTGCATGTAGAACGCATCGGCGTAGATGTGCGCCGCATCCATACCTTGTAAGCGCGCAGCGATCCCACCTTGACGGCGGTGGCGATCGTGAGTCGGAGGCGCGTGATCAGGCGGGTTGCCAGCGGTGCGGCAGCAACTCACCGATCTGGCTGGCGCGCTGTATTGGTAGACGCGCCATCACATCGCGCAGGTAGGCATAAGGGTCATGCCCGTTTATGCGCGCCGATGTATTGACCCAGTGAAGACCTGCTCAGGTGTTCCTTTCGAGAGGAAAACACCATAGGTACGTTGATGGACGAAGAGATTAAGCGCTGGACGGCGAAGCGCAAGACGGCGTTGGTGCTGGAGATCATCCAGGGCAAGTCCAGCGTGTCAGAGGCAAGCCGCACCTATGACCTGCGGCCGTCGGAGATCGAGGGCTGGGTAGAGAAGATGGCCGCAAGGGCATGGAGAACGCTCTGAAGGCCAATCCGCAGGACGTGGGTGAGCAGTACGAGCGTCAGCTCAAGAGGCTCCAGGAGGCCTACGGCGAAGCGATGCTGGAGTTGCGCGCCAGAAAGAAATTGCAGTCCCTGCTGGACGACGATGGCCCGGGTGATCGGCTGCCACAGCCGCGAACTGCTGTAGCTGGCACCGGTCGCGCAGCGGGAAATCGAAGACGGCCGAGTCGGCACTGGGTCCGACGGTGGTGGGATGGACCCACTGCTGGCGATATTGTCTGGTGCCACTTCCCCGACGATGTCCATCCTCGACCCAAATCGCGCCCCGCCCTGGTCATGTCCGCCTTCGATGACGATGAGCCACATTTCACCGTGCGCGTGGGGTACGGGACCAGCCAGCACACGACGACGCTGCATCGCGGCGAGTTCTCGATCCTGCGCGAACGCCATCCGGCCGCCTATGCGGCGGCGGGTCTGAGCCACGACAAGAGGTTCGACCTTAAGCAGGCGCTGGACCTGCCCTATTGCACCGATTTTCGGTGCCGCCAGCCGCCCCCCACGGGCAGACGCCGAAGCTTGGGATGCTGCCCCCCCCTTTGGTACGCGCTGTTCTGGCAGCGTACAAGGCGGCGAACGAATGTCGGTCGCCGACGCAGCCCTGTTGAGGCTGTGCGGCAGGGGTAGGTGGGTGGTTCAAATGACGGGCTTGGCGCCGCCGTCCATCGGAATCACCACGCCCACGAGGTAGCTGGCGCGCTCGCTGGCCAGGAACAGCGCCACCTCGGCGACCTCCTCGGGCCGCGCGAAGCGGCCTAGCGGGATCTCGGCCTCGCTGCGGCGCCGTGCCTCGTCTTCGCTGATGCCCAGGCGCCGGGCCTCGAGTTCGGCGGCCTGGCGCACCCGCTCGGTCAGCGTGGGGCCAGGGTTGATGGCGTTGATGCGGATGCCGGCGCGGGCATGGTGCGCGGCAAGGCCCACGGTGGCGAGCATGAGCGCGGCGTTGGCCGAGCCACCGGCCAGGTGGATGCGCGTGGGCTGCTTGCCGCCGGTGCCGATGATGTGGACGATGGCACCGCCGCGTCCAGCGACCTGCAGGCGCTGCAGCACGGCGTGCTGGGTGTGGATGTAGGGAAAGAACTTGGCGTCCATCGCGGCGCGCCAGCGTGCCGGGTCGAGGTCTTCGGGCTCGGCGCGCTGGGCCGCACCGGCGCTGTTGACGAGGATGCCGATCGGGCCCAGCGCGGCCTCGATCCGTGCCACGGCGGCTTCGGCCTGGGCCGGATCCGAAAGGTCGGCCGCCGTGCCCTGCACCGCGAGGCCTTCGCGGGCCAGGGCCTGCACGGCGGCCTCCACGTGGCCGGCATCGCGCGAGACGATGCCCACCTTGGCGCCTTCGGCGGCGAAGCGCCGGGCCACGGCCAGGCCGATGCCCTTGCTGCCGCCGGTGACCAGCGCCACCTTGTCCTTGAGTTCCTGCGTCATGGGTGTTCCTTCAGGTCGGGCCAGGAGCCCAGGGTGGCGCTACCGGACGATGGGCCGCCGGCAGCCCGGCGCCGCGCGCCGAACGGGTCCGTCAATGGGTGATCGGTGGAATGTTAGCGATGCGCACCCATTCCTTCCACCGCACACGGTCTTTCTCCAGGTACCGGGCTTGCTCGGCGGGCGTCGTGGGCCTGGCCTGGGCGCCGCTTTGCGCGGCGTGGGCGTTCCTTTATTCTATTTATATGAAATATTTTTCTTTTATTTCAAATTGCCAGACCAATTCAAGTGTCATTCAATTGGCCAATAACATCCACCGAGGAGATCGAATGAAACGCCACCACCCCAACAATCCACTGATCGCCGCGCGCGCGCTCACGCGCCGCGCTTCCATGCGCGCCGCCGCCGCGCTGGCTTGTGCCATGGCCCTTCCCGCGACCGCGCAGGCGCAGGGCTTTCCCGAGCGCAGCATCGAACTCATCGTGCCGTTCGCCGCCGGTGGGCCGACCGACGTGTTCGCCCGCATCTACGCCAAGGAACTGGCCCAGCGGCTGGGGCAGGGCGTGGTGGTGGTGAACAAGCCCGGCGCCGGCGGCAACATCGGCACCACCTACGCCGCCCGGGCCAAGCCGGACGGCTACACCCTGGTGATCGGCACCGTCTCCACCCACGCGTTCAACGCGGCGCTCTACAAGTCGCTGCCGTTCGATCCGCTGGAGGACTTCGTTCCCGTCGTGCAGATCACGGAAGTGCCCCAGATCCTCGTGGTGCCGACCAGCCTCGGCGTCAAGAACCTGAAGGAACTCATCGCCCTGGCCAAGGCCAAGCCGGGCGTCTACAGCTACGGTTCCGCCGGCCCGGGTTCGTCCAACCACGTGTCGGGCGCGATGTTCGCCTCCATGGCGGGTCTGGACCTGGTGCACGTGCCGTACAAGGGTTCCGGCCCGGCGCTCAACGACGTGCTGGCGGGGCGGCTGGCGGTGTTCTTCGACGCGCTGTCGACCACCTTGCCGTGGATCGCGGAGGGCAAGCTGGTGCCTATCGGCGTGGCCAGTCCGAAACGGGTCGAGCAGCTGCCCAACATTCCCACGCTGACCGAGGCCGGCCTGCCCGGCTACCTGTCCTACACCTGGAACATCGTCTTCGCGCCCAAGGGCACGCCGGCCGACGTCGTGGCCCGCCTCAACGCGGAGTCCAACAAGGTCATGCAGGACCCGGCGATGCGCGAACGCGCGCAGAAGATGGGCTTGATCCCGGTCGGCCACTCGACGCCCGACAGCACGCGCGCCTACGTGCGCGAGGAATTCGCCCGCTGGCAGCCGATCGTCAAGGCCACGGGTGCGCAGATTGACTGACGTCCCCGCGCCCGTGTCCACGTCCCCGTACACGGCCGGCGTGCGCGATTTCATCGAGCGGCAGCGGGCGCAGCTGGGCCACTGGCCGCAGACGCGCGACGTGGCCGGCCGGCGCGGCCGCTACGCGCACTATGCCCGGTGCTTCGCCATCGCGGAGCCCGAAGGCGGCGTCGCGCGCGAGGATTTCCGGCTCGAGAGCGGCGGGCATGCTTTGCCGGTGAGGGTCTACCGGCCCCGGTCGTGCGCGGAGGACCTGGTCATCCTCTACTTCCACGGCGGCGGCTTCGTCGTCGGCAGCATCGAAACGCACGACAGCGTGACCGCCTTCCTGGCGCACCACGCCCGCGCCATCGTCGTCAGCGTGGACTACCGCCTCGCGCCCGAGTTCGCCTCGCCCAGCCAGCTCGAGGACGCCGTGGCCGCTTTGCAATGGGTGCGCCGGCGCTACGGCGACCGCGCGCGCGTGGTGGCGGCCGGCGAAAGCGCGGGCGCCACGCTGGCCGCGCTGCTGTGCGAACGCGCCGCGCGGGATCCGCACCGGTCGCAGTCCCGGATCGACGGGCAACTGCTGATCTGTCCGGGGCCGCTGTCGCTGTCGCTCGACGGCGACGAATTCCACGCCGCCAATACCGACCCGTACCTGCGCGTCGGCGACCTGGAGTACTACGCCCTGGCCTACCTGGGGCCCGCGGGCGCGGCCGGCGCGGCGCAGGCCTTTCCGCTGGACGCGCCGGGCGACGGGCCGATGCCGCCGACCCTGCTGTACGTGGCGCAGCACGACCCGCTGCGCCACCAGGGGTTCCGGTACGCCGAGGCGCTGCGGCGGCGCCAGGCCAGCGTCCGCGTCGTCGAAGGGGTCGGCATGATCCATTCCTTCATCCGCGTCTGTTCCACGGATCCCGCGGCAGCCGATGAACTCGCGCGCTTGTGCCACACCCTGGCCGGCATGCTGGCGCTGCCTCGCGAGGAGATGCCCAGCGCGACATGAGCATCGGCCTGCGCCACCTCAGGGCCTTCGTGGCCGTCGCCGACCTGGGCAGTTTCACCGCCGCGGCGAACCGCCTGTGCGTGGTGCCGTCCGCCCTGACCACCACGATCCAGCAACTGGAGAGCGCGTGCGGGCTGCAACTGCTCGAACGCTCGACGCGCAAGGTGCGCCTGACCCCCATCGGCCGGGCCTTCCTGCCCACGGCGCGCAACCTGATCGCCGACTTCGCGCTCGCACTGGACGACCTCGGCGCCTACGCGCAGCTCGAAAAGGGGCACGTCACCCTCGCGGCGTTCGCTTCCGTGATCTCGGACTACCTGCCGACGCCCCTGCGCAGCTTCCGCGACGCCCACCCCGGCGTGACGGTCTCCATCCGCGAGGATGGGGAGGACGGCATCCTGCAACTCGTGCGCGACAGCGCGGCCGACATCGGCATCACCAGCCTGCCGCCGGGCCGGGTCGACGACCTGGCCTGCCTGCCGTGCTGCAGCGACGCGTTCGGTGTCCTCTGCCGCGTCGACCATCCCCTGGCCCGCCAGAAGCGGGCGGTGCGCTGGAAGGACCTGGCCGGGCACCCGTTCATCCGCCTGAGTCCCGGCACCGGCATCCACGCGCTGCTGACGTTCAAGTTTGCTTCGGTCGTGCACCTGCCGCCATCGAACCTGGAGGTGTCCTCTATCACGGCGCTGCAGGCCTTGGTCGCGGCCGGCTTCGGCATCTCGGTCCTGCCGCGCCTGGCCACGCGCCCGCACCGGAACACCGACCTGGCCTTCCTCCAGCCCGCGGGGCCCGTGATCACGCGCGAGATCCAGATCGTCCACCGCAAGGACCGGCCGCTCTCGCCGGCCGCGGGCCGGTTCCTGGAGATTCTTCGCCGGTTCGCTAAGGAGAGCGAGCGTAGGTGACGAAAGCGAACGGCAGGCCGTTGGCCGATACCTGCTGCGGCCCACGCGCGGTCTCGCGCCATTCGGGGCCGAACACCGGCGCGAAGGCGTCGCCCTCGAACACCTGGCCGATCTCGGTCACCACCGCGGTGCTCGCCAGCGGCAGGGCGGCCGCGTAGAGCTGCGCGCCGCCGATCACCCAGGCGTCCGCATGGGCGTGGGTCTGGCAGTGGGCCATGGCTTCCTGCAGCGAGGCCGCGCGCAGCGCACCCTCGGCCTGCCACTGCGGGTCGCGCGTGACCACGACGTTGAGCCGGCCCGGCAGCGGCCGAAAGCGCGCCGGCAGCGAGTCCCAGGTCCTGCGGCCCATGATCACCGGCGCGCCCAGCGTGGTGCGCTTGAAATGCGCCAGGTCCTCCGGCAGGTGCCAGGGCAACTGGTTGCCGCGGCCGATCACGCCGTTGGCCGCGCGGGCGAAGATCAGGTGCAGGCGGGGCGGCTGAGTCATGTCAGTGGCTTGTCGAGCCGGAGCGCGACCCGCAACGAGCGAAGGAGCCAAACCCAGAGACAGGGGGGAAGCGGCGAAGCCGCGCAGGGGGGAGTCTCACACCGCTACGGGGGCTTTAATGCCTGGGTGCGGGTCGTAGCCCTCGAACGCGAAGTCCTCGTACTGGTAGTCGAAGATCGAGGGCGGGCGGCGTTGGATGGTCAACGTGGGGTAGGGCCGCGGCGCGCGTGCGAGCTGCAGCGCCACCTGCTCGGCGTGGTTGCTGTAGATGTGGCAGTCGCCGCCGGTCCAGACGAAGTCGCCCACGCCCAGGTCGCACTGCTGCGCCAGCATGTGCGTGAGCAGCGCGTAGCTCGCGATGTTGAAGGGCACGCCCAGGAAGATGTCGGCGCTGCGCTGGTAGAGCTGGCAGCTCAGCCGGCCCTCGGCCACGTAGAACTGGAACAAGGCGTGGCAGGGCATCAGCGCCATCTTGGGCAGCTCGGCCACGTTCCAGGCGCTCACGATGATGCGGCGCGAGTCCGGGTTGGTCTTGAGCTGCCGGACCACCTCGGCGATCTGGTCGACGTGGCCGCCGTCCGGCGTGGGCCAGCTGCGCCACTGCACGCCGTAGATCGGGCCGAGGTCGCCGTCCTCGCGCGCCCACTCGTCCCAGATCGTCACGCCGCGCTCGCGCAGCCAGTGGTTGTCGGACGAGCCCTGCAGGAACCACAGCAGCTCGTGGATGATGGACTTGAGATGCACCTTCTTGGTCGTCACGAGGGGGAAGCCCTCGTTGAGGTCGAAGCGCATCTGGTAGCCGAACACGCTCTTGGTGCCGGTGCCGGTGCGGTCGGCCTTGAACACGCCGTGGGTGTCCACGTGGCGCATGAAATCTTCGTACTGGGAGCGCACGGGGCGCTGGGGCGGCAGGCTCATGGGCGCTGGCTGGTCTGGATGCTGTACAGGACGGGGGAAGGGGCGGTGATGCGCTCGTCGAACGGGTGCTGCTGCAGGGCGAACACTTCCTGGACGCGGCGGATGTAGCCCTGCGTTTCGGGAAAGGGCGGCACGCCGCGGTAGCGCTCGACCGTGCCCTCGCCGGCGTTGTAGGCCGCCAGCACGTGCGGCACGTTGCCCTTGAAGTAGGCCAGCAGCCACTGCAGGTACGACAGGCCGCCGCGGATGTTCTGCTCGGGGTCGAACGGCTTGCGCACGCGAAAGCGCGCCGCGGTCTCGGGGATGAGCTGCATCAGGCCCTGCGCGTTCTTGTTCGACAGGGCGTTGACATTGAAGTTGGACTCGGCGCGGATCACGGCGAACGCCAGGCCGGGCTCGATGCCGAACTGCGGCGCGAGCTTGTAGACGATCTTCATGATGCGCTGGCGCTCGGGCGTGGTCACCAGGCTGCGGTAGCGCGTGGCCAGCGCTTCGTGGTCGGCCACCTGCTGCGGCGGGCGCGCCGGCGACAGCGTGACCTGGACCCGCCCGGTGCGCTCGACCTGGCGCACGCAGTCGGGTTTTTCCGCCGGGGTGCCCAGGCGCTTGGCCATGGCCTCGGCGTGCTGGTCGCCGAGCAGCGCGGCGCGCGCGAACCAGTGCGCGGCGTAGCCGTCGTGGCGCGGCGTGCCGCGGCCGTTGGCGTAGAGCCAGCCCAGGTTGTAGGCCGCGAGCGCGTCGCCCGCGAGCGCGGCCTGGCAGTACAGCGCGATGGCGGTGTCCACATCGCGCGGCACGCCCTCGCCGTGCTCCAGCGCCACGGCCTGTTCGCGCCAGGCCTGGCGCTGCTTGGCGTCGGCCCGCACCTGGGCACCCGCGAGCAGCGGGAACAGCAGGAGCAGGGCCGGCAGCAGGCCGGGGAGCAGCGCGAGGCGGCGGCGGATCATGGCGAGGTGGTGGTGGCGAGGACGCGGCCGGGGTTCATGAGGTTGTCGGGGTCCAGCGCCTGCTTGATGGACCGCATCAGACCCAGGGCGACCGGGTCCTTGTAGTGCGGCAGGTGGTCCGCCTTGAGGCTGCCCACGCCATGCTCGGCGCTGATCGAGCCATGGTAGCGCGCCACCGCGTCGAACACCAGTTGGTTGACGCGCGGCTCCTGCTCGGCCAGGAATTTTTTGGCATCCACGCCCTCCGGGGCCTGCACGTTGTAGTGTAGGTTGCCGTCGCCCAGGTGGCCGAAGTTCACCAGCCGGATGCCGGGCAGCGCCTGCTGTAGATGCGCATCGGTCTCGGCGCAGAACGCCGGGATGGTGGAGACCGGCAGGCTGATGTCGTGCTTGATGTTCAGGCCTTCCTCGGCCTGCGCCAGGGGAATGCTCTCGCGGATGTGCCAGAGCCCGTGCGCCTGCGCCAGGCTTTCGGCCACCACCGCGTCGCTCACCAGCCCCTGCTCGAAAGCGGTCTCCAGCAGGCGTTCGAACTGCCCGCGCGCATGCGCCTCGGACTCGCTGTCGCTGTTCTCCAGCAGCACGCAGTAGGGGCTGTCCTGCCAGAGCGGCACGCGCAGCTGGGGGAAGTGCCGGTCCACCAGCGCCAGCGCGAACTGGCCCATCACCTCGAAACCCGTCAGGCCCGCGCCCAGGTGCCGCTGCGCCAGCCCGAGCAGGTCCACCGCCGCCTCCAGGCCGGGCACGGCGGCCCAGGCGGTGAGCCGGGCCGCCGGCAGCGGGTAGAGCTTGACCGTGGCCGCGGTGATCACGCCCAGCGTGCCCTCGCTGCCGATGTAGAGGTCGCGCAGGTCGTAGCCGGTGTTGTCCTTGCGCAGGCCGGACAGGCCGTTCCAGACCTCGCCCTGCGCGGTGACCACCTCCAGGCCCAGGCAGAGCTCGCGTGCGTTGCCGTAGCGCAGCACCTGCGTGCCGCCGGCGTTGGTCGCCAGGTTGCCGCCGATGGTGCAGCTGCCTTCGGCGGCCAGGCTGAGCGGCAGCAGGAAGCCGGCCGCCCGCGCCGTCTCCTGCAGGTTCTGCAGCACGCAGCCGGCCTCCACCGTCATCGCGAGGTTGGCGGCGTCGATGCCGCGCACCGCGTTCAGGCGCGTGAGGCTGAGCAGCACCTGCGTGCCGGAGCCGTCGGGCACCGAGCCCACCACCAGGCCGGTGTTGCCGCCCTGCGGCACGATCGAGACCCCCGCGGCGGCGCAGGCCCGCACCACCGCGGCCACTTCGGCCGTGCTGCCGGGCCGCACCACGGCCAGCGCGCGCCCGTGGGCGCGGCGGCGCCAGTCCTGCTCCCAGGCGCTGAGATCGGCCGCCGGGTCCTCATGGGTGAGCACGTGCGGCGCACCGACAGCGTCGCGCAGGGTGGTCAGCAGGGAAGCAGGTGTCGGAGAGGGCATGGGGGTCGCATTCAAGGGTTGGTTGCGGCGGCGGCTGCCGCCGCCGCCGCGCGCAGCCGCAGGCGCACGTGCAGCGCGCAGGCGCCGAACAGCGTGACGCACAGCAGCACCTGGGTCCAGGCCAGCGGCACCGACGGCCCCGACTCGCTGGTGGCGCGCACGATGCCCTCGGCGAAGTACAGCCAGACCAGCAGGCTGACCCAGCGGTAGGTGTACATGCGGTTCTTCAGCAGGCCGGCCAGCGGCACGGTCAGCGGCAGCACCTTCAGCGCCCACCAGGAACCGCCCGCGCGCAGGGGCGCCAGCCAGAGCTCCCAGGCCAGCCCCAGCACGATCAGGCCGAGCAGGCTGGCCACGGCCAGCCAGCGCGTGCGGCGGACCACCGCCGGCACGGGGGAAGGCGGCGCGGTCGGGGGGGCGGCTGAAGGGGCGAGCGAAGGCATGGCGGGTGGCGCGCGGAAAGCAGGTGGCATGATACCGGGATGACCCCGACCGAGCGCCTCCAGTCTCTTCGGGCGCTGGCGCACGCGCTGTGGCGCGACGCGCTCAACTTCCCCTGGGCCACCACCGCCATCACGCTGCGCGAGCGCTTCCGCGAGGACCGGCTGGGCGTCACCGCCAGCAGCCTGACGTTCACCACCACCATCTCGCTGGTGCCGCTGTTCACCGTCGCGCTCGCGATCTTCAGCGCCTTCCCGATGTTCGACCGGCTGCAGGACACGCTGCAGCGCTGGCTGATGCAGAGCCTGGTGCCGCCCGACATTGCCAAGCAGGTGCTGGGCTACCTCAACCAGTTCGCCGCCAAGGCCGGCCAGATGGGCTGGACCGGCGCCATCTTTCTGCTGATCACGGCGCTGGCGCTGATCCTCACCATCGACCGCAAGCTCAACGACATCTGGCGCGTGCGGCAGGCGCGCCCGCTCACCCAGCGCGTGCTGGTGTACTGGGCGGTGCTCACGCTCGGGCCGCTGCTGCTGGCGGGCAGCCTGACCGTCACCTCGGTGGTGCTGAGCGCCTCGCGCGGCCTGATCGGCTCCCTGCCCGGCGGGCTGCGCCTGCTGCTCGAATCGCTGCAGTTCGGCCTGCTGGCCGGCGGCATCGCCGCGCTGTACCGCTACGTGCCCAACACCCGGGTGCGCTGGAGCCACGCGCTGCTGGGCGGCCTGTTCGTCGGCGTGAGCCTGGAGGTGGCCAAGAAGGTGCTCGGCTGGTACTTCGCGCAGGTCCCCACCTATTCGGTCGTCTACGGCACCTTCGCCACCGTGCCGATCCTGCTGGTGTGGATCTACGTGGCGTGGGTGATCGTGCTGCTCGGCGCGGTCGCCACCGCCTACCTGCCCAGCCTGCTGTCCGGCATCGCGCGGCGCGGCGACACGCCGGGCTGGAACTTCCAGCTCGCGCTGGAGCTGCTCGGGCGGCTGGCGGCGCTGCGCGGCACCGTCCCCAAGGGCCTGAGCCTGCAGGACCTGGCCCACGAACTGCGGGTCGACCCGCTGCAGCTGGAAGAGCCCGTGGCCGCGCTGGTGGCGCTCGACTGGCTGGCCCGCCTCGACGAGGACGCCGAGCGCTACGTGCTGCTGATCGATCCCGCGGTCACGCCGATCGCGCCGCTGCTGGAGCGGCTGCTGCTGCCCCGGCAGCCGCACACGGCACGCTTCTGGTTCGAAAGCCACTGGGCGCGCATGACGGTGGCGCAGGCGCTGGCATCGGCCGCGCCGCCGGCGTAGCATCGAGGGTCTTTGCCCGCGGGCCCACCGCAGCCCGGCACCCAGGAGGCCTTATGAACCACCCGCTTTCTTCGGCGCCCCGTTTCCCGCCACGCGCCGCTGCCGCCGCAGCGCTCCTTTGCCTGGCGTTCGGGCTCGCGCCGGCTTGGGCGCAGGCACCGCAGACGCCGCCGGCATCGCCCCAGGCGCCGGCGTCGCCGTCCCAGAACGTCATGGCTGTCCCACCCTGCCAGTGCTCCCAGCCGGCGCCCGTGCTCGGCGCGAACGGCCCCCGGGTGGTCCACTGCGTCTGCGGCGCGCTCTCCTGCGCGGTCGTCGTGGCGATCGGCGCGGGCACGGAAGCGCAGCACCTGCAGTGCGCGAAGTAGGGGGTGTGCGGCCGGGCGGCTACGCCGACGGCGGGGGCGGGGCGCCGAGAAAGTCCCGCAGCGCCCGCAGCAGCTCGGCCGGCGCCTCGGTCATCTGGTTGTGCCCCACCGGCAGGCGCGCGACCTGCACCGCCTTGCCGGCGGCGCGGGCCGCGTCGATCAGCGGCTGCGCCGCCCGGGGCGGGGTCATCTGGTCCCGTTCGCCCAGCACGAACAGCACCGGGCAGGTGACCTGCGCCGCCGCGGCCTCGCCGCCGGCATAGCGGTCGCAGGCCACGAAGCCCCGGTGCAGCACGTTGACCGCGGGGTTGCTGCGCAGCACCCGGCGGCCCAGCGCGAGGCCGGCGCCGTAGACCCAGGTGCCCGGCCCGAACACCGAAGGAGGCGCGGCCAGCGTGCTGCGCGAGAACGCGTTGGCCATGCGCAGCGCCTGCTCCGGCGCCTGGAGCGCCGCCTCGATCATGGCCGGCGAGACCTTCATCGGGCATGCCGTGCCGACCAGCGCCAGGTGGCTGGCACGCGCCTTCAGCCGCGCCGCGGCCTCCAGCGCGATCAACGAGCCCCAGCTATGGCCCACCAGCGCCGCGCGCGCCGCGCCGGCGGCGTCGAGCAGCGCGCACACGAAATCGGCGCCGGCTTCCACCGAGGCCGGCGCTTCGCCGCCGCTGCGGCAGTGGCCGGGCAGGTCCACCGCGAGCACGTTCCAGCCGTGGTGGGCCAGGTAGCGGCTCTGCAGCGCCCAGACGCTGTGGTCGTTGCCCACGCCGTGGATGAGCACCACCGTGGGCTGGCGGGCGTCGAAAGGCTTGCCGCCGGTGTACGCATAGGCCTTCGCGCCCTGGACGGTCCGTTCCATCACGCACCTGCCTTCCCGACCGATTTTTCCGCCGCCCTGAGCGCGCGCCCGAGGTCGTCGATCAGGTCGTCCGGATTTTCCAGCCCGATCGAGAGCCGGATCGTGCCCGGCCCGATGCCGCCGGCCGCCAGCGCCTCGTCGCCCATGCGGAAGTGCGTGGTGCTGGCCGGGTGGATCACGAGCGAGTGGCTGTCGCCCACGCTGGCCACGTGGCTGAACAGCCGCAGCGCCTCGATGAAGGCCTTGCCCTGCGCCCGCCCGCCCCGGATGTCGAAGCTGAACACCGAGCCCGCACCGCGCGCGCCGAAGCGCAGCAGCCGGTTCGCCAGCGCGTGGCTGGGGTGCGATTCGAGCAGCGGGTGGCCCACCCGCTCCACCATCGGGTGGCTGGCGAGGAAGGCCACGACCTTCTCGGTGTTCGCCAGGTGGCGCTCCATGCGCAGCGGCAGCGTCTCCAGCCCCTGCAGCAGCAGCCAGGCGGTGTGCGGGCTCATGCAGGCGCCGAAGTCGCTGATGCCCTCGCGCCGCGCGCGCAGCAGGAAGGCGCCGACTGGGCTTTCCTCGCTGAACACCATGCCGTGCATGCCGTCGTAGGGCTCGGTCAGTTCGGGAAAGCGGCCCGACGCGTCCCAGTCGAAGCCGCCGCCGTCGATCACCACGCCGCCGATCACCGTGCCGTGTCCGCAGAGGAACTTGGTCGCCGAGTGGTAGACGATGTCCGCGCCCAGCGCGAGCGGCTGCACCAGGTAGGGCGTGGTGAAGGTGGAGTCCACCAGCAGCGGCACGCCGGCCTCGTGCGCGATCTGCGCCACCGCCGGGATGTCGAGCACGTCCAGGCCCGGGTTGCCCACCGTCTCGCCGAAGAACAGCCGGGTGTTGGGCCGCACGGCGGCGCGCCAGCCGTCGAAGTCGCCCGGCTTGACGAAGCTGGTCTCGATGCCGAAGCGGCGCAGCGTGTAGTGCAGCAGGTTCTGGCTGCCGCCGTAGATCGCGGAGCTGGCCACGATGTGCGTGCCCGCGCCGGTCAGCGTGGCCACCGCCAGGTGCAGCGCGGCCTGCCCGCTGGCCGTGGCGACGGCGCCGATGCCGCCTTCGAGCGCCGCCATGCGCTGCTCGAACACCGCGGTCGTCGGGTTGCTGAAGCGGCTGTACACGTGGCCCGCGCGCTCCTGGTTGAACAGCGAGGCCGCCTCGTCGCTCGACCCGAACGCGAACGAGGTCGACAGGTGGATCGGCACCGCCAGCGCCCCGGTGGCCGGGTCGGGCAGGGCGCCCGCGTGCAGCGCCAGGGTGTCGAAGCCGGGGTCAGCGTAGCCGGGCATGGCGCTTCCTCTTCATGTATCTCTTCGTGTGTGGATGTGTGCGCATCCGCGCGCCGCGGCGGCGACGCGCGCACGGTGGCCGCGACCTGCATTGTGGGCTATATTGCACCAATGCCAGCCCCGCAGCGGGCCCATCGAGACCAGGATCAGCCGAGGAGAACAGCCATGAAAGTCAGCGATATTCTTCGCGTCAAGGGCGGCACGCTCTACACCATCCAGCCCGAGGAGTCCCTGGAGCAGGCGGTGGAGACCATGGCGCAGTTCGACATCGGCTCGCTGGCCGTGATGGACCATGGCGACCTGGTCGGCATGCTCACCTTCCGCGAGATCATCCACGTCCTGGCGAAGAACGGCGGCAAGCTGGGCGGCCGCACCGTGCGCTCGGTGATGGACGACCACCCGATGAGCTGCACCCCGCAGACCGAGCTGGAGCAGGTGCGCCCCATGATGCTGGAGAGGCACACCCGCTACATGCCGGTGATGGACAACAAGATGCTGATGGGCGTGATCAGCTTCTACGACGTGGCCAAGGCCGTGGTGGACAGCCAGAACTTCGAGAACCAGATGCTCAAGGCCTACATCCGGGACTGGCCCGAGGAGGTCGCCACCTCCGGCAAGGACGAGCCGAACCTGCCCTGAGCTGAGGCCGCGGCAGCGGTCTTCCTGGGTTCCCCGGCGGTCACCCGGCCTGGAACAGCACGCCGGGATTCATGATGCCCTGGGGGTCGAACGCCTTCTTGATGCGGCGCATGGCCGCCAGTTCGGACGCGGACTTGTGCGCGGGAAGCGCATGGGCCTTGAAGCGGCCGATGCCGTGTTCGGCGGAGATCGAACCGTTGAAGGCCTCGACCACGCCGAAGACGATGCCTTCGATGCGATCGCGCAGGGCCGCGAACGCCTGGGCGGGCAGGCCGTCCGGCGGCTGCACGTTGAAGTGCAGGTTGCCGTCCCCGATGTGTCCCACGATGATCAGGCGGCATTCGGGCTGCGCCGCGGCGATCCGCTGGCCGGCCACGTCGATGAACTCGGCGATGCGGTCGATGGGCAGCGAGATGTCGTGCTTGAAGTTCGGTTTCTGGGCTTCCGCGACGCGCTCGCGCAGGGCCCAGAACGCGGCGCTCTGGGCCAGCGAGGTCGCAATGGCCGCGTCCCGGATCAGGCCTTGCTCGCTCGCTTTTTCCAGCAGCGCGAACAGGCGCTCCCGCGCATGGTCTTCCGATTCCTGGTCGGACAGTTCGATCAGCAACTGGTAGGGCGGGAGCGGCTGGAACGGCGTCGAGAGCTCGGGGAAGCGCGCCAGCACCGCCCGGACGCAATCGTCGTTCAGGATCTCGAAGGCGGTCAGCCCGCTGCCCAGCATGTCCTGGGACAGGCGCAGCAGATCCTGCGCCTGCTGCGGCGTGTCCAGCGCCGCGTAGCTGGTGAGCTGCGCCACCGGCTGCGGGTACAGCCGCATGGCCGCCGCGGTGATGATGCCCAGCGTGCCTTCGGCGCCGATGAACAGGTTGCGCAGGTTCAGCCCGGTGTTGTCCTTGCGCAAGGCCTTGAGGTCGGAGAGCACCTCGCCGTCCGGCGTGACGACCTCCAGCCCCAGGCACAGCTCGCGTGCGTTTCCGTACTGCAGCACCGCGGTCCCGCCGGCGTTGGTGGAGAGGTTGCCGCCGATCGTGCAACTGCCCTCGGCCGCGAGCGACAGCGGCAGCAGGCGCCCGGCCTGCCGCGCCGCTTCCTGGGCGTTCTGCAGGATCACCCCCGCTTCGAAGACGCCCACGTTGCCGACCGGGTCCACGCGGCGGACCGCATCGAGGTGCTTGAGCGACAGCAGTACCGACCGGCCCCCGGGGCTGGGCACGCTGCCGCCCATGAGCGACGTGTTGCCGCCCTGCGGCACGATGCTCAGGCCGTGCGATCGGCACCAGTTCACCGTTTCCACGACCTCGGCCACCGTCTCCGGCAGCGCGACCAGCAGCGCCGGGCCACTGGCCAGGCGGCGCCAGTCGGACAGGTAGGGCGCCATGTCCGCCGGGTCGGAAAGGGTGCGCCGGATCGGTGGCCCGTTGGATGTCATCTCAGTTTTCCATGGCGCTGCGCGCTACCCGCAGCATATGAAGGCCACCACCCAGCCCAGGGCACCCGCGGAACCGGCTTTGCCGGGCCGCAGGGTGCGCCCCCCAGTGGGGGGAGGCGCCGCAGGCGCTTCGGGGGGCGTTCATCTCAGGTGGTGGAGGGGTTGGCTTGCAGGGATTCCAGGACTTCGAGGTCGTCGACCGTCATGGCACGGGTGTAGCGAAAGCCACGCCCCACGCGCAGCGGGCGAAGATCGGACATCTCGTGCCAGGGGGAGGCTTCGATCGCCAGTTCGGCGGAGCCTTCCCAGATCGGCGAGAACCGGATGTCCTTGCGTTTCTGCCCGACCAGGTCGTAGATCACCGGCCGATAGCCGTCGCGTTTCTCGAGCGAGGGAAAGTGCCGGTAGTTCAGGGTCTCCTTGGGCAGGGGCAGTGCCGCCACCTCGCGCTCGAGACGGACCGACGCGTCGATCAGCCGGCGGTTGCGATGGGTCAGGCTGGCGTAGAACGTGCCGGCCGGCCCCACCTTGGGCGCCGCGGCGCTGTCGAGCGCGAACGGCCGGCTCATTCTGACGACGCCGTACTGCTTGGGCATGCCCTGCGCCCATCCGCGGATCAGGGCGTTGTCGTTGTCGACCAGGATGTAGGGCACGAAGCCGATCTCGCGCCCGCGCCACAGCGCTTCGACCACCACGAAGCACTCGAGGTACTGGCTCACGGTGGGGTCGGTGTGCTCGTTCAGGGCATCGCTGGTGTACTGGTTGTCGGTGAAGTGCAGAAAGCACCGGCCCGGATCCTGCGCCCGGACGGTGAGCCCTGGCGGCAGGAGTGCCTGCGTGGCGGCCGGGTCGGCCCAGAACTCGACGGTGACGAAGTCGCTCACGTAGTGCCAGGGCGGCGTGGGCGCGAGCGAAGACCGGCCCGTCGCGGAGAGCGGGATGCTGAAACCTTGTTGCATAGCCAGGTCAGGCCGTGGCGGCGGCATCGTGCTGCCGGATGATCTCCCAGGCGCGCTCGGTGTTTTCCGCCACGGGGGCGCGGCCGCCCACCAGCACGAGCATCACGTGTTCGCCGTCCGGCTCGTCCGTGGTGATGTTCTCGAAGCGCCGTGGAACGCCGGGGGGGAACGAGACCACGTCCCATGGATCCAGGTCCACCACCTCCGGATGCTCCTCGTTGAAGGTGAAGCGCCACCGGCCCGACATCACCACGAAGGTCTCGGACGTGTCGTGGTTGTGCATCAGGGGCCCGTTGCCGGGCTTGCAGCGCACATAGGCCATGTTGAAGGGATCGAGCGCCGTGATGGGCGAGCTCCTGGCGGCGTCGCGCCCGACCGGGGATTGCGAGCCGTCCTTGGGCGCCTCGTAGCCCATGATGTTGAGCAGCGTGCGCTCGGTGTTGGGCACCTTGGAGGAATCGAAGCCGGAGCTGAAGCCCCGGAGTTCCTTGTACCGCGCCACGCGCTCGACGATGGCTTGCCGGGGCAGTTCCCTGGCGGTGAGTTTCAGTTTGGGGGCCATGTCCGTTCGTCTCCTTCTGTGTGGTCTTCCCGTGGGATCTGTCCGATCCTCGCCAATTAAACCAGCCGGGGAGGCGCGGCGGATGCAGAATTTCTATGCGCCGCATGCGTCGCGTTCATGGAGGCGTCCGCCGCACGGGCCCTAGAACCCGTGCGCCGATTCCTTGAGCACGATGTCCCGGATCACCTCCCGGACCCATGCGGACGCCGCGTCGGCGTTCGCCCTTTCGTGCCAGTGCATGGCCAGGGGAAGCCCGGGCATCTCGAAGGGGACGCGCGCCCTCCGGATCGGATACCCGGCGAGCAGGGTTTTCGCGATGCTGGCCGGGCAGGTCATGATGAACCCATGGTTCACCACCAGCGACGCGGCCGCGAAGACGTGCGGCGTCGAGACCACGACGTGGCGGCGGCGTCCGATCCGCTTGAGCGCCTCGTCCGCGTTCCCGCTCAGTTGGCCGTCGTAGGAAATCATCACGTGGCGCCCTTCGACGTACGAGTCGAGGGACAGGCCTCCCGCGAAGCCTTTTTTCACCAGGCAGACGTAATGGTCTTCGAACAGGAGGTCTTCGTGCAAGGTCTCGAAGTCGCGCGTCTTGAAGCCCAGCGCGAGGTCGATTTTGCCCGTGGCCAGGTCGCTGGGCAGGTCGTGGTGGCTGACTTGCCGGCTGACGATTCTCACGTTCTTCGAAAGCGCGGACAGCGCGGCGTAGATCTTCTCGAAGAAGAGGATGTGCGTGTAGTCGGTCATGCCGATGTTCAGCGTCATGTCGATGTCGACCAGGCGCTGGCTGTCCTCGTCCAGGATGCCCTGGATCTCCTGCAGGACGGCGCTGAGCCGGCCCCGGATGCGGTGCGCGAAGGGGGTCGGGATCATCCGGCCCTTTTCGCGGACGAGCAGTTCGTCGCCGAAGGCTTCGCGCGCCCGGGCGAGCGCATGGCTGATGGCCGGCTGGGTGAGGTTGAGCCGGTCGGCGGCGCGCGAGACGCTGCCTTCGGCCAGCAGCGTGTGGACGGTCTTGAGGAGGTTCAGGTCCAGCTTGTTGATGTTCATGGCTTCGGTCGTGGGGGCCGCTCGGGCCTGCGCGCAGGCGGCATGCGCATTGCATGATAGGAAACCTTGCTCGGTCGGGCCCACGGCGCGGCTGCTTGGGGGGCGGCGGAAGGGGGGCAGGGGTATACCCTAATTTGAACGATCGTTCAAATAAAAAAGAATACGGCCCTCCTCCTCTTCACGTTCCACCTCCCATGAGCAAGAAGGTCATCATCAGTTGCGCCGTCACCGGCTCGGTGCACACGCCGTCCATGTCGCCGCACCTGCCGTGCACGCCGGAAGAAATCGCCGCGCAGGCCATCGAGGCGGCGCAGGCCGGCGCGGCCGTCATCCACCTGCACGCGCGCGACCCGGCCGACGGCCGTCCCACGCCCTCGCCCGAGGTGTTCGCGCAGTTCGTGCCCGCGATCGCCGAGGCGACGGACGCGGTGGTCAACATCACCACCGGCGGCAGCGTGAACATGACGCTGGCCGACCGGCTGGCGTACCCGCTCAAGGCCAAGCCCGAGCTGTGCTCGCTCAACATGGGGTCGATGAACTTCTCGTTCCACCTGGCGGCCCGGCGCGGCGGGCCATGGCGCCACGAATGGGAGAAGCCCTACCTCGAGGCCACCGAGGACCTGATCTTCCGCAACACCTTCCGGGACATCAAGACCATCCTGCACCGCCTGGGCGACGAGGGCGGCACGCGCTTCGAGCTGGAGTGCTACGACCTCGGCCACCTGTACAACCTGGCCCACTTCGTGGACGAAGGGCTGATCAAGCCGCCGTTCTTCATCCAGTCCATCTTCGGCATCCTGGGCGGCATGGGCGCCGATCCGGAGAACCTGGCCGTGATGCGCACCACGGCCGACCGGCTGTTCGGCCGCGCCAACTACCAGATGTCGGTGCTGGGCGCGGGCAGGCACCAGATGCCGATGGTGGTGATGAACGCGATCATGGGCGGCCACGTGCGGGTCGGGCTCGAAGACAGCCTCTACCTGGGCAAGGGCCAGCTCGCCCCGTCCAACGCCGAGCAGGTCCGCAAGGTCCGGCGCATCCTCGAGGAACTGTCGCTGGAGATCGCCACCCCTGACGAGGCCCGCGCCATGCTCGCCCTCAAGGGCCGCCACGCGCCGACGTTCGCCTGACGCCCGGACCGAACGAGGAAACCCTTTCATGCTCGAGTACTTTCCGACCAACTACGTCTGGAACCTGTCGACCAACATCGCGCTCGCCATGGGCGGCCAGATCGGCGAGATCGACACCATCTGCCGCCAGTTGCAGGACGCCGCCGCGCAGGGCGACGACGACGGCACCGAGACTTTCTTCCGCGTCTGGACCGCCAAGGCCGACAGCCTGGCCGCGCAGGCCGCCGCGGACCTCGCGGCGGGCAACCGCCTGAGCGCGGGCGCCAAGTACGGCCGCGCGGCCACCTACTACCTCACCGCCGAGCGCATGCAGCACCGCGAATACGGGCCCCGCAAGGCCGCGTTCGCCGCCATGCTGGCGTGCTTCGCCCGGTCGGTCGAGCTGCGCGGCGAGAATTGCCGCCGCGTGGAGATTCCCTACCGCGGCAAGACGCTGGCCGGCCTGTTCGTGCAGGCCGAGCGCGCCGACGGCAAACCGGCTCCGTGCATCGCGCTCTTCAACGGGCTCGACAGCACCAAGGAGATGCTCTACGGCTGCGGGCTGCAGCAGGAGCTGGCGCGGCGGGGCATCAGCAGCATCGCGGTCGACCAGCCCGGCGTGGGCGAGGCGCTGCGGCTGCAAGCGCTGCACGCGATCGTGGAGGCGGAAGACTGGGCCGGCGCGGTGGTCGACTGCCTGGAAGGCATGCCGGAGGTCGATGCCGGGCACATCGGCGTCTGCGCCTGGTCGCTCGGCGGCTACTACGCGCCGCGCGCGGCGGCGATGGAGAAGCGCTTCCGCCTGTGCGTCGCCTGGGGCGCGAACTTCAACTGGGGCGAGCTGCAGAAGCGCCGCCTGCAGCGCGAGGGCGACCGCCCCGTGCCCCACTACTGGGAGCACGTGCAGTGGGTCTGGGGCCAGAAGACGCTGGACGAATTCATGACCTTCGTCCCGCGCGTGACGCTGGCGCCGGTGATCGACCGGATCACCGTGCCCTTCCTGGTCGTGCACGGCTCGAACGACCGCCAGATCCCGCGCGAGTACGCGGAGCAGCAGTACGCCGGCGCGGTGAACAGCCCCAAGCGCGAGCTCAAGTACTTCACCCCGGAAGAGGGCGGCATCGAGCACTGCAGCGCCGACAACATGACGGTCGTGCGCGACTACATCGCCGACTGGATCGCCCACACCTTCACCGAACTCGGCGCCGCCGGCCTGCGCACCTGAGGACCGCGAGATGACCCAGAAACAACCCAATCCGCTGCGCGGCTGGCAGCTGCGGCCCGAGGACATCCGCCACGTGGGGCGCGACCTGCAGCGCCCCGAGTGCATCCTGGCGGAGGCCGACGGCACGCTGTGGTCGGCCGATGCGCGCGGCGGCGTCATGCGCATCCGCCCCGACGGCACGCAGACCCTGGTGGCGCAGCAGGCCGCGCGCACGTTCGACGTGCAGGGCGACGCGCGCAGCAGCCTGCTGGCCGGCACGCTGCCCAACGGGCTGGCGTTCGCCGCCAACGGCGACTTCCTGATCGCCAACTTCGGCACCGACGCGCTCGAGGTCATGGACCGCGAAGGCCGCTCGCGCCTGCTGCACGACCGCATCGACGGCAAGCCCATGGGCAAGGTGAACTTCGTGCTGCGCGACTCGAAGGACCGCATCTGGATCACCGTGTCCACGCAGGTCAACCCGTGGTCGGACGCGGTGCGCAACGACCTCGCGGACGGCTACGTCGCCCTGCTGGACGGCAAGGGCCTGCGCATCGTGGCCGACGGCCTGCGGTTCACCAACGAGATCCGGCTCGACGCCAACGAGGAATGGCTCTACATCGCCGAGACCACCGGCAAGCGCGTGACCCGCATGCGCGTGCGGCCCGACGGCTCGCTCACCGACCGCGAGGTCTATGGGCCCTCGAACCTCGGCACCGGCATGATCGACGGCATCGCGTTCGACGCTTACGGCAACCTGTGGCTGACCATGATCTTCGCCGACCGGCTGATGGCCATCACCCCGGACGGCGACGCGCTCACGCTGTTCGAGGACGGCGACCCCGAGGCCACGGCCCGGCTCGAGGCCGAGTTCGCGGCCGGCAAGGTCGCGAGCTTCGACACCCTGATGGCGGCCCATGGCCAGGTCGCGCCCTGGCTGGCCAGCGTCACCTTCGGCGGGCCGGACCTGAAGACGGTATATTTGGGCAGCCTCAGGGGCACGACCATTCCTTCCTTCCCCTCACCCGTGGCCGGGCTGCCGATGGTCCATTGGCGGGCCTGAGCCGCGCCGCCGGCCAAGGTCCCGGGGGAGCCCCGGGGGCCCAGCCCGCCCAAGCCAGATGTTCTTCAAGGGCCTCGACCTCAACCTGCTTGTCGTCCTGGACGTCCTGCTCGAGGAAAAGAGCGTCACGCGCACCGCCCGGCGCATCTACCGCAGCCAGCCGGCGGTCAGCGCGATGCTCTCGCGCGTGCGCGAGTACTTCGGCGACGAACTGCTCATCCGGGACGGCCGCCACATCGCGCTCACGCCCTTCGCCGCCAGCATCGTCGGGCCGCTCAAGGTGTTCCTGCAGTCGGCCTCGGCGGTGGCCGAGCTGCGCCCCGACGACACGCTGGCCGAACTGCGGCAGGTGTTCACCATCAGCATGTCGGACTTCGTGGCCAGCGTGCTGCTGCCGCCCCTGCTCAAGCACCTGGCCATCGTCGCGCCGCTGGTCAAGATCCGCACCCGGGTGTCCAACTCCAGCGTGCCCAAGATGCTCGACAGCGGCGACACCGATTTCGCCATCTTCCCCAGCAGCGCGGTGCCCACGGAGTTCGAGGGCCTGTACCGCCGCGAGACGCTGCTGGTCGACGAATGGGTCTGCATCGGCGACGCGCAGACGTTCGAGGACAAGGATGCGCTGACGGTCGAGGAGTTCTCGCAGCAGCCCATGGTCGGCATCCGCTTCGAGGGCGACGTGGTGCCGGTGTCCGAGCGCCCGTTCGAGGAACTGGGCATCCGGCGCAACATGCGCGCCTTCGTGCCCTATTTCTCGCTGCTGCCGCACCTGGTGGAGAACAGCGACCTGATCGCCATCGTGCACAAGCGCAGCCTGGGCCACCGCCTGGACCGGTACCACATCAAGCCGCTGCGCCTGCCGATCGAGATCCCGCCGCTGAAGCTGGAGTTGATCTGGAACCCGCGCATCGAGTCCAGCCGCTCCTACATGTGGATGCGCACGGTCATCCACGACATCTGCTCCGCGCTCGACGACGACAGCGAGGCCGAAGCGCATCAGTTGAGCTGATGCGACGATCCAATAAAGCGATTTCCCATCCGGCGCCCCGGTCTCCATACTCGCTCCTTCCTCGCGCCAGCACGCGCATCGAGACAACGAGGAGCGAATGCACCCCCACGAAATCGGCCGGCTCGTCGAAGACGACGCAGACAAAGGTATTTTCCGGATCAGGCGCCAGGCCTTCGTCGACCCCACGGTACTGGACCTGGAGCGCCGCGCGATCTTCGATCGCTGCTGGCTCTACGCGGGCCATGAATCGGAGGTTCCCGAACCCGGCTCCTACGTGACACGCAGCGTCGGCGGCCGTCCGGTGGTGCTGGTGCGCACCAAGGCGGGCGAGGTCAAGGTGCTGTTCAACGCCTGCCCGCACCGCGGCAACCTCGTCTGCCGCGAAAAGCGCGGCAAGGCGCACGGCTTCGTCTGCTTCTACCACGCGTGGTCGTTCACCCTGGACGGCGCGCTGAACCGGGTGCCGTTCGACGACGCCTACAGCGCGCTGGACCGCGCCGCCCACGCGATGCAGCCGCCCGCGCACGTGGTGAACTACCGCGGCCTGGTGTTCGTCAACTTCTCGGCCCAGGCGATGGACTTCGAGGCCTACCTGGGCAACGCCAAGCCGTACCTGGACCACATGCTCGACTACGACGAGCAGCAGGAAATCGTCGACGGCGCGCAGCGCTACAGCATGAAGGCGAACTGGAAGCTGCTGGTCGAGAACAGCATCGACATGTACCACGCGCTGGTGGTGCACCAGCGCTTCTTCACCACCTACATGGGCGGCAAGCTGGAGGACCTGGTTCCCTTCACCCGCGAAGACGGCAACAGCCAGAGTTTCCAGCTGGACAACGGCCACGGGCTGCTGGAGTTCCCCGCCATCACGCTGCCGCTGGACAAGCAGACCGACGCCATGCGCTCGCACCGCGAGAAGACGATCGCCAAGTTCGGTCCCGAGCGCGCCGCGCGCATCCTGGACCGCGCCCGCAACCTGTTCCTGTTCCCGAACTTCATCTTCATCTCCAACTGGCGCGCCATCCGCACCTTCTACCCGGTCGCGCCGGACTACATGGAAGTCGACTCCTGGGCCTTCATGCCGGCCGGCGAGCCGCCGGAAGTCCGCAAGGCGCGGCTCGACAACTTCATTTCCTTCCTCGGTCCGGCCGGCTTCGGCACGCCGGACGACGTCGAGGCGCTGGAAGGCTGCCAGACCGGCTACCGCTGCAACCCGGAGGCCTGGTCCGACGTCTCGCGCGGCATGAAGCGCGCCGTGCCCGTGAGTTCCGACGAAGTCCAGATGCGCTCGTTCTGGCGCCAATGGCGCGACCAGCTCGGCGTGGCCGGCGAGGCGCCCGTGCCGGTCTACGCCCGCCACACAGGAGACGGCGCATGACCCTTGCAGCGAATCCGCGGGCCGGCGCCCGCAAGACCGCCGCGCCCATCATGGCCGAGGTGACGGCCGAGGTGGCCGAGTTCTTCTACCTGGAAGCCGAGCTGCTCGACGACTGGCGGCTCGACGACTGGCTGGAGCTGCTCGATCCCGCGGCATCCTATCTCGTGCATCCGCTCGATGTGCGCGTGGACGACCCCGCGAAGGCGCTGTTCCTGGTCGCCGACGACCGCGCGCGCCTGGATTCGCGCGTGGCCCAGCTCAAGGGCCGCAGCGCCTGGGCCGAGAACCCGCGCTCGCGCACCCGCCGGCTGGTCACCAACGTGCGCGTGGGGCTGGAGCCCGACGGCGCGATCCGCGGCGACGCCAACTTCGCGGTGTACCGCTTCAAGAACGACCAGACCGACGTCTACGTCGGGCGCTACCGCTACCTGCTCGTGCGCACGCCGCAAGGCTTGCGCCTGCGCGAGCGCAGCGTGATGCTGGACCTGGAGGCGCTTCGTCCGCAAGGCAAGCTGAGCTTCATCCTATGAGCAGCGGCGCGGGCCAGCCGCACAAGACCGACCCGTTCGCGGTGCCGACGCACTGCCGCCGCTACGAGGGCCGCGTGTCCATCGTCACCGGCGCCGCGCAGGGCCTGGGCCGCGTGATCGCGCGCCGGCTCGCGGAGGAGGGCTCCCAGGTCCTGATCGCCGATCTCGCGCAGGAGCGCGTCGAGCGCACCGCGCAGGCCCTCGCCGCTTCCACCGGCCAGGCCGTGGTGCCGTTTGCCGGCGACCTGAGCGCCGAGGGCGTGGCCGACGCGATGGTGCGGCACGCGCTGGAGCGCTTCGGCCGGGTCGACGTGCTGGTCAACAATGCGGCGGCGCTGATCCGGCTCCCGCTGGTCGAGTTCACCGAGGAGCTGATGCAGACGTCCATGGCGGCCAACGTGTGGACCACGCTGCGCTGCAGCAAGGCGGTGCTGCCGCCCATGCTGGAGCGCCGCTACGGCCGCATCGTCAACATCGGCGGCGAGGCCTGGCGCATCGGCGCGCCATACCACACGCTGCTCGCGGGCATCGGCAAGGGTTCGATGGTCGGCCTGACCGCGACCCTGGCCGGCGAAACCGTGGCCATGGGCATCACGGTCAACTGCGTGTCGCCCGCCGGCATCGAGAGCGAGGCGGACGGCAGCCACGAGGCCGCGCCGCCGGCGCGCAACCCGGCGTGGACGCCGCCGCACGTGATGGCGCGCATCCAGGCCCAGTCCATGGGGGCGCCGATCGGCCGGCTCGCGCACCCAACCGAGGTGGCCGCCGCGGTGGCCTTCCTCGGCTCGCCCGAGGCCTCGTTCGTGACCGGGCAGCACCTCGGCGTCAGCGGCGGCATCGCCATGATCTGACTTCCCTTTCTTTCCAGCCAACGCCAACACAAGGAGACATCCCATGATGAAGACCTTCGCCCAACTCGCCACCGCCATCGCCCTGGCGGCGGCCGCCGCCGGCACCTTCGCGCAGGGGCAGCCGCGCGAGTTGAAGGTGTCGCTGTTCACGCCGCCCGGCACGATCACCAATCGCGTCTTCGTCGACGTTGCGAGGGAGCTGGAGCAGAAGTCCGGCGGGCAGCTCAAGCTCGCCCTGTTCCACAGCAGCCAGCTCGGCCCGCCGCCGCGCCAGTACGACCTGGCCCGCACCGGGGTCGCGGACATCGCCTACGTCATGACCAGCCTGACGCCGGGGCGCTTCCCGCTGAGCGACCTGATGGTCTTGCCCGGCATCGACACCACCGGCGCCCGCGGCGCCGCCGTGCTGGACGAGCTGTACGGCGAGTACCTGGCCAAGGAGTACCCGGGCACCAAGGTGCTGGCCTTCATGCCGATGTACAAGGTGCCGGTCTTCATGAAGAGCGAGATCAAGGGCATCGAAAGCCTGAAAGGCCGGCGCGTGCGCCATGCGTCGCCCGTCATGGCGACCATGCTCGACCACCTGGGCGCGGTGCCCACGGCGATCCAGTCCGCCGAGGTGGGCGACGCGCTGGCGCGCGGCCAGATCGACGGCATCGTGGCCGGCTACAGCGGCGTCTCCAGCTTCAAGTGGCACGAGCACGTGCGCCATATGACCGACACCGGCGTCGGCGGGCAGAGCTTCGCGCTGGTGATGAACGCCGCGGCCTACGACAAGCTCTCGCCGCAGCAGCGCCAGGCGTTCGACGCGGTGTTCGGCGACCGGGGGCGTTTCGTCCGCGCGGTGGACCAGAGCGAGGCGCTGGAGCGCGACCGCCTGATGAAGGAGGGCGTCACCGAGTACCGGCTCACCGCGGCCGACAAGGCCCAGTTCGACAAGGCCGCGCAGCTCACGCGCGAGGAAGTGCTGGCCGACCTGGAGAAGAAGGGCCTGCCCGCGCGCGCCTACTTCAAAAAGCTGGAAGCCGCGCTGGCCAGGCAGCCGAAGTGAGCGGAAGACGCGATGAAGCTGTTCGAGAAAATCGATGCCGCGCTGGTGCTGCTCGGCGCCGTCGCGCTGGTCGTGATCGTGGTGGTGACCACGGTCGACGTCCTGAGCGCGAACCTGCGCGGCCGGCCGATCGCCGGCATCTACGAGGTGGTGGAAGCGGCGCTGGTGTTCGTGGTGTTCCTCGGCATGCCGCTGATCTTCCGCACCGAGCGCAACATCGCGGTCGACATCGTCGACAACGTGGTCCGGCCCAGGACCGTGCGGCGCCTGCGCATGGGCGCGGCGGCGCTGTCGGCCGCGTTCCTGGTCGTGCTGCTGGTCTGCATGTGGACCCCGGCGGCCGAGACCTGGCTGTACGGTGACCGCAAGCCCGATACCGGCATCCCGCTGTGGTTCATGTGGATCCCGGTCCTGGGCGGCATGGGCCTGGCCGCGATCGCGGCGGTCGCCGTGTTCGTGGCGCACTTCCGCGCCGCCTTCGCGGACGGCGAGGAGGCCGGTTCATGAACCTGCAGTTGCTGGGCATCGCGGGCATGCTCGCGCTGCTGGTCCTGCTGGCGCTGCGCGTGCCGGTGGCGATCGCGATGGGCGTGGTCGGCTTCGTCGGCTACGCCGTCGCGGACGGCTGGGGCAAGGCGGCCGCCGTGCTCGGCCAGGTGCCGTTCGACATGGGGTCCATGTACTCGCTCGCGCAGGTGCCGCTGTTCATCCTCATGGGCGACCTGGCGATGAACGCGGGCCTGTCGTCCAAGCTGTACTCGGCCGCGCGCGCGGTGTTCACCGGCGTGCGCGGCGCCCAGGCCTACGCCACCATCGGCGCCTGCGCCGGCTTCGGCGCGGTGTGCGGCTCCTCGGTCGCCACCGCCGCGACGATGACGCGCGTGTCCATGCCCGAGATGCGCCGCGCCCGCTACGACGACCGGGTCTCGACCGGCTCCATCGCGGCCGGCGGCTCGCTCGGCATCTTGATCCCACCGTCGATCCCGCTCGTGATCTACGCGCTCATCGCCGAGCAGTCGGTCACCCAGTTGTACGCCGCCGCGATCATTCCCGGCATCCTGCTCACGGGGCTGTACATGCTGTGCCTGATTCCGATTACGTTCGCCCGGCCGGAATGGATTCCCGTGGACACCGGACGCCTGTCGTTCATGCAGCGCGTGCGCGCGGCGGCCGAGACCTGGCACGTCGCGGTGCTGCTGCTGTTCGTGCTCGGCGGCATGTACCTCGGCTGGTTCACCGCGACCGAGGCGGCGGCCGTGGGCTGCGTGGCGACCGCCGTGGTCGGTGCCGTGTTCGGCGACCTGACCTGGAAGCGCCTGTGGCAGAGCTTCTCGGACACCATCAAGACGACCTGCATGCTGTTCGTCATCGTGTTCGCTGCGGTCGTCTTCACCTACTTCGTCGTGTTGACGCAGATCCCGGCCGCGCTGGTGGCCTGGGTACAGGCGATGGAGCTGTCGCCGGTCGCGGTCATCGCGGCGATGCTGGTGTTCTACGTGATCCTGGGCTGCTTCCTCGAAGCGTTCGGGATGATGCTGATCACCGTGCCGGTGTTCCTGCCGCTGGTGGTGCAGCTCGGCTACGACCCGATCTGGTTCGGCATCCTCCTGATCATCGTGATCGAGCTGGGCATGCTCACGCCGCCGCTGGGCATGAACATCTTCGTGATCCAGGCGCAACTGCCTGACGTGCCGCTGCTCAAGCTGTACGCGGGCATCGTGCCCTTCCTGCCGGCGCCGCTGGTGCTGCTGGCGCTGCTGGTCTGGAAGCCCGAGATCGCGACCTGGCTCGCGAGCACCGTGGCCGTCGTGACCCGCTGAGCCCTTCCGACCGAAGAAAGGACAAGCTTCCATGGCAGAAATACTGGGGCTGGGCTGCACGCACTGGCCGATCCTTTCCCTGCCCGACGACCGCCTGTCGGGCACCTTCCAGAAGACGCTCGCCTCGCCCGCGTGCCCGCCGTTCTACAAGGACCCGGCCAACTGGCCGCAGGCCCTGCGCGACGAGCTGGGCGACGACCAGGGGCTGGCGGCCGCGCAGCGCTACAGCGCTGCATTGGGCGACCGGTTCCGGCGCGTGCGCGCCGAGCTCGACGCCTTCCGGCCCGACCTGGTGCTGATCTGGGGCGACGACCAGTACGAGAACTTCCGCGAGGCCTTCGTGCCGCCCTACTGCGTGCTGGCCTACGACGACATGGAACTGAGGCCCTGGCACGGCGGCATCGCCAACCGCTGGAACGAGCCGGCCGACTTCGTGCTGCCGGTGCGCGGCCATCGCCGCGCGGGGCAGGAACTGGCCCGCGCGCTGATCGGCGAAGGCATCGATGCCGCCTACTCCTATCGGCCACGGGTCGAAGGCGAGCTCTCGCACGCCTTCCTCAACACCCTGCTGTTCCTCGACTGGGACCGGCGCGGCTTCCCCTATCCGGTGCTGCCGTTCGCGGTGAACTGCTACGGCAGCGCGCTGTTCGACGCCAAGGGCGGCCTGGCGGGCCTGTACAAGACCGCGCAGCAGCGCGGCGAAAGCCGCGACCCGCCGTCGCCGCCTCCGTGGCGCTGCATGGACGTGGGCGCCGCCGTGGCGCGCTTCTTCGCCGCCAGTCCCTACCGGGTGGCCCTGGTCGCCTCGGCGAGCTGGTCGCACGCCTTCCTGTCGCCCAAGCACGGCTTCCTGTTCTCCGACATGGCCGCCGACCGCGCGCTGTTCGACGCCTTGCGCGACGGCGATTACGCGTTCTGGCGCAACCAGACCACCGCGCAGATGGAAGAGGCCGGCCAGCACGAGGTGCTCAACTGGATGCTGCTGATGGGCGCGATGCAGCAGCTCGGCCGCCGGGCGGAGGTGATCGACTACATGGAGTCGCACCTGTTCACGTCGCAGAAGTGTTTCGCCGTGTTCCGCTGAGGGCCGGTGCGCCGCGCTACCCGCTCGCCGCGTGGATCATCTCCCGCACGCGCGGGTAGATCTGCTGGTTCCAGCGCCGTCCGCTGAACACGCCGTAGTGGCCCACGCCGGTCTGCACGTGGTGGGTCTTCATGTAAGGGCGGATGCCGGTGCACAGGTCCTGCGCCGCCACGGTCTGGCCGATCGAGCAGATGTCGTCGCGCTCGCCCTCGACCGTCATGAGCGCGGTGCGGCGGATCGCGGCCGGGTTCACCGGGCGGCCGTTCCACCTGAGCGCGCCGCGCGCCAGATCGTAGGTCTGGAACACCTTCTCCACCGTTTCCAGGTAGAACTCGGCCGGCAGGTCGTTCACCGCCAGGTACTCCTCGTAGAAATCCTGGATCGCGCCGGCTTCCTCGGTGCGGCCGGCCAGCAGGTGGTCGTAGAGGGCGCGGAACGACTGCTGGTGGCGGTCCGGGTTCATGCCCATGAACGCCGTCAACTGCACGAAGCCCGGATAGACCCGGCGCATGAAGCCCGCGTGCGGCAGCGGCACGTGGCTGATCAGGTTCCGCTCGAACCACCCGATCGGCCTGCTCGTGGCCAGCCGGTTCACCTCGGTCGGGTTGACGCGGCAGTCCACCGGGCCGGCCATCAGCGTCAGGCTGCGCGGCTGCGCCGGGTGGTCGTCCTCGGCCATGATCGCCGTGGCCGCCAGCGCGGCCACGCAGGGCTGGCACACCGCGACCAGGTGGCCGCCCGGGCCCACCGCCTCGGCGAAGCGGATCAGGTAGGCGATGTAGTCGTCCAGGCCGAAGGCGCCGTGGCGCAGCGACACGTCGCGCGCGTTGTGCCAGTCGGTGATGTAGACCTCGTGGTCCTGCAGCAGCGTGCGCGCGGTCTCGCGCAGCAGCGTCGCGAAATGGCCCGACAGCGGCGCCACCAGCAGCACCTTCGGCTGCGGCTCGGCGCCGGCCTTGCGCCAATGCAGCAGGGTGCCGAAGGGCAGGGTCAGCACCGTTTCCTCGGTCACCGCGCAGGGCCGCTCGC
Source organism: uncultured Hydrogenophaga sp. (assembly GCA_964487025.1). Lineage (GTDB taxonomy): Bacteria > Pseudomonadota > Gammaproteobacteria > Burkholderiales > Burkholderiaceae_C > Hydrogenophaga. The sequence goes on from CAZAPJ010000003.1 coordinate 139,180, forward strand.
CCACCACGACCTGCCGGATCCCATAGGGCGGGCGCGCGTGCGTCAGGCGCAGGCGGGACACCACGTCGCAGGCGGCCGACACCTTGCGCATCCAGCTGCCTTCGGTGTGCTTCAGCCAGAAGGCGGCGCTCAGGGACTGGGCCGTCAGGCGCAGGGGCGCGATCAGGTCGGACTGGAACTGATAGGCCTGGTACATCATGGGGGATTCCTGGAGGAAGACCGGTTCCGTTGCAGGCAAGTTGCGGGCCAGCCCGGCCTTGCACCGGCGCGGTGCGGCCCATGCGCACTGGGGTGGCACAGCCCTTGCTCAGGCGGGGAAGACGAGAGGAGCGCCCCATGGCCAAAGCGGTACTCACCATCAGCAGCAAGAACTACGGCGCCTGGGCCCTGCGCGGCTGGCTCATGGCCCGCCTGGCCAGGCTGGACTTCTCCGAGCACGTCATCCCGCCCGACGACCCGGCCATGAAGGCCGAAATGCTCCTGCTGTCGGCCTCCATGCGCGTGCCTTCGCTCGAACACGACGGCATCCACGTCTGGGACACGCTCGCCATCGGCGAATACCTCAACGAAATCAAGCCCAAGGCCGGCCTGCTGCCGGCCGACCGCGCGGCGCGCGCCCACTGCCGCGCGATCTGCGGCGAAATGCACTCCGGCTTCTCCGCCTTGCGCTCGTCGCTGCCGATGAACATCAAGGCCTCGTTCCCCGGCTTCAAGCTCTGGTCGCGCGCGCAGGCCGACATCGACCGCATCGAGGCGATCTGGAGCGAATGCCTGGCCACCTACGGCGGCCCCTACCTCTTCGGCGCCAGGCCCTGCATGGCCGACGCCATGTTCGCGCCCGTGGTCACGCGCTTCATCACCTACCACGTCGCCATCGGCGCGCCCTGCGCTGCCTACTGCGGCACCATCATGGCGCTGCCCGCCATGAAAGAGTGGGTCGCCGCCGCCGAGGCCGAGCCGGACGACATCGACGAACTCGAGGCGGAGTTCTAGCCCAGCCTAGCCCAGCCCGGCGCCGGAGGCGCCGGCCTCACTTCCAGGGCGTCGGCGGCGGCACCGTGCACGCCGGTGGCTCCACCTCCACGGTCTTGAAGTCGGCCGGCGACACGATTTCCAGGTACTCCATGTCGGGCGAATAGTCGAACAGGTCGTGGCGGATGCCCGGGCGCTGGTGCACGCAGTCGCCCGCTTCCACCAGCGTGACCTGGTCCTCGTACATGAACCGGGCCCAGCCCTTGACCATGATCACGATCTGGAAATCCGCCTCGTGCCGGTGCCAGCCCGTGCCCTCGTCGGGCGGCAGGTTGGCCTTGACGAGGTGGGCGATCACCTTGCCGTGCGTGGCCTCGGCGATGCCCAGGTCGCGGTAGAGGAAGAAATCCCGCAGGCCGCCGCTTCGGTATTCGCCCTCGCCGGCCTTGAGGTGCGAAAACAGGGTGGAGGTTCTGTCAAGCATGGGGAGACGCTCCTTTCTGGTGAGGCGCAGCAGCAGTTTGCTGCGATGCAGCATCAAGCACGAAGCGTTCCCGCGCGGCCGAAGGGCTCCGGAGGCGCCAAATGCCGCCGGCATGCACCAGAGTGGCCCACCGGCGCACCAGGCTGCCTCGGGGATAATCGGGCCGCATCATGAGTGGCAACACCTTCGGCACCCTGTTTCGCGTCACCAACTTCGGCGAGTCCCACGGCCCGGCCATCGGCTGCGTCATCGACGGCTGCCCGCCGGGCATGGCGCTCGCCGAGGTCGACATCCAGGTCGAGCTGGACCGCCGCCGGCCGGGCACCAGCAAGTTCGTCACCCAGCGCAACGAGCCCGACGCGGTGGAGATCCTCAGCGGCGTCTACGAAGGCAGGACCACCGGCACGCCGATCGCCCTGCTGATCCGCAACACCGACCAGCGCAGCAAGGACTACGGCAAC
>CAZAPJ010000004.1:0-135438 GCA_964487025.1 uncultured Hydrogenophaga sp.
TCAAGCCGGCCAGCACCGCGCCGCCGACGCGCTGCGTCGGCGAATCGGGGGTGCGCAGTTCGGGTTGCGCGGCCTCGATCGCCTGCAGCTCCTGGAACAGCCGGTCGTACTCGGCGTCGGGGATCTGCGGTGCATCCAGCACGTAGTACTGGTGCGCATGGTGCTGCAGCATGCGGCGCAGCTCGGCGGCGCGTTCGGCGGGATTTTTCATCGGCCGCAAGCATGCCATGCCGTCACGGCCCAAAATCGCCCGCAGCCTTCACTTCGGGACAACTCATGGCCGACTCCTTCGACCTGGTGGTGATCGGCGCCGGCTCCGGCGGCGTGGCCGCGTCGCGCCGCGCCGCGGCGCACGGCGCCCGCGTGGCGATCGTCGAAGCCGGCCGTGTCGGCGGCACCTGCGTGCTGCGCGGTTGCGTGCCGAAGAAGCTGCTGATGTACGCGGCTGCCTACGGCGATGCCTTCCACGAAGCCGCGGGCTATGGCTGGAGCCTCGGTGATCCGCATTTCGAGATGACGCGCTGGGCCGCGGCCAAGGCCGCGGAAACCCAGCGCCTGGAGCACGTGTACCGCCAGCTGCTGGCCGGCTCGAAGGTGGAGCTGATCGAAGGCCGCGCGGTGCTCGACGGCCCGCGGCGCGTGCGCGTCGGCGAACGCATGCTGAATGCGAAGCACATCCTGCTTGCCACCGGCGCCGCGCCGATACGCGACAGCATCCCCGGCATCGACGACTGCCCCACCAGCGACGAACTGCTGGACCTGCAGGCGCTGCCGCCGAGGGCCGCGGTCATCGGCAGCGGCTACATCGCGCTGGAGTTCGCCGGCATCCTGGCGCGGCTGGGCGTGAAGGTGAGCCTGTTCTACCGCGCGCGGCTGCCGCTGCGCGGCTTCGACGAGGACCTGCGCACGCGCGCCGCCGCGGCGCTGCAGGCGGCGGGCGTCGAGCTGCATCCGGGCGCCGCGCCGCGCGCGCTGCAGCGCGCCGGCAGCGAGTGGCTGCTGATCCTCGACGACGAACGCATGCTCGAGTTCCCGTTCGTGCTCAATGCCACCGGCCGACGTCCGAACACCGCCGGGCTGGGGCTGGAGTCGTTGGGCCTCAAGCTGGGCGACGACGGCGCGGTGCCGGTGGACGCGCAGCTGCGCACCGCCATCGAGGGCGTGTACGCGATCGGCGACGTGACCAACCGGCTGAACCTGACGCCGGTGGCGATCGCCGAGGGCCGCGCACTGGCCGACTCACTGTTCGGCCCGTCGCCGCGCACGGTCGACCTGAGCCTGGTGGCCAGCGCGGTGTTCACGCTGCCGCCGATCGCGACCATCGGCCCGAGCGAAGCCGACGCGCTGGCCGCGGGCCGCAAGCTCAAGGTCTACGAGGCCGACTTCAGGCCGATGCGCCAGGCTTTCATCGACGGCCACGAGCGCTGCTACATGAAGCTGCTGGTCGACGCCGACGACGACCGCGTGCTGGCCGCGCACATGATCGGCGCCGATGCACCGGAGATCGTGCAGAGCCTGGCGGTGGCGGTGAGTGCCGGCGTCACCAAGACGCAGTTCGACCGCACGCTGGCCGTGCACCCGACCGCGGCCGAGGAATTCGTGCTGATGCGCGAGCCGGCGCGGGTACTGAACTGATCAGCCGGCGAACAAGCGCCGTGCCGCCGGCGATCCGGCCGCCAGGTCGTGCGATTCCAGCGCGGCGTAGAGCTGCGTCAGGTCCTTGCCGATCACGTCGAAGGCCTGCAGCGTGATCGGCCGGCCGGCGTCGTCCAGCAGGTCGGCATCCATGTCCTCGGCCAGCGCGTGCGCCACCTTGTGCCAGGTGGGGAAAGGCTCGACGCTGGCCGGCGTCTGCGGCACGTCCAGGCTCAGGATCACCTCGCGCAGCGCCGCGGCCTGCGGGTCGTCGGCCAGCGCCGCCTGCGCGTCGAATTCCAGCACCAGCACCGGCGGCGCCCCCTCTTCGGCCGCCGGCAAGACCAGCCGGCCCGGCACCGCGCCCGGCACCAGGCCCTGGCGGCCGGCGCACTGCTGCACGTAGCCCACCGACCAGGCCACCGAGCGCGCCACCAGCCGCACCGCCAGCTGCGCATCCAGCGGGCCGGCGAAGCCGTCGAGCTCGCGGGCCCGCGCCACCACGTCCAGCATGTCGGGGAAGTCGGGCATCGCCCCCACGCCCTCGGCAAGGGCCTGCAGCTTGTGCACGAACTCGGAGTATTCGATCTCGTTGAGCGCGCCGCTGCGGTTGGCCAGCTGCACGCCGGCCTGCAGCTCGCCGTAGCGTTGCTCGGGCGCCGGCTGCTCCCAGTCGCCGCTCTCGGTGTTCAGGCCTTCGATGTAGAAAGGCTTGGTGCCGGCGCGGCGCGAGCCGGGCCAGTGGGCCAGCACCGCCTCGCCGCTGACCGGCGCCTCCAGCGTCATCGGCACGATGGCATCGATCAGCGCGTCCAGCCGCGCCGGGCGGCGCGCCAGCAGCGGCGCCCGGCGCGCGACGCCTTCCGGCAGCTTTTGCAGGTTCTGCGGCGCCGCGGGCGGCACCTCGCCGAGCGCCGGCTCGACCCGTTGCGCCGGCGGCGGCGCATCGGCCTTGCGCGGGCTGGCGCGGCGCGCGCTCCACCAGCCGTGCGCCAGCAACGCCAGCAGCACCACCGCGCCCAGAATCGACAGTGCAACGGTCAGGCTCATGACGCCACCACCGAAGCATCGAACCACCGCCGCGGAACCGGCTTGGCCGGGCCGCCAGCGGTGCCCCCTCGAGGGGGCGGCCGCAGGCCGTAGCGGGTGGGCGCGTTCACGCCGCTTCCGCCATGCCGATGGCCTCGTCCATGTCCACCGCGACGATGCGGCTGACGCCCTGCTCCTGCATCGTCACGCCGATCAGCTGCTCGGCCATTTCCATCGCGATCTTGTTGTGGCTGATGAACAGGAACTGCGTGCCGGCGCTCATCTCGCTGACCAGCTTGCAGTAGCGCTCGGTGTTGGCATCGTCCAGCGGCGCATCCACCTCGTCCAGCAGGCAGAAGGGCGCCGGGTTCAGCTGGAAGATCGCGAACACCAGCGCGATCGCGGTCAGCGCCTTCTCGCCGCCGGAGAGCAGGTGGATGGTCTGGTTCTTCTTGCCCGGCGGCTGCGCCATCACCTGCACGCCGGCGTCCAGGATCTCCTCGCCGGTCATGACCAGCCTGGCGTTGCCGCCGCCGAACAGCTCGGGGAACATGCGGCCGAAGTGGCCGTTGACGGTCTCGAAGGTGCTGCCCAGCAGCTCGCGCGTCTCGTTGTCGATCTTCTTGATCGCGTCTTCCAGCGTGTTCATTGCCTCCACCAGGTCGGCCGACTGCGCGTCCAGGAAGGTCTTGCGCTCGCGCGCCGCGGTGAGCTCGTCGAGCGCCGCCAGGTTGACCGCGCCGAGCGACTGGATCTCGCGGTGCAGGCGGTCGATCTCGCCCTGCAGGCCGGCCAGGCGCACGTTGCCTTCGGCAACGCTCTGCGCCAGCGCGGCCAGGTCGGCCTGCGCCTCGTCGAGCAACTGGCTGTACTGCTCCATGCCCAGGCGCGCGGCCTGTTCCTTGAGCTGGAAGTCGGTGATGCGGCTGCGCAGCGGTTCGAGCTCGCGCTCGAGCTGCAGCCGGCGTTCGTCGCTGGCGCGCAGCTTGGCGGTGAGGTCGTCGTACTGGCTGCGCAGCGCACCCAGGGCCTGCTCGCGCTCGAGCTTGAGGGCCAGCGCGTTCTGCAGTCCGGCCTGGGCGGCGGCATCGTTGAGGCGGGACAGCTCCTCGGCGGCGCGCTGCTGTTCCTCGGCCAGCGCTTTCTCCTGCGCGGCCGCCGTTTCCATCGCGCGCTGCAGCTCGCCCTGGCGCGCCTGCAGGCTGCGCAGCGCGAAGGCCGACTCCTGAGCGCTGCGCTCGAGCGCGCGCTGCTGCTCGCGCGCCTGGCCGAGCGCGCGCTCGGCTTCGATCACCTGGTCGTCGAGCTGGGCGTGGCGCTCCTGGGCGTCGGCCAGCTGCATGTCGAGCGCCTCGAAGCGGGCCTCGGCCGTCACGCGCCGCTCCTGGAGTTCTTCGAGCTGGGCGTCGACCTCGGCCAGGTCGCCGTCGATCTGCTCGCTGCGCGCCCGGGTCTGCTCGGCCAGCTGGGTCAGGCGCAGCGTCTCCACCTGCAGCTCGTGCGCCCGGCTCTGCGCCTCGGCGGCCTCGCGGCGTGCGCCCACCAGGCGCTGCGAGGCCTCGGTGTAGGCCGCCTCGGCGCGGATCAGCGCGGCGCGCGCCTGCTCGGCGATCAGCGCCTGCGCCTTGAGCTGCTTGTCGAGGTTCTCGATCTCCTGCGCGCGCGCGAGCAGGCCGGCCTGCTCGCTGTCGGGCGCGTAGAAGCTCACGCTGTGCGCGGTGACGGCGTGGCCGCTGGACACGAAGATGGTCTCGCCCGGCTGCAGCCGCTCGCGCTGGGCCATCGCCTCCTCCAGGCTGGCGGCGCTCAGGCAGCCGTGCAGCCACTCGGCCAGCAGGGCCTGCTGCGCCGCGTCGTTCAGGCGCAGCCAGGCCGCGAGCGGCTTGAGCCCGGTGGCGCTGGCGCCGGCCGCCGCCGCGCCGGCCGGCGGGCGGTAGAACGCGAGCTTGGCCGGCGGCGCGTCGTTGCCGAAGGCGCGCACCATCTCCAGGCGCGAGACCTCGAGCGCGCTCAGGCGCTCGCGCAGCGCGGCCTCCAGCGCGTTCTCCCAGCCGGGCTCGACGTGGATGCGGCTCCACAGGCCCTGCAGGCCGTCGAGCCCGTGGCGGGCCAGCCAGGGCCGAAGCTTGTCGTCGGTCTTGACCTTTTCCTGCAGCGCCTTGAGGGCCTCGATCCGGGCCGACAGGTCGGCCTGGCGGGCCGACTCCTGGTTCACCGCCTGCTGCGCGGCGCGGCGCGCCTCGTCGAGTTCGGGCACGCTGTCCTGCAGTTCGTGCCAGGCGGCCTCCAGCATCGCCGCGGTTTCCTGCGCGCCGGCCAGTTGGGCCTGCAGGTTCTGCAGCCGGGCCTCGTCGGGCGCGGCCAGCGCGCTGCGGTCGGCCGCCAGGCGCTCGCGGCGCTGGCCGAGCGCGCGGCTTTGCTCTTCCACGTTGCGCTGCTCGGCCGCCAGCACCTGGATCTGCTGCTGCACCTGCGTCACGCTGCCGCGCTGCTGGTTGGCGCGCGACTGGGCCTCGCGCAGCCGGTCTTCGAGCGCCGGCAGCGCGGCGGCCTGTTCCTCGCCCTGCGCGGCGAGCACGGCCGACTGCTCCTCGCCCTGCACCAGCGCCTCGGCAAGCCGCTCCAGCTCGGCCGCAGCGTCTTCGCTGCGCGTGGCCCACGAGGCGGTCTGCTCCTTGAGCTGCGCCAGGCGCTGCTCGACGCGCTGGCGCCCCTCCACCACGAAGCGGATCTCGGCCTCGAGCTTGCCGACCTCGGCGCTGGCCTCATAGAGCCTGCCCTGGGCCTGGTTGACCTGGTCGCCGGCGGCGTAGTGCGCCTGGCGGATGGTTTCCAGCTCGGACTCGACGCGGCGCAAATCGGCGGTGCGCGACTCCAGGTCGTTCACCGCCTGCGCGGCGTCGTGCTTGATCCTGGCCTGGTCGGCCTCGGCCTCGCTGCGCTTGAGGAACCAGAGCTGGTGCTGCTTGAGGGTGGCGCCGGCCTGCAGCCCGTTGTAGCGCGCGGCCACCTCGGCCTGCTTTTCGAGCTTGTCCAGGTTGGCGTTGAGTTCGCGCAGGATGTCCTCCACCCGCGTGAGGTTCTCGCGCGTGTCGGCCAGGCGGTGCGCGGTCTCGCGGCGGCGCTCCTTGTACTTGGACACCCCGGCGGCCTCCTCGAGGAACAGGCGCAGCTCCTCGGGCTTGCTCTCGATGATGCGGCTGATCGTGCCCTGGCCGATGATGGCGTAGGCGCGCGGCCCCAGGCCAGTGCCGAGGAACACATCCTGCACGTCGCGCCGGCGCACCGGCTGGTTGTTGATGTAGTAGCTGCTGGTGCCGTCGCGCGTGAGCACGCGCTTGACCGCGATCTCGGTGAACTGGCCCCACTGGCCGCCGGCGCGGTGGTCGCTGTTGTCGAACACCAGCTCCACGCTGGAGCGGCTGGCCGGCTTGCGCGCGGTGGTGCCGTTGAAGATCACGTCCTGCATCGACTCGCCGCGCAGCTCGGACGCCTTGGACTCGCCCAGCACCCAGCGCACCGCGTCCATGATGTTGGACTTGCCGCAGCCGTTGGGCCCGACCACGCCCACGAGCTGCCCCGGCAACAGGAAATTGGTCGGTTCCGCGAAGGACTTGAAGCCGGAGAGCTTGATCGAGTTGAGGCGCACGCTGCGGGCTCCCTTGGCAGAGCCAAGTGGTTGAATTCAAAGGCAATTTCACCGCACGGGGGGCGGCGCGAGTGGCTTCGATGATACCGTGTGGCGCATCCCCGGAAAGACCGTTCGGCCAGCGGCACCGATAATCCTCCGCCATGAATCCCCTGCTCTCGCGCCTGCAGCCCTACCCGTTCGAGCGGCTGCGCCGGCTGTTCGCCGACGTCACCCCCAACCCGGCCCTGCGGCCGATCAGCCTGGGCATCGGCGAACCCCGCCACGCCACCCCGGACATGCTCAAGCGCGCCCTGGCGGACGCGCTGGACACCGGGCTGGCGGGCTACCCGGCCACGGCCGGCACGCCGGCCTTGCGCGAGGCCTGCGCGGGTTGGCTGCGGCGGCGCTACGGCCTCGCGCTCGACCCAACGACCCAGGTGCTGCCGGTCAACGGCTCGCGCGAGGCGCTGTTCGCCTTCGCGCAGACGGTGATCGACCCCACGCGCGAGGGCGCCACGGTCATGATGCCCAACCCCTTCTACCAGATCTACGAGGGCGCGGCCCTGCTGGCCGGCGCCGAGCCGTTCTACGTGGCCAGCGACCCGGCGCGCAACTTCGCGACCGACTGGGACCGCGTGCCCGAGGCGGTCTGGGCACGCACCCAGCTGCTGTTCGTCTGCTCGCCCGGCAACCCCACCGGCGCGGTGATGCCGCTCGACGAGTGGCGCCGGCTGTTCGAGCTGAGCGACCGGTACGGCTTCGTGATCGCCTCGGACGAGTGCTACAGCGAGATCTACTTCCGCGACGAGCCGCCGCTGGGCGGCCTGGAAGCGGCCCAGCGCCTGGGCCGCGAGGGCTTCCCGCGGCTCATGAGCTTCACCAGCCTGTCCAAGCGCAGCAACGTGCCCGGCCTGCGCAGCGGCTTCGCGGCCGGCGACGCGGCGCTGATCAAGGCCTTCCTGCTCTACCGCACCTACCACGGTGGCGCCATGGGGCCGGCGGTGCAGGCCGCCAGCATCGCGGCCTGGGGCGACGAGGCGCACGTGGTGGACAACCGCCGCCAGTACCGCGAGAAATTCGCCCAGGTCACGCCGCTGCTGGCCCGGGTGCTGGACGTGGCGCTGCCCGACGCCTCGTTCTACCTCTGGGCCGGCGTGCCCGCCGGGTTCGCCCAGGCCGGCCCGGGCCTGGACGCCGACGAGGCTTTCGCCCGCGAACTGCTGGCTCAATACAATGTGACGGTCTTGCCCGGCAGCTACCTGGCGCGCGAGACCGGCGGCTTCAATCCCGGCGCCGGCCGGGTGCGCATGGCACTGGTGGCCGAGCCCGCCGAATGCCTGGAAGCCGCGAACCGCATCGTGCAGTTCTGCGAGGCCCGCCGCCGCTGAACGCTCAACCCTGAACCTCGAACCATGACCCAACAACTGCAAACCCTCATCGACAACGCCTGGGACAACCGCGCCGAACTCTCCCCTACGTCCGCCCCGAAGGAGGTGACCGACGCGGTCGAGCACGTGATCGCCGAGCTCGACAGCGGCAAGCTGCGCGTGGCCACGCGCGAAGGCGTGGGCCGGTGGACGGTGCACCAGTGGGTCAAGAAGGCGGTGCTGCTCTCGTTCCGCCTGACCGACAACGAGGTCATGCGCGCCGGCGACCTGGGCTTCTTCGACAAGGTCAAGACCAAGTTCACCCACCTGAGCGACGGCGAGCTCAAGGCCTCGGGCGTGCGCGTGGTCCCGCCGGCCGTGGCGCGCCGCGGCAGCTTCGTGGCCAAGGGCGCCGTGCTCATGCCCAGCTACGTCAACATCGGCGCCTACGTGGACGAGAACACCATGGTCGACACCTGGGCCACGGTCGGCTCGTGCGCGCAGGTCGGCAAGAACGTGCACCTGTCCGGCGGCGTCGGCCTGGGCGGCGTGCTCGAGCCGCTGCAGGCCAACCCGACCATCATCGAGGACAACTGCTTCATCGGCGCGCGCTCCGAGATCGTCGAGGGCGTGATCGTGGAGGAGAACTCGGTCATCTCCATGGGCGTGTACATCGGCCAGAGCACGCCGATCTACGACCGCGCCACGGGCGAGACCAGCTACGGCCGCGTGCCCGCGGGCTCGGTGGTCATCAGCGGCAGCCTGCCCAAGGACGGCGGCAAGTACAGCCTGTACGCGGCCATCATCGTCAAGCGCGTGGACGCACAGACGCGCGCCAAGACCAGCCTGAACGACCTGCTGCGGCCGTGAACATGCCCACCCCCGTCGCTTGCTCACTGCGTGTAGCCGCATCCCCCCTCAAGGGGGCGAAACCTGCGGCCCGGCAGAGCCGGTTCCGCGGTTTCCCACGTTTCAAACCCTGATTGTAAAGGACTCGCGATGAGCAGCGGAACGATGGAGCGCATCCTGCGCCTGATGGCCGACAAGAAGGCCTCGGACGTGTACCTGACGGCCCATGCGCCGGCCATGATCAAGATCAACGGGCAGACCATCCCGGTCAACAGCCAGGTGCTGCCGGCCGAGGCGCCGCGCAACCTGCTGGCCGAGATCGTGCCGCCGACCCGCATGGAAGAGCTGCTGGAGACCGGCGAGCTCAACATGGCGGTGCCGCTGGAGGGGGTGGGCAACTTCCGCGTGAGCGCCTTCCGCCAGCGCGGCCAGATCGCGGTGGTGATCCGTTTCGTGCCGGGGGAGATCCCGCCGCTGGACACGCTCAACGTGGCGCCGGTGCTGGCCGACCTGGTGCTGGAAAAGCGCGGCCTGGTGCTCATGGTCGGCGCCACCGGCGCGGGCAAGAGCACCACGCTGGCGGCCATGATCGACCACCGCAACCAGCACGCCACCGGCCACGTGCTGACCATCGAGGACCCGATCGAGTACGTCTACCGCAACCGCAAGTCGGTGGTGAACCAGCGCGAGATCGGGCCCGACACCGCGTCGCTGCAGATCGCGCTGAAGAACGCGCTGCGGCAGGCGCCGGACGTGATCCTGATCGGCGAGATCCGCGACCGCGAGACCATGACGGCCGCGATCGCCTACGCCCAGTCCGGCCACCTCTGCCTGGCCACGCTGCACGCGAACAACAGCTACCAAGCGCTCAACCGCATCCTGAGCTTCTATCCGGTGGAGGTGCGCCCCACGCTGCTGGGCGACCTGGCCGCCGCCCTGCGCGCCATCGTCTCCCAGCGCCTGCTGCGCACCCACACCGGCGGGCGCGTCCCGGCGATGGAGGTGCTGCTCAACACCTCGCTGATCGCCGACCTGATCCAGAAGGCCGACTTCTCGGGCGTGCGCGAGGCGATGGAAAAGTCGCTCGCGGAAGGCTCCCAGACCTTCGAGCAGGACCTGGCGCGCCTGATCAGCGACGGCCTGGTCTCGCGCAACGAGGCGCTGGCGCACGCGGATTCGCCCAACAACCTGCTCTGGCGCCTGCAGAACGATTTCAACCCCAGCAAGTCGAGCGAACTGGCCGCGGACGACGAGCACGGCGATGCGGCGACCTTCACCGAGTTCACGCTGGACGTGAAGTTCTGACCGCTGCGTTCCCCGCCCCATGACCGCCACCCTGCGCCTGACCGAACAACTGATCGCCCGCGCCTCCGTGACCCCGCGCGACGAGGGCTGCCAGGCGCTGATCGCGGACCGCCTGGCGGCCCTGGGCTTTCGCTGCGAGACGCTGGAGAGCGGCCCGGCCGACTTCCGCGTCACCAACCTCTGGGCCCGGCTGGGCACCGGCCGGCGGCCCACGCTGGTGTTCGCCGGCCACACCGACGTGGTGCCGACCGGGCCGGCCGAGGCCTGGGCCTCCGACCCCTTCGCGCCCAGCCACCGTGACGGACGGCTCTACGGGCGCGGCGCGAGCGACATGAAGACCTCGCTGGCCGCGATGGTCGTGGCCTGCGAGGAGTTCCTGGCCGCGCAGCCCCGGCCCACGATCGACATCGCCTTCCTGCTCACCAGCGACGAGGAAGGCCCGGCGCTGGACGGCACCGTGGTCGTCTGCGACTGGCTGACGCGGCGCGGCGAGCGGCTCGACTGGTGCGTCGTCGGCGAACCGACCTCGGTCGAGCACACCGGCGACATGATCAAGAACGGCCGCCGCGGCACGCTCAGCGGCCGCCTCACCGTCAAGGGCATCCAGGGCCACATCGCCTACCCGCACCTGGCGAAGAACCCGATCCACCTGGCCGCGCCGGCCCTGGCCGAGCTGGTCGCCACCGCCTGGGACGAAGGCAATGCCTTCTTCCCGCCCACCAGTTGGCAGGTCAGCAACATCCACGGCGGCACCGGTGCGAGCAACGTGATCCCCGGCACCGTGGTGATCGACTTCAACTTCCGCTTCTCCACCGAGTCCACGCCCGAAGGCCTGCAGCAGCGCGTGCGCGACCTCCTGCTGCGCCACGGCCTGGCCGAGTTGCGCGACTACGAGCTGGCCTGGACGCTCGGCGGACGGCCCTTCCTCACCCCGCCCGGCACGCTGGTCGACGCGGTGCGCCAGGCGATCGCGGACGAGACCGGCCTGCAGACCACGCTCTCCACCACCGGCGGCACCAGCGACGGGCGCTTCATCGCGCAGGTCTGCCCGCAGGTGATCGAGTTCGGCCCGCCCAACGCCACCATCCACAAGGTCGACGAGCACGTGGCCGTGGCCGACATCGAGCCGCTCAAGAACATCTACCGGCGCACGCTGGAACAGCTCGCCCGCCTCGCCGGCGCCACCCCTTCGTGAGGCTGCCCGTGACAACCCTCGGAGAACTGCTCGCCCAGTCCCGGCAGCGCCTCGAGGCGGCGCAGCTCGCGTACGGCCACGGCACCACCAACGCCGCCGACGAGGCCGCCTGGCTGGTGCTGTGGCAGCTCGGCCTGCCGCTGGACAGCGACACCGAGGCGCTGGCCCGCCAGCGCGTCACGACCGCGCAGCAGGCCGCCGTGCGCGCGCTGATCCAGCGCCGCATCGACACCCGCGAGCCCGCCGCCTACCTCACCGGCGAGGCATGGCTGCAGGGCGTGCCCTTCCACGTCGACCGCCGGGCCATCGTCCCGCGCAGCTTCATCGCCGAGCTGCTGGCCGAGGGCTCGATCGATCCCTGGCTGGACGAGTCCGCCACCCGCGTGCTGGACCTGTGCACCGGCAACGGCAGCCTGGCCGTGCTCGCCGCGATGGCCTACCCGCACGTGCGCGTCACCGGCGCCGACATCTCCGCCGACGCGCTGGCCGTGGCGCGCATCAACGTCGAGCGCCACGGGCTGCAGGACCGCATCGCGCTGGTCGAATCCGACGGCCTGGCCGCCTGCCCCGGGCCCTGGGACCTGATCCTGTGCAACCCGCCCTACGTGAGCGCGCGCGGCATGGCCGAGCTGCCGCCCGAATACCGCGCCGAGCCCCGCCTGGCGCTCGACGGCAACACCGCCGGCGGCACCGACGGCATGGACTTCGTGCGCGTGCTGCTGCGCGACGCCCCCGCGCGCCTCAAGCCACAGGGCGTGCTGGTGCTCGAGATCGGCCACGAGCGCGAGCACTTCGAGGCCGCCTTTCCCGACCTGGAGCCGCTCTGGCTCTCCACCAGCGCCGGAGACGACCAGGTCCTCCTGCTCACCCGCGACGCGCTCGCGCCGGCGCTTCCTGCGTCCACGCCATGATCACCCTGAAGAACGTCGTCCTTCGCCGCGGGGCGAAGGTCCTGCTCGACGGCGCCTCCTGCATCATCAACCCCGGTGAGAAAGTGGGCCTGGTCGGCCGCAACGGCGCCGGCAAGTCCAGCCTGTTCCGCCTGCTCGACGGCGGCCTGCACGAAGACCGGGGCGACTTCTCCATCCCCCCGCACTGGCGCATGGCCCAGGTCGCCCAGGACATGCCCGAGACCAGCCAGTCCGCGACGCAGTTCGTGATCGAGGGCGACGCCCCGCTCATGCAGGCGCGCGAGGAAGTCCGCGCGGCCGAGGACAGCGGCGACGGCGAGCGCATGGCGCACGCCTACATGGCCCTGCACGACGCCGGCGAGCACGACGCCGCGCCGCGCGCGCAGGCGCTGATCCTGGGCCTGGGCTTTCGCACCGACGAGCTCGAACGCCCGGTGGACAGCTTCTCCGGCGGCTGGCGCATGCGCCTGCAGCTCGCGCGCGCCCTGATGTGCCCGAGCGAGCTGCTGCTGCTCGACGAGCCGACCAACCACCTGGACCTGGACGCCCTGGTCTGGCTCGAGGCCTGGCTCAAGCGCTACGAAGGCACGCTGCTCGTGATCAGCCACGACCGCGAGTTCCTCGACGCGGTGACCAACGTCACCCTGCACATCCACGGCGCGCAACTCACCCGCTACGGCGGCAACTACAGCCGCTTCGAGGAGATGCGCGCCGAGCAGATGGCGCTGCAGCAGGCCGCCTACGAGCGCCAGCGGGAGAAGATGGCGCACCTGCAGAAGTTCATCGACCGCTTCAAGGCCAAGGCCAGCAAGGCCAAGCAGGCGCAAAGCCGCGTCAAGGCGCTCGAGCGCATGGAGAAGATCGGCCCGGTGCTGGCCGACGCCGAGTTCAGCTTCGAGTTCGCCGAGCCGCAGAACCTGCCCAACCCCATGCTGGCCATGGCCGACGTCAGTTTCGGCTACCCGCCGCCGCAGCCTGGCGGCGAGCCCCTCACCATCGTGCATGGCGTGAGCCGCTCGGTGCTCGCGGGGCAGCGCATCGGCATCCTGGGCGCCAACGGCCAGGGCAAGTCGACCGTGGTCAAGACCATCGCGCGCGACCTCGAGCCGCTGGCCGGCCGGATCACCGAAGGCAAGGGCCTGGGCATCGGCTACTTCGCCCAGCAGGAACTCGACGTGCTGCGCCCGGCCGACACCCCGCTCGAGCACATGATCCGGCTGGTGAAGGACTGCACCGCGCAAGGGCGCCTGGCCGGCCAGCCCACGCGCGAACAGGACCTGCGCAACTTCCTCGGCAACTTCAACTTCGGCGGCGACCAGGTCAAGCAGGCCGTGGGCAGCATGAGCGGCGGCGAGAAGGCCCGCCTGGTGCTGTGCATGATCGTCTGGCAGCGCCCCAACCTGCTGCTGCTCGACGAGCCCACCAACCACCTCGACCTCGCGACCCGCGAGGCCCTCTCGGTCGCGCTCAACGAATTCGAGGGCACGGTGATGCTGGTCAGCCACGACCGCGCCCTGCTGCGCGCCGTGTGCGACGAGTTCTGGCTCGTCTCGCGCGGCGGCATCGCGCCGTTCGACGGCGACCTCGACGACTACCAGCGCTACCTGCTCGACACCGCCCGGCAAGCGCGCGAAGCCCAGCGGCAGGAACGGCAGCAACCGCCGCCCACGCCCGCGCCCTCCGCGCCCTCGGCCAGCCGCACACCCGATCAAAAACGCGAGGACACCCAGCGCCGCCAGCAGCAGGCCGCCCTCGCCCGGCCGCTGCGCAAGGAACTGGAACAGACCGAGCAGCGCATGGCGCGGCTCGCGCAGGAGCGCACCCGCCTCGAAGCCGACCTCGCCCGCCCCCTGGCACCGGCCGACATCGCCGAGGCCGGGCGCCGGCTCAAGGCGCTCAGCGAGGAAAACGAATCCCTGGAAACCCGCTGGCTCGAGCTGCAGGCGGCGATCGACGCCGCGATGGCGGCGTGAGCAGAAAAAGCCCCACTGGGGTATGCTGCGCGAACCCAATCTTTTCAACCTGACGACAGGAGGCGCAACAACATGATGTCCATTCTCGGCACCATCATCATCGGTCTTATCGTGGGCTTCATTGCCAGGGCCATCAAGCCCGGCAACGACAGCATGGGCTGGATCATGACCGCCGTGCTCGGCGTGGCGGGCTCTTTCGTGGCGGGCTACCTGGGCGCCGCACTCGGCCTCTACCAGGCCGGCGAGCCGGTGGGCTTCATCGCCTCCGTCATCGGCGCCATCATCCTGCTGGTGATCTACGGCCTCATCAAGAAGAAATAAGAGAAGCAGGCAGAAAACCCGGGTCTGGCCGGGCCCGGGTTTTCAAAAGGGTTCCTGAACCATGCGCGCCGCGCTGATTGCCTGCCTCGCCGCCGTCGCGCTCTTCATCTGGTTCACCGGCAACGGTCTTCCGAGCCACGTCGCCGCGCACTTCGACAGCGCCGGCAACCCCGACGCGTTCATGTCCCGGGGCACCTACCTCGCCTTGATGAGCGCGCTCGCCGTCGGCGTTCCGGCGGTCATCGCCCTCTCCGGCCGCTGGGCGGCTTCGCTCCCGAACGAACTCATCAACCTGCCCAACAAGGACCATTGGCTGGCGCCAGCGCGCCGGGAGGCTTCGCTCGCCTTCGTGTCCGCCTGGCTCCAGTGGGCGGCGGTCGGCACGGCGGCGTTCCTGGGCTATGTGCACTGGCTCGTCGTGCGCAGCAACGCGCTGACGCCCCCGCGGCTTGAGAACACCTGGCTTCTCGGTGGCTTGGCGGTCGGGGGCTGTGCGCTCATCGCGGGCCTCGTGGTTCTCTACCGCCGGTTCCGCCGCGAAGCCTGACCCTTCGCCCAAGCCGGAAAAAACACAAGGGCTTGGCCATGGCGGCCAAGCCCTTGATCTTTTTGGTAGGACGTACAGGGGTCGAACCTGTGACCAACGGATTAAAAGTCCGCTGCTCTACCAACTGAGCTAACGTCCCAGAAACCAGGCAAAGGACCGCGCCTTCTGCTTCCCTTCGGCCACCACGGAAGAACCGTGGTAGGGCGTGAGTGACTCGAACACTCGACCTACGGATTAAGAGTCCGCTGCTCTACCAACTGAGCTAACGCCCCGGGGAAAATTTGCGTGAATACCGAGCCTGTCAGGCCGGATTCGAGTCTTGTGGACTGCTGCGCGAAGCCTTGAATTATAGCGTCATCGCACCCCGGCTCCGGGCACCGCTATTCTTTTTTGCCGCAGACCGGTCTCCAGCCAGCGCATTCACCACCCAGCCGGCGGCGCACAGGCCGAAGGTGGCCGTCACGCTGACGACCGAGCCGTAGCCGTGGCAGTTGAGCGAGCCGTCGCCATCGCCGGCATCGAGGCCGCACGAAGGATCCGGCGGCGCGACGGCCTCCCGGCTGAACACGCAGGCGACGCCCATGCGCCCCTGCCGGGCGCCAGCGTGGTGCTTGCGCAGGCGGTAGCGCATCTGCGCCAGCAAGGGGTCGTGCGTGGTCTCGGCGAGATCGGCCACTTCCACCTGCTGCGCCTGCCGCTTGCCGCCGGCGGCGCCGACGGTCACGAAAGGCACCTGGCGGGCCATGGCCCAGGCCGCCAGCGCGGTCTTGGCGCGCACCTGATCGCAGGCGTCGATGAGGGCCGAAGGTGCGGAGCCGTCCGGCAGCGTCTCCAATAGGCCGGGCCAGTTGTCCGGGGTCACGAAGTCGTCCACCACGTCCACCACGCAGCCGGGATGGAACTGGGCGATCCGCTCGCGCATCGCCTCGGTCTTGGCCTGGCCCAGCGTGGGGTCCAGCGAGTGGATCTGGCGGTTGATGTTGGATTCGGAGACGTGGTCCAGGTCGACCAGGCTGAGCCGGCGCACGCCGCTGCGGGCCAGGGCCTCGCAGGCCCATGAGCCGACGCCGCCGATGCCGACGATCACCACGTGCGCGTCGAAGATGCGCTGCGCCGGCGCCACGCCGTAGAGCCGGCGCAGCCCGCCGAAGCGGCGCTCGAACCCGTCTTTGTCCTGGCGAAGGCTCACTCGCGCTCCAGCAGCCACATCTGGAAGCGGAAACCGGCCAGCGCGCCGAGCACGATGCCGGTGACGGCGATGGCGCTGGTCAGGCTGAGCGTCGACAGGCCCGAGAGGCCCTGGCCGATCGTGCACCCCATCGCGGTCACGCCGCCCACGCCCATGCAGGCCGCGCCGGCCATGTGCAGCGCCGTGTCCTGCGTGCTGCGAAAGCCCTCCCAGCGGAAGCTCCCTTCGATCAGCGCACACAGCAGCGAACCGGCCACCACGCCGGCCACCGTGACGACGCCGAAGCTGAGCGTCTTGGCCGAATCGCTGAAGAAGATCAGCCAGTCCAGCACGTAGGCCATCGGGGCGGTGAAGGTCAGCGATTCCATGCGCCCGGTGTTGGAGCCGAGGTAGACCGCGTCGAGCGTTTCCGGGTGCTCGGCGACGAAGCCCAGGTGGCCGCTGACCCACCACATGGCGGTGATCACGAGGCCGATGCCCAGGCCCCCGAGCAGGTTGTCGAACGTGCGGAACCCGGCGCCGGCCAGGGCCCAGGCCACCAGCAGGCCACCGACCACCACGGCCGCCAGCAGGCCGGCCCAGGCGGGGTCGAGACCGAGCCCGCTGGACAGCCACATCGGCACCGCGGCGCCGGCGGGAATCTCGAACGCGACCCGGTCCACGGTGTTGACGCGCAGCACCGCCGCCACGCCGCGCAAGGCGGCAAAGGCGGCGACACCCATGACCACGAACACCACCAGCGACTTGAGGCTGCCCGCGCCGATGCGCACCAGCGTCTTGGCGCCGCAGCCCGAGGCCAGCACCATGCCGAAGCCGAACAGGCCGCCGCCCACCAGGGCCGACAGCCAGATGATGCGCCCGCCGGTGTAGATCGACTTGCCGGCATCGATCCAGCCGGCCCAGGCCAGGCCGTAGAAGCCGATCATGGCGACGCCGGCGGCCATGCCCCACATGCGCATGCGGCTCCAGTCGCCCATATTGACCGCGTCGCTGATGGCACCCATGGTGCAGAAATGGGTGCGCTGGGCGATGAAGCCGAACGCCACGGCGACGGCAAACGCCGCCCAGAGCACCTGGCTTTGCAGTTTGAGCAGATCGGCGATGTCGGTCATGGCGGCCATTTTACGGAGCCGACACCTGGGCAAAAACTTCGACGTGCTCAGGAGGCGAGCAAACAGAACCGGCAAGCGAAGCGAGCCGTCTAAAACCCAGAGACAGCGAGGGTCCGGCTCCGCCGGCCCGAGATGTCGTCCCCCCTCCAAGCGCCGCGCAGCGGCGCGCCAGAGAGGGGGGAAGCCGCAAAGCGGCGCAGGGGGGTGCTACTTCATCCGGCTCAGGCGATCGCGTGCCGCGACGGTGGCCTCGGCGTTCGGATAGGTCTTGACCAACGCTTCGAGGGTCTGGCGCGCGCCGCGCGTGTCCTTCAGCTCGAACTGGCTGTTGGCCATCGCCAGCATGGCCTCCGGGGTGCGCATGTGGTCCGGGTAGCCCTGGATCAGTTGGCGGTGGCTGTCCACCGCTTCCTTGTAGCTGCGGGCGGCGTACTGGGCATTGCCGAGCCAGTACAGCACCGAAGGCGTGTAGCCGCTGGAGGGGTAGCGCCGCAGGAAGCCGGCATAGGCCACCGCGGCGGGCGCGAACTCGGATTTGCGCAGCAGCTCCATGGCCGCGTCGAAATCGCGCTTCTCCGCCGGCATGGCATTGAACGCCTGGCCGTCGTGCTCGATGCGCAGCGGCTCGACGCGGCGCAGGCGCTCGTCGATGCCGGCCTGCACGTCCTTCTGCTGGCGCTGCAGCTCGGAGACCTCCCGCGCGAGCTGCTCGTTCTGGCCACGCAGGCGGGCCAGTTCGGCGCGCAACTGCTCGATCTGGTTGGACAGCTCCAGCAGGCTGCGCCGGGTAGTCGCGGTCGATTCGCGGGCCTCGGCGAGCGCCGCGGCGTTGGCGGCACCGGCGGCATCGGCGTCGCGGCGGTTCTGGTCCACCTTCTGGCGCAGCTCGATGATGGCCTTGCGCGCCTCGTCGTCGCCGAACAGCGCATGCGCCTGCAGGGGCCACAGCAGCGCGGCCGACGCCACCAGCGCCAGCGTCGCCGGCAGGCCGCGGCGCGGCGTGGCAGCCTTGGGCGGAAATGCGGCAACAGGGGTGGGCAGCATGTCAGCGGTAGGTCAGTTCGACGCGGCGGTTCTTGGCATAGGCGGCTTCGTCGAAGCCGGTCACGGCGGGCTTCTCCTCGCCGAAGCTCACCGCTTCCAACTGGGATTCGCTCACGCCCAGCAGCGCGAGCGCGCGGCGCACCGCCTCGGCGCGCTTCTGGCCCAGGGCCAGGTTGTATTCCCGGCCACCGCGTTCGTCGGTGTGGCCCTCCAGGTTGACCCGGCGGCTGCGGTTGGCGTTGAGGTAGCGCGCGTTGGCCTCCAGCAGGGCCGAGAATTCGGGCTTGACCTCGAAGCTGTCGTAATCGAAGTACACCACGCGCGCCATCGCCTCCGGCTGCGCGGCCTCGGAGCCGCCCACGGAGACGCCCGAGACGCCGCGCTGGTCCATGCCGCCGCTCTGCCCCGCACCGGCACCGGCGCCAGTGCCCGCCGCGCCGCCCGCGGCGGTGCCGGTGCGGTCTTCCACCGGGACGTCGTCCAGCTTGACGCTGGAGCCGCAGGCGGCCAGAACGGCCACCACGCCCAGGGCGGCGACAAGGCGCGTGGCGCGCCGCGCGAGGCGTTCGCGCGGTGCGGCGGATCGATCGGCAGCGGACAACAACGGGGTAGAGGACATGGCGGCTTCCTTGAAAAGAAAAGAATGGAAGGGCAGAAGACGGAGGGAACGGATGCGGAAAGCGGAAACGGCGCGCCGGGCAGGCGATCGGGTCAGCGCAGGAAAGGCCCCCACTCGGGCTCCCGGATGTCGCCCTGCGAGCCCGCGAGACGGGTCTTGACCCGGCCGTCGATCGTCGTCGTCATGAGGGCTTCGCGGCCCCGGTCGCGCGTGGCGTAGATGATCATGCGGCTGTTGGCGGCGAAGCTCGGGCTCTCGTCGGCGCTGGCCTCGCTCAGCGCGGTCACCGTGCCGCTGGCCAGTTCCATGAGGTGCAGGCGGAAGGCACCGCCGATGCGCGAGATGAAGGCAAGCCAGCGGCCATCGGGGCTCGGGGCCGGCGAGATGTTGTAGTTGCCGTTGAACGTCAGGCGCTGGGTGCCGCCGCCCTGCGCGTCCATGCGGTAGATCTGGGGCGAGCCGCCGCGGTCACTCACGAAGTAGATGCTCTTGCCGTCGGGGCTGAACACCGGCTCGGTATCGATGCTGGCGGTCTGGCTGAGCCGGCGCGGCTCGCCGCCGGCGGCGTCCATCAGGTAGATCTGGGTATTGCCCGAGAGCGACAGCGTGGCCACCACGGTGCGGCCGTCCGGCGACCAGGACGGTGCGCTGTTGGAACCCTTGAAGTTGGCCAGCAGCCGGCGCCGGCCCGTGGCCACGTCGTGCGCGTAGATGACGGGCTTGCGCGCCTCGAACGACACGTAGGCCAGTTGCGCGCCGTTGGGTGCCCAGCTCGGCGAGATGATCGGCTCGGGGCTGGTGAGCGCGGCGCGCGCGTTCTCGCCATCGGCATCGGCCACCCACAGGTTGTGGCGCGACGCACTCTTGGTGACGTAGGCGATGCGGGTGGAGAACACGCCCTTGATGCCGGTGATCTTCTCGTAGATGTGGTCCGCGACGCGGTGCGCCGCCAGGCGCAGGTCCTGCTCGCCCACGGGGTAGCTCAGCCCGCCGAGATCCTGCCCGCGCACCACGTCCCAGAGCCGGAAGCGCACATCGAAGCGGCCGTCGGCCAGCCGGCTGACGCTGCCGGTGAGCAGGGAGTCCGCGCCGCGCTCGCGCCAGGGCCCGAGGTCGGGGCGCGAGGTTTCGTCCAGGCCGGCGCTCACGGGCTCGACGAAACGGAACTGCCCGCTGCGCTCCAGGTCGGCCCGGACGATGGCCGCGATGTTCTGGCTGGCCACCTCGTTGCCGCGGAAGCTCACGGCCGAGATCGGGTACTGGGTCAGACCGACGCCCGACACCTCCACCCGAAACTGGGCGTGTGCCGGCTGGAGGGGCCAGGTGAGCAGCGGCAGGGAGGAAACCAGGCCGAGGACGCGTCGTCTCGGAACGGGGGCCAGCACTTCGTCGGGTCGGGTCAAATCCAGCATCCTGTTTGTGTCGCTTGGGCTACGGTGCTGGCCAGATGGAAAGGGCTCCGGCCAACCAACTGATAATAACGGAGCGATCATGCCCCCCGGTGACAAGATGTGTGCACCAAAGGGTCAAAGCCCGGCCACCGTGCTGCTTGACCCGGGCCGGCCGGCATGGTTCCACCCGCCGACGCGAAACCCCGAACCGACCACCCGTCCGCCCTTGACCGACCCCGACACCCCGCACCCGCCGCTGGACGGCACCCTCAAGGGCACCCTGTCGCAGCGCCTGCGGCGGCTGTGGCCCTACTTCCGTTCGGCCAAGACCGGCATCGTGCTCGCAGCGATCGCCACCCTGGTGGGCGCGCTCACCGAGCCCATGATCCCGGCCCTGCTGCAGACGCTGCTGGACAAGGGCTTCACCGAAAAGAACATCCCGCTCTGGGCCGTGCCGGTGGCCCTCATGGGGCTGTTCGGCATCCGCGGCATGGCCACCTTCGTGGCGCAGTACGCGCTGTCGTACACCGCCAGCCTAGGCCTGCTCAACCTGCGCCGGGCCATGTTCGGCAAGCTCAACGAGGCGCAGATGACGCTGTTCGCGCGCCAGAGCGCGAGCAAGCTGTCGAACACGCTGGTCTACGAGGTGCAGAACGGGTCGCAGATGCTGGTCTCGTCGATCCTCACGCTCGGCAAGGACAGCCTGACGGTGGTGGCCCTGCTGGGCTACCTGTTCTACCTGAACTGGGGCCTCACGCTGATCGTGCTCACGGTCTTTCCCGGCCTGATCTACATGATGCGCGTGCTCTCGCGCCGCCTCTACCAGCTCACCCGCGCCAGCCAGCACGCCACCGACGAGCTGGCCTACGTGGTGGAAGAAAACGCCCTCGCCCACCGCATGGTGCGCCTGCACGGCGCGCAGCAGCGCCAGGCCGATCGCTTCGACCGGCTCAGCGTGGCCCTGCGGCGCCTGGCGCTGAAGTCGACCGTGGCGATGGCCGCGATGACGCCGCTCACCCAGTTGCTCGCCTCGGCCGCGCTGTCGGCCGTCATCGCCGTGGCGCTGTGGCAGAGCAGCTCCAGCGGCGTGACGGTGGGCAACTTCGTGGCCTTCGTCACCGCGATGCTGATGCTGATCACACCGATCCGCCACCTGGCCGAGATCGCCGCGCCCATCACCCGCGGGCTGGCCGCGCTGGAGCGCGGCCTGGAGCTGATCGAGCACACCCCGGACCAGACGGGCGGCAACCACGTGGCAGAGCGCGCCCGCGGCGAGATCGAGCTGCGCGGCGTGCAGGTGCGCTACCCCGCCCGCGAGGGCGAGGGACCGCAGACCGAAGCCGCCGCGTCCAACCGCACCGCGCTGCGCGGGGTGTCACTGCGGATCGCGCCGGGCGAGGTGCTGGCACTGGTGGGCCCGTCCGGTTCCGGCAAGACCACCCTGGCCAACCTGCTGCCGCGCTTCGTCGAGGCCGACCAGGGCGAGGTGCGGCTCGATGGCGTCGCCCTGCCCGACTGGAACCTGGCCAGCCTGCGCCGGCAGTTCGCCATGGTCACGCAGGACGTGGTGATGCTCAACGACACGCTGGCCGCCAACGTGGCCCTGGGCGCGGACGAATCGGCGATCGACCACGGGCGCGTGCGCGCGGCCCTGGCCTCGGCCAACCTGGAAGACCTGCTCGAGCGGCTGCCGCAAGGCATCCACAGCTCGGTGGGCCACAACGCCACCGAGCTCTCGGGCGGGCAGCGCCAGCGGCTGGCGATCGCCCGCGCGATCTACAAGGACGCGCCGATCCTGATCCTGGACGAAGCCACCTCGGCGCTGGACAACGAGTCCGAGCGCCTGGTGCAGGAAGCCTTGTCTCGCCTCATGAAGGGCCGCACCACGGTGGTGATCGCCCACCGGCTCTCGACCATCGAACACGCCGACCGCGTGGTGGTGCTGGCCGAGGGCCGCATCATCGAACAGGGCACGCACGCCGAGCTGCTGGCGGCCGACGGCCTGTACGCGCGGCTGCACTCGCAGGGGCTGGGTGCCGAGCGCTGAGAGGACTCAGGTGTTCGACTCGCCTTCGCGTCACAACAAAACGATGTCGTACTGCTCCTGCGTCATCGTCCCCTCGCTCTGCAGCGAGATCGGCTTGCCGATGAAATCGGACAAGCCGGCCAGGTGGGCGCGTTCCTCGTCGAGGAACAGCTCCACCACCTTGGGCGAGGCGATGACCCGGAACTCCCTCGGGTTGAAGGCCCGGGCCTCGCGCAGGATCTCGCGCAGGATGTCGTAGCACACGCTGCGCGCGGTCTTGACCACGCCGCGCCCCGCGCAGGCCGGGCATGGCTCGCTCAGCATGTGGGCCAGCGACTCGCGCGTGCGCTTGCGCGTCATCTCCACCAGCCCGAGCTGGGAGAAGCCGCCGGTCATGGTCTTGACGCGGTCGCGCGCGAGCTGCTTGCGGAACTCGGCCAACACCGCATCGCGGTGGTCCTCGCGCACCATGTCGATGAAGTCCACGATCACGATGCCGCCGAGGTTGCGCAGGCGCAACTGGCGCGCGATCGCCTGGGCCGCTTCCAGGTTGGTGCGGAACACCGTGTCGTCGAAGTTGCGCGCGCCCACGAAGCCGCCGGTGTTCACGTCCACCGTGGTCAGGGCCTCGGTCTGGTCGATGACGAGGTAGCCTCCCGACTTGAGCTCCACCCGCCGGCCCAGCGCGCGCACGATCTCCTCGTCCACGTTGAACAGGTCGAAGATGGGCCGCTCGCCGCTGTAGGGCTGCAGCTTGGCCACGGTGTCGGGCATGAACTCGTCGGCAAAGACCTTGAGCAGGCCGAATTGCTCACGCGAGTCGATGCGGATCGACTGCGTGCCCGCGCCCGAGAGGTCACGCAGAACGCGCTGCATGAGGTTGAGGTCTTCGTGCAGCAGCGAGGCCGGCGGCTGGCGCAGCGCGGCCTCCTTGATGCGAAGCCAGGTCTTGCGCAGGTAGGCCACGTCGTCGGCCAGCTCCTCGTCGTCGGCGTCCTCGGCGTTGGTCCGCAGAATGAAGCCACCCGAGGGGCTTCCGTCACTGGTGGCGGTGAGGGCCAGCAGGCGTTGGCGCAGGGCCTCGCGCTGCGCGGGCGGGATCTTCTGCGACACGCCGATGTGGTTGTCCTGCGGCAGGAACACCAGCAGCCGGCCCGCGATGCTGATCTGCGCCGTGAGCCGCGCGCCCTTGGTGCCGATCGGGTCCTTGAGCACCTGCACCATGAGCGCCTGGCCCTCGAAGATCTGCTTCTCGATGGGCAGCACCGGGTTGGGCGCGAGCACCTTGGGCGCCGTGACGGGCGCGGCGGCGGGTGCGGTTCCCGGCGGAAGGCCGTTCGGGGAGGCCACCGGGTCGGCGTCGGCAGGCGTAGGCGCGGGCACCACGGGCGCGCTCGCGCGCGGCGCCGCGTGCTTGGCCTGGATGTTGGGCATGAGATCGGCCACGTGCAGGAAGGCCGCGCGGTCCAGGCCGATGTCGAGAAAGGCCGACTGCATGCCCGGCAGCACGCGCGAGACCTTGCCCAGGTAGATGTTGCCCACCAGGCCGCGCTCGAGCGTGCGCTCCAGGTGCACCTCCTGCACCGCCCCCTGCTCCACCACCGCCACGCGCGTTTCCTGCGGAGACCAATTGATCAGAATGTCCTGGCTCATGAAGACGGTCTCCGTGGCATTGTTATGGTCGGTGATCTTAGCGGCCCGCAACGCGCGAAGCAGCGCCAACCCAGAGACAGCGAGGGTCCGGCTCCGCCGGCCCGAGCTGTCGTCCCCCCTCCCAGCGCCGCGCAGCGGCGCGCAAGAGAGGGGGGAAGCGGCGAAGCCGCGCAGGGGGGAGTTCCATATCACCCCAGCTGTATGCCAGCGGCTCGCAGCACTTGGGCGGTCTCGTGCGCCGGCAGGCCCATGATGCCCGAATAGCTGCCACTGATGTGGCGCACCCAGAGCGCGGCACGCCCCTGGATGGCGTAGGCGCCGGCCTTGCCCATGGGCTCGCCGCTGTCCACGTAGCGGCGGATGCTCGCGGCATCCATGGGCGCGAACGTGACCCAGGACGACGACAGCGCGGCCCAGGTCCGGCCGCCGCCCCGCGGCCCCGGCCAGCCCACGGCCACGGCGGTCAGCACGCGGTGGCGCCGGCCCGCGAGATCGGCCAGCATGCGGCGCGCCTCGGCCGCGTCGGCGGGCTTGCCCAGGATGCGCCGCCCCAGCGCCACAGTGGTGTCGGCGCACAGCACGGGCGCCGGCGGCAGGCCGCGGCGCTTCAGGCGCGCCAGCGAGGCCTGCAGCTTGAGCGCGGTGACCCGCTGGACGTAGGCCGCCGGCGCTTCCCTGGAACGAATAGCTTCGAGGGCCTCGGCGTCCTCTTCCGCGTCGGGCAGCAGCAGCTCGCAGCGCGCGCCCCACTGCTCCAGCAGTTGCAGCCGGCGCGGGCTCTGGGAAGCCAGGTAAAGGAAGGCGGAGGTCATTCGCGGTGGTACGGGTGGTTCGCGTTGATCGACCACGCGCGGTAGAGCTGCTCGATCAGCAGCACGCGCACCATCGCGTGCGGCAGCGTGAGGTCGGACAGGCGGATGCGCTGGTGGGCCGCGGCGCGGAAAGCGGGATCGAGGCCGTCGGGGCCGCCGATGACCAGGGCCACGTCGTCGCCCGCCAGTTGCCACTGTTGCAGTTGCTGCGCCAGCGCCTGGGTGGCCATGGGCGTGCCGCGCTCGTCGAGCGCGACGATCCGGCAGCCGCGCGGCAGCGCGGCCTCGATGCGTTCGCGCTCGGCCGCCAGCAGGGCTTCGAGCGTCCGGGAGCCGCGCGGCGAGGTCTTGACGGTCTTGAGCTCGACCCGGAGCTCGGGGGGAAAGCGTTTGGCGTAGTCGTCGTAGGCGGTCTGGGCCCAGTCGGGCACCCGCTGCCCGACCGCGACGATCCACAGCTTCATGCCTTGCGGGTCGAAGCGGCCCGAGAGGTCTTGCGGGCGGCGGCAGGCTTGTTGGCCGCGGCGCGCGGCTTGTTGACCACCACGGTCTTGAGCGCGGGCGCCTTCCTGGGGGCGGATGCCTTCTTCGCCACGGGCTTCCTGGGCGCCGGGCTCACCGCCGGTTTGGCCGCAGGTTTGCGGGCCGCGGCCTTGGCCGGCACCGCCGCCGCCGTCTCGGGCGCCTTGGGCGTTTTCCTGGCGGCGGCCTTCTTCACCGGCGGCTTCGCGGAAGCGCCCTCGGCGCCGCGCTTGAGCCGCACCGGCTTGGCGCCCCAGATTTCCTCCAGGCGGTAGTACTGGCGGATCACCGGCTGCATGACGTGCGCCACGGCGGCGCCGCAGTCCACGATGATCCACTCGCCGTTGTCCTCGCCTTCGATGCGCGGCTTCTCGAAGCCCGCCTCGCGCACCGCGTCGCGCACGCTGGCCGCGAGCGCCTTGGTCTGGCGGTTGGAGGTGCCGCTGGCGACGATGACCCGCTCGAACAGCGGCGAGAGGTGCTCGGTGTTGAAAACGACGATGTCCTGACCCTTGACGTCTTCCAGGCCGTCGACGATGGCGCGCTGGAGCTTCTGGATGTCTTTCTTGGCGGTGGCTTCGCTGGTCATGAAGAGGTCAGGTAGAGGCGGTGTTGCGAAATATAGCGTGCGACGGTCTCCGGCACCAGAACGTCGAGCGCGGCGCCGGCATCGCGGGGCACCACCGGATAACCGACCCGGGCCCGCACGTCGGTGGCGCTGACGTTGGTCAGGGGCATGCGCAGCAACTCGAACGGCAGGTCCACGCCGGAGAGGTCGACCTCGGTCGTCTGGTCGAGCGAAGCGCCGGCGCCGATGTCGGGCGCGCGGTTGGCCACCGCCAGCGTGGCCAGTTGCAGCACCTCCTGCCAGCGCACCCAGCTCTTGAAGGCCAGGAGCTGGTCGGCACCGAGCACCAGGAAGAACTGCGCGCCCGGGTATTCGGCGTGCAGCTCGGCCAGGGTATCGGCCGTGTAGCTCGGGCCCTCGCGGCGGATCTCGCGCTCGTCCAGCACCACGCGCGGCAGGTCGCCGAAGGCCAGCTCGCACATGGCCATGCGGTGCGGCGCGGGCGAGAGCACGCGCGACTTGTGCCAGGCGTGCCCCGTGGGCAGGACGTGGAGCACGTCCAGGCCGAGCTGGTCGAGCGCGGTCTCCGCCAGCGCGCGGTGTGCGCGGTGGGGCGGGTCGAATGCGCCGCCGAACATGCCCACGCGGCGGGCTGGCTGCTTGGTTGCCATCAGATCCAGTCCCGGCGCACCAGGAACTCCTTGTAGAGCCGGTCCTCCGGCGTCCCTTTCTTGGTCCTGCGGTTGTAGGCCCAGCTCACCAGCGGCGGCATGGACAGCAGGATGGATTCGCTGCGCCCGCCGGACTGCAGGCCGAAATGCGTGCCGCGGTCCCAGACCAGGTTGAACTCGACGTAGCGGCCGCGCCGGTAGAGCTGGAAGCTGCGCTCGCGTTCGCCATAGGGCGTGTTCTTGCGGCGGTCGACGATGGGCAGGTAGGCATCCAGGAAGGCGTCGCCGACCGAGCTCGTCATCGCGAAGCTGCCATCGAAGCCGAGTTCGGAGAAGTCGTCGAAGAACACCCCGCCGATGCCGCGCTGCTCGTCGCGGTGCTTGAGGTAGAAGTACTCGTCGCACCACTGCTTAAAGCGCGGGTACTTGTCGACGCCGAACGGGTCGAGCGCCTGCTTGGCGATGCGGTGGAAGTGCACCGCGTCCTCCTCGAAGCCGTAGTAGGGCGTGAGGTCCATGCCGCCGCCGAACCAGCAGACCGGCCCGCCGGCGGGCGGTGTCGCGGCGATCATGCGCACGTTCATGTGCACCGTGGGCACGTAGGGGTTGCGCGGGTGGAACACCAGCGAAACGCCCATGGCCTCGAACGGCGCGCCGCCCAGCTCGGGCCGGTGCTGCGTGGCCGAGGGCGGCAGGCGCGGCCCGCTCACGTGGGAGAAGCCGCAGCCGGCCCGCTCGAACACCGCGCCATCCTCCAGGATCTGGGTGATGCCGCCGCCCTGCAGGGCCTCGCCGCGCGGCTTGGTCCAGTGGTCGACCACGAAGCTGCCGCCATCGATCAGCGCCACGGTGGACGTGATGCGATCCTGCAGATCGACAAAGTACTCCCGCACCTGGGAAAGAGAGGTCTGCTGCATGCCGGCGGCCGTCGTCAAGAATGAAGAAAAGGTTCAGAGGGCGCGGTGGCCGATGTCGCGCCGGCACTGCATGCCGTCGAACCGGATCGTGTCCACCACGCCATAGGCCCGGCGGCGCGCCTCGGCCACCGAATCGGCCAGCGCGGTCACGCACAGCACGCGCCCGCCCGCGACCTGCACCGCCTCGCCGACCAGCGCCGTGCCGGCGTGGAACACCCGGCAGTCGGCCGCGTCGGCCGGCAGGCCCTCGACCGGATCGCCCTTGCGCGGGCTGAGCGGATAGCCTGCCGCCGCCAGCACCACGCCCAGCGCCACGCGCGGGTCCCAGTCGAGCCGCACGCGGTCGAGCTCGCCGCGCGTGGCCGCGAGCAGC
This sequence comes from uncultured Hydrogenophaga sp., assembly GCA_964487025.1. Taxonomy (GTDB): domain Bacteria; phylum Pseudomonadota; class Gammaproteobacteria; order Burkholderiales; family Burkholderiaceae_C; genus Hydrogenophaga. Next base: position 27,661 of record CAZAPJ010000004.1, read on the forward strand.
ACCTGCGCCAGGTTGCTGCGCAGGCGCATCAGGATCGGCTGGGTTTCCGGGTCGCCCATGCGGCAGTTGAATTCCAGCGTCTTGACCTGGCCCTCGGGCGTGATCATGAGGCCCGCATAGAGGAAGCCGGTGTACGGGATGCCGTCGGCCTTCATGCCGCGCAGCGTCGGCAGGATGACTTCGTTCATCGCCCGCTCGTGCACCGCCGGCGTGACCACCGGCGCAGGCGAGTAGGCCCCCATGCCGCCGGTGTTGGGCCCGCGGTCGCCGTCGAGCAGGCGCTTGTGGTCCTGGCTCGTGGCCAGCGCCAGCGCGTGCTCGCCGTCGCACAGCACGATGAAGCTGGCCTCCTCGCCGGTCAGGAACTCCTCGATCACCACCCGGGCGCCCCCCGCGTTGTGCGCGACCCCCAGGGTGTCGTCGAGCAGCATGAAGTCGATCGCCTCGTGCGCCTCGGCCTCGGTCATCGCCACCACCACGCCCTTGCCCGCGGCCAGGCCGTCGGCCTTGACGACGATCGGCGCGCCCTCGGCCCGCACGTAGGCGTGCGCCTCGGCCGGGTCGCTGAAGGTCTGGTAGCGGGCGGTGGGAATGCCATGGCGCTGCATGAAGGCCTTGGAGAACGCCTTCGAGCTCTCGAGCTGCGCCGCCGCCCGGGTGGGACCGAAGATGGCCAGGCCGTGCGCGCGGAATTCGTCCACCACGCCCGCCGCCAGCGGGGCCTCGGGCCCCACGACGGTGAGCGCGATGCCGTTGGCCAGCGCCCATTCGCGCAGCGCCGCCGGGTCGGTGACGGCCAGGTTGGTCAGGCCCGGCTCGCGCGCGGTCCCGGCGTTGCCCGGCGCCACGAAGACCTGGCTCACCCCCTCGGACTGCCGCAGCTTCCAGGCCAGCGCATGCTCCCGCCCGCCCCCACCGATCACCAAAACGTTCAAACCATTCTCCAAAATCGCCTCAAAGCGCGCCATGCCTCTCCGCCCCAGGCTGCCGCAGAACCGGCTTTGCCGGGCTGCAGGCAGCGCCCCCTTGAGGGGGTGGCGCGCGCAGCGCGGCGCGGGGGTGGGTCACAATTCCGCGTTGTGGAAGACCTCCTGGACGTCGTCCAGGTCCTCCAGCACGTCCAGCAGCTTTTGCATGCGCGCCGCATCCTCGCCGGCCAGCTCGACCGTGTTCTCCGCCCGCATCGTCACCTCGGCCACCTCGGGCTGCAGGCCGGCCGCTTCCAGCGCGTGCTTCACCGCCTCGAAGTCGGTCGGCGAGGTCAGCACCTCGATCGCGCCGTCCTCGTCGGCGATCACGTCCTCGGCGCCGGCTTCGAGGGCGACTTCCATCACCTGGTCCTCGGAGGTGCCGGGCGCGAACACGAGCTGGCCGCAGTGCTTGAACTGGAAGGCCACCGAGCCGTCGGTGCCCAGGTTGCCGCCGTGCTTGCTGAACGCGTGGCGCACCTCGGCCACGGTGCGCACCCGGTTGTCGGTCATGCAGTCGACGATGATCGCGGCGCCGCCGATGCCGTAGCCCTCGTAGCGGATCTCCTCCAGCGCCTGGCCTTCCAGGTTGCCCGAGGCCTTGTCCACGTTGTACTTGATGCGGTCGGCCGGCATGTTGGCGGCCTTGGCCTTGTCGATCGCCAGCCGCAGGCGGGGGTTCATGGCCGGGTCGCCGCCGCCCTGGCGGGCCGCCACGGTGATCTCACGGATGACGCGCGTCCAGATCTTGCCCCGCTTCTCGTCCTGTCGGCCCTTGCGGTGCTGAATATTCGCCCATTTGCTGTGTCCGGCCACGAATTTGTCCTTTGTCCCGTGTTGGCTTCGATCTGGCTTTGATCTAATAAGGCGGCAATTTTACGTTTTCACCCGCCCTGCCCCGAATCCGCCACCCAAGGAAGACCCAACATGGCCGAACCGCTGCCGATCGCCCAGAACGCCGCCACCACCTGCCAGCTGCTGCCCGGCCTGGCCAACCGCCACGGCCTGATCACCGGCGCCACCGGCACCGGCAAGACCGTGACGCTGCAGGCCATGGCCGAACAATTCTCCCGCATCGGCGTGCCGGTGTTCATGGCCGACGTCAAGGGGGACCTCTCCGGCATCAGCCAGCGCGGCAGTTTCGGCGAGAAGATCAGCAAGACGCTGCAGGAGCGCGGCATCGCCCTGCCCGAGCCCCGGTCCTGCCCCACCACCGTGTGGGACGTGTTCGGCGAGCTCGGGCATCCGGTGCGCGCCACCATCAGCGACATGGGCCCGCTGCTGCTGGCGCGCATGCTCAACCTGAACGACACCCAGTCGGGCGTGCTCAACTTGGTGTTCAAGATCGCCGACGACAACGGCCTGCTGCTGCTGGACATGAAAGACCTGCGGGCCATGCTGCAGCACGTCGGCGACAACGCCAAGCAGTTCACCACCGAGTACGGCAACATCAGCGCGGCCAGCATCGGCGCCATCCAGCGCGGGCTGATGCAGATCGAGCAGCAGGGCGGCGACCGCTTCTTCGGCGAGCCCATGCTCGACATCGGCGACTTCATGCAGACGGTCGACGGCCAGGGCGTGATCAACATCCTCGCCGCCGACAAACTGATGAACGCGCCGCGCCTGTACGCCACCTTCCTGTTGTGGATGCTCTCGGAGCTGTTCGAGAACCTGCCCGAGATCGGCGACCCGGACAAACCCAAGCTGGTGTTCTTCTTCGACGAGGCCCACCTGCTGTTCAACGACGCGCCCAAGGTGTTGCTCGAGCGCATCGAGCTCGTGGTGCGGCTGGTGCGCTCCAAGGGCATCGGCGTCTATTTCGTGACCCAGAACCCGCTGGACATCCCCGACAGCGTGCTCGGCCAGCTCGGCAACCGCGTGCAGCACGCGCTGCGCGCCTTCACCCCGCGCGACCAGAAAGCGGTCAAGTCCACCGCCCAGACCATGCGGCCCAAGGCCGGGCTGGACATCGAGGCGGCGATCACCGAGCTCGGCGTGGGCGAGGCGCTGGTCAGCCTGCTCGACGCCAAAGGCCGCCCCAGCGAAACCGAGCGCGCGTTCGTCATTCCCCCTGGGAGCCAGCTCGGCCCCATCACCCCCGAACAGCGCCGCGCGCTGGTGCAGGGCTCGCTGGTGGCGGGCGTCTATGAAAAGGCCGTGGACCGCGAGAGCGCCTACGAAATGTTCCGCGCCCACGCGGCCGAGCGCGGCGGCAGTGCCCAGCAGGAGGCCGAGCAGCCTCAGGCCCCGGCGGCCACCAAGGCGCCGCGCATCCCCGGCGGCGCCAAGGAAGCGCCGGCAGCGGCCGAAAAGAACGTCATCAACGAGGTGCTGTTCGGCCGCACCGGCCCCCGAGGCGGCCAGTACGACGGCCTGGTGCAGACCATGGCCAAGACGGCGGCACGCACCGTGGCCAGCGGCCTGGGCCGGCAGATCCTGCGCGGCGTGCTCGGCGGTCTGCTGGGCGGCAGCAAGAAGTGACCTGGGACCCGGCCGCTCACCGCCTGAACAGCCGCCGCAGCCCCAGCCACTGCTGGGCCCAGAAGCCACGGCCATAGTCGCGCACCCGGCCCTGAGCGTCCGGCTCGACCTGATCGCGTATGCCGGTGGCGCTGGCGTCCGAATGGAAGTCAGCGGTGCCGAACAGCATGTCCCACCAGGGCAGCAGCACGCCAAAGTTGCGGCCGCCCAGCGCCGCGCCGGGCCGGCTTTCGTGGCCGATGCCAATGGCGTGGTGCACGCGGTGGAAGCGCGGGCTGACCCACAGCCGCTCGCCCCAGCGCCCGAAGGACAAGCGCAGGTTGGCGTGCTGGAGGTTCTCGCTGAGCTGGCTCAGCGCCACCAGCGCCACGAACTGACCGGGCCCGACGCCGATCAGCAATGCCACCAACACCCACAGCAGGTCCACCAGCACGTCGTCGAGCAAGTGGTTGCGGTTGTCGGTCCACATTGTCATCTGCCGCTGCGAATGGTGCAGGCCGTGCAGCGCCCACCACCAGTGGAACTGGTGCTGGGCACGGTGCAGCCAGTAGTTCAGGCCGTCGAACACCAGCAGGTAGATCAGGAAACTGACCCAGGCGATGTCGGTAACGCCGGGCCACCACTGGTCCAGGTGCAGCGTGGGCAGGCCCAGCGCGCGCAGCTCGCCCAGGCCCTGCTCCAGCCAGTTCTCGAAGGTGAAGAACATGGCCAGGCGGAACAGCCCCAGCCGGTGGATCATGGTGTAGACCGCGTCCACCCGCACGGCCTGGCGGTCCGTCATGGGCTCGGCCGGCCAGCGGCGCTGCAGCGGCCCGATCAGCAGCAGCATGACCGCGATCTGCAGCAGGCCGACGAGCAGCCAGCCGGTGCCGCCGTAGGCCTGCTCCAGCAGGTCGCCCTGGCCCAGGGCCAGCGCCAGGGGCTGCACCGCCTGCTCGAACAGGTTTTGCTGCGCCCAGGCAAAGGCATCGCTCAAGGTGTCCAGCATGGTCAAGGTTTCTCAGCGCGGGTGTCGGGCGATCCAGTCGCCGTAGGCCGGGTGCTCGGCCAGCGTGCGAAAGCAGAAGCCGCGCTGCTTGAGGCCCGCGATCAGCGGCTCCAGCACAGCGGGTGCCCACGGATCCTGGCGCGACCAGATGCCCAGGTGGGCCATCAGGATGTCGCCGCCACGCACGCCAGCCAAGGCACGCTTGAGCAGTTCGGCGTTGGGAAAGCGCTCGCTGGGCAGTTCGTCGCCCAGGAACCCGGCCGGTGACCAGCCCACGTGCCGCCAGCCGCAAGCCTGGGCGGCGGCCAGCAGCGCGGGCGAGGTCTTGCCGCCCGGCGCGCGGAACAGCGGCAGGGCCTTCTGGCCGGTGAGTTCGTCGAGCCGGCGCGCGGCCCCGTCGATGGCTTCGCAATACTGGGCGGCCGTCCATTCGCGCGCGCGGCCAGCCTCGGGCCCGGCCGAAGCCTGCACGCGAAAGCGCCCACCGGGCAGATCGGCCCGCCAGTAGACGTGGTCCAGGGTGTGGGAAGCGAAGGCGTGGCCCTCGGCGGCGCGCTCGCGCCACCAGCCGGCCCAGTGGCTGCCCAGGCTGCCGTCGCCCTCCTTCGTCGCCTCGTTGGCAGCGAAGAAGGTGGCGCGCACCCGCTGGCGGCGCAGCACGTCGGCGACCAGCGGGGCCACGCCCATGTGGCCGGTGTCGAAGGTCAGGTACAGCGGGCGCGCACAACCGTCGGCACCCACCGCATCGGCGGCGCCGGCTGGCAAGGCGCAGGCAGCTGCCAGCAGCAGGGCCCAGGCCCAGCGCAGCCAGTCACTGGCGCGGCGCATGGTCCAGCGTCCAGACCCCATGCGGCGACTTGCCGACCTTGACCTGCCGCAGTACGGTGCCCGAGTCCAGGTCGATGACCGTGAGCTTCCTGGCCCAGCGCGAGGCCACCATGAGCCGCTTGCCGTCGGCGGAGATGTCCATGCAGTCGGGGCCGGCCGGCGCCGGAAAGCCACCGACCACCTGAAGGGCCTGGTAGTCGATCTGGCTGATGGTGTTGGCCACCCGGTTGCTCACGAAGACGTGGCGCCTGTCGCCCCGGGCGCGAAAGGCGTGGGCCCCGGCGCCGGTGGGCAGCTTGCGCACGAAGCGCGGCTGAGCGCCGGTCAGGTCATAGACCTCCACGCCGTCGCCACCGGTCAGCGCGACCAGCAGGGTCTTGTCGTCGGGCGTGCCGAACAGGTCGGCCGGCATGGGGCCGGTCTTGACGCGCGAGGTGAGCGTCTGCGTCGCCAGGTCGATGGCGACCAGCTCGTCGCTGCCCTGTATGGTGGCCCAGACGGTGGTGCTGCGGCTGTCTATCCACAGGTGGCTGGGGACCTTGCCGGTGGGGATGCGCTTGGCCAAGGTCATGTCCTGGCCGTTCCAGCGGTAGACGTCGATGTGGTTGAGGCGGTTGGCCGCTGTCACGAACCACTTCATGTCGGGCGAAAAACGCAGGTGGTAGGGGTCGAGGATGCCGCGCACCACGCGCTGCACCTGGGCCGTGCGGGGGTCAATGAAGGTCAGCGAGTCGCTCAGGGCGTTGGCCACGATGACCGACTTCTCGTCGGGCGTCAGGTAGAGGTGGTGCGGCTCCTTGCCGGTGGGAATGCGCCTGATCTCGGTCCAGCTCACGGGGTCGACCACGCTGACGTCGCCATCGAGCGAATTGAGCACGAACACCGGCGCAGCCGCCCAGGCCCCGCCGCACGCGGCCGCCAACGCCATCGCCGTACCCAGCCACCGTCCCCACACACGAATATCCAAGATCCGCTCCGAAGCGACGCGCCAATGTAGCGGTCCAAGAAAAAAGGCTGGCGCGTCGCACACCAGCCCTTGGTCGTACCCGCCTGGCCGGTCAATCCGCGGCGGCCGCCTCTTCCGGCTCGGCCGGCTCGGCCCGGGCCTTGCCCTTGGGTGGCAGCGGCTGAATATCCAGCAGCACCTCGGGCGCGGCGCCGCTGCCCTCCGGCACGTCGCCGATGTCCACCGTGAGGCGCCCGCCTTCGGTGAGGCGGCCGAACAGCAGTTCGTCGGCCAGCGCGCGGCGGATCGTGTCCTGGATCAGGCGCTGCATGGGGCGCGCGCCCATCAGCGGATCGAAGCCCTTCTTCGCCAGGTACCTGCGCAGGGTGTCGGTAAAGGTGACCTCGACCTTCTTCTCGGCGAGCTGCGTCTCCAGTTGCAGCAGGAACTTGTCCACCACCCGCATGATGATGTTCTCGTCCAGCGCCTTGAAGCTGACGATCGCGTCGAGCCGGTTGCGGAACTCGGGCGTGAACAGCCGCTTGATGTCGGCCATCTCGTCGCCCGCCTCGCGCGGGTTCGTGAAGCCGATGGTCGCCTTGTTCATGGTCTCGGCGCCCGCATTGGTGGTCATGATGATGATCACGTTGCGGAAATCGGCCTTGCGCCCGTTGTTGTCGGTCAGCGTGCCGTGGTCCATGACCTGCAGCAGCACGTTGAAGATGTCCGGGTGCGCCTTCTCGATCTCATCGAGCAGCAGCACCGCGTGCGGCTTCTTGGTGATGGCCTCGGTCAGCAGGCCGCCCTGGTCGAAGCCCACGTAGCCGGGCGGCGCGCCGATCAGGCGGCTCACCGCGTGGCGCTCCATGTACTCCGACATGTCGAAGCGGATCAGCTCGATGCCCATGATGTAGGCGAGCTGCTTGGCCGCTTCGGTCTTGCCGACGCCGGTGGGGCCGCTGAACAGGAAGGCGCCGATGGGCTTGTCGGCCTTGCCCAGGCCGGAACGCGCCATCTTCACGCTGGCGGCCAGCACCTCCAGCGCCTTGTCCTGGCCGAACACCACGCTCTTGAGGTCGCGCTCGAGCGTCTGCAGCTTGCTGCGGTCGTCGTTGGACACGTTCGCCGGCGGAATGCGGGCGATCTTGGCCACGATTTCCTCGACCTCGGTCTTGCTGATGGTCTTCTTGCGCTTGGACGCCGGCAGGATGCGCTGCGCCGCGCCGGCTTCGTCGATCACGTCGATCGCCTTGTCGGGCAGGTGGCGGTCGTTGATGTACTTGGCGCTCAGCTCGGCCGCCGCCTGCAGGGCGTTCAAGGCGTACTTGACGTTGTGGTGCTCCTCGAAGCGCGACTTCAGGCCCTTGAGAATGTCGACCGTCTGCGCGACCGTGGGCTCGACCACATCGACCTTCTGGAAGCGGCGGGAGAGCGCGGCGTCCTTCTCGAAGATGCCGCGGTATTCGGTGAACGTGGTCGCGCCGATGCACTTGAGCGCCCCGGAACTGAGCGCCGGCTTGAGCAGGTTGGAGGCATCCAGCGTGCCGCCCGAGGCCGCGCCGGCCCCGATCAGGGTGTGGATCTCATCGATGAACAGGATCGCGTTGGGCTTGTCCTTGAGCGACTTGAGCACGCCCTTGAGGCGCTGCTCGAAATCACCGCGGTACTTCGTGCCCGCCAGCAACGCGCCCATGTCGAGCGAATAGACGCTGGACTCGGCGAGGATCTCCGGGACGTCGCCCTGGGTGATGCGCCAGGCCAGGCCCTCGGCGATGGCGGTCTTGCCCACGCCGGCCTCACCCACCAGCAGCGGGTTGTTCTTGCGACGGCGGCACAGGATCTGGATGACGCGCTCGACCTCGTACTCGCGGCCGATGAGCGGGTCGATCTTGCCATCCTTGGCCATCTGGTTCAGGTTCTGCGTGAACTGCTCCAGCGGCGAGGCCTTCTCGTTGCCCTTGGCCTCGGCGGCTTCCTCGTTCTCGGCCGCGCCCTCGTTGGACTTGGTCGGCTCCGGGGGATCGCTCTTGCGGATGCCGTGGGCGATGAAGTTCACCACGTCCAGGCGCGTCACGCCCTGCTGGTGCAGGTAGTACACGGCGTGCGAGTCCTTCTCGCCGAAGATCGCCACCAGCACGTTGGCGCCGGTGACCTCCTTCTTGCCGTTGCCGGTGGACTGCACGTGCATGATCGCGCGCTGGATCACCCGCTGGAAGCCCAGCGTGGGCTGGGTGTCCACCTCGTCGGTGCCGGCGACCTGCGGCGTGTTGTCCTTGATGAAGTTCGTCAGCGACTTGCGCAGGTCGTCGATGTTGGCCGAGCAGGCGCGCAGCACCTCGGCGGCGCTCGGGTTGTCGAGCAGCGCCAGCAGCAGGTGCTCGACCGTGATGAATTCGTGCCGCTGCTGCCTGGCCTCGACGAAGGCCATATGCAAGCTGACTTCAAGTTCCTGGGCAATCATGGGCACGTCCTTTGGGATGGGATGAGATGAGGAGCAAGCGATTGGATACCGGTAGAGAGTACGGGGTTCAGATCGGGCCGTTTTTTCCTTATTCAACCGGTTCGCTCAGGCATTGCAGTGGGTGCCCCGCGGCTCGCGAGGCCTGGAGGACCTGGTCCACCTTGGTGCTGGCGACATCACGGGAATACACGCCGCAGATGCCTTTGCCCTCCAGGTGGATCTTGAGCATGATCTGGGTCGCGGTTTCACGGTCCTTGCTGAAAAACTCCTGGATGATGTGCACCACGAACTCCATCGGGGTGAAGTCGTCGTTGAGCAACACCACCTGAAACATCTGGGGCGGCTTGGTGCGCTGCGTCCGCCGCTCGAGCACCACCGAGCCGTCGCCGCCGCCGGGGGGCGGAACGGCTGGCTCAGGTGGTTTTTTCGGGTTTTGGGTGGCCATGAAAACCATTCTAGCGGCGTGCCCCGACACCCCGCCGCGGGCCCGGGCCGGAAAGCCCTGGCGGCGGTGGAATTGGGCATCACCCCGGTGCCCGGAATAGGCGCTGCACGACCGTCCATACCCCCATTGTGGAGCGAAAGCCGACCAGACAGCCGTGAAGAAAGCCGCCATAGTGGGGCCTATTCAGCTCCGTAGCGGCGGGAATCACCCGTCCATGGCTTCGATCATCACCTCGCCGAACCCGGAGCAGCTGACCTGGGTCGCGCCGTCCATCAGGCGCGCGAAGTCGTAGGTGACGCGCTTGGACAGGATGGCCTTTTCCATCGCCTCGATGACCAGGTCCGCCGCCTCGGTCCAGCCCATGTGGCGCAGCATCATCTCGGCCGACAGGATGGCCGAGCCCGGGTTGACGTAGTCCTTGCCGGCGTAGCGGGGCGCCGTGCCGTGGGTGGCTTCGAAGCAGGCCACGGTGTCGGACAGGTTGGCGCCGGGCGCGATGCCGATGCCGCCGACCTGCGCCGCCAGGGCATCGGAGATGTAGTCGCCGTTGAGGTTGAGGGTGGCGATGACCGAATACTCTGCCGGACGCAGCAGGATCTGCTGCAGAAAGGCATCGGTGATGCTGTCCTTGACGAGGATGGCCCGGCCGCTGCGGGGATTCCGGATCCGGCACCAGGGGCCGTCGTCGATCACCTGGGCGCCGAACTCGCTGCGCGCCAGGTCGTAGGCCCAGTCGCGGAAGCTCCCCTCCGTGTATTTCATGATGTTGCCCTTGTGCACGATCGTCACGCTGGGCCTGTCGTGGTCGATCGCGTACCGGATGGCCTGGCGCATCAGGCGCTCGGTGCCCTCGCGCGAGACCGGTTTGACGCCGATGCCCGAGGTGTCCGGGAAACGGATCCGGGCCGCCCCCAGCTCCTCCTTCAGGAACCGTATCAGCTTCTTCGCTGGCTCCGAGCCGGCCGCGTACTCGATGCCGGCGTAGATGTCCTCCGAGTTCTCGCGGAAGATCACCATGTCGGTCTTGGTGGGATCCTTCAGCGGCGAGGGCACGCCGCGGAAATACCGCACCGGGCGCAGGCAGACGTACAGGTCGAGTTCCTGGCGCAGGGTCACGTTGAGCGAGCGGATGCCCCCGCCCACCGGCGTGGTCAGCGGCCCCTTGATGGACACCACGTGGGCCTTGAGCGCCGCCAGCGTCTCCTCGGGCAGCCAGACCTCGGGGCCGTAGACCCGGGTCGATTTCTCGCCGGCATACACCTCCATCCAGCAGATCCGGCGCCGGCCGCCGTAGGCCCGCGCCACCGCCGCATCGACCACCTTGCGCATCACGGGCGTGACGTCGACGCCCACGCCGTCGCCTTCGATGAACGGCACGATGGGCTGGTCGGGCACCTGGAGCGAGCGATCGGGGTTGACGGTGATCCGCTGGCCCTCGGCGGGCACCTGGATGTGCTGGTACATGGGAAAACGCTCCGGAATGGTGGTGGGGGAGCCGTGTCGGCACGGCTCCCGGCCGGAAAATTCTAGGCCGCCGGGCGCCGCCCCCCGGAACCCGCGGTCTTTGCCCGCGCTCGAACGCGCCGGAGGGCGGCACAATGTGTCCCGCCCGCCTCGCGCCGCCACGCCCGCATTCGCCATGAAACACCTGTTCTCCCGCCTCCTCTGCCTGCTTGGCGCCCTGGCGCTCTTTGGCCCCGCCTGGGCCCAGGAGGCCGCGCCCCAGTTGAACCTGCCGCGCGCCACCCTGTCGGCCGGCATGCACCTGATCCATGTGCAGGTGGCTTCGACGCCGCAGCAGCGTGCCACCGGGCTGATGCACCGGCGCGATATGCCCACCAACGAAGGCATGCTGTTCGTGTTCGAGCAGCCGGCCGGCCAGTGCTTCTGGATGAAGAACACCCTGCTGCCCTTGACCGCGGCCTTCGTGGCCGACGACGGCACCATCGTCAACCTGGTCGACATGCAGCCCCAGAGCCTGGACTCGCACTGCTCCAGCAAGCCGGTGCGCTTCGTGCTGGAGATGCACCAGGGCTGGTTCGCCAAGCGCGGGATCAAGGCCGGCTTCAAGCTCGGCGGCGGGCCATTCGAGTCGCCGGGTCGCTGATCGGTTGCCAGGACCACCGCCCGGCGGCGCCAAACGGTGAACGCGCGCCGGCTCCCGAAGTGCCCGAGGGCTTTGAGCCCCTGTTTCGCACCAACCCATTTTCCGGAATCCGGACGGCAGCAATCTCTGCATCGCCAGCCATCGCGCTTTCTGAAGCCAAGCGGCCCTTCCAGAATCAATGAACCCGCGACCAGATATCCAAGGCGATGTCTTCGGGTGAACGCATGGTCTCGATCACCGTCAGTGGAAGCTCCCGATAGCGGCTGAACCGCTGCCGAATGACTTCCTCTTCACGCCCTGCACTTCGCGCAAACGGCCTCTCCAGTTGCCGGCGCACCGTCTCGCGAACGCAAGTCTCCAGATCGAGAGACGGGAGCAGCACAAACGAGGCAGAACTCTCGATGATTTCTGTACGGCATCCACTGTAGGCCTGGTGCACATCGGCTGGATAGGTCATGAAACCCGATGACAGGACAACCACTTGTTCCTGGCCATCATCCACGGCGTTGTGATAACAACAGATCTCGACATTTCGGGACGCATAGGACCGATAGCCGAATGCTTCGATATAGCGCCCGATATCACCGAATCTTGCGACAAACGCGGCGTCAAGGTCGATGAATTTGGCGAAAAGCATCTGGGACAACAGGGCACCGACCGTACTTTTCCCTGCGCCACCCGGCCCTACCAGCCGAATCCTCTTCGCTCTTGACGCTCTTGAGCGACCCATTGCAGTCACCCACGAAAGTGGGCTGAGCAAAGGGGACTGGGAAGATCGCCATCGGTGACACCAGCCTGGTGCGCGCTTTGCGCGGCAGCTTGGAGAAGCACCGGCTTCAAACCCGCTGGGAAAAGCGCAGGGCCGTCCGGTATGTCGAGCGCTGCCAGGTCGAACCATCGGGCTGTACACGCCTCTCCGCTGTCTTCGAAGAACTCGATAGCGTCCTGCCCGGCAAACGGATCGGTGTCGAACCGCACCTCACCGATGAAAAGCACTTCATGACCGACCTCTCCATGGTGGGTATAGATGTTCTCCATGACATGAGGGCCTCCCGTCACTTCAACATCGACACCCAGCTCTTCCTTGAACTCCCGAATGAGGGCCGTTTGCCAGCGTTCGCCAAATTCGACGCCGCCGCCCAACGGGCGCACGCCTTTCAGGTTGCCTTGGTCATCAAAGACCTCTGCAGCAAGCAGCTTGCCATCTCGCCAGTGAAGTCCAATGGCTTTGACTTTGACGTGCTGCGCTGGCCTCCATTGGGTCATCGCGAGATCCTCTCAAAGAAAAGAGGCCCCGCAGGGCCTCCCGGTCAGATGCAGCCTCAACCGTTCACTTCACGGCGGCCAGTGCGTCGTTGAACAGCTTGCTCGGGCGCATGATGGCGCTGAGCTTGTCGAAATCGGGTTTGTAGTAACCGCCGATGTCGACCGGCTTGCCCTGCACGTCGGCCAGTTCCTTCACGATGGCCTTTTCGTTCTCCGCCAGGGCCTTGGCCAGGGGGGCGAACTTCGCAGCCATCTCGGCGTCTTCGGTCTGCGCGGCCAGTTCCTGAGCCCAGTACAGTGCCAAGTAGAACTGGCTGCCGCGGTTGTCGAGCTGGCCGGTCTTCGGGCTGGGGTTCTTGTTGTTGTCCAGTAGCTGGCCGGTGGCCGCGTCCAGGGTTTTGGCGAGCAGCTTGGCGCGGGGGTTGTTGTTCTTCAGTCCCAGGTCCTCGAACGACACGGCCAGCGCCAGGAATTCACCCAGCGAATCCCAGCGCAGGTGGTTCTCTTCGACGAGCTGCTGCACGTGCTTGGGCGCCGAGCCGCCGGCGCCGGTCTCGTAGAGGCCGCCGCCGTTCATCAGCGGCACGATCGACAGCATCTTGGCCGAGGTGCCGAGCTCCATGATCGGGAACAGATCGGTCAGGTAGTCGCGCAGGATGTTGCCGGTCGCACTGATGGTGTCCAGGCCCCGCACCACGCGCTCGAGCGTGTAGCGCATCGCACGCACCTGGCTCATGATCTGGATGTCCAGGCCGCTGGTGTCGTGCTCGTGCAGGTACATCTTGACCTTGGTAATCAGCTCGCGCTCGTGCGGGCGGTACGGGTCGAGCCAGAACACCACCGGCATGCCGGAGTTGCGCGCGCGCGTCACGGCCAGCTTGACCCAGTCGCGGATCGCGGCGTCCTTGACCTGGCACATGCGCCAGATGTCGCCGGCTTCCACGTTCTGGCTCATCAGCACCTCGCCGGTGGCCAGATCGGTGATGTTGGCCACGCCGTCCTCGGGGATCTCGAAGGTCTTGTCGTGCGAGCCGTATTCCTCGGCCTGCTGGGCCATCAGGCCCACGTTGGGCACGGTGCCCATGGTCGTGGGGTCGAAGGCGCCGTGCCATTTGCAGAAGTTGATGATCTCCTGGTAGATGCGGGCGAAGGTGCTCTCCGGCATCACGGCCTTGACTTCCTTCAGGCGGCCATCGGCACCGTACATCTTGCCGCCGGCGCGGATCATCGCGGGCATGGACGCGTCCACGATCACGTCGTTGGGCGAGTGGAAGTTGGTGATGCCCTTGGCCGAGTCGACCATGGCCAGTTCGGGGCGGTGTTCCTGGCAGGCGTGCAGGTCGCGCTTGATCTCTTCCTGCTTGCTCTGCGGCAGCGTGGCGATCTTGGTGTACAGATCGACCATGCCGTTGTTGACGTTCACGCCCAGCTCGTCGAACAGCTTGCCGTGCTTCTCGAAGGCTTCCTTGTAGAAGATCTTCACGCAGTGGCCGAACACGATGGGGTGCGAGACCTTCATCATCGTGGCCTTCACGTGCAACGAGAACATCACGCCGGTCTTGTGCGCGTCCTCGATCTCTTTTTCATAAAAGGCCAGCAGGGCCTTCTTGCTCATGAACATCGAGTCGATCACCTCACGGTCGAGCAGCGCGACCTTGGGCTTGAGCACGATGGTCTTGCCGCTCTTGGTGATCAGCTCCATCTTCACGGTGCGCGCGCGGTCCAGCGTCATGGACTTTTCACCGTGGTAGAAGTCGCCGTGGTGCATGTGGGACACGTGCGAGCGCGAGGCCTGGCTCCACTCGGCCATGCTGTGCGGGTTCTTGCGGGCGTATTCCTTCACGGCCTTGGGCGCACGGCGGTCGGAATTGCCCTCGCGCAGCACCGGGTTCACGGCGCTGCCGGTGCACTTGTTGTAGCGCGCGCGGATGTCCTTCTCTTCGTCCGTCTTCGGGTTCTCGGGGAAGTCGGGAATCTTGTAGCCCTTGTCCTGCAGTTCCTTGATGGCCGCCTTGAGCTGGGCCACCGAGGCGCTGATGTTGGGCAGCTTGATGATGTTGGCCTCGGGCTTGAGCGTGAGCTTGCCCAGCTCGCTCAGGTGGTCGGGCACGCGCTGCGCTTCGGTCAGACATTCCGGGAACTGGCCCAGGATGCGGCCGGCCACCGAGATGTCGCTGGTGGCGACGTCGACGCCGGCCGGCGCGGCGAAGGTGCGGATGATGGGCAGGAAAGAACTGGTCGCCAACAGGGGCGCTTCGTCGGTCAGGGTGTAGACGATGGTGGAAGACGCAGCAGTGCTCATGAAGAGGGTTCTCCGGATGTCGTTGTGGCGTGAGTATCGATGATCGCTGTGCCGGGGCGGTCGGGCCCTGTCGGACAAGACCACCCATTGTGCGGTCAGCACCTGGCCCGAGACCCCGTTTTTTGAACTGATTTTTCACATGGCGGCATCGACCGCCCCGAGGCGGCCACTTTTTTGCCGCCGGGCCGCACACGGAGCCCCTGGTATTTACCCGATGCACGCCACCGGTGATGCCGCGCATCAGAAACAATGATTGGCACCTGGCGCCGCCGCCCCCTAGAGTGGCAAAACGCAGGATTCCACAACCACGCACGACAGGAGACAAGCATGCAGCGCAGCATTCTCGCCGGGGCCCTGGCCGCCGGTCTTTTCGGGGTATTCCAGGCCGCGAGTGCGGGCACCGTCACGGTGCTGACCTCGTTCCCCAAGGAACTCACGACGGCCTACCAGAAAGCCTTCGAGGCCGCCAACCCCGGCATCAAGGTCGAGATCCTGAACAAGAACACCACGGCGTCCGTCGCCTATGTGCGCGAATTGCCCGAGGGGCAGCGGCCCGACATCATGTGGGCCAGCGCACCCGATGCGTTCGAGGTGCTGTCCAGCTTCAACCTGCTGCAAAGCGCGCCCGAGGTCGTAAACAAGAGCGCGCCGCCCAAGATCGGCAACTACCCGCTCAACGACCCCAAGGGCATGTACTACGGCCAGGCGCTGGCGGGCTACGGCATCTCCTGGAACACGCGCTACCTGAACGCGCACAAGCTGCCCGCACCCAAGGAGTGGAGCGACCTCATCCGGCCGGAATACTTCGGCCACATCGCGATCTCCTCGCCCTCGCGCTCGGGCACCACGCAGCTCACGGTGGAGACCATCCTGCAGGGCGAGGGCTGGGACAAGGGCTGGACGCAGCTGCTGCAGATGATGGGCAACGCCGCCGCCGTCACCGACCGCAGCTTTGCCGTGCCGGACGGCGTGAACAACGGCCAGTACGGCATCGGCATCGTGATCGATTTCCTGGCGCTGGCGGGCAAATACTCGGGCTATCCGGTGGACTTCGTCTACCCCACCATGACGGCGGTGGTGCCGGCCAACATCGCGCTGATCGCAGGCGCCAAGAACACGGAAGAAGCCAAGAAGTTCATGGCCTTCACCATGTCCGTGCCGGGCCAGCAGCTGCTGTTCGACCCCAAGATCGGGCGCCTGCCCATCCTGCCCTACAACATGCTCAAGCCCCCCGCCGGCTACCCGGTGCCGCAGGACATCGCCAAGCGCGCCAAGGTGCAGTTCAACTCGCAGCTGTCGGGCGCGCGCTACCCGGTGGTGATCAGCCTGTTCGACCAGATGGTGACCTTCCGCCTGAAGGAGCTGCAGGCCGCCACCAAGTCCATCCACGAAGCGGCCAAGGCCCTCAAAGCCAAGCCCTCGGCCAAGGGCAACGAGCTGCTGGCCCAGGCGCGCAGCCTGGCCTATACGCCGCTGGTGGGCGAGGCCAACGTGAAGAACGAGGAGTTCCTGGAGCTGTTCCGCAAGAGCCGCCGCGAGGTGGCGGTTTCCAAGCAGCTCACGGGCCTGGAGCAGATGTGGGCCGACAAGGCGCGCGCCAACTACCAGCGCGCCCAGCAACTGGCCGACGAGGCACGCGCCCTGGCCAAGTAAGCAACGACAAAGACACCCGCGCGCCCCGGGGCTTTGGCCCGCGGGCCGCGCCGCGGAGACTTCACCATGCAGGCAACCACCATGCCGCCGCCGGCGCGCGGACGACTCGCGCTCTCGGGCTTCGGGCCCTGGCTGGCCTTCGGGCTCATCCTGGCCTTCCTGCTGTGCTTCCTGATCGTGCCCGTGGGCCTGGTCGTGTACACGGCCTTCGTCAACGAGACCGGCGCGCTCACGCTCGGCCACTTCGGCAACTTCTTCAGCCAGAGCGTATTCCGCGAGTCGTTCTTCAACAGCCTGTGGGTGTCGCTGGCCAGCGTGTTCTTCGCCAGCGTCATCGCGGTGCCGCTGGCCTACCTGACGGTGCGCTTCGAGTTCCGCGGGGCGCTCCTGATCCAGACGCTGGGCGTGCTGCCGCTCATCATGCCGCCCTTCGTGGGCGCGGTGGCGCTGCAGCTCATCTTCGGGCGCAGCGGCTCGGTGAACCTGCTGCTCAACGACTGGTTCGGCTTCACCATCCCGATCATGGACGGCCTCGTCGGCGTCACCTTCGTCGAGAGCATTCACTACTTCCCGTTCATCCTGCTCAACCTCGTGGCCGCCATGCGCAACATCGACGGCGCCATGGAGGAGTCCGCGCTCAACCTTGGCGCGCGCGGCTGGCGGCTGTTCCGGCGCGTGATCTTCCCGCTCGCCATGCCGGGCTATCTTGCCGGCGCGGCGCTGGTGTTCGTGAAGGTGTTCGACGACCTGGGCACGCCATTGGTGATGGGCGTGACCAACATGCTCGCGCCGCAGGCCTACCTGCGCATCACCTCATCGGGCATCGACGATCCGCTGGGCTACGTGATCAGCGTGATCATGATCGGCTTTTCCATCCTCGCGCTGTGGCTGGCCGCGCGCATGATGAAGGGCAAGGACTACGCCACGCTGCAAAAGGGCGGCAACGCGCTGCAAAAGCGCCGCCTGGGCCCGTGGGAATCGGTGCTGGCCTACGGCTGGATCCTGCTGGTGCTGGCCGTCACGCTGGCGCCGCACGTCGGCATCCTGCTGATGTCGTTCTCCAAGGTCTGGAGTTTCTCGGTGCTGCCCGACGCCTACACCCTGGAGCACTACGCCACCGTGTTCAGCGACGCCGGCGGCATGATCGGCAACACGCTGCTGTACTGCGTGCTCGCCGCGGGGCTGGACGTGGTGATCGGCACCGCCATCGCCTACCTGATCCTGCGCACGCAGCTGCCCGCGCGACAGTGGCTGGACTACCTGGCCTCGGCGGCGCTCGCCATTCCGGGGCTGGTGCTGGCGATCGGCTACCTGCGCCTCTTCAAGGGCGTGAACCTGCCGTTCACCGAAACGCCCGTGGTCACCACCTGGGTGCTCATCATGCTGGCCTACGCGGTGCGGCGCCTGCCGTACGCGCTGCGCTCCTGCATGGCCGCGCTGCAGCAGGTGCATATCTCGCTCGAGGAAGCGGCACAGAGCGTGGGCGCCACGCGCCTGTCCACCATCCGCCGGGTGATGGTGCCGCTGATGGCGGGCGGCATCCTCGCGGGCTTCGTCACCAGCTTCATCACGGCAGCGGTGGAGCTGTCGGCCACGCTGCTGCTGGCCTCCACCGAAAGCCAGGCCCCCATGAGCTACGGCATCTACCTCTACATGCAGAGCATCTCGGGCCGCGGGCCGGGCGCGGCGCTCGGCGTGCTGGCGGTGGTGGTCGTGGGCCTGGGCACCTATTTCTCGCACCGCTTCGTGGAGCGCTCGCGTTCCACGGTGGCGCCATCCTCCAAGGAGTGAGACCCATGGACAAGGCATCCCTCGAATGCCGGCACATCAGCCTCAGCTACGGCGCCACGCCCGTGCTGCGCGACGTGAACCTCAAGATCGAGCCGGGCGAGTTCTTCGCGCTGCTGGGCCCTTCGGGTTCGGGCAAATCCACGCTGCTGCGACTCATCGCGGGCTTCAACCGCCACCAGAGCGGCGAACTGCTCGTGGACGGGCAGGACATCAGCGCCGTGCCCCCGCACGCGCGCAACGTGGGCATGGTGTTCCAGAACTACGCCCTGTGGCCGCACATGACGGTGTGGGACAACGTGGCCTTCGGCCTGGTGGAGCGGCGCGAAAGCCGCGACGCGATCCGCCGCAAGGTGGGCGCGGCGCTGGAACTGGTGAGCCTGGCCGACTACGCGCAGCGCCGCCCCTCGCAGCTCTCGGGCGGGCAGCAGCAGCGCGTGGCGCTGGCACGCACCATCGTCATCGAGCCCAAGCTGCTACTGCTCGATGAACCGCTGTCCAACCTCGACAAGCAACTGCGCGTGCAGATGCGCGAGGAGCTCAAGAACCTGCAGCGCAAGCTGGGCCTCACGACCATCTTCGTCACGCACGACCAGGAAGAAGCCATGACCACGGCCGACCGCATGGCCGTGCTCGACAAGGGCATCCTGCAGCAGGTGGGTTCGGCCGCCGGCCTGTACGACTTTCCTCAGAACCGCTTCGTGGCCGGCTTCGTGGGCACGGCCAACCTGCTGGAAGGCGAGGTCACGGCGCTCTCGGGCGAGACGCTCACCTTCCACGCGCACGGCCTGGGGGCCCTCACGCTGCCGCGCCCGACCGAACCGCCGGCCATCGGTGCGGCCGCGCTGGCCTTCCGGCCGCACCAGGTCAGCATCTGCGTGCGCGACGAGCAGGCCGACGCCTCACGCGTGTGGCTCGACGGGCAGGTGGAAAGCGCGGAGTTCCTGGGCGAGTTCTCGCGCTACCGCGTGCGCGTGGGCGAAGTGGCGCTGGTCACCGACCAGCCGCACTACGCCGGCATCGCCATGTTCCCGCCGGGTGCGCAGGTGCGCCTGGGGATCGAGCCCACGCAACTGCGCTACCTGGACCGTTGATGGCAGCATGGAGATCTACCAGGTCCGCGCGTTCGTTACCGCCGCCAAGCTCGGCAACGTGACGCGCACGGCCGAGGCGCTCCACGTCACGCAGCCCGCGATCACCGCGCAGATCAAGGCGCTGGAAGAAGAACTGGGCGTGGCGCTGTTCGACCGGCGCCCCGGCCGCATCAGCCTCACGCGCGCCGGCGAGGCGCTGCTGGCCGAGGCCGAGCAGTTGCTCGCCGCCGCCGGCCGATTGCAAGGCCGGGCGCGTGAGCTGCAGGGTGAGGTGACAGGCAGCTTCACCATCGGCACCTTGGCCGACCCCGACTGGCTGCGCCTGGGCTCGCTGCTCAGCGGCCTGGTGCGTGCGCTGCCGCTGCTGGAGATCAAGACCCGAGGCGGCGCCGCGGAGGACCTGCGCGAGCAGGTGGCCGCCGGGCAGTTGCAGGCGGCGTTCTACATCGGCCCGCACATCCCGCGCGAGGTCGCGGGCCTGGCGCTGCAGACGCAGCATTACCGCATCGCCGGCCCGGCCGCAATGCGCACGCAGATACTGCATGCGGGCTGGCGCGACATCGCGGCCATGCCCTGGATAGGCGCGCCCCCGCAGCACCACATGCAGACCCTGCTCAAGGACATGCTGGCGCGCCAGGGACTCACGCCGCGCCAGGTGGTCGAGTGCGACGAATCGGCCGCACCCCAGAGCCTGGTGCGGGCGGGCGTGGGCCTGGCGCTGCTGCGGGAAGACGCGGCCCTGCCCGCCAGCGAGCAGGGCGAAGCCGTGGTCTGGCCCCATGCACGCGTGGGCGCGCTGCTCAGCTTCATCTACCCGCGCGCCGCCGAACACGATCCCGCCACGGTGGCGGCGCTATCGGTGCTGCGCGGGGTATGGGGGCTGGCCTGACGGTCAGCCGAAGTTCTTCTCGGCGAACGACCAATTCACCAGCTTGTCGAGGAAGGTCTCGACGAACTTCGGGCGCAGGTTGCGGTAGTCGATGTAGTAGGCGTGCTCCCACACGTCGACCGTCAGCAGGGCCTTGTCGTCGGTGGTCAGCGGGGTGCCGGCCGCGCCGGTATTGACGATGTCCACCGAGCCGTCGGGCTTCTTCACCAGCCAGGTCCAGCCCGAGCCGAAGTTGCCCACCGCCGACTTGACGAAGGCTTCCTTGAAGGCGGCGTAGCTGCCCCACTTGGCCTTGATGGCCTCGGCCAGCGTGCCGCCGGGCTCGCCGCCGCCGTTGGGCTTCATGCAGTTCCAGAAGAAGGTGTGGTTCCAGATCTGGGCCGCGTTGTTGTAGATGCCGCCGCTGGACTTCTTGACGATGGACTCAAGGTCCATGCTCTCGAACTCCGTGCCCTTTTGCAGGTTGTTGAGGTTGACCACGTAGGCGTTGTGGTGCTTGCCGTGGTGGTACTCCAGGGTCTCGCGGCTGTAGTGCGGGGCCAGGGCATCCAGGTCGTAGGGCAGTGGGGGCAGGGTATGTTCCATGGGGTCCTCGTCTGTTGTGGGTGTGTTCGCGAAGCGTGTCCGGCATTTGCCGGGTCAGCAGCGTCGCATTGTAGGCAAGCTGGCCGATCCGGGGATCGACAGGGTTTCTCCGGCCCGCTACGGATCCACGTGCAGGCGCAGGTCGCCGTCGGCCAGCGTGGCGCGCAGCGCCTGCCCCGGCGAGGCCTGCGCGGCACGCGTCAGCGCCCTGCCCTCCGAGTCCGCCAGGAAGGCATAGCCGCGCTGCAGCACCAGGCGCGGGTCGAGCAGGCCCAACGCCATCTCGCAGCGCTGCAGGCGCTCCGACAGGCGCTCGACCGCCCTTTGCCGGGCCTGCGGCAGGGCCGTCTGCACGGCGTCCAGACGCGCGCCGTGCCGCTGGAGCGACAGCCGCAGGCCGCCCTGCAGCCCATGCTGCAGCCCCAGAAGCCGCTGGCGGCTGTCGTGCAGATGGGCCGATGGCCGGCCCAGCCGCTGGGCCGCGCGGTCCAGGCGCTGCCCCTGCCGGTCGACGACGGCCAGCGCCGCCGCCGCCAGCCGCTCGGCCAGGTAGTCCAGTTCCCCCAGGCGCTGCTCGCGGGCCGGCGCGCAGAGCTCGGCGGCGGCGGTGGGCGTGGGTGCGCGCAGATCGGCCGCGAAGTCGGCCAGCGTGAAGTCGGTCTCGTGGCCGACGCCGCACACCACCGGCATCGGTGCCTGCGCGATGGTGCGCACCAGCGCCGGGTCATTGAACGACCAGAGATCCTCCAGCGAGCCGCCGCCGCGCACCAGCAGCAGCACGTCGCTTTCGCCCCGCTGCGCATGGCGCTCGTAGGCGGTGCGCAGGGCCGCGCACAACTCGCCGGCGGCCTGGCCGCCCTGCACCGCCGCAGGGTAGATCACCACCGGAATGTGGGGCACCCGGCGCCGCAGCGCCGTGGCCACGTCGCGCAGGGCCGCCGCGCCGAGCGAGGTCACCACGCCGATGCTGCGCGGCTGCGCCGGCAAGGCCCGCTTGCGCGCCGCCTCGAACAGGCCTTCGGCCTCCAGTTGCGCCTTCAGCCGCAGGAACTGCTCGAACAGCGCACCCTGCCCCGCGGGCTTGAGGCGCTCGACGATCAGTTGCAGGTCGCCCCGGGGGCCGTACACGTCGAGCCGGCCGTGCGCTTCCACCAACTGGCCATCGGCCGGCGCGAAGTCCAGTTGCTGCGCCGCACGCCGGAACAGGGCGCAGCGCAGCTGCCCGGCGTCGTCCTTGAGCGAGAAATAGCAATGCCCGCTGGCCGCGCGCGAGAAGCCGGAAAGCTCGCCGCGGACCGCCACCGGATTGAAGCGGGCCGAAAGGGTGTCCGCCACGGCTCGCATGAGCGGGCCAACCGCCCACACAGGGCGCACCGAACCGTCATCATTTTGAAAGAAAGCTTCAGCCATGCGGATTTGCCCGGCATATGTGTCCACAAGCCGCGCCAATGCTCGCTCCGGCGGCTCGGCACGCGACCGATCCGGGCCGACGCCGCGAAACGCTTGATTTCAAAGCCATTTGGGCTGCCTGTTTTGTCATCGATCTGCCACGGGCCGCGCCAGGCGCGCATTCCGGCCGGAAATCCAGCGACTTCTTCACAAAGTTATCCACAGTTTCTGTGCATGGCCGGGAGGGCATTGACCCGACGACCGGATGCGAGGGGCGGAACGGCGTCGCGGGCCGTGGGCAGGCCCTGAGCCATAATCGTCCGATCGCACACCCCAGGCCCCGCCGGGGAGCCGTCGACTGGAGCCCAGATTTGTTGTCCATCATACAAGCCGCCGGTTGGCCGATTTGGCCCCTGATCCTCTGTTCCGTGCTGGGTCTGGCTCTGGTCATCGAGCGCTTCGTCAGCCTGAAAACCGCCAAGGTCTTCCCCCCCAGGCTGCTCGACGAAGCCATCATGGTGTCGCGCAACGGCATCCCCGGCCCGGACGTGATCACCCAGTTGGAGCAGAACTCGGCGCTCGGCGCGGTGCTGGCGAGCGGCTTTCGCACCCTCAACAGCAACCCGCGCGCCAGCGAGGACGACCTGCGCGCCAGCCTCGAAGGCACCGGCCGGCAGACCGCGGCCCGGCTGCAGCGCTACCTCGGGGCGCTGGCGACCATCGCATCGGCGGCGCCGCTGCTGGGCCTGCTGGGCACCGTGATCGGCATGATCGAGATCTTCGGCTCCCAGGCGGCCGAGGGCGCCGGGCTGATCCCCGGCATGGGCAACCCCGCGCAGCTCGCGCACGGCATCTCCATCGCGCTGTACAACACCGCGTTCGGGCTGATCATCGCGATCCCGGCGCTGATCTTCTGGCGCTATTTCCGGGCCCGGGTCGACGACTACCTGCTGGCCATGGAGCTGGCGGCCGAGCGCTTCACCCGCCACCTGCTCAGCCTGCGCCATTTGTCGCTGTGAGTTCGTCGCCATGAATTTCCGCCCCGGCTCGCGCGATGAACCCGAGATCAACCTGATCCCGTTCATCGACATCCTGCTCGTGGTGCTGATCTTCCTGATGCTCACCACCACCTACAGCAAGTTCACCGAACTGCAGGTCAACCTGCCGGTGGCCGATGCGCAGGCCCCCAAGCAGAACCCGCGCGAGGTGGTGGTGGCCGTGGGCAGCGACGGCCGGTATTCCATCAACCGCCAGGTGCTCGAAGGCGCCGGCGTGGACGCGCTGACCCAGGTGCTGTCGCAGGCGGCCCAGGGCAACCGCGAGACGGTGATCGTCATCAGCGCCGACGCGGCGGCCACGCACCAGTCGGTCATCAACGTGATGGACGCTGCGCGCCGCGCCGGGCTGGTGCAGATCACGTTTGCGACCCAGCAGCCGGGCGGCCCCGCCGCGCGCGGCGGCAACCGCTGAGGCCGCCGCCAGCCTGATGCCGGGCATGAGTGCAGGCAGCAGCCCGCCCGCCCGCTGGCAGACGGCCTGGCGCCGCCTGGCCCAATCCAGGGGCCCGGGGGCCATGCTGCTACTGCCCCTCGCCGGACTCTACCGGGCCCTCACGGCCTTGCGCGCCGCGCTCTATGCCCGCGGCATCCTGCGGGTGCACCGCCTGGAAGTGCCGGTCATCGTGGTCGGCAACGTGGTCGTCGGCGGCGCCGGCAAGACACCCTGCACCCTGGCGCTGGTGGAGCACCTGCGGGCGGCCGGCTGGCAACCGGGCGTGGTCTCGCGCGGCCATGGCCGGCGCGGCGACGGCGTGGTGCTCGTGCAGCCCGACACGCCCGCACAGGAAGCCGGCGACGAGCCGCTGCTGATCCGGCGCCGGTCGGGGGTGCCGGTCTGCGTCGCGCGCCGGCGGGTCGACGCCGCCCGGGCCCTGCTGGCCAGCCACCCCGACGTGGACATCCTGGTCTGCGACGACGGCATGCAGCACCTGGCGCTGGGGCGGGACCTGACGGTGGTGGTGTTCGACGAGCGCGGCATCGGCAACGGCTGGCCGCTGCCCGCCGGTCTGCTGCGCCAGCCATGGCCGTCTCCCCGCGCGGCCGACCTCGCCCTGCGGCAGCGGCGCGAAGGCGCCGCCGTGCCGCCGGTGCCCGCGGCGCCCGGCGTGCCCATGTTCGATGCGCTGCGCCGGCTGGCGCCCCACGCGATCGGCCCGGCAGGCGAGCGCATCGCGCTCTCGCAGTTGAAAGACCAGCCCCTGACCGCGGTGGCGGGCACCGCCCGGCCCGAGGTGTTTTTCGACATGCTGCGCGCCTGCGGCCTCCGGCTGGCGGGCAGCGTCGCCCTGCCCGACCACGCGCCCGGCGCGGCCTACGAAGCGGTGCTGCGGACCGCCGCGCCGCCCCTGGTCTGCACCGAGAAAGACGCGGTCAAGCTGTTCGCCCTGCTGCCTGAAGCGGGCCGGCCCGTGCAAGCCTGGAGCGTGCCGCTCGAGCTCCAGCCCGAGCCGGCCTTCTTCGCCGCCATCGATGCGAGGCTGGCCGCGATCGCCCGCCGGCGCCCACCGACCGGCTGAGCCGCCATCCGGCGCGCGACTATCATCCCGCCATGGACACCAAACTGCTCGAACTGCTGGTCTGCCCCGTCACCAAGGGGCCGCTGATCCTGGACCGGGAGAAGCAGGAGCTGCTCTCGCGCAGCGCGCGACTGGCCTACCCGATCCGCGACGGCATTCCGATCCTGCTCGAACACGAGGCCCGCCCCTTGGGCGAGGACGAAGCGCCGCGGCCCCCGTCTCCCACGCCGCTCGCATGACGCCCACTGCCCCCGCCTTCACCGTGCTGATCCCGGCACGGCTGGCTTCGACCCGCCTGCCAGACAAGCCGCTGGCCGACCTCGCCGGCCGGCCCATGGTGGTCCGCGTGGCCGAGCGGGCGCGGCAAAGCGCGGCCCGGCGCTGCGTGGTGGCGGCCGACGACCCGCGCATCGTGCAGGCCTGCGAGGCGCACGGCGTCGAGGCCCTGCTCACCCGCGGCGACCACCCCTGCGGCAGCGACCGCCTGGCCGAGGCCTGCGAACGGCTCGGCCTGGCCGGCGACGACGTGGTGGTCAACGTGCAGGGCGACGAACCCCTGATCGAGCCGGCCCTGATCGACGCCGTGGCGGGCGAACTGGCGCGGCGGGACGACTGCGTCATGAGCACGGCGGCGCATGCCATCGGCAGCCTCGACGAGTTCTTCAACCCCAACGTGGTCAAGGTGGTGCTCGACCGCCTGGGCACCGCGCTGTACTTCAGCCGCGCGCCGATCGCCTGGTGGCGCGACGGCATGGCGGCGATGGCCATCCACCCGGCCCCCCAGACAGGTCCCCTGCCCTCGCCGGCGCCGCTGCGACACATCGGCGTCTACGGCTACCGCGCCGGGTTCCTGCGGCGCTTTCCGCGGCTGGAACCTGCCCCGCTGGAAGTGACCGAATCGCTGGAACAACTGCGCGCGCTGTGGCACGGCCACCGCATCGCGGTGCACGTCACGCCCCAGGCCCCCGGCCCGGGCGTGGACACGCCAGCCGACCTCGAGCGCGTACGGGCGCTGCTGGCGGCGGCCTGAGCGGCGGATCCGGCGCCACCCGCTTCGCCGCTGTCCGCTCCGCACGGGAACCTGCGTGCTATCCTCCGGCCGCGCGCCCGGACTTGGGTTCGCTGCTGGAGGCCAGCGGCCACGCCATTGAAACTCTGAACAAGGAAAACGATGAGACTGATTCTGTTGGGCGCTCCAGGTGCCGGCAAGGGAACGCAAGCCGCGTTCATTTGCGAGAAGTACGGCATCCCCCAGATCTCCACCGGCGACATGCTGCGCGCCGCCGTCAAGGCCGGCACGCCACTGGGGCTTCAGGCCAAGAGCGTCATGGAATCCGGCGGCCTGGTGAGCGACGACCTCATCATCAACCTGGTCAAGGAGCGCATCGCCCAGCCCGATTGCGCCAACGGCTTCCTGTTCGATGGCTTCCCGCGCACCATTCCGCAGGCCGATGCCATGAAGGCCGCCGGCGTGAAGCTGGACTACGTGCTGGAAATCGACGTGCCCTTCGACGCCATCGTGGAGCGCATGAGCGGGCGCCGCTCGCACCCGGCCTCGGGCCGCATCTACCACGTCAAGTTCAACCCACCCAAGGTGGAAGGCAAGGACGACCTGACCGGCGAGCCGCTGATCCAGCGCGACGACGACAAAGAAGACACCGTCAAGAAACGCCTCGAGGTCTACAGCGCCCAGACCCGCCCGCTGGTGGACTACTACAGCCAGTGGGCCCGCGACGACCCGGCCGCCGCGCCCAAGTACCGCGCCATCAGCGGCATGGGCTCGGTGGAGGAGATCACCGCGCGCGCTTTGGAGGCCTTGTCGAAATAGGTCCCCGTCGCGCAGGACGCGCTCAGCCCCCGGCCAGGAGTTCGAGCGCGAGCGCCAGACGGGCCTTGACCGGCGAGAGCCCGCTCGCGTCGAAGGCCAGCCCCGGGTGCGGCACCACGCGGCCCTGGGCGCAGCGGCTCGCCAACCACACGCGAACGCCCCGCGACCGGGCCTCGTTCAAGGCGTCCACCAGCGCGTGGTGCAGCGTGCCGTTGCCGGTGCCGGCCACCACGATGCCGCGCAGCGGGCGTGTGGGCGAAGGCTGATCCAGCAAGGCCCGCACGATGCCGCCATCGGCGTCGGCGTGGCTGGCCACCAGTTCGACGCGCGGCAGCGCGGTGGCCTCCAGCAGCCGGGCCAGCGCCGCCCCACCCACGGCATGCGTGCCGTCTCCCCGGCGGTCCCGGCCGCGGAACTCCGCCGAGCGAAAGACGCGCACCTGCCCTTCCTCCACGCAGCCGATCGGGCCGGCATCGCCCGAGTCGAAGGCGTTCAGCCGATAGGGGTGCACCTTGGCCACGTCTCGCGCGCCGTGCACCTGTCCCGCACAGACGAGCAGCACGCCGCCGGCGCCCGGATGACAGGCCACCACCGCGGCATCCGCCAGGTTCTGCGGCCCGTCGGACAGCAGCGCGGTGGACGGCCGCATGGCGCAGGCCAGCACCACCGGCTTGACCGGCTGCAGCACCTGGTGCAGCACAAAGGCCGTTTCCTCGGCCGTGTCGGTGCCGTGGGTCACGATCACCGCCCGCACGTCGGGCCGGTCCAGCTGCACCGCGACGCGGCGCACCAGCGCCTGCCACACCGCCAGCCCCATGTCCTTGCTGTCGAGCTGGGCCACCTGCTCCGCTTCCAGCGGCAGCCCGCGCAAGGCGGGCACCGCGGCCACCAGTTCCGCCACACCCACCTCGCCGGCCCGGTAGCCCACGTTGTCGCCGGCCTGCGCCGCCCGTCCCGCGATGGTGCCGCCCGTGCCCAGGACCACCAGCCGCCCACCCGCATTTGCCTGTGCCACTTGCAAGACTCCGAAAACTGGTTAAAAATACAGATACTGGATGGGCAAACAGGCCTATTCAGCGCGCCCGCGAGACTCCCGACCGGCCCAGCGTTTCCGACGAGGTTTCCATGCCAGCAGACATCTCCCCCTCCGCGCCCAAGCTTACCGCCCGGCAGCAGCAGATCCTGGAACTGATCCAGCACGCCATCGCCCGCACCGGCGCGCCGCCCACCCGTGCCGAAATCGCCAGCGAACTGGGCTTCAAATCGGCCAACGCCGCCGAGGAGCACCTGCAGGCGCTCGCGCGCAAGGGCGTGATCGAACTCGTCAGCGGCACCTCCCGCGGCATCCGGCTGCGCAGCGAAGACCTGCGCTCGATCAACGACTCGCGGGCCCGCCAGCTTACCCTGCCCGATTTTTCCCAGCTCGTGTTGCCCCTGATCGGGCGCGTCGCCGCCGGCTCGCCCATCCTCGCGCAGGAGCATGTGGACCAGACCTACCACGTCGAGCGCAGCCTGTTCCAGCGCCCGCCCGACTACCTGCTCAAGGTGCGCGGCATGTCCATGCGCGACGCCGGCATCGTGGACGGCGACCTGCTGGCCGTGCAGGCCACCCGGGAAGCCAAGAATGGCCAGATCGTGGTCGCCCGGCTGGGTGACGAGGTCACCGTCAAGCGCTTCATGCGGCGCCAGCACCTGATCGAGCTGCACGCCGAGAACCCGGACTACCGGACCATCGTGGTCGAGCCCGGCGAACCGTTCGAGATCGAGGGCCTGGCCGTCGGGCTGATCCGCAACAGCTTTCCGCTCTGACTTTTGCTCTACCCCACTCGGGAGTTCGCATGGGAATCCTCTTCAACACCAACACCTGGCGCGCGCCGCTCCAACTGATCGACTGCTGGCTGCCCGCCCCCGCGGCGCGCCCGGCACCCCGCCCCGCCAGCAAGGCGCTGGCCACGCGCGCCGTACGGCGCTTCGCCCGCGCGGGCTGGCTGGGCGGCAAGCCCAAGCTGGCCGCGATGGCCCTGCCCACCGGCGAGCCGCGGCCGTGCGACGCCGCCAAAGACCGCAGCGCGAGCCGGGTGCGGGTGCTGCGCCAGGCCGAAGCGCCGTCGTCCCCGCGCGCTGGCGGGATCCGGCTGGTGATCTCGGGCCGCATCAACGACGTATGCGCGGAGCTCGATCGCCTGGCGGCGCAGGAAAAATAAGGAGAGACTCCCCCTGCGCCGCTTTGCGGCTTCCCCCCTCTGGCGCGCCGCGCAGCGGCGCTTGGAGGGGGGACAACATCTCGGGCCGGCGGAGCCGGACCCTCGCTGTCTCTGGGTTCAGGTTTCCTCGCTTCGGAGGCCGCAGGCACAATACGGCCCCATGAATGTCGTGATCCTCGATGACTATCAGGACGCAGTGCGCAAGCTGCGGTGTGCCGAAAAACTCGAACCCTACCCCGCCAAGGTTTTCACCAACACCGTCAAGGGCGTGGGACAGCTTTCCGTCCGGCTGCGCGATGCGGACATCCTGGTCCTCATCCGCGAGCGGACCCAGATCACGCGCCAACTCGTCGAAAAGCTTCCCCGGCTCCGGCTCATCGCCCAGACCGGGCGCGTGGGCAGCCACGTCGACGTGGCGGCCTGCACCGAGCGTGGCATCGCCGTGGCCGAAGGCGTCGGCTCTCCCGTCGCCACGGCCGAGCTGACCTGGGCCCTGGTGCTCGCCGCCATGCGCCGCATTCCGCAGTACGTCTCGCACCTCAAGCACGGCGCCTGGCAGCAGGCCGGGCTCAAGGCCGCGGCCATGCCAGCCAACTTCGGCCTCGGCATGGTGCTGCAGGGCAAGACGCTGGGGGTCTGGAGCTACGGCCGCATCGGCCAGATCGTGGCCGGCTACGGCCGGGCCTTCGGCATGCGCGTGCTCGTCTGGGGCAGCGAGGCCACGCGCGCGCGCGCCGAGGCCGACGGCTACGAGACCGTGGGCAGCAAGGCCGAACTGTTCGAGGTGTCCGACGTGCTCACCCTGCACCTTCGCCTGAGTGAACAGAGCGTGGGCTGCGTCAAGGCGGAAGACCTGGCGCGCATGAAGACCACCGCGCTGCTGGTGAACACGTCCCGGGCCGAGCTGATCGAGCCCGAAGCGCTGATCACCGCGCTCAACCGGGGGCGCCCCGGCATGGCCGCGGTCGACGTGTTCGAGTCCGAGCCCATCCTGCAGGGGCATGCCCTGCTGCGGCTGGAGAACTGCATCTGCACGCCGCACATCGGCTACGTGGAACAGGACAGCTACGAGATGTACTTCGCGGCGGCGTTCGACAACGTCGTCAACTTCATCCGGGGCACGCCGACCAACATCGTCAATCCGGGCGCGCTGCAGGTGAGGAGGTAATAAGGGACTCCCCCCTGCGCCGCTTTGCGGCTTCCCCCCCTCTCTTGCGCGCCGTTGCGCGGCGCTTGGAGGGGGACGACAGCTCGGGCCGGCGGAGCCGGACCCTCGCTGTCTCTGGGTTAGGACCTCGTCATTCGTTGCGGGTTGTGCCTCGGCTTGAGAGGATGAAATCCGGTGGCTCGAAATCGATCGAGTGCTTGCCGGCCTCCGGCAGCGAGGCTTCGAAAGACGAAGGCGCCGCCAGGTCATCGAGGTCGATGTCCACCGGCAGCGGTGAAGGCCGCGCCGTGCCGCTGTCCTGTCGCCGGCCGGATGCCTTGAGCGGCTGCACCTTGGTGTGGTGAAAGCCTGAGGGCGTGGCCTGCGTGGAGGACATCTGCTCTGCGTGGCCGCGCCCGTCCTGCTCGATCAGGTCCTTCGCGATCGCGTGCAGGAGCAGCAGCTCGCGGTAAGCCTCGAGGTCGAAAACCTCCACTTCGTCGTCGTCGGTGTCGCGGAAGATCGACCGCTCGATCAGGTCCAGCACGCGCGGCTGCGGCCATAGCGTCTGGATGCGGCTGAACGCGGTCTCGTAGGCCTCGAGGCCGCGCCCGGCATCGGCGTAGTGCTCGAACGGCGGCGCACCCGCGTTGAAGACCTGGTTGAACTCGTCGCGCAGCCGGCCGTAGTCGTCCCGGCGGCCCAGGCGGTGGTACAGCTTGAACAGGTCCAGGTAGGCCAAGGGGCTGGGCTCGTGGCTTTCCACGAGATGTTCTCGCAGCACGGCGATGGCTTGCTCATCCTCGCCCAGCGAGATGAAGAAGTCGGCCTGCTGCTGCACGTCGAACAACTCTTCGGCGGCCATGGAGCGCGCGCCGCCCATGGCACTGGCCGAGAAGTCGCGCCGGTCGCGCGCCGGCAGGACTGGCAGGGTTTCGCGCGCGCCGTGGCGCCTGGATTCGGCGCCCAGCGGCCGGCCGGCGCCGAAGGACGAGTCCTCGTCGAGATCGAGATCCACCGCCGGGTGCCGGCTGGCGGGTGCGCGCGAGGGCACGGGGGGCATGGGGACAGAGGCCGGCGAATCGGGAACGAACTTGTCGTCCGGCGGCGCCGACCACCAAGCCCGGGAGGCCTCCGATCCTTGCACCGCCGCCGGCGCCTCGCGGCGGCGCCGCAGGGCAAGACCCAAGAGCGTCAGGAGTGCGAGCAGCAGCAAGACCGCCAGCAGGTAGACCAGCGGAGGCTGGCCGCCCTGCGGCTGCCCGCGTGCCTGCTCCAGTTGCGCGCGCAGCTCGGACAGGCGGGCCTCGTCCCGGGTCTTCGCCTGGCGAAGTTCGGCAGCCTCCGCTTCCAGCGCGGCCAGTTGGTGGGCGTCGCGCATGACGTCCTCGGGCGTGGCCTGGATCGCGCGCCAGCGCTCGGCCGCCGCCGCCCGGACCGCGTCCGGCGCCGGATCGGACCCGCCCGCGATCTGCGGGGACAACCGGAGCACAGGGTCGCGCGCCACGTTCGGCGCCAGATCGACGGGCTCCAAGCGCAGGCGCGGGCTCGCCACCGGTCGAGGCGCGATGGTGGCGGAGCGGGGAGGCGGCGAAGCGGTGCCCGCGGGCCTGGGCGAGGTCGCCGCGACCGGGCGCTCACGCCTCACAGCCGGCCTGGTGGCGGCGGAAGGTTCGGGCGCCGGGGCGGCAGAAGGCGCCGGGGCGCCAACCGCTGCCGCCTGGGCAGGCGCAGAGGCGGCCGCGGCGGTCGTCTCGACGAGCGGATCGGCCAGCAGCACGTAGCGGCGCATGAAGGTGTTGGCGCACCCCGCGCGCACATCGAGGGTGACGACGGGTTCATTGACCGGCAGAACCGTCTGGATGCGCACCGACGCCGGCGCACCGGCCGCCGCCGGCCGCGCGCTGCTCCGGACCTGGTCCGGCGGCACCGGGATGTCGCCGTAGGACACCTCGGCCGCCACGCACTGGTGGGCCGGGTCCTCGCCCGGGCCGAGCAGCAGTTGCACCTGGACATCGAGCGGCTGCCCGAACGTGGCCGCGCCCCGGTGTCCGCCCAGGGTTGCCGCCGAACTGCCGATGGCGGTTGATAGCAGAATACAGGCTGTCCATGTCTGGCGGCACACGTCGAGATCCCTCGTTCTTTCCTCGAGGCATTCTGTCACGGCCACCAGAGGCTTCATTCCAAATAACGCACGTTTATGCCATCCATTTTTCCCACCGTCGGCATCGTCGGGACCGGTGCCATGGGCCGCGGCATCGCCCAGATGGCCGCGCAGGCCGGCAGCCGGGTCTGGCTGTTCGATGCACAGCCCGGTGCCGCCCAGGCGGCCCGGGATGCCCTGGAGTCGACCTGGCGCACGCTGGTCGGCAAGCAGCGCCTGGAGGCGGCCCAGATGCAGGCCTGCCTGGAGCGGCTCCAGCTGGCCCAGGGACTGGCCGAGCTGGCGCCGTGCGACCTGGTCGTGGAGGCGGTGGTGGAGCGGCTGGACGTGAAGCAGCGCCTGTTCGCTGAGCTGGAGGCCATCGTCGACGCGCAGGCGGTGCTCGCCACCAACACCTCGTCCCTCTCGGTCACCGCCATCGCGTCCGCGCTCCAGCGCCCCGGGCGCTTCGCCGGCTACCACTTCTTCAACCCGGTGCCGCTGATGCGCGTGGTGGAGGTGATCGCGGGCCTCAAGACCGAAGCCACGGTGTGCGAGCGGCTGGCCGGCTACGCGCGCCAGTTCGGCCACACGCCGGTCGCCGCGCAGGACACACCCGGCTTCATCGTGAACCACGCGGGCCGGGGCTACGGCACCGAAGCGCTGCGCGTGGCCGGCGAGCGCGTCGCCGACTTCGCCACCATCGACCGCATCCTGCGCGACCAGATGGGGTTTCGGATGGGGCCGTTCGAACTGATGGACCTGACTGCGCTCGATGTCTCGCACCCGGCGATGGAGTCGATCTACCGCCAGTACTACGAGGAGCCGCGCTACCGGCCGAGCGTGATCACGGCCCAGCGGCTGGCCGGCGGCGTGGTCGGCCGCAAGGCCGGCGCGGGGTTCTACCCCTACGAGAACGGCGCGATGCAGGTGCCCGCCGAGCCGGCGGCGCCGGCCGTGGCCGCGCTGCCGCCGGTGTGGGTCTCGCCCAAGGCGGCGCGCCGGCAGGCGCTCTACCAGCAGCTGAAAGACCTGGGCGCGTCCATCGAGACCGCCGCGGCGCCGTCGGCCTCCGCCTTGATCCTGGTCGCGCCGATGGGCCTGGACGTGACCACCATCGCCGCCGTGGAGCGCCTGGACGCCACCCGCACCGTGGGCATCGACCTGATGCTCGAGGACGCCGCCACGCGCCGCCGCGTGCTGGCCACCAATCCGGCCACGCGCGCCGACATGCGCGACGCCGCCCATGCGCTGTTCGCGCGCGACGGCAAGCCGGTCAGCATGATTCGCGACAGCGGCGGCTTCGTCACCCAGCGGGTGGTGGCGACCATCGTCAACATCGCGGCCGACATGTGCCAGCAAGGCATCTGCTCGCCGCCCGACCTGGACCTGGCCGTGACCCTCGGCCTGGGCTACCCGGCCGGACCGCTGGCCATGGGCGACCGCATCGGGCCGGCCAACGTGCTCGAAATCCTGTTCAACCTCCAGACCGTGTACGGCGACCCACGCTACCGCCCCTCCCCATGGCTGCGCCGGCGCGGCGCGCTGGGCCTGAGCCTGACGCACGAAGAAACATGACCGCCACACTGAAAAGCCACAGCCATGGCCAGACCATGGTGCTCACGCTGAGCAACCCGGAGCACCGCAATGCCCTCGGGCCGGAGATCTACGCCGCGGGCGTCGAAGCCTTGAACGTGGCCGAGGGCAACCCGGACATCCGCAGCGTGGTAATCACGGGCGAAGGCAGCCACTTCTGCGCCGGCGGCAACCTGCAGCGGTTGCTGTCCAACCGACAGCAGCCGCCGGAGGTCCAGGCCCAGAACATCGAGGGCCTGCACAACTGGATCGAGACCATTCGCACTTTCTCCAAACCCGTGATCGCCGCGGTGGAGGGCTCGTGCGCGGGCGCCGGGTTTTCGCTGGCCCTCGCGTGCGACATGATCGTGGCGGCGAGCAACAGCGTGTTCGTGATGGCATACAGCAGCGTGGGGCTGTCTCCCGATGGCGGCGCCACCTGGAACCTGATGCGATCGATGCCGCGGGCCACGGCCATGCAGTTGCTGCTCGCAGGCGAGCGCATCGATGCGCAGCGCCTGCACGCGCTGGGCGTCGTCACCGCGGTCTGCGCACCGGCCGAGGCCCTGGATGCCGCACTGGCCCTGGCCGAGCGGCTCAATGCACGGGCGCCCAATGCGCTGGCGAGCATCAAGGAACTCGCCAACGAGTCATCCACCCGCTCGCTGCACGAGCAGCTGGGCGTGGAGCGCGACCACTTTGTGCGCAACCTGCACCACCCCAATGCCGGAGAAGGCATCGCCGCCTTTCTGGAAAGGCGCCTCGCGCGTTACCGCTGAGCAAAAGCCGATGGCAGGCCCGGCGGCTGCAGGCCCTCGTCCCGAGGGTGACAATGCCCCTTTCACCCAGTCACGCACAAGACAGCCCATGGACGAACCGATTCTGACAATGGAAGAACGCGAGGCGATCAACCACGGTCGCTGGTTCGGCAGCCTCTCTCCCTCCCTGCGCCACGACATCCTGCGATGCGCCTACGTCAAACGCTACAAGGACGGCGACCTGATCGCCGCCCGCGGCGATCCGCCGTCGGAATGGTCGGCCGTGGCCAAGGGCGCGGTGCGGGTCAGTTCGACCTCGCTCTCGGGCAAGCAGATCACGCTGACCTACGTGGAGCCCGGCGTGTGGTTCGGCGACGTGGCGATGTTCGACGGCGACCAGCGCACGCACGATGCCTATGCCCACGGATCGACCACCCTGCTCTGCATGGCCCGCACCGACTTCCAGAAGGTGCTTGCCGCGCACGTCGAGCTCTACGAAGCGCTGATGCGGCTGCAGGCGCGGCGCATCCGCACCCTGTTCGGGCTGGTCGAGGACCTCAACACCCTGCCGCTGCGCGCGCGGCTGGCCAAGCAGTTGCTGCACCTGGCGCGCAGCTACGGCGTGCCCGGCCTCGCGGAGGGCAGCGAGATCCGGATCGGCCTGCAACTGGCGCAGGAGGAACTGGCGCAGTTGCTGGGCGCCTCGCGCCAGCGCGTGAACCAGGAGCTCAAGTCGATGGAGCGCGAGCACGCGATCCGCATCGAGCCGGGCGGCCTGGTGGTGCGCAACCGCGACACGCTCATGCGCATCGCCGAAGCCGAGTCACCCTGAGCGACGGGCGAAGCCACGCAGCAGCAGCCGGCGCGATGCCCCTTTTTTTCTCTGGACCAGGATTCATGAACGACACCTCCCCCACCGCCCGCCATGCCGTCGACGAGGCGGCCCTCGCCCACTGGCTGCAAGACCGCCTGCCCGGGTTTTCCGGGCCGCTCACGGTGGAGATGTTCGAGGGCGGCCAGTCCAACCCCACCTACAAGCTGGTCACGCCGCGGCAGTCCTACGTGATGCGCGCCAAACCCGGCCCGGTGGCCAAGCTGCTGCCCTCGGCGCACGCGATCGAGCGCGAGTTCCGGGTCATGCAGGCGCTGCAGGGCACCGACGTGCCCGTGGCCCGCATGCTGGTGCTGTGCGAGGACGAATCCGTGATCGGGCGCGCCTTCTACGTGATGGAGTTCCTGCACGGCCGCGTGCTGTGGGACCAGTCGCTGCCGGGCCTGTCACCCAGCGAGCGCGGGGCGGTCTACGACGAGATGAACCGCGTGATGGCCGCGCTGCACCGCCTCCAGCCGCAGGCCATCGGGCTGGCCGACTACGGCCGGCCGGGCAACTACTTCGAGCGCCAGATCGGCCGCTGGACCAAGCAGTACCAGGCCTCGGTGACGGAACCGATCCCGGCCATGGACCGGCTCATGGCCTGGCTGCCCGATCACATGCCCGCCATGGCCCGCGACGAGTCCCTGCTGTGCGTGGTGCACGGCGACTACCGGCTGGACAATGTGATGTTCCACCCCACCGAGCCGCGCGCGCTCGCGGTGCTCGACTGGGAACTGTCCACCCTTGGGCACCCGCTCGCGGATTTCAGCTACCACTGCCTGTCCTGGCACATTCCGCCGGGCGCGTTCCGCGGCATCGCCGGGCTGGATCTCAAGGCGCTCGGCATCCCGAGCGAGCAGGACCACATCGCCCGCTACTGCGAACGCACCGGCTTCGCCACGCCCCGGCAGCTCGAGGCCGACTGGCCCTTCTACATCGCCTACAACCTGTTCCGCCTCGCCGCCATCCTGCAGGGCATCGCCAAGCGGGTGGAGACCGGTACGGCGTCCGGCAGCGAAGCCGTCCAGGCGGCCACGCGCGCGCGCACCTTGGCCGAACTGGGCTGGCGCTTCGCGCGCGCCGACTGACCGACTGGCCGACCGCCCTCCCACACCGCCAGCGAAAGACACGCCATGCACTTCGACTACACCGACAAGGTCATGCAACTGCGCGAGCGCCTGCTCGCCTTCATGGACCAGCACATCTATCCCAACGAGAACCGGTTCTTCGAGGAAATCGCGGCCAACCGGGCCCGGGGCAACGCCTGGATCCCCACCACGCTGATCGAGGAGCTCAAGCCCAAGGCGCGCGAAGCTGGCCTGTGGAACCTGTTCCTGCCGCGCAGCCCGCGCGCGCCTCAGGGCCTGTCCAACCTGGAGTACGCGCCGCTGTGCGAGATCATGGGCCGCGTGCCGTTCGCGGCCGAGGTGTTCAACTGCTCGGCGCCCGACACCGGCAACATGGAGACGCTGGAGCGCTACGCCAGCGAAGCGCTCAAGGACCAGTGGCTCGAACCCCTGCTGCGCGGCGAGATCCGTTCGGCGTTCCTGATGACCGAGCCCGGCGTGGCCTCGTCCGACGCGACCAACATCGAATGCCGCATCGAGCGCGACGGCGACGAATACGTGATCAACGGCCGCAAGTGGTGGTCCTCCGGCGCCGGCGACCCGCGCTGCGCGGTCCACATCGTGATGGGCAAGACCGACCCCGAGGCGCCGCGCCACTCGCAACAGTCCATGGTCCTCGTGCCCGCGAACACCCCTGGCATCCAGGTGCTGCGCCCGCTCACGGTGTTCGGCTACGACGACGCCCCGCACGGCCACATGGAGGTGCTGATGGAGAACGTGCGCGTGCCGGCCGCCAACATCCTGCTCGGCGAAGGCCGGGGCTTCGAGATCGCCCAGGGCCGGCTCGGCCCGGGGCGCATCCACCACTGCATGCGCTCCATCGGCGCGGCCGAGCGCGCCCTGGAGCTGATGTGCCGGCGGCTCAACAGCCGGGTTGCGTTCGGCAAGCCGATCGCGGCGCAGTCGGTCTGGCACGAACGCATCGCCGATGCGCGCTGCCGCATCGAGATGGCGCGCCTGCTCACGCTCAAGGCCGCCTACATGATGGACACCGCCGGCAACAAGGTCGCCAAGGCCGAGATCGCGATGATCAAGGTGATCGCGCCCAACATGGCCTGCGACATCATCGACATGGCGATCCAGGCCCATGGCGGCGGCGGCGTGAGCGGAGACTTCCCCTTGGCCTATAGCTATGCCACCCAGCGCACCCTGCGCCTGGCCGACGGGCCCGATGAGGTGCACCGCCAGGCGATCGCCAAGCTGGAACTGGCGCGCCACATGGCCGTGAAGACCGAGGTGGAAATGCCCATCACGCGCGGCTGCTGACTTCAACCCAACACCCAAGGCATGCACCCATGATCGACGTCTACACCTGGCCCACGCCCAACGGACACAAGGTCCACATCATGCTGGAGGAATGCGGCCTGCGCCTCGGCCGCGACTGGCAGGCCCACCCGATCGACATCAGCAAGGGCGACCAGTTCAAGCCGGACTTCCTGCGCATCAGCCCGAACAACAAGATCCCCGCGCTGGTGGACCCGGACGGACCGGACGGGCGCCCCATCAGCCTGTTCGAATCCGGCGCGATCCTGCTCTACCTGGCCGCCAAGACCGGCAAGTTCCTGCCCAAGGCGGACCGCGCCCGGTGGGAGGTGCTGCAGTGGCTGATGTTCCAGATGGGCGGCGTCGGCCCCATGCTCGGCCAGGCCCACCACTTCCGCCTCTATGCGCCCGAACCGATCGAATACGCCATCAACCGCTACACCAACGAAGCGCGGCGCCTCTATGGCGTGATGGACAAGCGGCTGGCCGGGCACCCGTTCATCGCCGGCAGGCAATACAGCGTGGCCGACATCGCCATCTTTCCCTGGCTGCGCAGTTGGAAGAGCCAGGGCATCGACTGGGCGGACTACCCGCGCCTGAAAACCTGGTTCGACACCATCGCCGAGCGCCCCGCGGTGCAGCGCGGCGTCGCCGTGCTGCACGGCGTGCGCAAACCCAACGACGACAAGGCGCGCGAAATCCTGTTTGGCAAGACGCAATACGAGAAAAGGTGATCACAGGCCGAGCCCAGGCGAACGGAGCGGGGCTTGCAGGTACAATGCCCCGTTCAGTCGGAGCGTAGCGCAGCCTGGTAGCGCATCTGCTTTGGGAGCAGAGGGTCGCGAGTTCGAATCCCGCCGCTCCGACCATCGGAAGAAAACGAAAAGGCCCACGACGTGGGCCTTTTTCGTATCGGCTGATCGGCTGCCCGTAGCTCAACTGGATAGAGCAGCTGCCTTCTAAGCAGCAGGTCGGGGGTTCGAGTCCCTCCGGGCAGGCCATCTCATCACAGCAACGGCCGCAACTCGCGCGCCGCATCCAGCAGCAGCGGCAGCAGGTCTTTGTGCAGGCGGGCCGGTTCCCGTCTTTCGGGCGAGGCCACCACGTTGAGCGCGGCCACCGTGCGGCCCTGCATGTTGCGCAAGGGCACGGCCAGGGCGTGCACGCCCAGCTCGTGCTCTTCCTGGGCCACGCACAGGTCGTCTTCGCGCACGCGGGCGATGAGGGCGCGGAACGCCTTGTGCTCCACCGTGGTGTGCGAGGTCAGGCGCGGCAGTTCGCCACGGCTCCGGAGCCAGGCGCTGAAGGCGGCGCGCGGCAGCGTGGCGAGCAGCACGCGGCCGGTGGAGGTGGCGTGCGCCGGCAGGCGCGCGCCCAGGTGCAGGCCGTGCGCCATGAGGCGCTGGCCGCCGGCCGAGACGCTGCGGGCCACGATCACGACCTCGGCGCCATCCAGCACGGCGGCGGAGAACGATTCGTGCGTGAGCGCGGCCAGCCGGTTGAGCGTGGGCTGCAGCAGGCGCGGCAGGCGTGCCGAGGCGAGGTAGCTGCCGGAAAAGCGCAGCACCTTGGGCGAGAGCCAGTAGTGGCTGCCGTCGCTTTCCAGGTAACCCAGGTGCGCCAGCGTGAGCAGGTGCCGGCGCGCCGCCGCCCGCGTGAGCCCGGCCCGTGCCGCCGCCTGGGTGGCGTTCAGGCGCTGGCGCTCGGTGTCGAAGCTTTCCAGCACGGCCATGCCCTTGGCCATGCCTTCGATGAAATCGGCCTTGGCGATGGCGGGGCTACCGTTGCTGGCGTCTGGCATGGCGCGATTATGCCGCGGCCCTCCGAACTGCGCGATCACCGCGCAGTGGGTTCACTGATCGCGCAGCCGGTGGCGTTCCACGTTGCGGCCAGGAGGTGGGCCTTCTATGCTTCGGAACGCATTGCATCCACCCACCATTCACAGGAGACAACCGCCATGCGCACCCAGGTTGCCATCATCGGCGCCGGTCCTTCGGGCCTGCTGCTCGGCCAGTTGCTGCACAAGGCTGGCATAGACAACGTCATTCTCGAGC
The DNA here is from genome assembly GCA_964487025.1 of uncultured Hydrogenophaga sp. Taxonomy (GTDB): domain Bacteria; phylum Pseudomonadota; class Gammaproteobacteria; order Burkholderiales; family Burkholderiaceae_C; genus Hydrogenophaga. The sequence goes on from CAZAPJ010000004.1 coordinate 67,399, forward strand.
GCCAGAGCGGCGAGTACGTGCTGGGCCGCATCCGCGCCGGCGTGCTGGAACAGGTGACGATCGACCTGCTGGACGAAGTCGGCGTGGGCGAGCGCATGCACCGGGAAGGCCTGGTGCACGAGGGCTTCGACATGCTCTTCGATGGCCAGCGCCACCGCATCGACCTGGCCGGCCTCACGAGCGGCCAGCACGTGATGGTCTATGGACAGACCGAAGTCACGCGCGACCTGATGGACGCGCGCGCGCGGTCGGGCCAGACCACGGTGTACCAGGCCGCCAACGTGCAGGTGCACGGCTTCGACACCAGCCACCCGCGCGTGACCTACGAGCAGGACGGCCAGACGCACAGCCTCGACTGCGACTTCATCGCCGGCTGCGACGGCTTCCACGGCATCTGCCGGGCCAGCGCGCCGCGATCCGCGATCCGCGAGTACGAGAAGGTCTACCCGTTCGGCTGGCTCGGCCTGATGTCGGACACGCCGCCGGTCCACCACGAGCTGATCTACGTGAACAGCCCGCGCGGCTTCGCCCTGTGTTCGCAGCGCAGCCACACGCGCAGCCGCTACTACCTCCAGGTGCCGCTGACCGATTCGCTTGACGCCTGGTCCGACGACGCCTTCTGGCAAGAGCTGCGCTTGCGCCTGGACCCACAGGCAGCCGAGCAATTGGTGACCGGGCCGAGCCTGGAAAAGAGCATCGCGCCGCTGCGCAGCTTTGTGACCGAGCCGCTGCGCTTCGGCCGCCTGTTTCTCGCCGGCGACGCCGGCCACATCGTGCCGCCCACCGGCGCCAAGGGGCTGAACCTCGCGGCCACGGACGTGAAGTACCTCTCCAGCGCCATCGTCGATCACTACCAGGAGCACAGCGATGCCGGCATCAACCACTACTCGGCGCGCTGCCTGGCGCGCATCTGGCGCGCCGAGCGCTTCTCCTGGTGGTTCACCGGCATCATGCACCGCTTCCCCGATGACGGCCCGATCGTCGCCAAGCTGCAGCAGGCCGAGCTCGACTACCTGATGCACTCGGAAGCCGGCCGCAAGACCATCGCGGAGAACTATGTGGGCCTGCCTATGTGACTCGGAGCGAGCATCGCTTCGAGCGAAACGACGCCAAAACCAGAGACAGCAAGGGTCCGGCTACGCCGGCCCGAGATGTCGTCCCCCCTCCAAGCGCCGCGCAGCGGCGCGCAAGAGAGGGGGGAAGCCGCGTCAGCGGCGCAGGGGGGTGTTCACCGATATTTATCCATCAGTTCGACCACGTGGCGGGCCGGGATGGCGTAGGAGATGCCCGAGGGGTGGCTCAGCGCGGACTCCCGGGTGCCTTTGATGAGCACCATGTTCACCACGCCCACGACCTCGCCGGTCGCCGCGCGGAACAAGGGGCCGCCGCTGTTGCCCGGGTAGGCGGTGGCGTCGAGTTGGAAGATGTCGAAGACGCCGCCGCGCAGGCTGCGGATGGCTTGCTCGCTCAAGCGGCTCGATGAGGGGCTGGGCAGTGCGGCGGCCGTGATGCTGGAAACCATGGCCCGGTGCGTCACCACCGAGAAACCGAGCACGCCGCCCACGGGAAAGCCCATGAAGGCGAGGTCCTCGCCCTCGCGCACGGTGGCGGAGTCGCCGATGCGCATCGCGGGAATGGCCGCGCCGTCCACGCGCAGCAGCGCGAGGTCGCGCGCCGGATCGGTGCCCAGCACACGGGCCGCGCGCATCTCCCATTCGCCGGCAGGCTGGCGTACCTGGACCGTCAGCGCGGGCGCGTCGGAGCCGACCTGCTCGGGCAGCACGTGCGCGTTCGTGACCACGGTCCGGCCATCGCCGACGGCGAAGCCGGTCCCCCTGAGCTGGAAGCGGGGCCGGTCGGTGGCCTTGTAGGTGCCCACGACGAGCACCGAGGGCTTGAGCCGGGCGATGGTGTCGGGCAGCGCATCCTGCGCCAGCAGCGGGGCCGGCGCCAGCCACGGCACACCCGCCAGCACAAGCGCCTGGACGGCGCCTCGCCTTTTCATGTGGATTGGGAGCCGCGGCGGCGGCACGCCGCCCGGCTGCCTCACAGCCACGAGGTGCCGAACACCACCTTGAAATACTCCAAGGTGTCCTGCCGCGTCCACGTCGCCCCATGGAAGGGCGACCAATTGCCCTGGCCATCCCAGATCTGCTTGCACTGGGACTTGGTCAGCCAGATCTGGTCGGAGCCATAGCCGGCCGCATCGGCCGAAAGAAAGGCGGCCGCCACGCAGCGGGCCAGCACGGCATCGATGTCGTTGCCGACCGTGTCGAGTGCCTCGCGCAGCGTCATGGCGCTGTAGGTCTGGGCCTTGCCGTTGCCCAGCATCGCCTTCACGCTCGGCTTGCGTGAGAAGCCCGTGCCTTTCTGCCCTGAAGACAGGAACTTGGTTTTCGCGAATTTCTGCGGGAAACCGTTCTTCCAGTAGGTGTGCGAACGGCAGATCAAGTCGTTCGGCAACTGCCGGCCCTGGCTGACCTGCCAGTTGGCGGCCTTGAGAGAGGAAAACGTCGAGGGACGGATGCAGGTCTGGCCCATGCGGCCATTGGCCAACACGGTGCTGCTGTGCAGTGCAGCGACCACCGGCGCGGCCGACAGGCCGGCGCGGACCAGCCGGCGGCGGCTGAGTCCGGCCGTGGTCTGCTCAGCCGCGGCGCCGGCATGCTCGGCAGTTGTGGGAGAAGGCAAATGGTCGTCGTGATCGTTGTTCATGGCGTGCGTCCTGGTTCCCCACGGTTCAGCGCCGTCCGCCCGAGGCGGGGAGGCTGTCCGGGCCAACCCTTTGGCCAGGCAATTTGCTGAAAAATGATGCAAAAATCATGCCCTAAATCCGGCCTCGCGCAAACCCTTGGCGCACAAGGAAAAAAGTTCAGATGCAAACTAATTGGCACAGTTCAATGACAAAAGTGTCAATTTTCCCGACAAACTCCAGCGACCTATAGCGCTACGACCCGGCATCCGCCACACGAAGCAACGCCAACCCAGAGACAGCAAGGGTCCGGCTCCGCCGGCCCGAGATGTCGTCCCCCCTCCAAGCGCCGCGCAGCGGCGCGCCAGAGAGGGGGGAAGCCGCAAAGCGGCGCAGGGGGGAGACCCCAGCTCACAGCCCCTGCTTGAGCTGGGTGACCTCCGCCTGGGCCGGGAATGCGTCGCCGAGCGCGCTGAGTTCGTCGAGCAGGGGTTTCGCGGCGTTCTTGTCGCCCGCCTTGAGATGGATCTTGGCCATGTTGAGCTTGAACAGCGGCACGTTGGGCCGCAGCTCGAGCACCCTCTTCTGCAGGGTCAGCGCGCGCGCGTGCTCGTTGCGCTCCGACAGCAGCGCGGCGAGCGTGTCCATGAAGGCCGGCTGGTTGGGCGCCACCTGGTTGGCCTTTTCCGCCAGCGCCACCGCGTCGCTGCGGCCCAGCCGCCCGGCCGCCCAGGCCAGGTTGTTGAGCGCCAGGGCATTGTTCGGCTGCACGGCGAGCAAGCTTTCGTAGTGGCGCACGGCATCGGACAACCGGTTGGCCGAAATCGCGCGGTCGCCGAGGTACTGCAGCATCGTCGGCTCGTTCGGGTGCTCGCGCAGCCAATCGGCCGATACCCGGTCGGCCTCGGCCGCCTTGCCGCCGGACACCAGCGCGGTGTGCAGCTTGACCGCCAGTTCCGGCCCAGGAGCCGCCTTCAGGCCGGCGCGGTAGGCCTCCTCGGACGCCTTCCAGTTCTTGGCAGCCAGTTGGAGGTCCCCTTCCATCAGATAGCCCACGGCTTCCGTGGGCCGCTGCTTCTGGACGGTGCGGCTGATCGCCACGGCGTCTGCGCGCCGGTTGCCCGCCACGGCCAGTTCGGCCAGGCCGCGCTGGGCCTGCAGCTGGTCGGGCTGGATCTCTAGCGCCTTGCGCAGGTTCTGCTCGGTCCCCGGCACGTCTTTCTGGACCGTGGACAGCATGGCCAGGCGCAGGTACGGCAGCGGAGAATTGGGCATCAGGCCCACCAGCTTGTTGAAATTGGTCAGGGCCTGGTTGTATTCGCCGCTGGCGGTCTGCGCGCGGCCCAGGGCGTCGACGAGGTCAGGCACGTCGGGCAGGGCCGCTGCCGCGCTCTGGGCCACCGTCAATGCGGTCTTGGCATCGTTGTGCCGCAGGTAGTGCTCCACCAGCATGAGGCGCGGCGCGCGCTCGGTCGGGGCGGCATCCACCGCGCGGCGGATGATGTCGGCCACCTCCTCCTTGCTGCCGCCGGCGCCGCCGCGGACCTCGGCCAGCGCCATCAGCGCCTGGGCGTTCGACGGCTGGCGCTGCACCGCGGCTTCCAGGCGCTTCTGCGCTTCCTGCGGCTTGCGCTCGACGATATCCAGCGCAGCGAGCGCCGCCGTCGCGGCGAAGTAGTTGGCGTCGATCTCGTGCGCGCGCTCGAAGGCCTTGCGCGCGCCGGCCCGGTCGTCGCGCATCAGCAGGGCCCGGCCGCGCAACTGCGAGACCATCGGATCGTTGGGAAGCTTCTTGTCCAGCGCATCGATCGCTTCGAGCGCTTTACCCGCGTTGCGCGCCCGCATGTGGGTGTTGATCAGGGCCATGTCGGCCACCACCCCGGTGTCGGTCGACGCCACGTTCTGGAGCTGCTGGAGCGCCATCTCGGTCTGGCCCGAAGCCAGGTGGCTCAGCGCCAGCGTGGTCTGGTTGCGCGGGTCCTTGGGGTCGAGCCGCGCGGCGCGCTCCAGGTACCGCTGGGCCTGGTCGATATCACCCCGCACCATGTAGGCCTGCCCCGCCAGCGACAGCATGGCCGGATCGCTGTCGTCCGTCGCCAGGCCTGGGGGCAGCGCCGCCACGGCCCGGTCGGCCTGGCCTGTGCGCAGGTACGAGACCACCAACGCGCGACGTGCGATGCGCAAATGCGGCGCTGCCTGCAGCGCGCGCGTCAAGTATGACTGCGCCTGCACCGCGGATCCGGTCTCGGCCTCGATCACGCCGGCCATCTCCAGTGCGGTCGGACTATCAGGCGTCATCTTCAGCAACTGCTGGATGTGCTCCTTGGCCGCGGCCAAGTCGTTTTTCTGGAATGCGAGCCGGGCCTGGAGGTAGCGCGTCTGCGGACGCCCGTTCGCGAACTTGGCCAGGTTGGCAACCTCCTTCTCGGCCTCGTCCAGGCGGTTCTGCAGCAGCAGCACCTGGATCACCCCACCCTGTGCATCCTGGGCATTCGGCCGCGCCTCGACCGCCGCGCGGTAGGCCGCGAGCGCCGGCTCGGGCTGCTGCTTGCCGTACAGCAGCACGTCACCGCGAAGCTTCAAGGCGTCAGCGTCTTTCGGCGTGCGCGCCAGCACCTCGTCGAGCACCTTCAGGGCGCCGTCGAAATCGCGCTGGCCGGCCTTGAAGCGGGCTTCCTCGATCAGGGCCGGCGCGTGGTCGGGCTGGGCCTTGAGTGCCTCCTGAAGGCTGGACTGGAAGGCCGACTGGTCGCCCTGCTGGCGCCAGGCCACGGCCACCAGGGTCTTGAGCTCCGCGGTGGCCTGCGCGGAAGACAACTGCATCCGGGCGAACTCGCTGGTGACCTTGCGGAACTGGCCCTGCATGAGCTGGCTGCGCGCCAGCAGCGGCGCCACCTGGTCGGCCGGCTGGCCCAGGTCGCGTGCCTTCCGAAGCTCGGTCTCGGCCCCCACGGCGTCGCCGTTGGCGAGCAGGGTCTTGCCGAGCAGGAAGCGCGCCTCGGCGAGATCGGGCGACTCCTGCAGCGCGTTCTTGAGCTGGATGATGGCCGCGGCGTTGTCCTTCTTCTCCAGGTACTGCCGGGCCGAGTCCAGCATCTTCTGCGGGTCGCTGTCGGCGCAGGCCGCCAGTAGCAGGGCGACCGCCAGGGTCACGGGGGCGGCGCGCCAGGGAAAAGCAGCGTTCTTCATGGAATTCTCCTGATGGGCGAGGAAAGGTGCCTCACGAAAGTCTCACTGGATAAAAACCTCACTTGAGCCCCAGCCGGTGCATCAAGTCGTACAAGGTGGGGCGGCTCACGCCCAGCAACTCGGCCGCCTTGAGCACGTTGCCATTGGCACGCGCCAGGGCGGCGATCACGGCCTTCTTCTCGGCCTCGTCCCTGACCGTGCGCAAGTCCAGCACGGGCTCGGCGCCCTCCTCCTGCCCAACCGGCAACCCCAGGTCGTCGGCGGTCACCTGGCTGCCATCGGCCATGATGGTGGCACGTTTGATGCAGTTCTCCAACTCGCGGATGTTGCCGGGCCAGGGGTGCGACTCGATGGCGCGCAGCGCGTCGTCGGACAGCGACAGGCTGCGCCGGTTCTGATCCTGCGCGAAGCGCTTGGTGAAGGCGTGGGCCAGCAGCGCCGAGTCGCCCACGCGCGCGCGCAGCGGCGGGATGTTCACCACGATCTCCGCCAATCGGTAGTAAAGGTCCTCGCGGAAGCGCCCCTGCCCGGTGAGCTGCTTGAGGTCCTGGTGGGTCGCGCAGACGATGCGCACATCGACCGCAATCTCCTGCCGCCCACCGACGCGCTCGATCACCCGCTCCTGCAGGAAGCGCAGCAGCTTGGCCTGCAACGGCATCGGCAGGTCGCCGATTTCGTCGAGCATCAGCGTGCCGCCATTGGCGGTCTCGATCTTGCCCGGCGTGGTCTTGACCGCGCCTGTGAAGGCGCCCTTTTCGTAGCCGAAGAGCTCGCTCTCCAGCAGGTTCTCGGGGATCGCGGCGCAGTTGATCGCGACGAAACGGCCGCCCTTGCGGTTCGAGGCCTGGTGCAGGCCGCGCGCCAGCACCTCCTTGCCGGTGCCGCTTTCGCCGAGCAGCATCACGGTCGCGCCGGAGTTGGCCACCTTCTCGATCGTGCGGCAGATCCGCAGCATCTCCGGGTCGCGCGTGATCAGGCCGCCCAGCGCATCGGGCTGGCGCAGGGTCTGCAGGCGCGCGTTTTCGGCCTGCAGCTCGTAGAGGCGGAACGCGCGCTCCACGGTGAGGTTGAGCATCTCGGGCTCGAACGGCTTGGCCAGGAAGTCGTAGGCCCCCATGGCCACCGCGCGCAGCGCGTTGGCCTGTCCGTTCTGGCCGGTGAGCACGATCACCTTGGTGTCCGGCGCGGATGACAAGATCTGCTCCAGCAGCTTGAAGCCCTCCTCGGTCCCGTCGGCATCCGGCGGGAGCCCGAGGTCCATGGTGACCACCGCGGGCGCGTGGCGCCGCAACTGGCCCAGGGCGCTTTCGCGGTCGGCGGCGGTCACCGACTCGAATTGATCCAGCGACCACTTGATTTGTTTCTGCAACGCCAGGTCGTCCTCGACGATCAGCAGTTGCGTGCCCTTGTCCGTGCTCATGCCTCTCCCAATTGATGCCAGTCGGATTCCTCGAACGACTCGATCAGCGGCAGCAGCAGGGTGACCACCGTGCCGACCCCTTCCTTGCTGTCCACCGTCACCTTGCCGCCCAGCTCCTGAACGTACTGAAAACTCTCGTAGGCGCCGATGCCCATGCCCGCCTCCTTGGTGGTCTGGAACGGCCTGAACAGTCGCTCCTGCACGAAGGCCTCGGACATGCCGATGCCCTCGTCGCCCACTTCCACGCGCGCGTGGCTGCCGAAGCGCTCCACTTTGAGCCACACGCGCTGCGCTGGTTCGGTGGCGTCCAGCGCGTTGTTCACCAGGTGCCCCATGACCCGCTCCAGGCGGTCTTCATGGCCGCGCGTGGCCACGCGCGGCTCCACGTGCAGCGCCAGTTCGCGCCCGCGGCTGGCCACGCTGTCGGCCAGCGATTGCGCCAGCCGCCCGAGATCGACCCCAACCGCACCGCCGCCCGGCGCCGCGCCCTCGCGCAACTGCAGCATGAGCTGGCGCATGCGCTCCAACGAGTTCTCCACCGTCATCAGCATATCGGCTTGGAACTCCGGGTTGTGGCTCAGGCGCTTGGCGTTCTTCACCATCAGCGACAACTGCGTCACGATGTTCTTGAGATCGTGCACCACGAAGGCCGACATGCGGCTGAAAGCCTCGAACTTGCGCGCCTCCAGCAGCGCCTCGGTCGACTGCATCTGCGCCAGGAAGCTCGCGGCCTGGCGGCCGGCGGTCTTGAGCAGGTCGGTCACTTCCCAGTTCACGTCCATCGGCGTGCGCGGGCGGCCCAGCACCACGAAGCCCAGCAGCTCGCTGCCCAGCCACAGCGGCACCAGCAGCCAGGCCTGCGCCTGCTGCTCGGCCAGCCAGGGCGATAGCGCCATGTGGTCGTAGCGCGCCGGCTCGCGGCGGTATTCCTCCAGGTTCACCACCCAACCGGTGCGCTGCATGAACCCCATCAGGGATGAGTCGGTCGGCTCGGTGACCGCGGTGTGCGGCAGGTTCCAGCGCGCGACCTGGCGGTAGACCTGCTCGTCGGGCCGGCGCAGCCACAGCGCACCGGCCGGGCTTTCCAACATGTCGGCCAGCCCCCGGATCACGTGCAGGCCCATCTCCTGCGGACCACTCTGGTTCGAGAGCGTCTGCGTGAACTTGAGCCACTCCTCGCGGTAGTCGTAGCGGTAGTTGAAGAAGTGCTTGCCCAGGAACACGCGCAGCCGGGCCCGGAACGAGCGCGAGAGGATCAGCGCGATGAACAGCACCAGCGCGAGGAACACCAGCGCGAGCTGCAGCGCGCGGCCCCAGTCGCTGCCGAAGTAGCGCACGTAGTAGCCGACCCCGGCAATGAACAGCAGGTACGCGCCCGCCATCAGCAGCGTGGCCGAATGGAACACCACCTTGCGCGAGACGCGGATCTTGCCGATCCAGTTGCGGTGGCGCGTGGTCGAAAGCAGCATCAGCGGCATCAGGGCCGCGTGCACGATGCTGCGGATGTTCCAGGCGTCCGGATCGACGGCGTTGAACAGCACCGCCTGCGAGAACAGGTACAGGTCGAACAGGAAGGTGCCCGCCAGTCCGAGGCAGATCGGCTTGGCGCTCCACAGCGCATCCTCCGGCAGGTTGCGGAACAGTTGCTCGACCAGCACCAGCCCCAGCACCGCGAGCAGCATCATGCACAGCAGGAAGCCCACCGGCGCGCCCACGACCACCCCCGCCTCCGCCGCCACGGGCTTGGCGGCGGCCCCGAAGAACAGAATGGCCAGGCTCAGCACCGGCAGGGCCACGGCCAGCAGCGTCATCCAGCGCAGCGTGCCGAGCAGCCGGCCCTGCTCCGCGCTGGCGCGAAACAGCAGCACGACGAAGGCGAACCAGGCGGCGTAGCGGCTGACGTCCAGCACCACCGCGCAGACCTGCAGCGCCGGCATGGCCAGTGCCGCCAGGCTCAGCGCCGCCCAGGCGGCCGTCAGCACCGCCGCCAGCAGGACCGCCAGCCCGGGCCGGTTGACCGGCGCGCGCGCATAGCCCTGGCCGGCCAGCACGAGCGCGAGCAGGCCGTAGGCCAGCGCCGCCACGCCGAAGCCCCAGGCCGTCAGAGAATTGTCCAAACTGGCCATGCGGGCCTAGGCAGTGGAGGAAGAGAGATTATTGGGCGCCCTTGCCGGTCAGCACCACCCCGACCGTCTCGAACAGGATCACCAGGTCGAGGAACAGCGAGTGGTTCTTCACGTAGTACAGGTCGTACTGCAGCTTCTCGATGCTGTCCTCGCGCGACGCGCCGTACTGGTAGCTCACCTGGGCCCAGCCCGTCACGCCGGGCTTGACGCTGTGGCGCACCGCGTAGAACGGGATCTCGCGCGTCAGCTGGTCGACGAAGTACGGCCGCTCGGGGCGCGGCCCGACCATGCTCATGTCGCCCTTGAGCACGCCGAACAGTTGCGGCAGCTCGTCGATCCGCAGCTTGCGGATGACCTTGCCCACGCGCGTGACCCGGCTGTCGCCGGCCGAGGCCCAGCGCGGCACGCCGTCCTTCTCCGCGTCGGTGCACATGCTGCGGAACTTGACCACGTGGAAGATCTTGCCGTTGAGGCCGACGCGCTCCTGGCGGTAGAAGATCGGGCCCGGGCTGTCCAGGCGGATCGCCAGCGCGGTCAGCAGCATGATCGGCAGCGTGAGCACGATCAGCACCAGCGCACCGGCGATGTCGAACAGGCGCTTGACCGCCGTGCGCACGAAGCCCTGGTTGAAGCCCTCGCCGAAGATCAGCCAGCCGGCCGAGGCCGACTCCAGCCGGATCTGCCCCAGGTTCTGCTCGAAATAGGTCGCGATGTCGGAAACCCTGACACCGCGCAGCTTGCAGTCCAGCAGCTCGCGCATCGGCATGCTGCCGCCGCGCCGCTCGGTCAGCGCCACCACGATCTCGTCCACCTCTTCGCGCATGACCACGTCGCTCAGGCGCTCATCGGGCGCGAGCATGGACCAGGTGGCGACCTTGTGCTCGGTCTCGTTGGGGCTGGCGCAGTAGCCCACCAGTTCGACGTTCGCGCTGGCATGCGTGAGCGACTGCCCCACGCTCAGCGCACGCTCGCCGCTGCCGTAGACCAGCACCTTGCGGCGCGTCAGCGAGCGCGGCAGCATCTCGCCCACCAACACGCGGTGGGTGAGCATGAAGCCCGTGGTGCCCAGCACCACCAGCGCCACCCATTTCATGTCGTAGGAAGGCTCCAGCGGCAGGAACCACAGCACGCCGATCGCGATCGCGCCCGACAGCACGAACGACAGCAGCGCGCGCGCGCGCATCTGGCCCGCGCTCTTGCTCTGGCCGCGCTCGTAGAAACCCAGCGCCGAATTCACCGCCAGCATACCGAGTGCCATCAGCACGCCGCGGCTCAGCCCCTCGGTCACCACCGAGGCGGTCAGCACCGAGGAATTGGACTGGATGAGCAGCGCAATGATCAGCGCGCCGACGACCAAGCCCATGTCCAGCATTACCTGCAGGACCGTCCTCCGGTGGAAGTAGTGATTGAAAATCTTGATCAAAACCAGAATCCCTGAGTGCTTGAGACCGCGTCCCGGCCATGCCGGCACGCCGTCAAATACCATACCGCGTATTGCAAAGTACTACAACCCGTTACGGAGGGGCGCAATCGCTATTTGTTCACGAAACGTTCGCGAAACCGTCCCCCGATCCACAACAAGATACCCAGTATCAGCATCACGCGCGGCAACTCCGTGACGCTGATCACCGCCCCCAGGCTGAACAGGCCGCCCAGCGAACCGGCCAGCCCCCAGGCCAAGGGATCGCCCCGCCGCAGGCAGGGCCACAGCGCCAGCGCGGCCCAGGCCGCCCAGCCCCCCAGCACGAGCGCCCCTAGCACGCCCCGCTCGATCAGCACGTCCAGATACAGGTTGTCGATGTGCCAGGGCTGGAACTGACCGTAGGCGGTGGGAAACCAGTGTTGCAAACCTTGCGCGAAGCCGGTGTTGCGCAGCCACTGGCGACCGCCGGCATCGAACAGCTCGACCCGGTCGATCCGGATCGGCGCCCCGGCCTGGTACGGTGTCAGCGCGAACACCCACTGGCGCAGCCAGCCGGGCCCCGGCTCGTCGTGCCAGGGTTCGCCATCGAGCACCACCTCGACGCCGTCCCGGGCCTCGGCACCGAACCGGCCATCGAGCGGCACCCATTGGCGCAGGCAACGGAATTCGTGCAGCAGGTGCTGCTCGCACAGGCTCGCCAGCAGCCCGGTCCCCAGCCGACCGGGGCGCACCGGCGCAGCCTGCACGCGCACCCGCACCTCTTCCAGGTCCTCGATGCCGACCCGCTGGGTCAGCGCGAACAAGCCCGCCCGCTGGCCGGCGCGCGCCGGGCCGGCCAGCACGGCGTGCGGCCGTCCCTGCGGATCGCGCTGCCACCCGACCTGGCCCGGAAATCCGCCGGCCTCCACCTCCCGGTGGTAGTGGGCCGGCAAACGCCCCAGGCCCAGGCCCAGGGCCCAATCCTTCGGGGTGTGCAGCAAGTCCAGGCCGGAACGCCAATGGGTCAACCGCCCGACCATGTCGACCTCGGAACTGGCCAGGCGCGCCGCCATGAAGGAGCCGCCCCCCAGCACCAGCGCGCTCTGCGCCACCAGCACCGCGAACAGCACGGCCACCGTCCCCCGCCCCGATACGCGGCTCAGCGCGGGCCGGATCCGGTACCGGCAGGCCGTCACCGCCATGAAGGCGAGCGCGATCAGCACGGCCAGGTACACCCCGCGCGAATAGGTGGTGAGCACGGCATAGACCGACACGCCCATGAGCCCCTGGGCCGCCATCCAGCGCGGCAGCGTCGGCGCGGTCCACACCGCCCAGAAGGCGAACGGCACCGCCAGCGCGAGGTAGGCGTCGATCGCGCCGCCGCCCACGTGCATCTCCCAGAACCACGCGGTGGTGCGGTATGGCAGGCTGAAATCGAACAGCCCGGCGTAGGCCAGCCGCTCCCACAGCACCACCGTGCAGACCAGGCTCAGTCCCGCCACCATGCCGCGCGCCACGGCCCGCGCCGAATCGGCCGCCGACCCCGCGCCGGGCGCGCGCAGCAGCCCGCCGAGCAGCAACGCCCAGAGCAGGCCCTTGGCCACCCGCAAGGTGTTCCACGCGCTGTCGTAGCCGGCGTAGAGGCCTGCCTGCCAGTCCACCGCCCGATCTGCCGCCCCACTCACCGCATCCCCCAGGCCGAGCCCCACGCCCCAGGCCAGCGACAGCGCCAACGCGCCCCACAAGACTCGGAACGCGGTATCGCTGGAAAAGCCCGCCCGGCCGTCCAGCGCCCAGCGCGCGTACCCGCCCGCCAGGCAGGCCAGCACCAGCGCATCGGACTCGTCCACCAGCCACCAGCCGGTCCAGGGCGCGAAGCTCATCACCGGCAGCAAGGCCGGCAACAGGAACAGCCAGGCGAGCGGCCGCCAGGCCACGGCCGCTGCTGCCAGCAGCAGTCCCAGCGCGAGCGCGGCCGGCGCCACCGGGTGGGTCAGCGCAAGGCCCGCCGCGCCCAGGGCACACAGCGCGGCCAGCAGCCAGAACCGCCAGGCCCTCACCCGGACACGCGTTTCCAGGCGATCGGTCATCGGCCGGCAGCCCCGTTCCGCCGCAGGGAACGGCCCGTCACACCAGCACTTCCACGCAACGCGGATGCCCCAAAAAGGCCTGCGGGCTCGCGCTCGGACCGTAGGCGCCCGACTGGAACACCACCACCAGGTCGCCCGGCTGCGCGACCGCCAGCTCCATGCGCTCGGCCAGCAGGTCCAGCGGCGTGCACAGCGGCCCCACCACCGACGCCACCTCACGCGCCTGCGCCTCACCCATGCGGTTGCCGATCGCCACCGGGTAGTTGCGCCGGATCACCTGCCCGAAGTTGCCCGATGCCGCCAGGTGGTGGTGCAGGCCGCCGTCGGTGACCAGGAACACTTGGCCGCGCGAGACCTTGCGGTCGAGCACGCGCGCCACGTAGATGCCGGCCTCGCCCACCAGGTAGCGCCCCAGCTCCAGCCGCACCTGCGCCTCGGGCAGTTCGGCCGCCAGGCGCGCACGGATGGTGGCCAGCGCCTCGGACACCGGCGCCAGGTCCAGCGGCTGTTCGCCCGGAAAGTACGGGATGCCCCAGCCGCCGCCCAGGTTGACGTGCCGCACCGGCGCCGGCGCATGGGCCGACAGGCGCAGCACCAGCGCGTGGCACTGCGCCAGCGCCTGCGCAATCAGCTCGCCCTTGAGGTTCTGCGAGCCAGGGTAGACGTGGAAGCCCTCGAACGCCAGCCCGGCCTGCCCGATCGCTTCCAGCACCGCGGGCACCTGCTCCGCATCGACGCCGAACGGCTTGGCGCCGCCGCCCATGCGCATGCCCGCGCCGCGCAGGTCGAAGTCCGGGTTGACCCGCACCGCCACGCGCGCCGGCAGGCCCAGGCGCTGCGACGCGCGCGCCAGCAGCGCCACCTCGCGCAGCGACTCCAGGTTGACCAGCACGCCCGCGGCCACCGCCTGCACCAGTTCGGCCTCGCGCTTGCCCGGCCCGGCGAAGGTCACGCCCGCGGGATCGGCGCCGGCGTCCAGCGCCACCGCCATCTCGCCCGCCGAGGCCACGTCGATGCCGTCGACCAGCGGCCGCATGAAGCCCAGCAGCGCCGGCATCGGGTTGGCCTTCATCGCGTAGCTCAGGCCCACACCTTCCGGCAGCGCCGCGCGCACCGCCGCCACGCGCGCGGCCAGCAGGCGCCGGTCATAGGCATAGAACGGGGTCTGGCCCACGCGCTCGGCCAGGCGCGAGAGCGGCAGGCCGCCTACGCGCAGTTCGCCGTCCACGGATTCGAAGGCTTTCATGGGTTTCCGCCCTGGAATTCGTTCTTCCAGCGCGGCCGGTCCAGCTTGCCGTTCGGGTTGCGCGGCAGCGGCGTGTCGGACCAATGCACCGCCGCCGGCACCATGTAGGCCGGCAATTGCGCGCGGCAAAACGCGAGCAGCGCAGCGGTGTCGGCCTCTTCCTCCGCCACCGCGGCCACGTGGATCGCCTGGCCAAGGGTCTCGTGCGCCACGCCCACCGCCAGCACCTCGCGCACCAGGCCGCTCGCGTAAATGGCCTCTTCCACCTCGGTCGGGCTGACCCGGTAGCCGGAGGTCTTGATCATCTCGTCGCGCCGGCCCACGAAATACAGGAAACCCTCCGCGTCGCGCCGCACCGTATCGCCCGAGAACACCGCCCGTTCGCTGGCCGGCACACCCTCGCGCCCCGCCGACAAAGCCGCCGGCCAGGGCTTGAAGCGCGCGGCCGTTTCCTCGGGCCGATGCCAATAGCCCTGGGCCACCAGCGGGCCGCGGTGCACCAGTTCGCCGGGCTCGTCGGGGCCGCACTCGCTGCCGTCCTCGCGCAGCACGCGGATGTCGGCGTTCGGGATCGCGCGGCCGATCGAATCGGGCCGCCGGTCCACTTCCTCGGGCGGCAGGAAGGTCGAACGGAACGCCTCGGTCAGTCCGTACATCAGGAACGGCTTCGCCCCCGGGGCACGCTCGCGCAGCCGCTCCAATGTGGCGCGTGGCATGCGCCCGCCGGTGTTGGCCCAGTAGCGCAGGTGCTGCGTGGCCTGCGGCGGCCAGTCGAGCGCGGCCAGTTGCATGTAGAGCGGGGGCACCGCGGTCAGCCCGGTCACGCCCTCGCGCGCCATCGCCTGCAGCACGTCGCGCGGCAGCAGGTAGTTGAGCAGCGCCACGCGCGCGCCCACGAGAAAGGCCGTGGTGAGCTGGCTGAAGCCGGCGTCGAACGACAGCGGCAGGGCTGCCAGCAGGGTGTCGCCGGCGTGGTTGCCGAGGTAGCCCGCCACGCTGGTCGCGCCCGCCACGAGGTTGCGGTGCGACAGCACCACGCCCTTGGGCTGGCCGGTGCTGCCGGAGGTGTAAAAAATGGCGGCAGTGTCGGTTTCCAGCAACGCCGGCAGATCGGCTGGCGGCGCGGCGCCGAGCACATCCGCCCAGGCTTCGACCGTCCACCGCCCGCCAGCCGGCGGCGTTGCCGCCTCGCCGCACAGCAGCACGCCACGCAGCGCGGCACAGTTCGACAGCGCGGGCGCCAGCGCCTGCCAGCGCGCAGCCGAAGTCACCAGCACCTGCGCGCCGGCATCCTGCACGATGTGCGCGACCTGCGCCGGCTTGAGCAGCGGGTTGACCGGCACCAGCACGCCGCCGGCCGCGGCCGCGCCGAAGCTCGCCACCACCGTCTCCACGCGCTTTTCCAGGAACAGCGCCACCCGCGCGCCGCGCGCAAGCCCTCGGACCAGCAGGCCAGCGGCGAAACCCTGGATCTGCGCCTGCAAGGCCTGATATGTCACCGTCTGCCCATCGGCCGAAACAGCGCCATTGGCCGGCCAGCAGGCCGCGGCACGCGCCGGCAGCTCGTGCAGCAGGACGGGTGGAATGCCCGCGGTGAAGTCCGGTGGGTTCGGCATGATGCGGCGCATGTTAAGGCATGGCCGCCTGGCACAACGCCGGGAGCCCGCGCGCGGCGGGCTCCCGTGTGAAGAAAAAACGCCTCCGAAGAGGCGTTTTCAGGAACGAAGCACCGCCTGGCTTAGCTGCGGCGGCGGCGTGCCAGGCCCAGGCCGGCCAGGGCCAAACCCATCAGGGCCAGCGTGCCGGGCTCGGGCACCTGCGAGGTCGCGCGGGTCTGCGCGAACGCAAAGATGAGGTCGTTGTAATCCTGGTCGGACTGCTGCAACGGACGGTCCTCGAACGCGATCACAGTCACGTTGCCGATCAGCGCCAGCGCATCGAGCGCGTCCCTGGCCGCCTGGCTCAGCGTGACACCCAGCGATGCTTCCACCACCGCCCAGTCGCTGGATTGCAGGTAGGCCACGTTGGTCGACGCCACGCCAGTGGCGTAGCTGCCGGCGACGCTCAGGTTGTTCAACTGGAAGGTCAGCAACTGGCCGACGTTCACCGGCGTGATGAGCGCGGTGTCGCCGATGGTCGATGCGCCCGGGCCGTTGTTGGTGAACAGCAACTGGCCGTTGAACAGGACTTCCAGCTGGCTGGTATCGGCAGCGTCGGAGAACAGGTAGGCTGCCGTCACGGGGTCACCGGCGGCATAAAGGTCCTGGCCCACGATGGTGGCGGGCGCAACCGGTGCCGCCATGGCACTGCTGCCGGCGAACAAGCCACCCAAGGCCAGGGCAACCGCCGCCACACCCGAAAGAAGAGACTTTTTCATGTTCGAACTCCTGTGGAGGATACGGGGCGTCTACGGCAGCACACCCTCATCCGATACGAATGCATACACCGTGCCAAATGTCACAAACTGCAATGAAATCAATCACGTGGTTCAAACGCCTGCCTGAGTGTCCGCAAGATTTGTAAAAAAATCTGACAAACCTTACTGTCGAGGCCGCTCCTACAATCTCCAGCCGGCACAAAACGCCCAACACGCCCTCCAGACGGCCAAACCGCGAACCCAACGCCGCATGAACCTCACCTCCCAAGTCCTTCAGGTGCTCGACCAATCCCTGGGCCTGCAGGGCCGAGCCTCGGGCTTCGACCGCGAAACCGCGCTGCTCGGCGCGCTGCCCGAGCTGGATTCCATGGCCGTGCTCGCGCTCATCACCGGCCTGGAAGAGCATTTCGGCATCGCCTTCAGCGACGACGACCTGGACGGCGCGGTGTTCGCCACCGTCGGCAGCCTGTGCGACCTCGTCGAGCGCACGCGGGCCGGCACCGGCGCATGACGCAGCCCCCCCTGCCCCGGGCATTCTTCCTGCCCGCGCCGCAGGGCCAGCGCTTCGCGCTGTTCCATACCCCCGCTCCCGGCACGCCTGCGCGGGGCCGCGTGCTCTACCTGCCCCCTTTCGCCGAGGAACTCAACACCACGCGCCGCGTGGTCGCCCAGCAGGCCAGGGCCCTGGCCGGCGCCGGCTACGCGGTGCTGCAGGTCGACCTGCACGGCTGCGGCGACAGCGAGGGCGAATTCGCCGAGGCCACCTGGGCCACCTGGCTCGAAGACGCGCGCGCCGCCCGCGCCTGGCTGCGCGAACACGCGCCGCCGCACGGCGCCGAATGGCTCTGGGGCCTGCGTTCGGGCGCCCTGTTGGCCGGTGAGCTGGTGGCCGCCGGGTCGTCCGACACCGCGGCCCATCTGCTGCTCTGGCAGCCGGTGGCCAGCGGCCAGCAGATGCTGCGGCAGTTCCTGCGCCTGCACGCGGCAAGCCAGTGGCTGGCCGACGGCGGTGGCGAGGCGCCGGCGCCATCCACCAGCCGCTCGGCCGCGCAAACGCTCGCCGCAGACGGTTCGGTGGACATCGCTGGCTACCGCCTGGGCACCGGCTTGGCGGACGGCCTGGACGCCGCGCGCCTGCACGCCCCGAGCGGCATGCCCCAACCCAGCCGCCTGGTGTGGCTCGAGGCCTCGCCCCCGCCCGAGCCCCGCCCGAGCCCCGCCGCCGAGACACAGGCCGCCGCCTGGCGCGCCGCCGGTTGGCAGGTGCACCTGCAGGCGGTCCAGGCGCCGGCGTTCTGGCAGACGGTGGGCACCAGCGACGCGCCGGCGCTGATCGATGCCACCCTGGCCGCGCTCAATGGCCAAAATACGATACCGGCACCGCAGGAGTCTTCGCCATGACACCGCCCGAACAGGCGCTATGGCTGCACGGCCAAGGCTTCGACATGCTCGGCATCGTGAGCGAACCGCCGCGGGCGGACACCGCCCGCCGGTCCACCGGTGTGGTGATCGTGGTCGGGGGTGCCCAGTACCGGGTAGGCAGCCACCGCCAGTTCGTGCAGCTCGCGCGCACCCTGGCCGAAACAGGCTTTCCCGTGTTGCGGTTCGACCTGCCCGGCATGGGCGACAGCCCGGGCGCCGCGCCCGCCTTCGAAGACACCGCGCCGCACATCGCTGTGGCGCTGGATGGCCTGCAGGCCCACTGCCCGAGCCTGGAACGAATCGTCCTCTGGGGCTTGTGCGACGGCGCCTCCGCCAGCCTGATGTACGTGCAAGCCACCCGGGACCCGCGCGTGGCCGGCCTGGCCTTGCTCAACCCCTGGGTCCACAGCGAAGCCGGCGAAGCCCGCGCGCGGGTCAAGCACTATTACCGCCAGCGCCTGCGAGAGCCCGATTTCTGGCGCAAGCTGCTGCGCGGCGGCGTGGGCTGGCAGGCCCTGCACGGCTTTGCCGGCAACCTGCGCCGTATGAGCCGAACAAGCCGGATGGGCCAGCAGCCGGTGCCCGGAGAAGCCGCTGGAATCCCCTTCCAGCAGCGCATGGCGCAAGGCTGGCAGGCCTTCACCGGCCCCATCCTGCTGCTGCTGAGCGAGCGCGACCTGACGGCGCAGGAATTCATCGAGCACGCCAGGAGCGACCCGCACTGGGCTGGCGCCCTGGCACCTGCACGCGTGACGCAGCACCTGATCGCGGGCGCCGACCACACCTGTTCGCAGTCCGCGCACGTGATGGAAGTGAGTCAAACCATGAAGGCGTGGCTCCTTGCTGCGTCGCCTGCCTGCCCCGGCTGAAAACCTCGAAATAGCGTCGGGAAACTTGACAAAGTTCACGAAGCGTTACGACTCCGGTGGCGCAGTCTGGCCGTAAACCCTTGAATTCAAATGTTATTTTTCTATTAAATGGAGCTGGCATGCTTGCTGCTTAAGGGGTGTCACTGCACAGCGGCGCGTCAGGGACGGCGCTGTCCAGGCAAGTTTTTCCACCGACACGAACCACCGAGGAAACCATCATGAAACTCAAGAAACTTCTCGCTGGCGCCGCCGTTGCCCTGGGCATGGTCGGCTTCGGCACTTCCGCCCAAGCGGCCATCGCCACCGACATCGTCTTCCTCGTGGACGAATCCGGTTCGATGAGCACGGTGCAGGCCAACCTGCGCAACAACATCGGCCTGTTCGCCCAGATCCTGGCCGCCGGCGGCGTGGACGCCCGTTTCGGCCTGGCCGGCTACGGCAACAGCTCGGTGGCACCGCGCATGCTCACCGACTTCACCAGTGCCGCCAACTTCGCCACCGCGGCCCAGGGCCTCCAGATTTCCGGCGGCACCGAGCCCGGCTTCGCCGCGACCGCCTTCGCTCTGAACGCCATCGACGGCCAGAGCTCCACCTTCACCTACCGCACGAACGCGGTGAAGAACATCATCATCTTCACCGACGAGGACAACGACACCTGGAACGGCAACGGCGGGCGCGTCAACGGCGCAGCGCCCACCTACGGCGTGATCGACAGCCTGCTCACGCAGTACAACGCCCTGTTCAACGCCGTGGTCAGCAGCGGCGGTGCCTGCACCAGCACGGCAGCGAACTCCAACTGCTACGTGCCCCTGGCGCTCGCCCATGGCGGCCAGCAGTTCAACCTGAATTCGCTGAACACCACCAACCAGCAAGTGGTGCAGGACTTCGTGACCGCGTTCGCCACCGCCAAGCTGCAGGAGACCATCGACTTCTGCCAGCGCAACCCCGAGGCCCCGGAATGCCAGCCCAGCACCGACGTGCCTGAGCCCGGCATCCTGGCCCTGCTGGGCCTGGGCCTGGCCGGCATGGCCGTCGTGCGCCGTCGCCGCGCCTGACCGTCACCCTCGGCACCCGCCCAGCCGGCCATGCCATCGCTGGGCAGATGCTTCCTCAACGGCGCCTCCGGGCGCCGTTTTCCGTTCCTCAGATGTGAAAAAGAACACTTTTCCAGTCACCTGCAGCCAGACCTCCAGGCCAAACGTACTAGCCATCCGGCTCTCGCTTTGCTCCGATTGTTGTCGATTTTCTTAACATTAAAACACCAGGGATGCGCTAAGTCATTGATTTCATTAGTTGGCACGCCTCATGCTTTAAGTGACTGCAACCGCGAATCGCGGCCTGTTTTCAAAAGGAGTTATCCATGAAGTTCTTCAAATCCCTGGTGGCAACCGCGGCTCTCGTGGCTTCCGCTGGCGCCTTCGCCGCACCGACCGTGGTGCTGCCGGGCACCGAAACCTCGCTGCAGACCATCCTGAACAACCTGCACAGCTTCCCCGGCTCCACGTCCACCGCACCGGACGTGATGACCGGCCAGGCCAACGAGTCGGGCCAGTTCCAGATCGAAGCCTCGGGCGGCTCCATCGCCACCATGGTGATCGAGATCGCGGGCCTGGCCAACTCGAACACCTTCGGCATCTACGACGTCAACAACACCAGCAGCACCCTGGAGCTGTTCGCCGGCGCCGCAACGTCGGGCTATCGCAGCACGCTGATGGTGAGCCTGGTCGGCTCGCAATACCGCTTCACCGCGATCACGCTCGACACCAGCGACACCATCGTGAACGTGGCGCAGTAGCTGTTCTCGTCGGCCACCTTCGGCTACTACCTGAACAGCGGCAACAGCACCTACTACTCGCAGGCTGCCAAGAACGCCAATGGCGACGACCACATGGTGGCGTACCAAGGTGATGGCGAGCAGATCCAGCTGCCCGGCGGCGTGCCTGCCGTGTGGGGTTCTTCGAGCTACATCCTGGCCTGGGAAGACCAGCCCCTGGACAGCGGCGACCAGGACTACAACGACCTCGTGGTCTACGTCGAGTCCGTGACGCCGGTGCCCGAGCCTGGTTCGCTGGCCCTGCTGGGCCTGGGTCTGGCCGGCCTGGCTGCCGCTTCGCGCCGCAAGCAGAAGCAGGCCTGATGAACCGCCGATCCTTCGGGATCGGTTGTTCCCGGACAACGACAAAAGAGGTGGCTGCGGCCACCTCTTTTGTTTTCCGGGCACCGGGCGGAAAGACCGAAAGCGTCGGCCAGAAGCGTCAGACCGCTTCCATCACCGCGCGCAGGAACTGCCGGGTGCGTGCTTCGCGAGGCTGCGTAAACAGCATTTCCGCCGGCCCTTGCTCGAGGATCCGGCCCTGGTCGAAGAAGCACACGCGGTCGGCGAACTCGCGCGCGAAGCCCATCTGGTGCGTGACCATCAGCATGGTCAGGCGGTGTTCCCGGCCCAGTGCGCGAATAACGCTCAGCACCTCGCCGCAAAGCTCGGGGTCCAGCGCCGAGGTGACCTCGTCGAACAGCATCACCTTCGGGCGCATGGCCAGCGCGCGGGCGATGGCCACCCGCTGCTGCTGGCCGCCCGAGAGCTGCGAGGGGTAGTGGTCGAGCTTGTCGCCCAGGCCGACCATAGACAGCAGCTCACCGGCGCGCTCGCGCGCCTCGTCCTTGTCCAGCCCGAGCACGGTAAGGGGCGCTTCCATGCAGTTTCTCAACGCCGTCATGTGCGGGAACAGGTTGAAGTGCTGGAACACCATGCCGATGTGTCCGCGCATGCGGCGCAGGTGCGGGCGGTCGGCGCGCACGAGCTTGCCGCCGCGCGCCATGTGCGTCAAGGGCTCGCCGTCCACGTGGATGACACCGTCGTCGATGCTTTCCAGCGTCATGAGCATGCGCAACACCGTGGTCTTGCCCGAGCCCGAGGGGCCGATGATGGCGACCTTCTCGTGCGCGGCCACCTCCAGGTCGAGCCGGTCGAGCACGGTCAGACCGCCATAGCGCTTGGTCACGCCGTCGAAGCGCACCATCGGCGCGGCAGCTGGGCGGTGTTCATCGCTCATCTGCGTTTTCATGCGCGTTTCCCCATCGGCCGGGCCTGCAGGGCCCGCTCGACCCGCCGGATCAATGCAGCCGAAATCAGGCTGAAGGCCAGGAAGAACAGGCCCACCAGCGTGATGGGCTCGGTGTACTGGAAGCTCTCGGAGCCCAGGACCTTGGCGGTCTGCATCAGTTCCAGCACCGCGATCACCGACAGCAGCGGCGTTTCCTTGAACAGCGCCACCAGGTAGTTGCCCAGCGCCGGAACGATGGGCGGGATGGCCTGCGGCAGGATCACGCGGCGCAAGGCGGCCCAGGGCGGAAGGTTGAGCGCGGTGGCCCCCTCCCACTGGCCCCTGGGCACGTTGTCCAGCCCGGCGCGGTACACCTCGGCACAGTAGGCGCCGTAGTGCAGCCCCAGCGCGAGCACGCCCGCGGGCATGGCGTCGAGCGTGAGGCCGAAATCGGGTATCACGTAGTACAGGAAGAAGATCTGGATCAGCAGCGGCGTGGAGCGCAGGAACTCCACCACGCCCGCGACCGCCCAGCGCAGCGCGGCCGGCCCGGCCATGCGGCCGACCGCGAACAGCAGGCCGACCACCAGCGCCAGCGCGAAGCCGGCCAGCGTGGCCTGCACCGTCACCACCGAGGCCTCGGCCAGGATGGGCAGCACCTCCCAGGCGTAGTCCCAGTCCCACACTTTCGCCATGGTCAGGCCGCCTTTCCTCTGTGCAGCCCGCGTGCAGCACGTTTCTCAAGCGCGCGCATGCCCGCGGTGATGAGCAGCGACATGGCCAGGTACATCAGCAGCACGGTGCCGAACACCTCCGCGGTGCGCAGGGTGTTCTGGTTGAGTTGCTGGGCCTTGAAGGCCAGGTCGGACAGCGTGATGAGCGACACCAGCGAGGTGGCCTTGAGCAGCTCGATCAGCAGATTGCCCCAGGGTGGAATCATGGCCACGAAGGCCTGCGGCAGCACGACGCGCCGCAGCGCCTGGGCGCGGCTCATGTTCAGCGCGGTGGCGGCTTCCCACTGGCCGCGCGCCACCGAGCCGATGGCGCCGCGCACCACCTCGGCGCCGTAGGCGCCCACGTTCAGGCCCAGCGCCAGGATGCCCACGGCCATCGGGTCGAGCATGACGCCGAAGTGCGGCAGCACGTAGAACAGCCAGAACAGCTGCACCAGCGCCGAGGTGCCGCGAAAAGTCTCGATGTAGGCGATGGCGAGCCAGCGCAGCGGCGCGGGTGCATACAGGCGGGCCAGGCCCGCCAGCAGCGCCATAGCCAAGGCCAGCAGCGAGCCGCCGGCCGCCACCACCACCGTGACCTGCGCGCCGCGCAGCAGTTCGGGCATCAGCTCGCCCAGCGGGGTCAGGCTGGCCACGTGCAGGCCGGCCGCGAAAGCGACGATGCCCGACACCAGGGCCAGCTTCAGCTTGGGGGGCATGGCCATGGCCGCCTTGCCTCAACCACCGGCGCAATGCTGCTCGGCCGTCTTCTCGGGCAGGTTGGATTCGTCGAAGCCGAACGGCTTGACCATGGCCAGGTGCTCGGGCGTGCCGATGAACCTGGCCAGTTCGGCATTGACCGCGTCGCGCAGCGCGGTGTCTTCGGAGCGGAAGGCGAACGAGCCCTCGCCGCGGTAGGTCTTGCCGTCGTGCTCGAAGTTGAAGGGCTCGGCGCGCTCGAGGGCGCCGTCCTTGCTGGCGAGGTCCTGCGCGGTCAGGGAGGTGAAGGCCGCGGCGGCGGCGCGGCCCGATTTCACGCTGGCCACGGCGGCGGCGAAGTCCGGCACGACGATCTGCTGGCCGCGCGCCATGCCGGCCATGCGCCCCTGTTCGATCTCGGCAACGCCAGCGACGAAGGCGATCTTCGCGTCCTTGCGGACCGCGTCCTCGTAGGTGTTGATGCCTTCGGGGTTGCCCTTCCTGACCACCAGCGCCGTACCGACGCCGTAGGTCGGGTTGGCGAAGATGATCTGCTTGCAGCGCGCGGGCGTGATGTACATCGAGGCGACGATGGCGTCGAAGCGCCCGGCGCGCAGGCCCGGGATCAGAGCGCCCCACTCGGTGAGCACGCCGTCCACGGCCTTCACGCCGAGCTTCTGCATGACGTGTCGGAACACCGCGGGCGATTCGCCGGTGAGCTGGCCCGACGGGGTGGCGAACGCGAAAGGCGCCTCGTTGGCGAAGCCCACGCGGATGAAGCCCTGCTCGCGCAGTTTGTCCAGCGTGGTCTGGGCGCTGGCCGCGCCGGCGCCCAGCAAGGCACAGGCACTGGTCAGGGCGATCAAGGCGCGGCGGCGCCGTGGGGAGGTGCGGGATGGGTTCATGGTGCTTGTCTCCTGGGTGTGCGGGGCGTCGGCACGCGTCATCTGCGCGCGGCCTCGAAGGGCACGGGGGTGAAGTCCTCGCGTTCGGCGATGAAGTTGGGGCGCGGGGCCAGGCCGCAGAAAGGCGCCGCCGGGGTGTTGTCCACGCTGTTGTAGACCACGAAGACGTTGCTGCGCGGCAGCGGCGTGATGTTCGAGTTCGAGCCGTGCATGATGTTGCAGTCGAAGAAGGTCACGGCGCCGGCGAGCCCCGTGGGCGCGGCGATCCCGAAATCGTTGACCAGGCGCGTGAGGCTCTCGTCGTCGGGCACGCCCACTTCCTGGCGGCGCAGCGAATCCTTGTAGTGGTTGTCGGGCGTCTCGCCCACGCACGACACGTAGCGCTGGTGCGAGCCGGGGATGACCATCAGCGGACCGTTATGCGGCGTGTTGGCCGTCAGGCTGATCGAGCAGCTGAGCATGCGCATGGCGGGAATGCCGTCCTCCACGTGCCAGGTCTCGAAGTCGGAGTGCCAGTAGAACTCCTTGCCCCGGAAGCCGCCCTTGTAGTTGATGCGCGACTGGTGGATGTAGACCTCGCTGCCGAGCAGCTGGCGCGCGATGGCCACCAGCCTGGGGTGCTGGCACAGGCGGCGCAGGACCTCGCTGGAGCGGTGCACCGCGAAGATCGAGCGCAGTTCGCGGCTGCCGGGCTCGATCACCGCCTCGTCGGCGCGCAGGGTGGCCTCGTCCTCGCGCAGGCGCTGCAGTTCCTGCAGGCAAGCGGTGATCTCGGCCTCGCCTAGCAGATCGTCGAAGTTCAGGTAGCCGTTGTCCTCGTAGAACAGCAGTTGGTGCCGGGTCAGCGGACCGCCGTCCACGCCGCCGTGCACCACCGGGTCCTGGCGCGGGCTGACCTGGACGGAGGGCGCGTGGCGGGAGGGGTAGCGGTCGTCCGCGCGCACGCGGGCGGTCGTCGTGGTTGCACTCTGCATCATGGTGGCGTCCTCCTTTGCGTCAGTCCGACAGCGCGTAGGCGCCGGTGTCGTCGTGCACTTCGCGTCCGGTCAGCGGCGGATTGAACACGCACACCATGCGCATGTGCGTGCCCTTGTTGGCGCGCAGGATGTGGCGGTCGTGCTGGTTGAGGGCGTAGACCGTGCCCACGCGGATCGGGTGCGTCTGCCCGGTGGCCAGGTCGGTGATCTCGCCGGCGCCTTCGATGCAGTACACGGTCTCCAGGTGGTTGCGGTATTCCATCTCCAGCTCGGCACCGGGCTTGATGATGGTGTCGTTGACCGAGTAGCCCATGCCCGCGTCCTTGTAGATCAGGCGGCGGCTGGTCCAGCCCTCGGTGTCGACGTCGGCGTCGGTGCCCAGGATGTCATCGAGGTGTTTGACGATCATGTGTGCGTCTTTCTTTCCGGGTTTCTGTTCGTGGCGGATGGTGGGCGTCAGGCGGCCTGGCGCAGACCCTGGCCGAGGGCGGCCCGCAGGCCCTGGTCGATGATGTCCAGTCCGTGTGCGAGCTCGTCTTCCTTGATGGTCAGGCTGGGCAGCAGCTTGAGCACCTGGTCGTCGATGCCGGCGGTTTCGATGATCAGGCCGCGCTCGAAGCAGGCCTGCGAGACGCGGCCGGCCAACGTTGCGTCGTCGGTGAACTCCACGCCGTGGATGAGGCCGCGGCCACGTACGCTGCCTTCGACGCCGTGCTTGCGCAGCATGCGCTGGAGCTGCTCCTGCACCACGGTGCTTTTCCTGTCGACCGCTTCCTGCAGCAGCGTGTCACGCCAATAGCCCAGCGCCGCGGTGGCGGTGACGAAGGCAGGGCAGTGGCCGCGGAAGGTGCCGTTGTGTTCGCCCGGCGCCCACTGGTCCAGTTCGGGCTTGATGAGCACCAGCGCCAGCGGCAGCCCGTAGCCCGAAAGCGACTTGGACAGCGTAACGATGTCGGGCACGATGCCGGCCTCCTCGAAGCTGAAGAAATGGCCGGTGCGCCCGCAGCCCACCTGGATGTCGTCGAGGATGAGCACGATGCCGTGGCGCTGCGTGATCTCGCGCAGGCGCCACAGCCACGCGGCGCTGGCCACGTTCACGCCGCCCTCGGCCTGCACGGTCTCCAGGATCACCGCCGCCGGCAATTCCATGCCGCTGCCGTTGTCCAGCAGCATGGCCTCGAAGAGGTCCAGCGTGTCGGTGTCGGCGCCGAGGTAGCCGTCGAAGGGCATCGAGGCGGTGTGGGTCAGCGGAACGCCCGCGCCCGCGCGCTTGAAGCCATTGCCCGTGACCGATAGCGAACCCAGCGTCATACCGTGGAAGGCGTTGGTGAAGCTCACCACCTGCTGGCGACCAGTGACCTTGCGCGCCAGCTTGAGCGCGGCCTCCACGGCATTGGTGCCGGTGGGGCCGGGGAACTGCAGCTTGTACTGCAGGCCGCGCGGCTGCAGGATGGTCTGCTGGAAACGCTCGATGAACGTGCCTTTGGCCTCGCTGTACATGTCCAGCGTGTGCGTGATGCCGTCGCGCATCAGGTACGCCATCAGGGCCTGCTTGATGCGATCGGGGTTGTGGCCGTAGTTCAGCACGCCGGCGCCGCAGAAGAAGTCCAGGTAGCGGCGGCCGTTGGCGTCGGTCATCCAGGCCCCTTTGGCGGACGCGAACACGGCCGGAAAGCTGCGGCAGTAGCCGCGGACTTCGGATTCATGCTGTTCAAAGATGTTCATGGTGGGTCTCCTTCTTGGACATGGAGGTGGAGGAATGCGCCGCGCACGCCAGAGCGGGTCTGCTGCATGCCCGGCGCGCGTGCCGGGAAGGTGGTCAGCCCGGAATCGGCCCCAGCCGCAGCAAAGGCTCGGCCGGGTGCTCGATGGGAAACTGGTCGGGCGTGAAGTGCGGCTGCACGGCCAGGGGCACGTTCAGCCGTTGCGCCAGCGCGCCGAACAGCGCGCGCGAAACGTGGTTGTCGGGATCCACCGTGGCCGTGACCCAGCGGGCATCCTGGTTGGCCGGCAACTGCCGCCAGGCCATGAGCATGGCCACGCCCAGTCCCCGGCCGCGGTGGCCAGGCAGCACGCCGACCTGCCACACGAAAGCCGCATCGGGTTCGCGCGGGGGCCGGTAGCCGATCACCGCGCCTGCGGGCTGGCCCTGGTGCTCGGCCAGCAGGCAGGTGCTGCCGAAGTCGCTGGCCATCAGCAGGTAGAGATACGGGGAGTTCAACTCCAGCGTGCCGGTGGCCTGCACCAAACGCCACAGCGTGGCGCCATCGGACGGACGGGCAGATCGGAAGCCGAAGGAAACGGATGGGGAAGGTGTGCCTGTGCCTGAAAGGGTCATGCCATGGGTTGTTTGTGGGGAAGCATGGCCGCGCGCAACGGGGCGCGAAGCTGCTTCTGGCGAACAGTCACGTGCGCCGCAATGGCTTGCCGCATGACCGGTCGGCCCCTCGAAGGGGACCTACAAAAAAACTCAAGCGACCCTATGGCCGTTGAACGAAACAGGTGCGGCGGGTACCCGGAAGGTGGCCGCTGGCCTGTGGTGCCGGGGCGGCTTTCACCGCCCAGCGCTTTTTAGTCTAACCCCATGAACCGGCGGACGCAAGTCCGAAGGCCTTGCACCATGGCAGCAGATGCTGTCCGCCCTACCCGCGTCCCGCCCAACCGAGGGCCGGCTGCCACCCAGGGCGCGCGGCTCAACGTGCGCGAAAACGCCTCACCGCGGCACGCCCCCAATGGTTTGCTGCGGCCAGCCAGCCGCGCGGCCGGCGCTGGTCGAACGCCAGCAGCGCGATGCGCTCGCGGCGGTGCGCCATCCAGTCGGCCTTGTAGGCGTCGTCGCCGCTGAGGTAGTCGACCTCGCGCACTTGGTCCACATCCATCGTGTGCCGCATGAGCTCGGCGGTCAGCACCGAGCCCACCGACAGCTTCTCCTTGCCCTTGACGTAGGCCAGCTTGTAGATGTTGGCCTTGCCCGCCAACACCAGCCAGACCTGCGCCGCCAGCGGCTGGCCGTCCAGCCAGAGCACGCCCAGGCGCAACCAGCCCTCTCGGGCCGCCAGATGCATGAGGCCGGGCATGAAGTCCGGGCAGGGCTCGGCCCCCTTCCAGCTCTGCGCGTACACCGCTTCGTAGGCGGCGATGGCCTGCGCCAGGCGCGCCTCATCCGCCGCGCCGGTGACGATGTCGATGCGCCATTCACCACCGGCCTTGTCCAGCCGCCGCCGGCCGCGTTCCACGCTGTGCCTCAGGGCGGAAGGCCGCGCCGTCCAGTACGGCTCAAAGCCGCCTTCCGGCACCGGTTGGTACCAGTTTCCAAAAAAGAATCGGCGATCGGTCCAGAAGCCCGCGGCGCGCAGCCCGCTTTCGAACGCCGATAGCCAGGCACTGTCCGCGTCCAGCGGCTGCAGCCGCAGCACGGCGCTGCCCGGCAAGGCGCGCAACGCCTGAATGGAAACCCGCCATTGCGCCTGGCCCAGATTCACCGCCTCACCGACCGGGCCAAACAAACAACTGTAGTAGTTGCTCAGCGCTTCCAACGGCGCCCGGGGCTCGCGCTGCATCAGATGCAGATGAGCCGCGTTGCCCTCCCCGGCAGCGCTCGATGCCAGCGGCAAGACATGGTGCCGATGAGGCGCCTGCTCGAAGCCATGGGCCAGCAAGTGATCGAACCAGGCATCGGTGTAAAACAGATCGTCTGGCACCGTGCGGTGTTCCCTTCGCCCGCCCCGCTGAACGGCTGCATCGCAGGATATGCCAATCCCATGCCATGAGCGGAGCGCTGTGTTGTCTTGGAGGGAGGGATTGGAACATACTGACGCCAGGATCCATTCATGTTGCCTTGCATGCGCCGTGTCGTTCGTCTCGCTCTCATCGCCTTTCTCCTGGGTACCGCTGCGGTAGGCCTGTGGCTGCTGGCGAGCGAGAACGGCCAGACCGTATGGCGGGAAGCCAGCAGCCGCAGTCCGAACGACGTCATCCGCTATCTGAAGCGGCGGCTGGAAGGCCATCCCAAGCTCGAAGCCATGCTGCTGCCGCCGCTGCACGCCGCGCAGCGCCGCCTCGAACGCGAACCGCCCCCCGGTCCGCTGCCCACGCTGGGCAAAGGACAGCAGGCACGCGCCCTGGCCAACGCCGTGCCCGGCATCGTGCGCGAATGGCCGGCGGCCACGCCGCAGGAGATCCGGCAGGCCATGCAGCAAGCCATGCCCGGCACCCGCATCGTCATCGCGCCGGGGCTTTATCCCTTCGACCGCAATCTCGGCCTGGGGCACGACGGAACCCGTCAAGCCCCCATCGTTCTTTCCGCGGCCCAGCCGGGCACGGTATGGCTGGAATTCAAGCAGTTGGACGGCATTCTGGTGAATCGCCCGCACTGGGTCTTCGAGAACCTCGACATCCGCGGCACCTGCGCGCGCCACCACCAGTGCGAGCATGCGTTCCACGTGGTCGGCCGGGGCGCCTTCACCACCATCCGCAACAACCGCATCAGCGATTTCAACGCCCACGTCAAGGTCAACGGACACAATGGCGAGTGGCCGGACCATGGCCTGCTGGCCTTCAACACACTCACCAATGCCGGCGTGCGCGAGACCAACCTGCCCGTCACGCCGTTCGACCTGGTGGGCGCCAGCCATTGGCAGGTGCAGGACAACCTGGTCAGCCACTTCGTCAAGCGCGACGGCAACCGGGTGTCCTACGGGATTTTCATGAAGGGAGCCAGCGAGGGCGGGCGCATCGAGCGCAATCTGGTGATTTGCTCGCTGGCGGGCGTTTCAGACCCTGGCGTGCGCGTGGGCATCTCGTTTGGAGGCGGCGAAACCGGCGCCCGCTACTGCCGCGATGGTCGATGCGAGGCCTATGAGCACCGCAACGGATGGGCAGCCAACAACATCGTGGCCCATTGCAACGACGCCGGCCTGGACGTGAACCGGTCGAGCCAGATCCTCCTGGCCCACAACACGCTCATCAATACCAGCGGCGTCGTCGCACGGGGGCAGCCGACGGACACACGGATGTACGGAAACCTCTATGAAGGCGTTGCACGGGTCCGCGACGGAGGGCTTTTGCAGGCTGACCTGGACAGAAGGGCCGACGCTCAGCACATGTTCGAGCATGCGGATGCACTTGCGCTGGCATGGCGCCACCCGCCCGATCCCATCCCCACGATGGCGTTCGCGGCCGAAGACTTCCGCCGCCTCGCGCGAGGCAAGCGCACGTCACCCGGCGCCTTGCACTGAAGCCTTGGGCTGGTCGCGGTGCTGCTCCAGATACCAGCCGACAGCCACCCCAAGCCCCTGGTCAATGGTGAACTGCGGCTGATAGCCCAGCCGCTCGCGCGCCTTGGATACATCGGCCAGGGAGTGCCTGACGTCTCCCGCCCTGAACTCCCGGTACATGGGCTGGGCGGTGAGACTCACGCCCGTGGCCATCAAATGCTTTCGAATGAGGTCGAACAGCTCGTTCAACGACGTGCGCGCCCCCACGGCCACGTTGTAGACCTGATTCTTCGCCCCGGGATCTTCCGCCATGGCCGCCAGCAGGTTCGCCTGCACGGCGTTGTCCACGTAGCAGAAATCCCGGCTGGTTTCGCCATCGCCGTTGATGTACACCTGTTCGCCGGCGAGCATGGAAGCGGTCCACCGGGGGATCACGGCCGCGTAGGCGCCGTTGGGGTCTTGCCGGCGGCCGAACACGTTGAAGTAGCGCAGGCCGATGGTATGGAACCCGTAGGTGCGCGAGAACACCTCGGCATAGAGCTCGTTGACGTACTTCGTGACCGCATACGGCGAGAGCGGCTTGCCGATCGCATCCTCCACCTTGGGCAAGGCCGGGTGATCCCCATAGGTGGAACTGGACGCCGCATAGGTGAAGCTCTTCACCTTCGCGTCCCGCGCGGCCACCAGCATGTTCAGGAATCCATCGATGTTGGCACGGTTGGTGGTAATGGGATCGTTGATGGACCGGGGAACGGATCCCAGCGCGGCCTGGTGCAGCACACGATCGACCCCATTGCAGGCCTCGCGGCAAGACTCCAGCACGCCGATGTCGCCCTCGATGAAACGGAACCGCGACCATTGCTGGGCACTGACCAGTCCGCGCACCTCGTCGAGGTTGCGCTGATGGCCCGTCGCGAAGTTGTCCAGACCCACCACGCGCTGGTCGAGTTTCAGAAGGGTTTCGAGCAGGTTGCTCCCGATGAAGCCCGCCACACCGGTGACGAGCCACGTCTGGGAATGGCCGAGCAGATTCGCCCGGACGGTTTCGTAGGCGGAAGACATCGTGCTCCGTTGGAAAAGTGTGGGAAAAATGTGCCGTTCAGCGGCAGCACTTACAACCGCAGATCCGACTCTTGCGCGGCCAGGATGTACTTGAGATCGAACAACACGTGCTCCGGCTTCCCGAGTGCGCGTATCGCGGCCGCGCCCATGGCCCTGAACTCCCTGTGCGCGACGGCGAGAATCACCGCGTCGTAGCTGCCCGCCACCGGCTCGGTGATCGGCGTGATGCCGTATTCATGCCGTGCCTCATCGACACTGACCCAAGGGTCGTACACGTCGGCCTGCACGTCGTAGTCGGCCAGTTCACGAACGATGTCCACCACGCGGGTGTTGCGCAGGTCCGGACAGTTCTCCTTGAACGCCAGGCCCATGACCAGCACGTGCGCCCCCTGGACGTGGATGCGGCGCTGGGTCATCGTTTTCACAAGCTGCGTGACCACATAGGCACCCATGCTGTCATTGAGCCGGCGCCCCGCCAGGATGATTTCAGGGTGGTACCCAATGGCTTGCGCCTTGTGCGTCAGGTAGTACGGGTCCACGCCGATGCAGTGCCCGCCCACCAGCCCCGGCCGGAACGGCAGAAAGTTCCATTTCGTGCCGGCGGCCTGCAGGACCGCTTCGGTATCGATCCCCATGCGGTTGAAGATCAACGCCAGTTCGTTGATGAGCGCGATATTCACGTCGCGCTGGGTGTTCTCGATCACCTTGGCCGCCTCCGCCACCCGGATGCTGGACGCCTTGTGCGTGCCTGCCGTGATGATCTCGGCGTACAGCGCATCGACGAATTCGGCCACCTCGGGGGTCGACCCACTGGTCACCTTTTTGATCGAGGTGACCCGGTGTTCCTTGTCGCCAGGGTTGATGCGCTCCGGGCTGTAGCCCGCAAAGAAGTCCCGGTTGAACACCAGGCCAGAGTGCTTCTCCAGCATGGGTACGCAATCTTCCTCGGTAGCGCCTGGGTACACCGTGGACTCGTAGATCACGACATCACCGGGCTTGAGAACCTTGCCGATGGTCTCGCTCGCCTTCAACAGCGGCGTGAGGTCGGGCTGCTTGTGCCCGTCGATCGGCGTCGGAACGGTGACGATGAACACGGTGCATGCCGCCAGTGCTGCGGGGTCGGCGGTAAAGGACAGGTGCTTGGCTTGCGCCAGTTCCTCCGCACTCACCTCCAGCGTGTGATCGTGCCCCGACTGAAGTTCGGCAACACGCCCCTGGTTGATGTCGAAACCCACCACCGCACGCTTCTTGCCGAACTCGACCGCGAGGGGCAGCCCCACATAGCCCATGCCAACGATGGCAAGTTGAGCAGTTGATAACGAGGGGGTCATATTTGGAAGAGGCATAAGCGCGAGTGATGGAAACGGATGCGCCGCAGAGTTTAGCCGTCCAAGTTGACCGGAAGGACACCATCGGCGGACAAGACCCACAAGAAGAGCAAGAGTCCGGCCATATGTGTGAAATTGTTGCGCCGCGCACATGCTGCCGCCTCGGCATGCCCACTGCCGACCGCTCGTGCGGGCAAATGTGCCGCGGTATTGCATCGGCCATACCCGGCCAAGCCAACACTTCGGCCTACACCTTGTTGGGGAACCCGACTCCCGATTGACGCAAACGAATGGCTGCTGCCACGCCGTTCCTGTGGCAAGCAATCATTTTTATTAGTTGTAATTTCGAACTCAATTGGTTACGACGCGGCAAACGAAATCGCCGATTTCAATCGCACAATCTGCGCCATCCATCGACAGCCTCTGCCGCCCATAGACGGCAGACTTCCTCCGCCCGCCTCCTCCCACCCTTGTACTGCTTTAGCCCTATACCCTGCGCTTTCTGGGGGTGTCAGCCGCATGGTCGGCATAAACGTGTCCTGATGTAACAGTTTGACCGCCAATCGGGGGAAATGCGCCGTTGATTCCTGGCATTTTCCACGCATCGTCTCGATTCAACGGCCTGTCGGATACAGCCCTTTTGGGGCAGAACCACACACCTAAAGTTCGCCCCCGATCGATCGAAATAGACGTCAGCCATTGGCGCCGTGAAAAGCCTCACGGTGTGAAAAGGACTTGTCGCACCCGATCTCCTTGTTAGCATGAATTCCGCTGTCACACTCTGTTCCCGCTTTCCCGTCCGCGCCCTGCTGTCGGCCTGCCTGGTACCGCTACTGCTGGCCCTGTCTGCCTGCGGCGGCGGCAGCGAGGGGGGGGGGCTGAGCCTGATTCCCCCCGCCAACGCCAGCCCGACCGAATCCAATGGCAGCTTCACCGGTGGCAACGACGCGCCTGCCGGCATGCCCGCCTCGCCGTCGGAAAACGTGGCCTCCAGCCCATCCAGCGGCAACAAATCCAACGACACGGGCAACGACAGTACGCCCGCTCCGGTCACGCCGCCAACGTCCCTCCCCGTCGCCCCTGCGCCGTTTTCATGCGCGGCCGGTGCGATCACCTGTGTCGAAGTCGCGTCCACCAGCCTCCAGGCGCAGGCCAGCGTACCCGTCACCTTCGGCCAACCATTCAAGGCCGGCGACTGGAAACACAAGGAGACCGGCCTTGTCGCGCGCGACAACTTCAACAGCGCAGTACCGCTTCAGTTCGACGAAATTTCCTCGCACCGCGACGGCTCGGCCCGCTTTGCCGTGTTGAGCGCCCAGGTCAGCGGCCTGCAGGCTGGAGAGCGCCGGATCATCAACCTGTTCAAGGGAACAAACAGCGCCACCACTTCGGTGCTGCCGGCCGATCCTGTGTGGAATCTGGAGTTGGAAGCCAAGGTGTATTCGCGGCAAACCACT
This sequence comes from uncultured Hydrogenophaga sp., assembly GCA_964487025.1. Lineage (GTDB taxonomy): Bacteria > Pseudomonadota > Gammaproteobacteria > Burkholderiales > Burkholderiaceae_C > Hydrogenophaga. The sequence continues at coordinate 101,633 of CAZAPJ010000004.1, forward strand.
TTGGTGATCTTCGGGAACAGGAATGGCACCACCGCCGGCATTCCCTTTGTCGCCGGCGAAACGATCACGCTGAAGGTCAACGGCCCCAGCAGCGAGAGCTATTCACTTACCGTCAACGCATCGCAAGCAGGTGGAGGACACGAAACCCTGACCAAGATTGCCGAAGCATTCATGGAGATCATCAACCGCCAGAGCAGCGTCTACCAGGCTGACAAATTCAGCACGGGCGGTGGCTATGAGAGGCTCTGGATCGGTACACGCAACCCCAATGGGGGCGCTTTCAGCATCCAGTTCATCTACGGAGGACAGGCAAAGATCAGCCAGGAAAATCTGTCCAGCTACCAAGTACCCCAAGTGTGGACGGTACAAGCCCAACCGCTCCTGAAGCAAGCGATTGCCGCCAGCAATGCCGGCCAAGCCGATTCCAAGCGCCGCCTGCACGGCGTCGCTGCAACCGAATTCAGCCTGAGCGCGCCGTTCCGGAATGCCAGTACCGGTGTAGAGCATCCTCATCTCGTGGCGCGCCTGGATGCGCGGCTTTATGAATCGGGCACGCGCGTCCGCACCGACGTCGTGCTGGAAAACAACTGGACCCACAAACCCGATCCGCGCAACATCACCTACGAACTGACCGTCAAGCACGGCGGTCAGGTGGTGCACCAGCAGCCCGTATTCACCCATTTCCACCATGCTCGTTGGCACAAGGTGGTCTGGAAGGGCCCGGAACCCGGCGTGCAGTTGCGTCACCACATGCCCTACTTCATGGCCAGCCGGGCTGTGTGGAACTACAACCTGAACCTGAAAATCGCTCCGGCCGCCTTGGCCAACGAAGCCACCCAATTGGCAAACCGGCGGCAAGCACAGGCCCACCTGGGCCCGATGGGCAACGTGATGCTGGAAACGGCATTTGCAGCCACCGGGGGGCGTCCGGAAATTGGCCCGTATCCGCGCTGGACGGCGCTCTACCTGCTCTCGCAGGATGAACGCGCCCGCGCCAGCATGATGGCCAATGCCGATGCTGCGGCTGCAGTGCCAGTGCACTACCGCGATGACACCACTGGGCAGCCCATCGACACCATCTCGAATCCGAATCTTTCGGTTTATGGAACGCCAACAGTACCCAAATCAGAAGACCCTACTATTTGGGCGGCAGATACAGCGCATCAAGGCTCATTTGCCTACGTGCCTTATCTGATCACGGGTGACCGCTTTTATCTTGATGAAGCCATGTTCTGGGCAAGCTGGAATGTGTTTTCTATGCCATCCGCCTACCGGAGCAATGCGGCATCACTGATCAGCAGGCAACAGATACGTGGTCAGGCCTGGGCGCTTCGATCGATTGGCGAGGTGCATCGCATGCTGCCCGATTCGCATTCGATGAAGCCCTTCTACCAGACGATTCTTTCCAATAATCTGAAATGGTACAAGGAAACCTACGTCGACAAGCAACTGGGCTCTACCTTGGGCATGGTGCACTTGAACAGCGATTCTGCGCAGCATCCGCCCTGGATGGGGGACTTCCTGATGATTGTTCTAGCACAGCTTGCTGAGAACGCTGAGCCAGACGCTGCCGCCATACTTTCATGGTTCAGCAATTTCTATGTGGATCGATTTCAACGTGAAGCCGAGGGCTTTTGTACAGCCCGCGCACCTGGCTATCATTGGTATACCACCGACACCGATGGTGCGCCAATTCGCAGTTGGAGCACGCTTTTCGCAAGAAACTACCCAGGTGATGCTGGCAAGCCGTGCACCAGCCTTTCCATCACAGAGGGATATCCAACTGGCGCGGCCGGCTACGCAGCTTACGCCCGAGGCATGCTGGGAGCAACGGCCAATGCGGGTATCTCGCGGGCGCATGGCATCCACTCGAAGTGGAAATCCATGACGCCTCAGATGGACAGCGCATTCACGAGCGATCCAACCTGGGCGATCGTTCCCAGCAACTGAACCGGTACTGCGAGCAAGGGACGGTGCTGTACCTCTTCAACGAGCTGCGCGGAAGACAAGCCAGCGGCTCAGGACGAAGTTGATGCAAAAAACAACGCCAACCGCAAGGATGGCTGCCAGATAAGCTGGGAAGTGGCGCGCCAGCGCAGCGGCTGTTTCGCCATAGACATAGGCACAGAATGTGCCGACCAAGAAAAACAACGCCATTTGCACCTTCGCGGAGTAAGCAGCGGATTGGTTGCGGAATGTCCAGCTCCTGTTCAAGAAAAAGCTCAACAACACGCCTGCTGCATAGCCCACCCAGCCAGACTCCCGCAACGGCATGGCCAGCAGGTGGTGGAGAGCCATGACAATGCCATATGTGCAAGCCGTATTGAGGACACCGACGATGGCGAAACGTAGAAGCTGCTGCACAAGATCTCCTGCGAAAAATCTATTTGGTGGGCAAGACACTGCCCAAGAATGCAGCCTTGTCGCTAGCATTACCCTTTTCGGGGCAATTGAGGGGAACTACCCAGCTTGACGGGAACGGCCTCTGCTCGCGAGCCAACAAACGCCCCATGCGAATGTGATCATCAGCATGGGCATAGCCGGAAAGTGGTACCGAATTTGCCCGGTAAAGACTGCCGACAGCAGCGTAATGAAGATTGGCATGCAGAAAAGCAAAGCAAGGCGCGCCCGTTCCCTGTCCCTGCAAAGCAGGGCCTTGGCAGCAACCCAAGCGCACGGCAAAGAAATCAACAAGATCGCCAGATAGTAGAGCTGGTTGCCCCATTGGGCCAAGCGGATATAGCCCTCGGCGCGAGGATACATGTCGCCCACTGCCCAGAATCCATCCGTATCTTTCATCCAAAGCAATGCCATCTTTTTCGGCATCAATGCAAGATACTGTTTTGGATTCTCTCGGATCCAAGCCTCTGCAAGCTCCTTGTGGCGCGCATCCCACTCCACCTGCCTTGCAACCCTTTGCTCCCATGGGATGCCAATCTTTTCGATCAACGGTGTTTTGGCGACTTCCAGATGATCACCAGTGGCATACTCATTGGCGCCGATCATCAGCGCCACACCACCATTCGTTGAAACCATGACGAACTTTCCGAGCACCTCCGCATTGCGGGCAGACCAGGGAAGCACGATAAATAGCAGGCCCATGTAAACGAGCAGCAGGGCTTTGATGGCACGGGATAGCGTAAAATCGGCATATGCCCACCACAGCACAATCAGGCACCCAATGGGAAAGAGAAGGGTCTGTGCCTTGACCAGGGTGGCAACCCCAAATAGCAAGCCGCAGACGATCAACCAGCCAGCGCGATGCCGGTAGCCGATCAACAATGCCAATGCTCCCATATAAAGTGCGGTATAGACTGTCTCGGTGACCGGCTGATTTGCGTACATGATGTGATTGGGGTACACGGCATAGGCCATCACCGCGATTCGGGCCACCCATTCTTGCCGCACCATCGCTCTGCCAAACCACAATATCAGCCACATGATCAACAGCGCAGATATCAGGTTCAACACCACATAGCTACTGGCCCCGTCTCCGAAGATGGCCATGGAGACCGCCAGAATGGCCGGATAGCCTACTGGCCAATAGGCTGTCGGATACCCTCCCTCCTGATAGCCAAGCCCTTGCAGGAGCTCTCTCGCCCGCTGCAGGTACCAGAGGCCGTCAGAGACTGGATCCACTGGAAAAAGAAAAACCACTGCCAGACGCAACACCAGGCCGATGCATATGACGCCGGGCAGGAACCACGGGTGCATTAAAAAAGCACCAAAGAAACTCAAATCAGTCCTGGATGATTTCACTGCACTCGTGCTGTTCATCTGATTCAATCCTCAGCATCCGGTCAATAATCAAGAGCGACTGATCAAGGGTGACGGTAGATCAGTTTCCAGCGCAGATCCCGTATGCATCACATTGCCAGCCGTTGATTCGATGAAAAATGGCGGCCTGCGCTTGGATTCAATATAGATTTTGGCCAAATATTCACCGATGATGCCAATACAAAGCAACTGGATGCCGCCTAGAAAATACATAGGAATCACTGTGGACGCCCAACCAGGAACAGCGTCAACGGAAAAGAATCTGATCCACAGCGCCCAAGCGGCAACAACAAAACTGCCAAGAGAAATCAGCAGCCCGATTCCCGTGATGGCGCGCAATGGTGCGGCAGAAAATGAAGTCACCCCCTGCCAGGCGAATGCCAGCATTTTCTTCAGTGGATATTTCGACTCACCAGCAAAGCGCTCCGCTCTGGCGTAGTGAACCGTTGCCGATGGGAAGCCCAGTTGCGGAATGATGCCTCTGAGAAAAAGATTGCTTTCCTGATATTTTTTCAATGCGGTGATGGCCCGCCGGCTCAGCAAGCGGTAGTCGGCATGATTGAAGACGATCTCCACGCCAAGAAGGGCCAGTAGCTTGTAGTACCCCTCCGCGGTAAACCGCTTGAACCAGGTATCGGTACTCCTCTGCTGCCGTACTCCATAGACAATATCAATGCCTGTCTCTGCTATTGCAATCATCTGAGCAATGGCATCCAGATCATCCTGCAGATCGGCATCGACGCTGACCACCACGTCACCTGCCGCAGAGAACAACCCTGCAATCAAGGCCGTCTGATGTCCACGGTTGCGCGATAGTTTGACCCCCTTGAAAATGGCATCCGCTCCGGCCAGCCCGGAGATCAGCTCCCACGTGCGATCTTTGCTGCCGTCATCGACGAAAATGATCTCGCTATCCGCTGAAATTCTTGCATCAGCCAACAGCTTTGAAAACAGCGATTGAAGCCGTCGACTGGTCTCAGGCAGCACCTCTTCCTCGTTGAAGCAAGGTATGACTACAGATAGCTTTAACATCCTCTGCCTTTCAAATTCCAGTCAAAAATGCGATACACACAGCGGGCAGCTTTGCCCACACGGCCATCACGCGCTGCCGTTCAGTCAGCGCGCTATTTCGTTTCCATAGCACTGCCGTAGACCTGTACGTAGCGCGCCACGCTGTTGCGCCAGTTCCGCTCATCGCGCACAAAAGCCAGGCCATTGCGCTGGAGTGTGTGCTGAAGTTCAGGAGACGACAACAAGGTATCCGCTGCTCCCGCCAAGGCGGCCACGTTGTCCGCCTTGAACAGCACACCCGTCTCGCCGTCGCGCACCAGTTCGCGGTGCCCGCCCACGTCGGACGCCACGAACACCTTGCGCTGGGCCATCGCCTCCAGCGGTTTGAGCGGCGTCACGGTTTCGGTCAGGCGCAGCGACTTGCGCGGGTAGACCAGCACGTCGATCACCGAGTAGTAGCGCTCCACCTCGGCGAACGGCACCCGGCCGGTGAAGATCACTTCGCGCTCCAGCCCGAGCGCCTTGGCCTGCTCGCGCAAGGCCTGCGCCTGGAACCCTTCGCCCACCAGCAACAAACGCGTCTGCGGGGCCTGCTTGAGCAAGGCGGGCATGGCCTGGATCGCCAGGTCCAGGCCCTCGTAGTCGTAGAACGAGCCGATGAACCCCAGGGTGCGCCCGGGGGTCAGCCCCAATGACTGGGCCAGGGCCTCATCCCGGGGCACCGGCTTGGAAAAGCGCTCGTATTCCACCGCGTTGGGAATCACGGTCACCGGATGGGCGCAGAGCCCGCGCGCCTCGATGTCCGCGCGCAGGCCTTCGCAGATCGCCGTGACCCGGCTCGCGCGCCGGAACACGATGTTCTCCAGGCCACGGGTCAGCCGGTACCGCAGGCCGCCCGGGCGGGCCGTGCCCTGGTCCACCGCGGCGTCCTCCCAGAAGGCGCGCACCTCGTACACCAGCGGCAGTCCGAAGCGGCGCGCCGCCCAGGAAGCCGCCATGCCGTTGAGCACCGGGGAGTGCGCGTGGATCACGTCGGGCGAGAGCTGCGGAATGAGCTGGCACAGCCGGCGGTACATCAGCCAGATCGCCCAGAACTGCTGGATCATCGGCAGGCGGCCCGGCAGCCCCTGGCGGTCTGCCGTGCGGAAGAACCGCATGCCCGAGACCTCTTCCGAATCGTCCTGGGCCGAATGCTGGCGCGGCCCGGTCATGGGATACACCTGCCAGCCGCGCGAGCGCTGTTCCTGCAGGATCGCCCAACTGCGCGAAGCGTAGCCGTCTTGGATCGGCAGGGAATGGTCGAATACGTGGAGGATCTTCATCATGCGCTGTGACTGCCGGCGCTGGAGGCTGGCGCGAGCCGGCCGACGCGCCGATAAAGGCCGCCCAGTGAAAAGCCGTAGCGGTGCTTGGCGAACAGGTAGGCCAGGCCCTTGGCGTGCCGGATGGTGAACTTGTTGATGGCGAGCAGCCCTTTGGGCCGCGAGATTTCCTGCGCGTCGTGCACCACCGAGAAGCCGGGCACGTAGTGCACCTGGAATCCCGCCTTCCAGACCCGGATGCAGTAGTCCACGTCCTCGGGCGAATAGAAGATGCGTTCGTCGAGCAGGCCGGTGGCCTGCAGCGCCGGCCGACTGAGCAACCAGCAGGCCGAGATGGCGTAATCCACCGGGCCCGCCGAGGCCGGCGGCTGGCTGGCCTCCAGGGCGCGCAGGGACCACAGCCGCTGCGCCTTGCGCGCGATGGTCGGGAACACGTCCACGCTCAGTTGAAACCGGCCGTCCGGGTAGGTCAGCTTCGGCACCACCAGGCCGGCGTGCGGGTGCTCGCGCTGGTAAGCGAGCAGGCCGGCCAGCGCCTCGGCGTTCATGTAGGCATCCGAATCCAGGATCAGGACCGCATCCCCCGTGGCCTGGCGCAGCGCCAGGTTGCGCGAGCGCGTGGTACCGGTGTTCTCCGGCTGGTAGATCACGTTCAGGCTTGGCCCGACCTCGGCTTGCAATGATTTCAGCAAATCGACGCTGCCGTCCCGCGACCCGTTCTCGATCACCCAGATGTCGCCCTGCACACCACACGCCGCGTACGCCTTCATCAGGCTGCGCACGCAGGTCTCGATGTAGCGCCGCGAGTTGAACGACAGCACCACCGCCGATACATCCATGTTCATGTTCCCACCCTGTCTTCTTCAAAAGGCTTGCCGCTGATGCGCGAAAACAGCTCGCACTGCAACCGCGTGGTTTCTTCCCACGAGAAGCCCTCCGCGTACTGCCGCACGCGTTCGCGCGCCGGGTAGTCCGCCAGCAGAGACTTCAAGGCCTGCACCAGGTGGGGGACGTCGCGCGCATCGGCCAGGCGACCGGCATCCGGGCTCGCCACCACCTCCGGTGTGCCATTCACGCGCGTGGCCACCACCGGCGTGCCGCAGGCCATGGCTTCGAGCAGCACGTTGGCCCAGCCTTCGCGGCTCGAGGCCAGCACCAAGGCATTGGCCGCGCTGTAGTATGTCTTGAGTTGATCGTTGGGCTGGCGGCCGGTGAACGTCACCCGGTCCTGCAGCCCCAGAGATGCCGCCAATGCTTCCAGCTCGGCGCGCATCGGGCCTGCACCCACCACCATCAACCTCGCACCGGGAAACGCCTGCAACGCCTGGATCACCAAATGGTGCCCCTTGAGCTCGATCAGATTCCCCACCGACAACAGCAGCACGCCGTCGGCGCGCTCTCCCAGCGCCTTCCGGGCCGCCTCACGATCCAGCGGCTGGAATCGATCGAGGTCCACGCCGTTGCGGATGACCAGGGACCGATCCTGCGGAGCGCCCAGGGACTGCTCCATCTGCTCCACCAGGTCGGCACATACGCCGATGTTCGCGGCCGACCGCTGCAACGCCCTCTTCAGCAACCGTTGCGGGATGGTGAGCTGCCGGTACAGCGTGATGTCCGACCCACGGGCGGTGCACACGAACGGCTTGCCCAGCTTGCGGGCGATGATGGACGCGGCCACGCCGTCGGGATACCAGAAGTGGGCGTCGATCACGTCGAAGTCGAAGCCCTCGCGGATCAGCCGGCGAATGGTCGGCAGCGCCCCCGAGGCCAGCAGGAACGGCGCCACGTTCTGGCCGATCTTGGGCGGCAGCGGATAGCGCGGATGGTGCACGGTGACGCCGTTGCGCTCCTCCATCCGGGGCGTGGCAGCCATCTTCGCGTATTCGCCAAAACGGGGGTTCGTGGACGGGAACCACGGCACCGGCGCCACCACCTGGGTTTCCACCCGGCCGCTCTTGAGCAGCTCGCGCAGGCGCGTCTCCACGAAGATGCCGTGAATGGGCCGGGAACTGCTGGGATAGAGCGTAGAGAAAAGCAGGGTTCGAATTTTTTGACTCATACGCACACCGCGCGCATTCCGGACAACTGCGAAAAAAGCCTCGGTCTGTCGATTGCCACGCAGGGATCGAACGATTGTACGAAGGGCCCATGCGTACACTGGCACCCGGCCAGCCTTCGTGCACGCCGACCGTCTCACTCCCTGCCAGGCCATGACAGCCCCTACCCCCATCGACCCGCTGATCGCCGAACTCCAGGCCGTGCAAACCCAGTCGCGCGGCCTGTCTCGCGCCATCGGCCAAGCCAAGAAGGCCAATCAGAGCATAGAAGCGCTGCTGGAAGAGAAACGCACCCTGACCCGGCGTGAAAAAGCACTGGAAAACCAGATTTCCCGCCTGCGCGATGCAGCCAGCCAGTCGCCCGCCGGCGAACCAAGCGCCCCGCCCTCTCTCATGGCGCTGGCGGCCGATCCATCACCCGAGCTGGGCCCGGTCACGGTCGGCCTGCTGCACACCACCGGCCAATACGCCGCCTGGGACGCTTACGTGAACCAGCACCCCAACGCATCCATCTACCACCTGAGCGGCTGGCGTGGCGTCTGCGTGGAAACGTTCGGGCACGACTGCCCCTACCTGATCGCTCACCGCGGAGACAACGTCGTGGGGGTGCTGCCCCTGGTCCGGCTCAAGAGCCGACTGTTCGGCCATTTCCTGGTGTCGGTGCCGTATTTCAACTACGGCGGCGCCCTGGCCAGCGACGGGCCCGCCCGGCAGGCCCTGCTCCAACATGCCACCGAACTGGCCCGGACCACGGGCTGCTCGCACCTGGAACTGCGCGACCGCCAGCCCATGGGCAACGATGGCGGCGGCAATGGCAGCCACTGGCCGGCCCGGACCGACAAGGTATCGATGTGGCTCAAGCTCCCTCACGGCCCCGATGCCCTGTGGCAGCAGATCGGCAGCAAGGTGCGCGCCCAGGTCAAGAAGGCGCAAAGCCACGGACTGCAATTCGAAACCGGCGGCATCGAGCTGCTGGACGACTTCTACACCGTGTTCGCCATCAACATGCGCGACCTGGGCACACCGGTGTACGGCCGCGGCTTCTTCGAAACCATCCTGCGGCAAGGCCCGGGCAACCCGACCCTAGTGATCGGCCGAACGGCCGCAGGCAAGGTGGTGGCCGCGTCCTTTCTGCTGTCGCACGCCGGCCAGATGGAAGTGCCCTGGGCCTCCACCCTGCGCAGCGCCAACGCCCTGAACGCCAACATGGGGCTGTACTGGCACATGCTGGAGCACGCCTGCAAGCAGGGCTGCCACACGTTCGACTTCGGGCGCTCGACCGAAGGCGCGCCGACGTACCGGTTCAAGAAGCAATGGGGAGCCAAGCGGGTTCCGCTGTACTGGCACTACTGGCTGGCCGGCGGAAGGGAGTTGCCCAGATTAAACCCGGACAACCCAAAATACCGGCTCGTTATTTCCGCATGGCAAAGAACACCCATCGCGCTGACCAATCTCATCGGCCCACGGCTTTCAAAATATCTTCCGTGAAGATTTTCCAGATCAAAGGCATGCTTAAAAAGCACTCAAAATACGTGCAAAACCTGAGGCTCTCATGAAACTGCAGGATGGATTATCTGCCTACCTGGACATGCTCCGCTTTGTAGCAGCCCTATCGGTGCTTCTGGGACATATGACACAGGATGGAATCAATATCTCATGGCTCCCGCTATCTCATTTCAGCCACGAAGCCGTCATCATATTTTTTGTACTCTCAGGGTTTATTATTCACCAAAGCACGACATCAAGGTCGACGACAGCCAAGAACTACGCAATAGCCAGGATATCCCGCATCTACTCCGTAGCGCTCCCAGCCATTGTCGCTAGCTCTATTGCAGCACTCACCATAAATCAGTTGGCGCCAGAAATCATCACAAAGCTCACCAACTACCGCCCAGTCAGTATCTTCGACACAGTCAGCAGTTTTTTGTTTCTCAACGAATCCTGGACAAACCCGGCCAACCTAACCCTCAATAGCCCTTATTGGTCATTATGCTACGAGGTGTGGTTTTATATCATTTTTGGGCTATTCTTGTTTGGCAATAAGAAAGCCCGATGGGGATTGATCATCTTGGCCGCCCTGATCGCGGGGCCAGGGGTCATGATCCTGATGCCTGTATGGCTGATAGGGGCCTGGATGTCCGCACGCCTTGATTGGAGTAAGCAATGGGCCACCCCCATTGCATGGCTGGGCTTCATCATTCCTATCGCTCTCATCGCACTCATCAACCAGACCGGAACTGACATCCTTGTCCGGCAGTGGATCAAAGAACATGTACCTGGATTCTGGAGATTAGGCAGTTCCCAGCGCGTGCTGACAGACTACATCATCGGTGCCTTGCTTGCATGCCATATTCGGGCATTTGCCTCTTTACCGCAATGGGTTGATAGTTTTTTTCGACGTCATAAGACAAAGCTCGCCTATATGGCAGGATTCTCATTCACGCTCTACCTCTTTCACCGTCCCATGACCCAGTTCATTGGTGCATATGCGCCAAGCGGGTCCGGGCAATACGCCTACCCGTTGGCCATTGGTGGTTTCATCTTGCTCATGTGCTGGCTCATCAGTTTTGCAACTGAGCGTCGGCTTGCGGCTTGGCGTCGATGGATAGCTTCGCAATTTTCCACACGCAACCGAGAAGACTCACGCCTTGAAAAGAACTGAAGGAGATGCTTGGGCACTGGGCGTAAAGCAAGAAGTAGGAAGCGAGTGAGCGTCTGAGTGATCGCGGTTTTGGGCCAATACACAGCCATCCGTCGGATGGTGTGACGCAAGTTGTTGCAAGAAATACGGGAATGTGTATCCCTACGGGCAGTCAAAGACCGCAAGGCGGGATGAGATGCCCCCATATACCCAACAGGGCGAATAAAGTACCCACATCTGGATTGCGCTCACTCGTTCGCACCTGAGCAGAAGGTGTGCAGATTTTCTTTACCTATGGAGAGAAATAGCAATGCTGCTATACGCCAAGCAAACCATCAAGAGGCTACTAAATCTGTATCCTGAATGGATTTGCAAACAAGAGTTCGAATCTCAAGTCTTTACACGATTCAATGAAAGGCCAGTTGAATTTGGCTTCGTCTTCCGGGCGCTTGGCACTATCTATCCGCAAAAAATTCTTGACGTAGGCACTGGCACCACAGCATTGCCACACCTGATGCGTAATTGTGGATGCCTGGTCACCGCAACGGACAATGTTCATGATTACTGGCCGTCCGGCATGCTCAACCGGCACTATCATGTTATCGATGACGACATTACGGCAACCCGGCTATCAACCACATTTGATCTCATTACGTGCATCAGTGTTCTTGAACATATTCAGAATCCAGATGATGCCATCAGAAACATGTTCTCCCTGCTGAAGCCAGGAGGGCATCTTGTACTGACAGTCCCGTATAACGAGAAAAGTTATACGAAAAATGTGTATGAATTACCAGGATCGAGCTATGGCAAAGACGCGGCATATATAACACAGTCATATTCACGCGCTGAGTTGAGGCGATGGGTTGATGAAAGCAATGCAAGCATCGTCGATCAGGAATATTGGCAATTCTGGACAGGAGATCATTGGACCATAGGTGATCAAATAATCCCTCCAAAATGTGTCGGGGTTGACGAAAAACATCAGCTCACATGCATCCTCATGAAAAAAAGCTGAGTCTCGCCCGCTCATCAACCTGGTTTTTATCCGCACCAGCGGGCTTATTGCACTCCCGTTGAGCCCGCTCCAGCTGGGAGAATCACTGGGTAGCGCTCGGCCATTGGCTGCATGTGTGCCGCACTTGTTCCAGCAACGGCTCCATACCACCAAACCCTTCACTGTTCATGAGCTGCACTGCTCTCCAGAATGCCAGCGAGAAAGCCGGCCTGAAACTCTCTTGAATATCTTTTTATTCTCAATAGCTCTCCCTCGTCAAATTCACCTCGCTGTTTCTCGAATCGAGCAGAAGTCCAGCCACGCAACTCTGATTGAATATCTTGCCTCGAGTCAATATCCACCAGAATCGAAGATCCTATTTTCTCCAATTGCCTTGCCGTGTCTCCAGCCAAATCCAGCAGTGCCATTACCGGGCGTCCCGATCTCATGTATTCATAAATCTTTGCAGGTATTTGAGTATTGAAATTTTTTCCCTGAAAAACCAGCAACAGATCCGCACCCATCATTTCCCCAATGGCTTTCCTGTAAGGTATCGATGGAGCTATATCAACAATATCGCTCAAGCCGTACTTTCCCGCCAGTCTTGCAACATCTTCTTCGTGATGAGGCGCTCGAAATCGAATGATCAGCTTCGATCGCTGCAAAACACCCTCTTGAATCAATGCCGAGATAGCATCCAGAAAAGCGCTAGGGTCTCTATCCTTCGGATAGATGATGCCGCTGTGCAGCAGCAGCAGCTGGTCGTCCCGTACGTTTAGGCGCAGCGGCTGGTTGCCCACAAATGCATCCTCGTCATAGCCGTTTTCGATGACCATGCATTTGTCCGCAGCAGCGGGATAGCGCGAGCGGTAGGTCTGGGCCGCGCGCTCCGTAGTGAAAACACACCTCTCGGCATTGCGCATCACCCATGCTTCCAGCCAAGTCCATACCTTGCGCTGCATGTAGTGAGTCGGGTAGCTGTCACTCACCATCGGATCGCGAAAATCCGCAACCCATGGCAAACCCGACAAGCGAGACAACGTGCCGCCGATCAGGTGCGCGGTTGAGATAGGGTAAGTGCTCCAGATCAGCGCTGGCCGGCGGTGGCGAATCTCCTTCATGCCTGCCCATACAGCAGGGATCCACCACCAAGACCAACGATCCGGTATGGCGAACAGGCCTGGATATTTGCCGCGGACAGCCAAGTGCTTGGCCGCATCCAGTGCGAAGGCCCGTATTACCCGAGTCTGCGGCGGAATGGACGCCACGAGATCGTTTCGCTGCTCCACATAGGCTTTGGGTTGAGCGGTCAGAATCGTCGGCTGCCAGCCGTTTTGAGGCAGGTACTTTGCGAAATTCAGTGTGCGAAGAATACCGCTGCTCCCCGCCTGAGGCGGAAAGTGAAATGCCACCATCAGAGCCCGCTTTCCGCCTTGGTCGGCTTCATCCAATTCCTCGGGGTGCTGCATGAGGTTGCGCGCAGCCTGGAGTTGCATCCGCAGTTCGGATGGCCCCCAGGGCGTAAAGCGCGGGATCTGAAACAGCGAAGTGCCGGCCGTGGCGACACCCTTGTAGGTGGTCACCGCGCTGGTGTAGCCGGCGCGGCGCACCATCTCCACATGCTCCGGACCGAAATCGCGCTCTGGCACGCCATTGGGATAAGCAAATGCCGTTACCTTGTCGCGCAGGATCGCTTCCAACTCCTCTCGCGCACCACCGATTTCCGCGTACGCCTGCTCCGGCGAGCACCGCGCCAGGATGGGATGGCTCACCGCATGGCCACCGATACCGAATCCCCGGGAGTGCAGAGCACGCAGATCGTCGGTACTCATCACTGGCACTTGGTCGATGCACCTGCCCGTGTGCTGCTCCAGCAATTGCAGCAGATGCTCCTTTTTCTCTGGCGGCTGGTATTTCAGGTATTGGTCAAGCTGAGCGATGGCGTGCAGGCGGTCAGCTTCCGTGGCAAACGAGAGTGGCGATACACCATCCGGCATCTCCAATACGGGTGCCTCTGTCGGCGCATTCGCCACCGCATGCAGGATGCGCTCGTTCCACATGGGTAGCCCTGCAAACTGCCCCGTGGTAATAAAGAATGTCGCGGGAACCTTTTCGCGTTCGAGCATGGGGACCACACCTTTGAGCCAGTCTGGATACCCGTCGTCGAAGGTGATGCAAGCCGCTCGCGGCGGCAGGTTCCCGGCCCTGAGTGCCAGTAGGGCTTCATCCAGCGGCAGCACACGGAACATCCGCTGCACGCGTCGCAGCACCTGCTCGAACCCTGCCAGGTCCAACTCATGAGGCTCCAAGGGGCCTTTGACCAAGGGCACCTTATGAAAAAGCAGGACCGTGAGTTTGCCCCGGGAGAGCACGTTGAAAAGCGGACGGAACATGTCAGTCGGGGCTGTTCATTTCTTCGGAACCGTTTCTTTCGAAGCGGCGGCCTCTCTGGAAGCGCTTCTGACTTGGATGCGGAGCATCTCCATCAGCATGACGATCATGTACATCATCTCCAGGTAGCCGAGGCTGACGCCCGCGCCTCCCGCCATGTAGGCGATGACGGCCAGCATCAGCATATCGGCCATGTCGCGCGCCCAGATGTACGAATCGCCCAAGCCCTTGACCATGCGCTTGATGGCAAATCGGCTGTAGATGGCGTGGAGCAGGATGAACAGGAAAATGGCCAGGCCGACGAAGCCCATGTCCCCCATGACCTCGAAGTAGATGCTGTGCGCGGCCTTCGCGGTGAACTCGGGAATCGGGGTGTCCACAAAGCCCAGCAAGCCTTGCGACGTCTTGAACGTGTCCCAGATGTACTGGATCTGCGCCGCATGAAAGCCGCCGCCAAACACTGGGTGGGCCATGGCGAGCGCGGAACCGACCTTCCAGGCGATCACCCGCCCCATGAAAGATTCGTCCTGATCTGCCGTCTGGATGGTGGAAAGGCGATCGGTCCAGTGTTCGGGGGCAAACGCAAAGAAGCTGATACCGAGTGCGGCCACCCCAATGGACGCCCAGACCTTGTGGCGAGTGGTCACGATGAGCCAGAACCCGACAATCCCCATCGCCAGGAATCCACCTCGCGACCCGCCGCCCATGATGGCCAGCGCCACCAGCGCGAACGCCGCGAGGAATCCCCAACGGATCAGACGATGCCGGGAGTGCAGGTACAGGTAATAGATCAGTGGCAACGTCGACGCCAGCGCTGCGGACAGGTGGTTACGGTCTTCGATCATGGAATTGAGCGGGCCGTACATCTTGTGCCCGCCGCCGGACGCAATCGTCTTGAGTCCATCCAGCACGCCATGCAGGCCCATGCCCAGCACGATGACGATGATCATCACGTGCAGGCGCAGGCGGCTGTTGATGAACAGAGGCATCAGCAGGCAGAACACCATCACCTTGACCAGGATCTCGTAGTACTGAGCGTTCAAGGGATTGCCCGGATACCCCAGGGCGAATGACATCGTGCCGTGCAGCAGGAACAGCAGGTACAGCCAGGTCACACGGTTGGGCTGGTACTCGCTCCACTTGACCCGGCCCAGCAGCACCATCAGGATCGTCAGGATCGCGAAGAGCAGGTTCATGCGGGCACCGGACATGAACCCGAAGAAATAGCTGGTCGGAATCAACACCGCCGTCCAGCCCCACAGGTAATAGGCGTTGACCGGCTTGGCGATGGCCAGCGGGATGGCCATCAACATCGCCAGCGCGAACATCAGGTCACGCATGTGGCGGCCTTTGCTGCACGCTGGTGCCAAAGGAAACGGGAAGCAGCGTCATGGATCCTGCGACGGCTTGTACGAGAAGATGCCCAGGTCCGGCTCCTTGCCCGGGCGCTCGTCCACCTTGCACATGCGCCAGCAGATCCACACCATGCAGAACACGTCCAGCGTCAGGATGAAGGCTTCTATCATGGTCCGCGCTCCCCGCCCGTCGTCAACGCAGCATGCCCTTGGTGTCGATCACCACCTTGTCCTTGATCATCTGCGGGTCGATCGACAGGAACTCGTGGTGGTCGACCAGCAGCAGCAGGATGTCGGCCTTCTTGAGCACATCCTTCAGGTCGTGCAGCGGGAACGGCGCCTTGTCCTGGCTCACGTTCGGGTCGCAGGCCATCACGGTGCCGATGCCCGAAGCGATCAGGTCCTTGACGATCTCCAGCGAGGGCGATTCGCGCAGGTCGTCGATGTTGGCCTTGAAGGTCAGGCCCAGGCAGCCGATGATGGGCGCGCGGAAGCGCTCGGCCTTGGCACGGACTTTTTCGATCACCCAGTGCGGCTTGGCATCGTTGACCTCGCGCGCGGTGCGGATGAGGCGGGCCTCCTGAGGAGCGCTGGAGACGATGAACCAGGGGTCGACCGCGATGCAGTGGCCGCCCACACCCGGTCCCGGCTGCAGGATATTGACACGCGGATGCCGGTTGGCCAGCGCGATGGTTTCCCAGACGTTGATGTCCAGGCGGTCGCAGATCACCGAGAGTTCGTTGGCGAAGGCGATGTTGACGTCGCGGAACGAGTTCTCCACCAGTTTGGAGAGTTCGGCCGTGCGGCTGTCGGTTTCCAGGATGGCGCCGTTGCAGAAGGTCTTGTACAGCGCCTTGGCCTTGGCCACGGCCTCCCGGGTGGTGCCGCCGATGATGCGGTCGTTGTCCACCAGCTCGCGCAGGATGTGCCCGGGCAGCACGCGCTCGGGGCAGTGGGCGGTGTGCACCTTGCCGGCCAGCTCGGGGCGCATGGATGTGATGATCTGCTCGATGAACTCGGTGGTGCCGACCGGCGAGGTCGACTCGAGGATCACCAGGTTGTCCTCGCGCAGACAGGGCGCGATGGCGCGCGCGGCCGCTTCCACGTACGACAGATCGGGCGCCTTGGGGTTGCCGCCCTCTTCCTTGAACGGTGTGGGCACGGCGAGGATGAAGGTGTCGCCCTCCTCCGGCGTGAGCGAGGCGCGCAGGTTGCCGCTGTTCACGGCGGAGCGCACCAGCACGTCCAGGTCCGGCTCGATGATGTGGATGCGGCCCGAGTTGATGGTGTTCACCGCCACCTCGTTCACGTCCACGCCCAGCACCGTATGCCCCTTGGTGGCCAGCATGGAGGCGGTGGGCAGGCCGATGTAGCCCAGCCCCATCACCACGACTTTTTGCAGTTCGCGCGCCATTTCAGAATACCCCTTTCAGCTTCACTTTGATTTCATTTTCAGGACCGATTCCACGATCCGCTGCACCGCTTTGCCGTCGCCGTAGGGATTGTGGGCCCTCGACATGACGGCGTATTCGTTCTCGTCGGTCAGCAGCCGGTGGGCCTCTCCCACGATCTTTTCGCGCGACGTACCCACCAGCCGCACGGTGCCCGCCTCCACGGCCTCCGGACGCTCGGTGGTCTCGCGCATCACCAGCACGGGCTTGCCCAGCGAGGGGGCCTCTTCCTGCACGCCGCCGGAGTCGGTGATGATGAGGTGTGCCCGGTCCATGAGGTGCACGAACGGCAGGTAGTCCACCGGCTCGATCAGGTGCACGTTGTTCAGGCGGCGCGCCGCCAGGATGTCGGCCACGGGCTGCTGCACGTTGGGATTGAGGTGTACCGGATAAAGCACCTCCACGTCGCCATGGGCCTGCGCAATATCGGCCAGAGCGTGACAAATGTTCTGGAACCCCTCGCCGAAATTCTCGCGCCGGTGGCCGGTCACCAGGATCAGGCGGCGCTCCGGGTTCAGGAAGGCGAAGCGCTCGCGCATGGCCTGCTGGGCCTGGGTGTCGTTGCGCAGCTTGTCCACCACGGCCAGCAGCGCGTCGATCACGGTATTGCCGGTCACGTGAATGGTCTCGGGCGCCACGCCTTCGCGCAGCAGGTTCGCCTGGGCGGCGGCCGTAGGCGCGTAGTGCACGTCGGCGATGGCGCCGGTGAGCCGGCGGTTCATTTCCTCGGGATACGGGGCCAGCTTGTTGCCGGTGCGCAGGCCGGCTTCCACGTGGCCCACGGGCACCCTGGCGTAGTACGCCGCGAGGCTGGCCGCCAGGGTGGTGGTGGTGTCGCCGTGCACCAGCACGAGGTCGGGCCTTTCCTGCTGCAGCACGGGCTTGAGGCCGTTCAGGATGTTGCCGGTGATGTCGAACAGGTCCTGCCCCGGCTTCATGATGTTGAGGTCGTGCTGCGGCTCGATCTCGAACAGCGAGAGCACCTGGTCCAGCATCTGGCGGTGCTGGGCGGTCACGCAGACCACCGTCTCCAGTTCACCGGCACGGGCCTGCAGGCCCTTGACCAGTGGCGCCATCTTGATGGCCTCGGGCCGCGTGCCGAACACAAGCATGACTTTCATTGCAACCACTTCCTTGAAATATTTCTCTTCCGACGATCACACACCGACAAGCCTCAACCGAACTTCCGCCGCACCGAGCGCAGCGCCTCCAGCACGGTCGACTCCAGGCCATCAGGCCTGCCGGACAGCCGCCAACTGGCCAGCGACCATGCGACGTACGCGGCAGCGCCCGCGGCCACTCCGGCGACCAGTTGGACCGCGTTGCCCGCCAAGCCTTGCATGGCCTGGCCAACCACGAAGTACATGGCGACCGACCCCAGCAAGGGACGCCAGAACGCCAACAGGATGGAGCGCCAGGGCATGCCGCAAAGGTTGTGGGCAAAGTTCACCGTTGCGAGCGCGCTGACGGCCATGGCGATCAGGCGGGACCAGACCAGACCCATCAGGTGCAAGCGCGGCAGCAGCAACACCGCCGAGATCGCGAAGGCCACCAACTCTATCCACACGACCGAACTCTGGGTTTTGGTGTGCCCGTGCAGCACCAGCAGGCTGTTGAGCGGGCTGATGGAGAACTGGGCAGAGGCCACCAGCGCGAAGCCCGCCACATAAGGTGCTGCCGCCAGCCAATTGTTGCCGAGAATCAGTTCGGTCACAGGCAAGGCAACGGCGGCAACGCCAAAACCGATCGGAAGCGTGATGGTGTTTGCAGCGGTGAGGGCTTTCAAAACCGCCTGGTTGGTGCGCTGTATGTCGGACTTCATGGAGGACAGCACGGGAAGGAATGCCCGCAGCAGGGAAGGCCCCAACTCCCCCACCGGCAGGCGCCCCAGGTCGGCACCCACGTGGTAGGTGCCGTACTCACCCGTGGTTCCGACACGGCCCGCGATCAATTCGTCACTGCGGCGGATGAGAAACGTCCCGATGCTGGCCAACATCAACCATTTGGTCACCGCCCAGATCTCGCGAACCTTGCGGGTATTCCAGCGCGGCCGGTAGTCATTGAGCCAATAGCTCAGGACGAAGGTGCTGCAATAGCCAGCCATCACTCCAATGACCAACGCACGGTAGTCACGAAGAAAATACCCGGACACGAGCGTGGCCAGCACGCTGATCGTCTTGGAAGCGACATTGACCCGGAACTCCAGCGAAAAATTGAACGCTTTCTGGGCAAGCACCATGCCGATGTTGCTTGCTCCCTCCAGGACGACGCCCAGCGCCATCACCCAAAGAATCGTTTGCACCCGCGGCTCGCCAAAGTAGACCGACACCCAAGGGGAAACACCGATCAGAGCCATGGCGACCACCACACTCTGCATGATGCGCAACGTCCACGCCGAATCCGCATCGTCCCGATGGACCTCCTTCTTGCGCAACAAGGCCGTGCCCACGCCCAAATCCATGAATGCCTGAATCAGCCCCACCGCCAGCATCGCCATCGCGACCACGCCATAGTCCGCGGGCAACAGAAGCCGCGCCATGATGACGGTGTTGAGGAAGCCGATGCCCTTGATCGACCAGCGCGTGCCCACAGCCCAGAGCGCACCCTTGATCAGGGTCAGTTTGGGGTTGTGTGATGGCGCCATGAGGTCGGTGACTGTCGTGATCGTCAGGCCGTGTAGGCATCCTGCAGGCCTTGGAACAGCGCGCTGTAGCGGCTCACCATGGCATCCAGGCCGAAGCGCCTCAATGCCTCGGCCCTGGCCGCCTGGCCAAACGCGCGCTGTGTCTCGGGCTCGGAGAAACTGGCCCAGAGGGCGTCTGCGAGCGCCCCTTCGTCTTCTGAAGGAACCAGGTACCCGGTCTTCGCCTCCTGCACCAGGTCGGGCGTCCCTCCCACGGCAGTGGCGACCACGGGCAGGCCGGTGGACATGGCTTCCTGCAGCGTGCAGGAGGTGCCTTCGGCCTGGGAAGGCAGCACGAACAGGTCGAGCATGCGCAGCACGTCGGCCACGTCGTCGCGCGCGCCGGGCAGCCAGGCCAGGCCCTGCAGGCCGGCCTCGCTCAGCACCTGCTCGACCTCGGGCCGCAAAGGTCCTTCTCCCACGATGACCAGCCGGGCCCGCTCGGCGAATTCGGGGCGTGCGCGCGCCAGCCGCACGAACGCGTGCGCCAGCAGCGGCTGGTTCTTGACGGTCTGCAGGCGCCCCACGGTGCCCAGCAGCCAATGGCGGCCGGGCCGGAACGGACAGCCGGGCACTGCGGGCGCCATGCCCGGGGATGGCGCGAAGGCATCGGTGTCCACGCCGTTGGCGATCAGGCTGCGGCGCTGGGCGGGGACGCCGATGGCGCGGGCGAGGTAGTCGTCGATGTCCTGCGACACCGCCACGTAGTGGCTGACGAAGGGTCTGTAGAGCTTGCGCACGCGCTGGTAGCGCGGGTTCTTGCCCTGGGGGTCGTGCGCGTCCCAGCCGTGTTCGGCGTGGATGCGCAGCGGCACGCGCGCCAGCCAGGCCAGCGGCACCAGTTCGAGCGGCCCGAGGTTGCAGGTGTGCATCGCGTCGGGACGCAGCTCGCGCAGCAGCCGGACGATGCGCGGGTACAGCGGAATCGCATGGCCGGGTGGCTTGTGCAGCTCGATGAAACGCACGCCGGGCTGCGTGACGCGGTGCTTGAAGTCGCTGATCGTGGTGAGCGACAGCACCACGTGCTCGAACCGGTCGGCCGGCAGGCGGTTGATCAGTTGCACGATCATGTTTTCCAGCCCTCCGATGGAGAAGCTGTAGACCACGTGGACGATGCGCCGGCGGCGTAGGCTCGGGCTCTCGGACTTCATGCGGCTTGGGCCACCCGCGGCAGGGACGCCTGGGACTGCCGCAGGAACGCGTCGAACATGAGCAGCATCCACAGCGGGGCGGAATGGTCGCGCCGGCCGCCCAGGTGCTGGTCGATCAGGGTGCGCAGCGTGGCCGGGTTGAAGTAGCCGCTGTCGAGCATGCGCGGGCTCAGGATGGAGGTGCGCATGCGCTCGGCCAGCGGCCCGCGCAGCCAGCTCGCCAGCGGCACCGAGAAGCCCATCTTGGGCCGGTACAGCACGTCGTGCGGCAGCAGGGGCTCGAAGGCCTTCTTGAACACCGCCTTGCCCTGCCCGCCCTGGATCTTGAGCGAACTGGGCAAGGTGGCGAGCCACTCGATCAGCTCGTGATCCATCAGCGGCTCGCGCACCTCGAGCGAATGCGCCATGCTCGCGCGGTCGACCTTGGTGTTGATGTCCCCGACCAGCCAGGTCTTGTAGTCAAGATACTGGATGAGCGCGAGCGGGTCGTCGGTCTGCGCCTGCCGCGCGTGGCGGCGGAACACCTCGACCGACTCGTAGCCGCCCAGGCTGCGCCGGAAGGCGTCGGAAAACAGGCGCGCGCGCTGGTCGGCGCGCAGATGCGACATGGTGTGGTGGTAGGCCTGGGCGCTGTCCATGGCCAGGGACTGGAAGGTGGTCTTGGCGCGGAACATGCGCGGCGCCCAGTCGGCCTTGGGGTACAGGCGCCCGAGCGCGCCGAACACCGGGCGGCGCAGGCCGTGCGCCAGCCGGCTGCGCACCATCTCTTCGCCCAGGTGCAGGCGGTAGCGCCGGTAGCCGCCCAGGCTTTCGTCGCCGCCGTCGCCCGAGAGCGCCACGGTCACGTGCTTGCGCGCCATTTCGCAGACGCGGTAGGTGGGAATGGCGGAGCTGTCGGCGTAGGGTTCGTCGTACAGGCGGGCCAGCGTGTCGACCAGGCCGAAGTCGTTGCTGCCGACGATTTCCAGCCGGTGGTCGGTCCGGTAGCGTTCGGCCACCATTTGAGCGAACTCGGATTCGTTGAAGCGCGGGTCGTCGAAGCCGATGGCGCAGGTCTGCACCGGCGTGCTGGACAGGCCCGCCATGGTGGCCACCACGGCACTCGAATCCACCCCGCCCGAGAGGAAGGCGCCGAGCGGCACGTCGGCGATCATGCGCAGGCGCACCGACTCGCGGATGCGTTCGCGCAGTTCGGCCTCGGCCTCGGCCTGGCCGATCGGGTTGTGATTGGTGAAGCGCACGTCCCAGTACGGCACGGGCGCAGGCTGGGTGGGGACGCCCCGGCGCAGCGTGAGGGTATGGGCAGGGGGCAGCTTGTAGGCCGCGCGGTAGATGCAGCGCGGGTCGGGCACGTAGCCCAGGGCGAAGTAGTCCTCCACCGCCAGGGGGTCGATCTCGCGCACGAAGTCCGGGTGCGCGGTGAGCACCTTGAGCTCGGAGCCGAAGATGAAGGTGCCGTCGGGCAGCCAGGCGTAGTGCATCGGCTTGACCCCCATGCGGTCGCGCGCCAGGAACAGCGTCTGCTGCTGGCGGTCCCACAGGGCGAAGGCGAACATGCCGCGCAGCCGGTGCACGCACTCGGGACCCCAGGCGCGCCAGGCCTGCACGATCACCTCGGTGTCGCTGCGGGTGCGGAACGGGTGGCCCAGCGCCTTGAGCTCGGCCATCAGTTCGCGGTAGTTGTAGATCTCGCCGTTGAAGACGATGCCCACGCTGCCGTCCACGCTGAACAGCGGCTGCTGGCCGGTGGCCAGGTCGATCACCGACAGGCGCCGATGGCCCAGCGCCAGGCCGGGCTCGAAATGCAGGTCGTCCTCGTCGGGGCCGCGGTGCGCCTGGATGTCGTTGATGCGCGAGGCCAGCGCGCGGTCGAAGTCGCGCCGTCCCAGGGTGTCGAACAGGCCGGAGATGCCGCACATATCAGTCGGCGTCCCGGGCTTGCCGCAGCGTGGCCTCGATGGCCGCGCCGTGGGTTTCGACGAAAGTCTTGAGCGCCGCGGTCGCGCTGGAGCGGGCCTCCGTCTCGGACAGCAGCGCGTCCATGGGTGCGTAGACAACCACGATGGCGCCGTCGTCGCCCTGGCCCGTCACCCGGCCGAGCGCGCCGAGCAGCTTGGCCTTTACGTCGCTGGCGGTGAACTGGCCGTTGACCCAGTAGAAGCGCCAGACCTGCAGGCGCCGGGCGGTGTTGGACGAGCCGATGCCGTGCTCGCGCAGCGTGGTGGCCGGCACGTTCAGCGCACCGCCCGCCATCGGCGCCACGGCCTGGCGCTCCGCGATGCGGGCCCATTGCTTGTCGTGGCTGGTGACGAGCATGTTGGTCGAGGTCACGAGCTTTCGCTCGTAGTCCTGCTGGCGGTAGTAGGTCAGGTGCAGCCCCACCACTTCGCCGTTCGGGCCGAGGTAGCCGGTGTGGCTGCTGGCCACGGCGAACTGGAACGCGGGCACCCAGTCGGTCGGCGGCGCGGGCGTGCGCTGCCACGCGGCCCGCCCCTCAGGTGCGTGCAGAGCCACGGGACCGGTGTGGGTGGCCAGTGCGAAAACGCGCTCACCGAGGTGCGGCAGCGCCGCTATCGCCAGCGCCACGGCCGCCCCCGCGACGGCGGAGACACGTCCGGCCGCGCCGAGCCGCGCGCCCTCCGGCAGCGTCGCGGCAGACGATGACGCGCCGGCGGGAGCCGGCGCGTCGGCCCAGCGGGAGCCGATGAACAGCATGATGAGGATCACGATGCCGAAGAACACCCAGCCGTAGACCAGGTGGTCCACCCCGGTGGCCAGTTCATTGCCCGAGAGGTGGCCGATCATCACGATCATGTAGGCCCGCACCCAGTTGGCGATCAGCGGCACCAGGATGGACACGCCGATGAACAGCAGCCGCTTGGCCATGCTGCGGTAGCTCAGGTAGGCGAACAGGCAGCCGACCGTCACGGACGCGATCAGGTAGCGGATGCCGCTGCAGGCCTCCACCACCGACCAGCGGCCCGAGGGGATGACGAACTGCAGGCCCTCCCGGTAGACCGGGATGCCGGTCCAGCGCAGGGCCAGCACGGTGAAGTCGGCGGTCCACTCCATGAGCTGGGGCAGCATGAAGTCGCCGATGGGCACCGCGAAGAACAGGAAGCCGAGCGGGAACGCGAGGGCGAACGCCACCTGCCATCCCATGACCGCGGGGACCGACAGCACCAGCAGCGCCACCAGCGCCAGTTGCGTCACCGCGTTGACGGCCACCAGGTCGCCGGCCAGCCAGGCCAGCGCGGCGCCCAGCATCAGCAGCCAAGCCAGCGGTGCCGGCCGCGGCTGCAGGTGCGCCAGCGAATGGCGCATGCGCCAGACCAGCCAGAGCGTGATCAGGGGCACGACGTAGCCGTGCGCATAGGTGTCCGAAGCGGACCAGAGCGCTGCCATGCCCATGCCGGTGCGCCAGTACAGCGCCAGGATGGCCACCAGCAGCAGCACCAGGGCCAGCAGCGGGCGCCGCCACTGCGGAGGCAGGTTCCACGATGACGTTGCCATCACGCGCTTTCTCCGGCCTCGGGGCCGGGCAGGTAGGGGTCGAGCCCCTGGAGATGGACATCCCATCGGAAATGCGCCTGGACGTGCGCACGGGCGGCCTGGCCCATCGCCGCGGCGGCGGCGGGCGCTTCGAGCTGCCCGCACACCGCGTCCGCGAACGCCTGCGGGTCGGACGCCACGCGCAGCCACTCGGCGCCCGCCTCGCCGACGCCCACGGCTTTCGCGCACGGCGGCACGGTCACGACCGGCCTGGCCATGGACAGGGCTTCCAGCAGCTTGTTCTGGATGCCGCGGGCCACGCGCAGCGGCACGACGACCGAGGCCGCGTGCTGGAGGTAGGGGCGCACGTCGGGCACGGCGCCCGCCACCACCACCCGCTCGCCGGCCAGGCGCTGCACGGCCGGCGACGGGTTGCGGCCAACGATGTGGAAGCGCGCGTCCGGGCAGCGCTGCAGCAGCCGCGGCAGCACTGCCTGGGCGAACCAGGCCGCACCGTCCACGTTCGGCCAGTAGTCCATCGCGCCCACGAACACGACCGCCTGCTCGTCCGGCCGGAACGGGTTGGCCCGCGTGGGATCGGGCGCGAAGTACGCGGTGTCGACGCCGTTGTT
The DNA here is from genome assembly GCA_964487025.1 of uncultured Hydrogenophaga sp. Taxonomy (GTDB): domain Bacteria; phylum Pseudomonadota; class Gammaproteobacteria; order Burkholderiales; family Burkholderiaceae_C; genus Hydrogenophaga. Next base: position 126,593 of record CAZAPJ010000004.1, read on the forward strand.
GACGGATTCGACCCGGTCCGCGCACTCGGGGGCCAGGCCGCGGAACAGCTGGACTTCGGCCGGCGTGGTGAAGAACGCGCGCCGGGCCCGCGCGGCGATGCGCCGCTCCGACTGCAGCAGGCGCCGCGCTTCGCGCCGATACAGCCACGACATCGGCCACGCGTGCCGGGCTGCATATTCACGCCACTTGGCGGAATCCACATCGACGAAATCCACCAGCATCGGTACCTGCGGCAGCAGCGCCTCGGCATACGGCGCCATGGCCGAATTGACCACCAGGCTGGCCTGGATCGGATGCTCCGCCTGGACCCGCTGCACCCAGTGGCGCATGCCGGAATGGCGGTAATAGGCCATGGTCAGGGCCTCGCGGCGCAGCAGCCCCGCCGCCAGGCTGCGCCATTTCGCCAGCCGGGGGTGGAGCCGCTCCACGTGCATATCCGGGCACAGGGCGCGCAGGGCCGGCAGGTGCTGGTCGTCGTCGTGCGTGTCGATGAACGTGCCCAGGAACACCCGATGGTCACGCTGCAGGTGCCGCAGCACGTGGAACGAGCGTACCTTGTCGCCCTTGTCGGGCGGATACGGCATCCGGTGCACCAGCAACAGCACATTTCCCATGGCGTCGAGCAGCGCCCTTTCAGCGGGAAGGGAGCGGCATCGGGCCCAGGAAGATCCGGTCCATGCGGTCCCAACGGAAATCCTGCAGCAGACGCGCCAGCCGCTGCTCGGTGCGGCCGAGGTTCACGTAGTGGCGGAACTTGGTCTTGAGACTCACGCCGGGCACGCGGGGCTGGCCAGGGTCGATTTCCCAGGGATGGAAATAGAAGATCGCGGACTGCGCGTCGCGCTGGTTCACCTGCCGCAGCATCCAGCGCGACACCGCATAAGGCAACAGGCGGAAGTAGCCGCCCCCGCTGGACGGCAGGTTGCGGTTGAACAGGCGCATGGTCGTCGGCGGCACCTCGAGCAGGCCTTCGCGCGGTGCGTAGGCGAAGCGCGGCGCGTCGGGCATGCCGTAGTGATCGTGTCGCACGGGGTAGATGCTGGAGCTGTAGCGGTAACCGGCGCGCAGCAGCGTGTCGAGCGCCCAGAGGTTGTCGGCGCCGATCGAGAAGCTGGGCGCGCGGTAGCCCAGCACCGGCTGCCCACCCAGGTCTTCCAGGATGCCCTTGGCGCGGTGGATGTCCTCGTAGAAAGCCGCCTCGCTCAGGTCGGTGACGCGCTGGTGGCCGTAGCCGTGGCTGGCCAGCTCGTGGCCCTCACGCACGATGCGGCGCACCATCTCGGGGTAGCGCTCGGCCACCCAGCCGAGCGTGAAGAACGTGGCCTTGGCGTCGCGCTCCGACAACAGGTTCAGGATGCGGTCGACGTTGCGCTCCACGCGGCATTCGCGCTGGCCCCATTCGGAGCGTTGGATGTAGGGCGCGAGCGCCGACACCTGGAAGTAGTCTTCCACGTCGATCGTCAACGCATTGGCGATGGCAGGCGACGGTGCGCCGATGTTGCTGTTGCTCATGCAAGCTCCTCCGGTCAGGCGCCTGTGCCGCTGGTGCCGCGCGGCTTGCGTGTGGAGGCCACGATCTTCTTGAGCGCACTGAGAATTTCCAGGCTCACACGCTCCTGGCGCAGCACGCTGCGCTCCATGCGCAGCAGCCGGGTGCTGAGCTGCTCGGCCGACACCTTGGTCAGCGCCTCGCCGATGCCGTCCACCACGGCAGGGTCGATCTCCAGGGGTTCGGGTCCGATGCCATCGACCAGCGAGGGGCGCGGCTGGCCGCCCTCCCCGGCCCGCGGCAGGTTGGCCCAGCGGTCCTCGGCCTCCTGCGGCTCGGGTGTGGGCACCGCGCTCTCGGCATGCATCTCGGCGATCACTTCGTTGAGCGCTTCCTGCGCCAGGTGCGGCGTCTCGGCCAGGTAGCCCTGCAGCAACAGCCGGTCGCACACCGCGTTGATGCGCCGCGGAATGCCGCCGCTGAACTGGAAGATGGCAGGGAACACCGCCGGCTCGAAGGTCGGCTTGTCGGTGGCGCCCGCGCACTTGAGCCGGTGCTCGATGTAGGCGCGCGTGTCTTCCTCGTCGAGTGGACCAAGGTGGCAGCGTGCCGTGACGCGCTGGCGCAGCTGGAGCATGCTCGGGCTCTGCAGGATCTCGCGGAACTCGGGCTGGCCCACCAGGAAGGTCTGCAGCAGCGCCTGCTCGCCGAACTGGAAGTTCGAGAGCATGCGCAGTTCTTCCACCGCCATGGGGTGCAGGTTCTGGGCCTCGTCCACGATCAACAGGCAGCGCTTGCCCTGCGTGGTCTGGGTGATGAAGAAGGCCTCCAGCGCCATGAGCATGTCGGCCTTGCCATTGCCTCGCACGGGCACGCCGAACGCCGCGCACACCAGCTTGAGGGCGTCGTCGGCGCCGAGCTGCGTGCTCACCAGGTGCGCCGCCACCACCGAGCCGTTCTCCAGGCTGTCGAGCAGGTCGCGCACGATGGTGGTCTTGCCCGCGCCGACCTCGCCGGTGATCACGATGAAGCCCTCGCCGCGCATCACGCCGTACACCAGGTACGAGCGCGCGCGCCGGTGCGGCTTGCTGCTGTAATAAAAACGGGGGTCTGGGTTGAGCTGGAAGGGTTTGCTGCTCAACCCGTAGAACGCTTCGTACATGAATCAGAACCGGTGGGTGACGACGCCGGCGATGGACGTCTCGCCGTAGCTGGCGTTGGATTTGCGGTGGTTGTCGCGCTGCAGCCGCAGGCTGCCGTTGGTGCGAGGGCCGAAACGGGTGGACAGGCCCAGGCCCAGCGAGTTGACGCGCTGGTGCATGCCCGAACTGCCCTTGTTGCGCCCGCTGCTCAGATCGACGTTGAAGGACGTCAGCGGCGTGAGCCGGTGCGCGTAGCCCACGCTCCACGACTGGCTGCGGATGCGCGCGTTGGTATCGAAATCGTCCCCGATGCCGGAGGCCGGGCCCAGGCGGCTCGTGTCGCCGCGCGCGAGCGCAAAAGTGAGCATGCTGCGCACGCCCTGCAACGCGACCGACAGCCGCTGCGAGCGCTGCAGGGTGGTCGACGAGGTCAGGAAGTTCTGGAAGATCTGGGTGTTGCCCGACACGCCGAGCCGCAGCAGTTCCGCTTGCACCAACTGGGCGCGCCGGACCGGATCGGGCTCCAGCGAGGTGTAGAGGCTGTCGAGCAGGTCGTAGACCGAACCCAGGGAGGCCGATGCGGCTTCCAGCGGGTTGTTGGTCACGTCCTTGGCGTCGGAGAAGCGCCAGACCGTGCGGCCGGTGCGGTGCTCGAGAGCGATGTTGTGGCCGGTGCCGAAGTAGCGCTTGTCCACGCCGGCATTCAGGCGGGTGCGCGGCGACGGGCGCCAATCCAGGCCAAGCCCGGCGGTGCGGTACGACTCGCGCGTCAGCGTGATCACGTCGTTGGCTTCGATGCCGCCGCGCACGGTCACCATCATCTGCGGCGAAACGTTGTAGATCAGGCCGGCCACGGCGCTGTCGGAGCGTGTGCGGCGGCCGGATGCATAGTCGACGTCCTGCATGGAGGCATCGAACGACCAGCCCAGCCGGCCGGCGCCGCGATGGCCCAGGCGCAGCGAGAGGTCCTGCGCCGTGAGGTCGGAGCGGTTTGCCGCGTCGGTGTCCGAAGTGTGCAGGCCGTAGCGCAGTTCGTAGTCGGCCACGCCCGCCAGATTGCCCCGCAGGTACGGGGAAATGCGGAAGCTGGCCATCTGGCTGCGGTTGGCGTCGGAGCGGCCCTGACCCGGCAGGGTATCGAAGGCCGAGGTGGCGCGGTCGTCCACCACGCCCGAGAGGTCGACGAACGCGCGGTTGTCCCAGGCATTCACGGTGGCGCTGGCATGGAGCGCGTGGCGCAGGTCGTCGCCGGAGGTGTCCTGCATGTAGTGCAGGGTATTGAGCGAATAGTCGGCGAAGCCCTGGATGCGCGGCGTGTTCATGACCGCGCGCACGCCCGGGCGAAGCTCCAGGGTCTGCTCGTTGCGCGAGTTGGTGCTGGAAAGGTTGCCGTTGTCCGACAGGGTCACGCCGGCCGAGATCCGGGGCTCGATCCAGACGCTGGGGCGAGGTGCTGCCGGCGCGCCGGCCGCCGCGTCCTGAACCTGGGCATGTGCCGACGCCGCCAGCGCAAGCACGGCACAGCCGGCCAGCACGCCCTTGTTTGTGGACGGCATCCACTGGGTCGTGTGCTGCTGCTGCGATCGTGTCTTCACTGTGGAACCTCCCTTGGCCTGTTTCACGCGGGCGCGGCCGCCGGGGTCTGGGCTTCGGCGGCCTGGCTGCCATAACCGTAGCCATAGCCGTACCCGTAGCCATACGCTTCCTGGCCGCCGCCGCGCGCCTGGTTGAGCACCATCAGCTTCACCGGGCAGGACTCGATCGTGGTCAGGGCGTGCTGCACCTCGGACTGCAGCGTCTTCTCGGCCTGCACCACCACCACCACCTGGCCCATGTGCGTGGCCAGCACGCGCGCCTCGGTGGTGAGCAGCAGCGGGGGCGAGTCGAAGATGATGATCCGGTCCGGGTAGCGCTGGCCCATCTCCTCGATCAGCGCGGTCATGGCATCGCTGGCCAGCAGTTCGGTCGCGCGCGGGTGCGGCGTGCCGCTAGGCAGCAGGCTGAGCTTGTCGACGTTGGTGCGCAGCAGCACGTCGGACATCTCGATGTCCGAGCGGTCCTTGACCAGCAGGTCCAGCAGCCCGGGGCCGGGCGGCAGGCCCAGCGCCTTCATGAGCGAAGGCCGGGCCACGTCGGCGTCGACCAGCAGGACCCGGTAGTCCAGCTCCATGGCGATGCTCATGGCCAAGTTGACCGCGGTGAAGCTCTTGCCCTCGCCGGGCATCGCGCTGGTGACCATGATGAGGTTGCCGCTGACCACCGGCGCCGCGCCCTTGCCGGTGGCATTGGCCAGCAGCGGCCGCTTGATCACGCGGAATTGGTCGGCGATTTCCGAGCGCGCCGACTGGGGCGTCACGAACCCAAGCGAGCGCAGCGCCTCGAGGTCGATGTTGACGGCACGCGACACCGGCTCGGTGGGCGGCACGGGCGCGGGTGCTCGCGCGGGGGCCGCATGAGCGCGAGCCGCAGGAGTAGCTGCGGGAACAGTTGCAGGGGCGGCAGCGGGCGCAGGAACAGCGGCACCCGCTTGCGGCGGAGTTGGATCGGCATCCAGGCCCGCCCGGCGCAATTGCTCGAGCCGCTGGGCCGCCTTTTCAATCAAGCTGCTCATGTTTGGTTCTCACCTCGCTAGGCCGGACCGGTACGAGAGCACCGCCATGCCGATCAGAAACACCACCACCAGGGCCGCCACGGCGATGCCGAAGCGCACCATGCTGCGCGACTCGCGCTTGCGCACCGCGTCGTTCTTGATCAAGGTGACCACGCCCAGCAGCGGCAGCTCGGTCGCCCCGCGCAGGGTGCCGGCGTCGAAGAACACGGGCCGCAGTTGGCTCATCAGGAACGTCACGCCCAAGCCCGCGCCCAGCGCCGCCAGCAGGGCCATCGGCATCAGCAGCAGGCGGTTGGGTGCCACCGGCTGGGGGTTGGCGCGTGGCGGATCGATCACGCGGAAGTCGGCCAGGCTGGAAGAGTTCTCGAGCTCGCCGCTCATGGTGATCGACTCGCGCCGGGCGACCAGGTCCTCGTAGTTCTTGCGGTTGACCTCGTAGTCGCGGTTGAGCTGGGCCAGCTCGGCCTCCATCTGCGGCGCGACCTTCATCAGCTCGCGCGCCCGCTGGGCACGCGACTCGTACTCCGCCACCCGCGCGCGCAGCGAGGCGACCTGCACCTCGGCGGTCGAGTGGATGCGCGAGAGCTCGATCAGCGCCGGGTTGGTCTCGGGGATCGGCTCGCCCGGGTTCGCCGCGGCCCGGCGCTGCAGCTCCGCCACCTCCTTGCGCTTTTGCTCCTCCAGATCCTTGATCATGCGGCGCGCGTTGATCACGTCGGGATGCCGTTCGGTGAAGCGCTGCAGCAGAGCGTCCAGGTTGCGCTGCACCGCGTCGATGCGGGAATCGAGTTCGGGCGTGGCGAAGGGCGATCCGGCCTGGGTGGGTGCCCTGCGCTGCGCGGCGCGCGCCTGGTCGAGCTGGCGCTTGGCCGCCACCCGGGCACTCTCGGCCTCGCTCAGCTCGAGCTTGGCCTGGTTGAGCGTGCTGGCGATCTCGGTCATGCGCCCGACCAGGTCGAGGCCGCTCTGGGACTGCATCTCCAGGTTGCGCAGCCGGAATTCCTTGAGCCGGGTCTCGGCTTCCGTGAGCCGCGCCTCGTAGTTCTTGATCTGTTCCTCGATGAAGCGGCGCGCGGAGTCCGAGTCGCTCTTCGAATCGCCCAGGCTGGACTCCACGAAGATCGTCATCAGCGACTGCACCACGCGCATCGCCTTGGCCGGGCTGTCGCCCCGGTAGGACAGGGTGTAGAGGTTGTCCCGCCCGGTGGAGCGGATCGACAGGGCCGAGGTCACACTGTCGATCAAGCGCTCCTGCTCCTCCTTGGTCTTGGTGCCCAGGTCCAGGTCCGCCATGCGGATCAGCTTTTCCACCGTCGGCCGGCTGATCAGCGTGCGGCTGAGCATGGTCACCTGCTGCTCGATGTTGGGCTGCACCGCCAGGCCCGACATCAGGGGCCGCAGGATCGACTGCGTGTCGACGTACACCCGCGCCGAGGCCTCGTAGCGGTCGGGCATGAGCATCACCGCCGCAGCCACCGCGGCCGCCACGAGCCATGCCACCAGCACGCCGAGGCGGCGGTACTTCCACATGCCCCTCAGGTAGGTCGTGATTTGATTGATGAGGTCGTGCATGCAAACAACCGTGTGTGACAGCGAAGAAGCCGATGGGCCGGCCGGAATCGCGCGATCCGGCCGGCGGGCATCAGGGAAACGGGATCAGAACCAGCCCTGCGGGATGATCAGGATGTCGCCCGGACGCATCTCCACGTTGGCGGAAATGTCGCCGCGCTTGATGAGGTCCTGCAGGCGCACGCTGTAGCGCTTGTTGCCTTCCGCGGCGCGCACGATGGTGGCCTTGTTGCCGTCGGCGAAGTCGGTCAGGCCGCCGGCGGCGATCATCACGTCCATCACCGTCATCTTCTGCTTGTAGGGCAGGAACTGGGGCTTGGCGGCCTCGCCCACCACGCGGATCTGCTCGCTGTAGGGGCCGACGAAGCTGGTCACGATCACCGTGACGACCGGGTCGCGCACGAACTTGCTCAGCGCCTCCTCGACGTCGCGGGCGATCTGCGCCGAGGTCTTGCCCTGGGCCACCAGCTCATCGACCAGCGGCGTGGACACCTTGCCGTCGGGACGCACCGGCACGGTCGAGGACAGCTCGGGGTTGCGCCAGACGTTGATGCTGAGCGTGTCGCCCGGCCCGACCAGGTAGTTGTAGTCGGCCGTGCTCGCCACCGCGGGCGCCGGCGGCAGCGCGTCGTTGACGCTGGCGCAACCGGCAGCGGCCAGAGCCAGTGCGATCAGCGCAGCCCTTGGGGCCATGGTTCGGATGCATCCTGAAGTATGTCTTTGCACGGCTCATGTCCTCCAAACGCGGTGAATGTTAGTAACAGTTAACTGCCTTTTTGAATATACCCCAGTCGGCATCCAAAATCCCACCGTGGCCGCGTAACGACACGTGCAAACCGAGGGCCGGCATGCACAAGCTCACACTCGGCCGGCGATCGTGCGCCCAAGGGCCAGACCCCTCTGCGGCTGCGGGCCAGCCGGTAGAATGCGGCGGTCTGCCGCCTGCCCTTCACCCCTCAGGAATCCAGCATGTCCCTCTTCTCCGCCGTCGAGATGGCGCCCCGCGACCCGATTCTGGGTCTGAACGAGCAGTTCGCCGCCGATACCCATCCCAGCAAAGTGAACCTCGGCGTCGGCGTCTACTTCGATGACAACGGCAAGCTGCCCCTGCTGCAATGCGTGCAGGCCGCCGAGAAGGCCCTGATGGACAAACCCGCGGCACGCGGCTATTTGCCGATCGACGGCATCGCGGCCTATGACGCGGCCGTCAAATCCCTGGTCTTCGGCGCCGATTCCGAACCCGTGAAGTCCGGCCGCGTGGCCACCGTGCAGGCCATCGGCGGCACCGGCGGCCTGAAGATCGGCGCCGACTTCCTGAAGAAGCTCCAGCCTGCCGCCAAGGTGCTGATCAGCGACCCGAGCTGGGAGAACCACCGCGCCCTGTTCACCAGCGCCGGCTTCCTGGTCGAGACGTACGCCTACTACGACGCAGCCGCGCGCGGTGTGAACTTCGACGGCATGCTCGCCAGCCTGAACGCGGCCGCGCCGGGCACCATCGTGGTGCTGCACGCCTGCTGCCACAACCCCACCGGCTACGACATCACCCCGGAGCAGTGGGACCAGGTGATCGCGGTGGTCAAGGCGCGCCGCCTCACGCCTTTCCTGGACATGGCCTACCAGGGCTTCGGCCATGGCATCGCCGAGGACGGCGCGGTGATCGGCAAATTCGTCGCCGCCGGCCTGACCTTCTTCGTCTCCACTTCGTTTTCCAAGAGCTTCAGCCTGTACGGCGAGCGCGTGGGTGCGCTCTCGGTCCTGTGCGAGAACGCCGAGGAAGCCGCGCGCGTGCTCTCGCAGCTCAAGATCGTGATCCGCACCAACTACTCCAACCCGCCCACGCATGGCGGCGCGGTGGTGGCCGCGGTGCTCCACGACCCGCAACTGCGCGCCCTGTGGGAAAAGGAACTGGCCGAGATGCGCGTGCGCATCAAGGCCATGCGCCAGAAACTGGTGGACGGCCTCAAGGCCGCCGGCGTGAAGCAGGACATGGGCTTCATCACCCGCCAGATCGGCATGTTCAGCTACTCGGGCCTG